>CAYRVH010000014.1:5723-13469 GCA_964427855.1 uncultured Syntrophaceae bacterium
GGGTCCATCGCAGCCGAAACCCTAGGTCGATACAGGCTTCCCGCCACTTTTTTTGTGGTCACGGGACTGCTTGACAGGCTTTTCGACGCGCCCGCAGGGGTGTACCTGGACTGGGATGGGGTGAAAAACCTTCATTTAAGCGGCTTTAGCGTAGGCTCCCATTGTGTGCGACACGTGAGCCTCGGGGCGCTCTCTCCCGCGCAGGCGCAGGAGGAGCTCGCGGCGTCTCGAATGCGCATCGCCGAAGAGCTCGGCGCTGCTCCCTCAGGCGTTTCCTATCCTTACGGCACCCTTCGGGATGTCTCCGGAGCGACAGCGATGCTGGCCGCCCATGCGGGTTACTCCTGGGCGACGACTGCTTTGCATGGACTCAATCACGCGGGGGCAGACCCTTTTCTCCTCCGGCGCACCTCCATCACCCGTGGGGATGGCTTGAAGACGTTCCGCATGATTATGCAAGGATTTCTCGATCCTTGGGCGATCATGGATCGCTGGGGCTATCGTTTTCAAAGGCCCAAGGCGGCTATGTGGAGGTAAATCCGGAGGAAGTCCGACGGGGAAGCCTGCGCTGCGAAAAGAATTAGGTCTCGTTGGATCGCTGCGATCCAACGAGCCCCGAGGGTGAGGAGGATGGAGTTGCGGCTACCGCGACGTCTGGCGGCCCACCTGTTGTGAGAGTCCGAGCGACCAGCCTTGGAACATGAGGAGTCCTCTAATGTTCTGATCGACCCAGATGTTCGCCCTCGCGATGACCGTCTTCGGCACATACACAAGGTCGTCTCTGCCTACGATGTAGTCTGAGGTCGTGTTGATCTTGGTCAGGTCCACAGTCCTGGGCGATATTGAACCATCAGGCGCCTTGGACAGCAACAGGACGGTCCTCGGCTCTGCGGTAACTTTCATGCCGCCCGCCATGGCGATCGCCTGCTGAACCGTGATCGGACCTCTCATGTTGAACACACCCGGTCGATTCACTTCGCCGTCAACAAACACGAGGTTGCCCACCACGTCCTTGAGCAGGACGGAGACCTGCATGTCGGAAATAATGCTTGAGTACTGCTGATTCACTTCTTTGGTGAGTTCAGGAATCGTTTTACCCGCTGCGCGAACGTCAGGGATGTACGGCAGGGATATATTGCCATCCGGCCGCACTGCCACGACCCGGGCCTGGCCGTACGGCGCGGTGGCGATGGCCTTTTGCAGTTCATCCAGCTTCGCGTTAAATTCTCTCACAGTCACAGTGATTTCAGGGTCTTTGAGCAAGTCCGCGTAGGTCTTTTTCAGCATGTCAGAGACCTGATCCGCGGTAAGGCCCGCAACCATGACGTCCTTCTTACGGGGGATGCTGATGCGTCCATCCGGCCTTACCCGCACGGTCCTATTGAGTTCAGGGTGAAACGCAAATTCCACGTCCACGGAATCTTTGACGGCCAGCCTATACGGGGTCGCGGTTTTTTGTGGGACGGTCAGATAAAGGAACTCCATGGTGTCGCCTTCGGCGAGGCGGTAGAGGGCTGTGGGAAAGTGCTGGGTGATGCGCTTGCCAGGCGGAACCGGCGGATCCGGCACCACGGCGCGATGCCGAGGAATCACACAGCCGCCCGCCATGAGCGCTGCGATGAAGACCAATGTAAGCGCCCGTTTTGACGCAGTCCATGCGATTATATCTGTGAGCGCCCTCATGAGTCTCGTGGTTCTCATAGCCGGTACCCCTGCTGAAAGGATTTCGTTCGTCGCGTTGCATGTCCTTGTATATGTATTCATCATGCACCCCCTCATTAGAATGCCCCGTCGAGGGAGATCAAAAGCCCGTTGCGCTTGAGTTCGAACACCCTGCCGTTGCGATTGGCCGCGTCATGAAACACGCTCTCGTGCTCAACCCCCACTTTGGCCATCAATTGCATTCGAGATCTCGGCCCTGTCCATACTGAGAGTCCGAGGGAGAGATCGACGTAGTTTAAGTAGTTTGGACTAAGTCCGAAGCTCATTTTGGTGAATCCACCTATATTGAGTGGTGACATGGAATTCATCCCAAACGGGAAGGCCACATTTGCATGCCCCCCTACACAGGGAAACATCTCATCGATATTAATAATGTCCTCTACCCGACCAATGTTTTGCCCAAGACCGTCCTGGGCATTTTCACCCCAGAGCTTGAGACGGACGTCGAGGTATCGTAGCTCCCCGGCAATTCCTGCGCTCCAACGGGGAGCAACGAGAAAGTCGAGGTCATAGCCCATACCAAACGAGGCGTATTTGAGTTCCGAAAACACATAACTCCCAGTTGGGAAGGTGACGACCAGGTCTGTCTGACCAAAGGCGTTCGGGTTGGGCAAGCGGGTAAGCCGCATGTTCTTGTTGAGGGTGTTGGAGCCAAGGTATGATTCAGGAATGGTACCGAATGCGCGGAGGAGATGGTGTTCCAAAGGCCTCACTGAACCTTGGATTTTGAAGGTTCGATTGTCATTCGGAAGGCCTAAATCAGCCTTGAGATCATTCAGCGTTCCGTACCCTGCGTTCTGTTGATCAAATCCCATACGTCCCTCAATGGTACTCAAGGTGCTCTCGAATCCCAGCGACCACCTCGGGCTGTACTCGAGGGGTTCCGCCAAAGATGACAGCGGCGTCCCAAAGAGAAGGACTGCGAGAAGGGCCAACGTCGCAACAAGGTCAGCCCTGGTGCGGCTGAAAAAAGGCCCAACGTTGGACGAGTCTTGTACGGAGTTCCTTAGAGGCATGGCTGCCACCTCCATTCGTAAGCCGTTGGTATCTTTTGCGGGGAGTTGCTTTATGATTTTTGCTCTCATGGGTGCTGCCTCATAATGGTCTTCTGTT
Source organism: uncultured Syntrophaceae bacterium (assembly GCA_964427855.1). GTDB lineage: Bacteria > Desulfobacterota > Desulfomonilia > Desulfomonilales > Desulfomonilaceae > JAUPKT01. The sequence continues at coordinate 8,559 of CAYRVH010000014.1, forward strand.
GCGGCAAACATCTAGCCTTGCGCCTGATAGTCCCGTCGTATTTCATTGGCGGACGATGTAGCGTCCTCTTGGCTTGGAAGATTCCACCTCTCCCTCGCTCTCCTCGTCGCGTGCGTTGTCCGAGACCAGGGTCTTATAAAGGCCGGTGATTAAGGAATCTTTTGCGTCTCGAACGCTGTCGATGGACTGCTGGAATCCTGACGCCAGTCTGCTTGTGGCATCGCCGACTTTTGAGAGCAGAGGTTTTTCCTTGAGCGAGGGAGCGTCCCATATAAGGTATAGGCCGTTTCCCAACGGGACCGGGGCGTCTGCGTTGACGAATTGCTTGACCTGGGTCTGCTGCAGCTGTGGGGGCTGCGGGGTCTGCGGCTTGGCCTCAGCTGGCGCGATAAGACCCTTTTCAAGCTCCATCTTTTGAGTCAGCAGCAGCTCTCGGTTGTGCTTCACAAAGCGAAGCTGCTCCACAAGGCATTGACGCATGGCTTTTCGCGCAGCCTGGATTTCGGCCTCCACTGTGCGAACCTCTCTGCTCTCAGGGGCGTATTTCAGGCTGAGAGAATTTTTGGTCAGCTCCAACTGCACGATCTTTTGCTGGAAATGGGCCAAGGAATTGGCCTCGACCATGCTCTCCTTAGGGATAAAGCCCGCAAAATGGCTCTTGCCAGAATCGATGAGATTCAACGCCAATTCGTACTCGCGTTCTTGAATCTCAAAGTTTTGGAGTCTCTCGTTAATGGTTTTGAGCACCGGTGGCACAGCCGGGTTGTCCGCAAGGCCGCTGGAAGCGGCTTGCACTATTGCCGGCATTGGGATCGTTCGTCTGAATTCCACGTACGAGCGGACATAATTCTCAGAAACAGTCTTCAAGAATTTTGGATCTTTGCCGGTGAGCTTGAGGGTGATCCGGGCAGGGACTGATGAGGTGTCTGTCTCCAAGGAGCTCGCTTTGACAAACCACTTGACGAATTCGCCTGGATTCCTAAAGTGATCCCGACCGTCGCTGATGACTCGACGCCTCTTCTGAGAAGGGGGGGGATTTTCTTGATCTTGCGGCCGTCCAGCGGCTGAAGGACCGCCTTGGCCCTCGAACAGCTTCTGAGCCAAGGTGTATACCACGTTGGTGTTGTTGAAATACTTGGTCTCCTTGTCCAAAGACCAACCCAGGGGATCGGGCGTGCGACCGTCTCCTGATATGAACATCAGTTGCGTCTCGACTGCATAGGGCTTGGGTTGCGCAAGGTAAAGAAAGGCGAGGAGCAGAATTATCGCAGCTATGGCGGGCACCACTGTCCTGCGCCTCGTCCTCACGAAATCCCTGGAAGCCGCAAGTATATGTGATAAAACCCTTCCCGAATGAGAGATGAACGAGTGGTCTTTCAGGTGCGACCACGATGACTGCGCTTTGTCGGTCTTTTTTGTCCCTGAAAACTCGTCAGGCGAAATCGCCGGCTCGACCTCAGGCGTCTGCCGCAATGGTTCCTGATATGCGAGGGGATCAGTCTGGGGGCCGCGTATGCCCTCCGAAGACGCAGGAAATTGAGGCGTCTCTGACGGTCTCGCCTTTCCTGGGACAGCGCGCAGGTGGTCCTGGTCTTCCAGACAAAGGGATGAACTACGGCGAGTGCCCTGACCAACGCCGAGCTTGGGTTCCAATACAGGCTCAGCCGCTGCAGAGGCGTCAATCCCTGATGACGTAAGAGACGGCTGGGCAACGGCTTCACGAGTGAGACAATCTCGGGCGCAATCTCTGGGAGCGCCTTCCCGCCTTGTAGAGGGACGAGGGTATTCACGCTCCTCGTCGGGACGCGGATGAGCGAATCCGGGACATTTTGCGCCGGGCGATTCTCCTGGATTGGCCCTAGGACCACCGGCGCCGAAGAAGGAGTCTCTGCCAGACGACAAATCCTCCATCAGGTCGTAGTCGAGGCTTTCTCCCAGCGGATGAGATTCACGCGTTCCTGATCCCTGTGGATGATCCTGTCTGGGAGGCTGTGCATGGCGTGTGTCATCGAGTCCTTTTCTGTTCAACATGGCGCGATCTCCTTGGCCATAGTAATCGGGCATAATGGCGCTTTTTGCGCGCTGCCACCCCTGATTTGGCTTTGTGCGGGGGGGCTTTTGAGCGCCCCTGGGGTGGGGTACGCCGCGTTGAGAGATGTGCGTGCGAGGTGCGTGCGTGTTATTTTGTGATGAGTATGTAGAGGGGTGCTCGTCACGGCTGCGGCGTTTCGCCTTATGACATTACCAATAAACTTCTTGAATTGAGCTAGTTGTGTCTGCTGCCTCATGTTATGTCTCTGATTTGAAATCATATTTTTAATGTAACAATATTGAATTACAGCGGTTTCTTTTCGTATCTATGCGACTGTGGCGAGTATATCAAATATTTGTCTTTAATGTCAATGGGTTTTATTAAAATATTAAAGCAATCATTAATCTTGACTTTCCAGCCTATGAAATATTATGATTCATTAAAATCGCTGAGAGGCATCCCCAACATGATCAAGGAATTAGCTCAATCTTATGCAGATGAGTTCCATAGACTCCATTGGGAGCTCTTCCCTGAAGACCATATGCAGACCGGACGCGTCATTCAAATAACCGCTTCTCGTTTCTCAGAGGGCGTCACTACGACGACCTTAGCCCTGGCTGCTACCATTGCCGCCAGTCCCCAACGTGAACAGGGGGTCATCGTCGTTGAGGCGAATCTCAGGGACCCGTCGGTGCAGCGGTATTTGTCTTTTGAATCGGGCGGGTCTCTGGCCCGTGTGATGGGTCAAGGCGATGATGTCTGGCCGCACATTCAGACGGTGGATGCCTTGGGCGTGGCGGTCTTGCCCGCAGGGTCGGTGGCCGATGCCGTACCATCCGGCGGGGAACTGGAAACAGCCTTCAACAACATAGGAAAGACATTGGAAACGCTGCGCGGAAGATACCGCTACATCCTCGTGGACAGCCCGCCGGTTATTCCATTCCGAGACTCCAACGTCATTGCCACCATGACGGATGGCATCCTCTTCGTGGTGGAGGCGGAGGTGACCCGCTCTCAGGTCGTCGATTTTTCTCTGAAGAAGCTCTCAGCCGTGCAGGGGAAGATCCTTGGCCTTGTGTTGAACAAGCGTCAGTTCCACATCCCTCAATGGCTCTATCGGTACTTATAGGAGCGGAGGACAAGGGAGAAGCCCTTACTTGCTGCCGCTGCGGTTCCTCATGCTCACGCATAGCGTTTATGCCCGGGACATTCGGGTGAGGCGGTACAGCGAGTATCTCGCAGAGGAAGGCCATCTCGTTGATATCATTTGTCTTCACTCAGAAGACAGGGCCCCGCAGAGCAGTCATCCTAATATAAGAGTCTATCCGCTGCCTTTTTCTCGCGCGCGGCGGGAGGGGTTGGCGCTGCTGATGAATTGGGCCATCACCGGCGTGATGATGGCGCTTCTGAGCACGGTTCTCGAAATCAGGCGCCACTATGACATCGTGCATGTTCACAATATGCCTGATTTCCTCGTCTTCTGCCCGATCCTCGCCCGTTTGAGAGGCTCGCCCGTCATTCTTAACATCCATGATCCTCAGCCTGAGCTTGCGCGTTCCAAGCTGGGGTTGCCTCCGGATCATTACTCCATCCGCGCGCAATTGTTGATGGAGAAACTGTCCATCTCTTTTAGCTCTCACGTCATCACGAGCACAAAAGTCTTCAAAGAGAGGCTCGCGGCCCGCGGGATCCCTCAGGGGAAGATCTCCATCATCCTGAACGCGCCTGACCCAAAGGTCTTCCGGCCGAGTCTCAAGCCCATTCCATCTCCCACAGAGCAGACGCGTTTTGTCATACTCTACGTAGGAACAGTGGCATTTCGCTACGGGCTTAGCATTGCCGTCGAGGCTCTCCCCGCCCTGAGGAAGGCAATCCCTTGCGTAAAGCTGAACGTGTACACAAAGATCGTCCACGAGGGAAAGGCCCTGGAGGCCTGCGTGCAGCTTGCGAGGAGCTTGGGCGTCGCCGACCTGTTTGAAGTCCATCCTCCCATCCCATTGGAAGAGATGCCGCGCCTCATGCAATCAGCCGATATCGGAATTTATCCCGCGTTCAAAGACTGCCATATGAATGATGCGCTTTCCTTGAAGGTGCCAGAAATGGCAACGGTAGGGCTCCCTATCGTGGCTACGAAGTTGGCTGTATTGGAGGATATCTTTGGCGAGGACGCCATTGCCTTTGTGCCTCCCGGCGACCCTCAGGCGCTGGCGGACGTGATAATCGAGCTGTATCGAAAGCCCGAGGTTCGCAGACGTCTCGCGGAAAACGCATTGAAAAGAGTGGCTGCTTTGGACTGGCCTTCCCAGTACAGGGCGTATTGCGCGCTTGTGGAGTCGTTGGTGAAGCGTCGAAATAATTGATCGAGTTCTATGGCGACGACCTTGCATCAAGATTGCCGGGCGCTGCAGCCATGGGCAACGATAAGGTTCCTCTCCGTAGAGCCGGTTGTGCGGTAGTTCTTATTAATCGACATCGTCATGCCACCGATCATTTCTGCGATCCCTATCCGTCTTAGGTTTGCCAGCCAAGTGGAGTTCGTGACAAGAGCGGTTCGCGAAGTAAATCTCCAAGCGGCAGAGACTTTCTGCGCGACTCATATGAACCGAGATTGTGTTGTCGCCATTGGCGTTTCGCAGTGCCACAAAGGCCTCTGGGATGTTATTACGAGCAACGCAAAGTAATCTCGTGATTAATTGCGAGAATCGCTGTAACATGGGTCATTCCCATGAGAGACACGAAGTCAGCTTGATTTCTTTCTCGCATTGTTGCTGGTCTGGGCGCCATAAGAAAGCGGTATGAATACATCGGTTCATGCCATGCTCCGAGAGACGCTTCTAAAGGGATTTTTTTGGCGAGATGAATCGCAAGATGATGCCGTA
>CAYRVH010000014.1:13497-18312 GCA_964427855.1 uncultured Syntrophaceae bacterium
GACTCGCCGGACTGAAATGGGACGATGTCACCCAAAGGGTGCGACTCCGACTATTTCACGGGCGTCATCGACGATTTCTGCGGGCAACCATTGCGGACGATGCTTTGAGCCGATTTTTCCCGGGGGAGCATGCTGCCTTCCGGCAGCTTTCCACAGCCGCGGGGGTGCGCGCGGTGGGGCCGAGCGCCGGGCCTGGCTGGCTTGGCGATGAGGCTTTTTGGGGGGAGTTCTGTTCATCGTATCCCTTTGAAACAGAACGACTGCTCGCCCAGGCGGACGCAGTCCGGGCGAATCGAGTGACGCTTTTTGGTTGGAAAGAGATTGAAGCGGTTTCACTCATTTCATGGGCGGACGTCCTGGATCTTGATCATCCTGGCTTGGAATGGCCCAAGGATCACTACGCAGCCATAGATTTTTTCCGCCACCCCGAATTTGCCACTCTCGACGTGAAGTGGTGTTGGGAGTTGAATCGTTTCCAGCACCTCTTGCCCCTCGCTGCGGCGTGGCGCATTACCCGTGATGAATCCTATGCGCGGACAGCGCGTGAGCATATTGAGAGCTGGATGGCGCAGGTCCAATACCCTTTGGGCATTCAGTGGAGCAGCAATCTTGAGGTTGCATTGCGCATGCTGTCCTGGGCGCGTTGCCATCTCATGTGCGCAGAGAGCGCCTCCTGGGACGACGAATTCCTGCTCAAATTCGTTCCTTATTTGTATGCGCATGTGTGTCATGTAGAGCATGAATTAACTATCCATCATACGCCTGGGAATCATTTGTTGGGAGAAGCGTGCTCTCTGATCCAACTGTGCTGTCTTTACGGGGGATTGCCCAAGGCTCGCCAGAGGCTGGAGCGGTGCACACGGATCATCGAACGGTTGCTTCCTCAATTGATATTAGAGGATGGCGTTTACGCCGAACAGTCCACAGGTTATCTCAAGTTCGTGCTAGAATTTCTTGTATCTACCATGCATGTAATGGACATCTTAGGGGCGGGTTTCTCCAGGCGCATTACTGAGAAACTGACCGCCGCGGTGAACTACCTTCATTGTTTGGCGCCTGATTTAAGGGCGCCAATGATCGGAGATTGCGATTCCGGCAGCGCAATTGGGTGGCGGCTTGCAGATTTTTGGGACTATTCCCCTGTGTTAGAGGCGTATTGGAGTCTGGAACCCGATTCTTCGCCGCACATGGCGGGCCCATTTCCTGCCGAGTCATTTCTGATGGTGGGGGAAAGGGGTCGGAAAGGGTACCTCTCACATCACGCATCCCGCGAGAACCGAAACACCTTAATGACTGCGAAGGCGGCATTTTACGAATTCCCTGTGGGAGGCTATCAGGTCAGCGCCGATCCGAGGCTGCATCTGATCCTTGACGGAGGACCCCTCGGGATTGCCCCCGGATACGGACATGGGCACGCAGACGCGCTTGGCTTCGTCTTGACCGTTTGCGGCCGACCATTTCTCGTGGATCCTGGGACTATGCGATACAACGGGGCGCCCACATGGCGGGATTATTTTCGAGGCGCCTCTGCGCACAATACCGTGGTTATTGGCGAGGCTGAACCTACGCGACCCATCGACACATTTCTCTGGTCACATCCGATGGACGCCCGTCTGGGAGCTTCTCGATCCGGCGAGGGATGGAGGTTGCTGCAGGCGATTCAGGAATCCAAGGCCTTTCTGCTTACTCGATCCATCGTTCATTGGTATGAGCGAGGCGTCCTCGTGGGCGACGAGATTCAAGCAAAAGGCGGCGGACGTGTGGAATGGTATCTCCATTTCCATCCAGATTGGCTGGTGGTTCAACTGGCCGTGGGTCGCTTCGCCGCCTATCACAAGGATCTCGCCATGGAGATCTCTTTTTATGGGTTCGACGCGGCTGAGTTCCGCTGCTACACCGGTTCATTAGACCCCATAGGCGGATGGTACTCCCCTGCGTACGGCAGATTGGAGACCTGCACAACGCTGAGGATACAAGTTCATGCGAGTTTTCCTCTTCGGACGCTCATCGCCGTGCATTTTCCTCATCGGCTTTTGCGCATCCCCCCAGAACTTGCGGAATGCTTCGGAGATTGGGAAAATGTACCGTTATGAAACGATTATCGAAACGATTGTCTGCGAGAATACGCCTTGGGTTGCACGCCCCGTGAACTGACAGCGCCGAGTCCCTTGGGACTCGCAGCCGTGACAGGCAGCGAACACTTGTCTTTGCGCGTCACGCGACGCAAGTTCGTTATGGATGTTGACCACGATTACCATTGCGATCTCCCGCAGAGGCAATCCAGGGAGGAGACGCGTTGAGGGTACTTCACATACTACACCGATCGGTTCCCGGGACGCATGGCTACGCGGTTCGCAGCCAAGAGATCGTGTCAAAACAAGCAGCAAGAGGCTTGGATGTCGCGGTGGTCACGTCGCCTTCGCAGGCCCCGGCTGGCAAGCTCGACGTGAGTCGTAGCGAAACGATCAATGGGGTCAAATACTATCGGAGCTGTGGAAAACTGCTTGCGCCCCATGCTGAGGTTTATGATCCCAGCCCTATAAGGTCTGCTCTGCGAGTGGTCCAGAACATTTCACTTCTCCGCCTGACGCTTGGACTTTGCTCCTCTTTTGCGCCTGATGTGATCCATGCGCACTCGCCGTTTACCTGCGGGTTGGTGGGGGACATAGCCGGCCACATTCGAGGCATTCCTGCTATCTATGAAATGCGCGGCATCTGGGAGGATTCTCACACGGGTCGTTATGGTCTCAGTCAGACGTCGTTGCGATACCGGGGCGTGCGCGCCCTGGAGACTATCGCATTGAGAAAAGCTGACCATTGCGTGGTAATCGCCGACGCTCTGAGAAATGAGGTGCTCCGTCGGGGAGTACCCGCCGACAACATTACGGTGGCGCCCAACGGGGTGGATTGCACCCGCTTTGCCCCCGGCGACCCTGATCCAGACCTTGCCCGTAGCCTTGGCCTATACCATTCACTGGTCATGGGATACATCGGCTATTTTTTTCATTACGAGGGGCTGGATCTTCTTTTTCAGGCCTTTGCGTCGCTCTCCCATGAGTTTCCTACACTGCAGCTGCTCTTGGTGGGGGATGGTGAACTCATGGCGCCGCTCCGGGAAATGGCGCAAGAGAGTGGACTCGCCGGCCGCGTCATTTTCACCGGGAGGGTAAGCCACGAGAGGATAAGAGATTACTACCGCTTGTGTGATGTGCTTATCCTCCCTCGGCGGTTGGGCCGAGAAGCATCCCTGGTGACTCCTCTCAAGCCGCTGGAAATAATGGCCATGGGTAAGCCCTTGATCGCCAGCGACGTCGGCGGACATCTCGAGATTGTTGAGCAAGGAGTGAACGGAGTGCTTTTCAAGTCCGACAGTGTTGACAGCCTTGTGGACGCATGTTGGACGGTATTACAGGACGAATCCCTAAGACGCGCGCTTGGTACGCAGGCTCGGAAATGGGTCGAGGCGAATCGTGACTGGAACGTCGTTGTACAAAAGTATATCGACCTCTACGAAACATTGCGGATGAGAAAAAAACGCTCCTAGAATTCCTCGCGGCCGTCCTTTACCACCAACGCCCTCACCGGGGACTTGCCGAAATAATTGGGATAGGGCGCAAGTGTCGCATGTGTAAGTCCCTCAAACACGGCAACGATATCCGCGCCGTCTTCGCACCAAGAACAGATCCCCATGAGCTGAAAGACATGTTGTCCCGCTTGACCTTGCATATAGATAGTGTCGTCAGCCATAGAGGCGATGACGCCCGTATCCACATCGCTGATCCATGCATGGGCATCGTACTGCTCGTCCACGCAGAAAATCGCGGCGGCAGCGATAAGTAATAGAAAGTGAAGCCTTGCCTTCGATGCTCTCATTCCGCGTCCTGCTTCAAAGGCTTGCCCCTCCTAAGTTTCCCGATGGTTGCCAGCACTCTGAAACCAGTCGCCTTCTCGAGGCCGCCCGGACTGTCGAAGGTGTAGTCGAAGAAATGAGCGGTAAAGATGATGCCCAGGGCCAGTGGAACAGAAAAAATGAGCGCTGCAAGGAAAAAGAGGCCGGTCTTGGGGAATACAGGCGCGGTCGGAACAAATGGTCGCGCAAGGACTTTCACGTCCACAAGCTTTTGGCGGTTTTCAACATTATCCATTCTGGCCGCTTGAGCTCTGCTGACCATCTGAAGATACTGCTCTTTGGCGATAGTCTCCTGGAGTTGAAGCACCCTTGCGTCTTCCGTCTTGGCCACGAGCAAGCGCATATCCTCGAGCAGCGAGTTCTTGTTATTCTCCAGGGTGGCCTTTTTTGTCTTCAGGATGGAGAGCTCGCCAGCCAGGACCTCTTTGAATTTGTTGGCCAGGTCTCGCGCTTGATCAGACGCGGCGCGATAATCTCTGCTCTCGGCAGTGAAGATTTCCCCTACCTGGAGCTGCTTCTGCTCAGCCTGGAGTAGCTGCACTGCCATAACATTGATGACGGTATTCTCGCCGCCCCTTTGCATGCTCGGGCTAAGCTGCCCCGTGGCCATGCCCCCAGCCTGCATGATTGCCATCATCTTTTCGTATTGACTCACGTTGGAGTTGACGTCGAGCAGCGCATCGTCAATAGATTTGATCATCGCTATGAGTTCTTGCTTTTGCCGTTCCGGCAGGGAGAGGTTCCACCGTTTTCTAAATTCAGTCAGCTCCTGGCTGGCTCGATCATAACTTTCTTTTGCTTCTTTGACTTGTTCTGCGAAAAACACCTCTGCCTGCGGCAGCGAATAGACCTTGAGGTGGTAGGGGATGTATTTATCGAGCAGCGTAGTCAGAATCTTTTGAACC
>CAYRVH010000014.1:18346-60375 GCA_964427855.1 uncultured Syntrophaceae bacterium
CGTCGATTACCTTGGATTTGGGAGTGGGTACGGCATTGAAGTTTGCCAACAGAGATTTTGCAATACTCCGCAGCCGATCGTTCTGGTCGCCATTGGCGGAAGGCGTCGGGATAGGCGCAGGCGGCCCTTCGCCAAGAAGAGAGCCAATGCCCTGGTTCAATCTAGTAAGTATCCCTGGAGTTCCGCCTCGCAGCAATTCCGGACCCAGGGCTTTCACCGTTTCGGTCCAGAGATCTAGGCTCCTGAGGATCTCCATTTCGGTGTTGAGATCCATTTCATCCACGTTGAGGTTCACGATTTGAGAGGGACCGGTCCCAGGGACGCCGGTAAGGAGGGACGTGGTGTCTTTTTTGGCTGTCACGACGATCTTCCCGGCGGATTCATAAGTCGGCGTCATCACGAGGCATGCGATGAGCACACTGAGGGGGAAGAGGATGACGACCACTTTCAGGATCCAAATTCTGCGATAAATAATATTAAGTAAGTCCCTTACGGTAAAATCATGTTCCCCGTTCATCAATGACCGCCTTTTTATTTGAAATTACGGCTTAATCGAGATCGTCCCGATTGCGTCAGGCTAGAGCGGTGCCTATCAAAGACAAGAAAAGAAATCAATATTTTTTGTAGTTTCTTTCAAAATATTATGTATCAGTTTAATCGACGGCCCTGGAACCATTGTGTGGGAAGACCGCAATCCGAGCGTCGAAGATGCGGGCAGTCCCACACGACGTTTTTGCCTCGCTTTTGTCTCCATCCCTTCGAATATTCTTGACACCCTTGTATGCGCAGTTTAGTCTCAATGTAGATGAAAAAAGGAATGATTTTTGGAACTGAATAGTTTTCTACGCCATCAATCCGAAAGGTTGGCGCACGCCCGTCTGTAGCGGAACAACGGCATTGAAAGAGAGAATGTGGTCATGTTTGGGTATGACTCCGCCTCGGTAGTAACGGGTCGAAGCGGCGCTGACGCCGATGTCAGCGGAGATTTCAGGGCTGAAGGAAGGGAATACCTAGAAGCGCCGCTGTTCGTGTACGATCCTTCCTACCCTGACAACAGGGGCTGGGTGCATAATATATCTGAACATGGGCTGGGCGTGGTTGGCATACGGGCGAGGGTAAACGAGATAAAAAGGCTGGTGATCCAAGGGGATGAGGCGATTCCCGTGGAGCCGTGCGAGGTTCAGGCTGTGTGCCGCTGGGTGAAGCCGTACCCACTGGAAGACGATTTAGACGCAGGATTTGAAATAATTGCCATTTCGCAAGACGACTGGGAAAAATTGCTCATGCTCGCGCCTTCCCTAGAGGTTGACGAGAAACTGAGAAAAGAAGAACGCCATAAGGTTGAGCCGCCCATACCGGTATTCGAGGTCGGCAAACAAGAGCAGGCTGGATATGTGGTTGACATATCGGAGCACGGATTCCGGGTCATGGGTTTGCCGGTGAAGCTCGGGGAGCGAAAGAGATTTGTTTTGCAAGTGATCGACGGAGAATCAACAAGAGGGATAGAGGTCGAGGCCCATTGTCGTTGGCTCAAACCAAGAGATCCCAGCGACGATTTTGATGCAGGATTCGAGATCATCGAGTTTCGAGGCGAGAGTTTCAAGAAGCTCGCCGCATTGCATTCGAAACGGCAGCTAAAATACTGATCGATATGAGCTTGTGCGCTGGTCGAGAGACTTAGGATAGCGCGAGCAGCCAGATATGCGGCGCGGCCTCTCGTAGAGAGAAGCCATGCGTCAGAGATACGCGTTGCTCTCGGTCACAAACTTGGTGACCTCCCGATGACAAGAGCCTTTTTGCCGCTCTCTGCGGGTTGAATCGCCTCGACTTCCTCCACGACTATCTTTTCGTCTGCTACACCCAAACACCTTGCGATCTCCTCCTTAATCCGGAGATCAAGGGCGCCAAATCCCACACGTCTGGGCGCGATCCGTACCCTCACCACGCCGTCACCCTCCATGAGTATTTGCGCTTCCTTAATCTCTTCTGAGTCATAAAAGGAGCAAGAGGAGAGAGGAGAGATGGCGCCAGATGTTTCGTCTCTGAACACGATGTCCGAAGTCCTTCCGATCACCTCGGCGATGGTGTCTGATTGCCTCCCGCATGGGCACGGCTCGCTGCCCTTAATAGCAAGGTCCCCTGTCTTGTAGCGGATAAATGGCATGGCCGTATTCCACAGACATGTGCCCACGATCTCGCACAGATTGCCCCGGTATGGGATGAACTCGACAATGCTCGTTTCCATCTGAACGTGATACGCCCCGCGGTATGCGCACTGGAAGGCGTAGGCAACAAACTCGCTCTGGCCGTACGCGTCGACCACCGGCGCATTAAAACATTCTTCGATCCTCTTTTTCATATAAGAATAGAGATTCTCCGAGGACGTGACGATGTATTTTGGACGGGGTATTTGACGGCGATTTTCACAAAGCCATCTGGCGATGGTGTAGATGCTTGACGGCCAGCCTCTTATGAACGCAGGCCTATACTGGGCAAGCGCCTCGGCTATTTGCCGCAAGTTGTCCTCAGTAGGCTCGGCCAAGGATACCCTGAGTTCTTTTGCACCCATGAGATACTTGAACATTTTCTCAGAGGTCTGCAGCGGCTGACTTTTGATGACGGCAATTTTGTCCCCAGATTTGTAGCCCAGCCACATGAGGTGGCGCATGGCTTGGGCTCGTTCCACAGGGATCGTCGTATTGTCAAAATAGAAATAGAGGGCAGGGCCTGTGCTGCCGCTTGTGTGGGACATCTCTCTTTGAAAAGGCGAAACATTCTTGGCGGCAAAGTCATCCCAGCGGTTTTTCATAATATCCGACGTGAGGAGCGGGAGCTTTTTGAGGTCCGAGACGGTCTGAATGTCCTTCGGAGCCAGTCCATGTTCATCAAAGACTTCTCGATAGTATGGGACATTATGATAAGCATGTTTTATGAGTTCTGAAAGTCGGCGGTTTTGGTAATTCTCGTACGCGCGTCGGTCCCATGAGTCGCTTTCTTGGAAAAGGCGCAGCATATCTCGATAGACCTTGCCATAGGCAATGGAGGGCGGCAGCGCATTATATGAGCTGTGAAGGAAGTCTTTGAAGGGGAAGGATGAATCGCGAACCAGGGATTTGATCCATGTTATCATGACGGCTACCCTTTCATCCCAACACGAATTGCTTTCCGTATCCGAACCAACTCGTCTTCCGTAAGCATCCTCAACAGCAAGGCAAATCCGACGTAGAGGCATGCCGATAACCCGATATTCAGGAACAGATGCCACCCTTGCATGAAATAGGTCGCTACGCCCATGGCAACGCTCGCGGCAGCCGGTTTCCAAAGTATGCGCAGCAGAGGCATCTTGAAGAGGAGTTTTTTGATGGAGAGGTATTGGAGATGATTCAAAATGACGAGCGTCAGAAAGGCAGCAAGGACTGCTCCAAGTTCGCCCAGTTGTGGGATGAACAGATAGTTGAACACAAAACTGAGCGCCACAGCTGAGATATTGATCACGAGATCGACGCGTTGGTTGTTCGTAGCAATCAACAGCTGGGCAAGAATTAAGACCATGCTATAAGGGAGCATCACAAAGGAGAGATAGCGGAGGACGGGACCTGCAGAGACAAACTTGGCCCCGTATACGAGACCTATGATCTGGTCTCCCAAGACAAAGGCACCTGCCACAACGGGACACACACCGATAAATACATACCTCAGGGCGTCAACCGAACCTTGACGAAGGTCGTGCATACCCTCGCCCGATTTCTTGGTCAAGAAAGGCAGCACTGCAAGGGAAAACCCGAGAGGCAGGGTCTGGCACATGTTGATAATACGTCCCGCGGCAGAAAAAATGCCCACTGCCTCGATACTTTGAAGTTTCGAGAGCATGACCTCGCACATGTTCAAATGCAAGGTCGAAAAGATAGCGATACCGGCGAATGTAGGTGCTTCACGGGTGAGATGTCGCCATAAATCCGGTCTAAACGACCACCCAGGACGTCCGTTGATCTTCACGTAAAAATGGTAGAGCAGGAAAAAACCAAGAATCCGTATGACAGTAATGACCGCAAAGATAGCGACGATCCCATAGCCCAGCAACACCAACGGTACGCACACCAACACGCGCAGGCCGTTCTCGAAGGCAAAGCCCGCGGCGACGAATTCCGATCTTTCCAGGCCTCGAAAAATGGACTCCATATATCTGATTGCCGTGCCGGGTATGAGGGCAAGCGAGCAGAAGAAGGCGCCGAGCGCCACTGTCGCGTCGTAGTTCATCGCGTGGATCACGAGGTTCATGACCAACAAGCCCACTATCGAGGAGACGAAGCCAAACGCCATGGAATTGACGAAAAAGGCGTGGACGTGCGAAGGCTCACGCGACACTTCTCGTACGACCAGGCTTCCAAGGCCCAGCGACGCTATGGTGGTGAATATGAGAGAAAAAGACAAAAGCAGGGAATACTGGCCAAGCCCTTCCGCCCCGAGGCAGCGGGAGATCACCAAGACAAGGACAAAACTCAAGAAGGGGTTGATGGCGTTGGGAACGGAGAGCGCCAAAGTATTCCTCAGTAAACCGCTCCCGGCCTTCATAGAAACATCCTCGACACTATTATTTTCCTCGCCGCGCCAACCAACCGACGCCATGTCGAATGATAGCCCCCGGTTTGCCTTCAAAACGGAGGATGACCTCTGCCACTCGCTTCAGGACATCCTGCACAGAAGACAATGATGGCCTCAGACTCAAAGGGTTTGACGAGGTCCACTGCACATATTCCCGATAACTCAATTTTATGCCCCGGAGTTCAGGCGTGAGCAAATCCAAGAGAAGCTCAATATCTACTAAGCCGGAGAGATCATTTGCGCAGTGGAGAAGGATCTCTGCTGCACAGTCCTGGAGCCCCCATATTTCATAGAAGCATGCCAGCTTGAGAAGCAGCCGCGCCTTTCCATTCCGCTGCGCCAGGGGAGGATTCTGAATGAAATCCCTTAAGTAGAGGGCGTCACCCCTCACTATTTGGCCGTGGGTTGTCTGGCCTGGTATCAACCGACCTGTTTCATCGCGAATATCTGAAACAAATGGGAACGGCATCGACCTTCGATTATACCGGTATGAATCCATGTCAAAGAGCAAAAAGCCCCGCTCGGTCAGATGCTCATGAATATCCGCAAACGTGTAGCCGCAGCGTCTCGATTCTCTCTGAAACCACACTTCAACGAGCACGCCGAGCGTTTGCGGCTGATGGAGGAGCCTCTCCGCCCCTTGGAGGACTTCTAAATCCGCTCCTTCACAGTCCAGTTTGATGAAATTTACCGGCCCGATACCCCGCTCTGTCAGTACCGAGTCTAGTGGATGCACCTGGATTGCCTCGGTACGCACCGTTTTTAGGTTGTCTCCCTCGAAAAACCTTTGAATGAATTCGGTGTCGCCGCTGCACAAACCGCTTGATCCTGAAAAGGCGGCCACGTAAAAATCTCTCGTCTCGTTCCTGGCGCCAAGGGCGTAGGGAAGATATGTGACGTGAGGAGGGGCGTTGGAATTGAGGCGTTCGCACTCTTCGGGTTCAGGCTCGAAACCGATGACCACTAGTTGATCGCCGAACGCGTCCCATGCCTCGTCATATCCCCCTCTTGCGCCGACGTCCACGACAACCACGGGATCATCGAGAAACAGCCGCTTCTCCACGAGGTGACGCGTCATCTCGGGTTGTGTATGCATGTGCAGCAAGGCCATGGGAGACTTTCAGCGTCTTGGATTCATAGAGCCGCAAGAAACATTATTACCCTGAAAAACGTCGACCGGAAGTACCTGGTGTCATTTTTTTGCAGGCATTTCCGGTCACGCAACGTTTACAGTGTTTTGATCTTCTTTTTTTAGATTCCGGTCCAGTCTTTCTTGTTTCCAAAGGCGAGCCATATCACGGCTGTCCCGACTGAGACCAGAAAGAGTATCTCCATGTCCCTCACCTCCGGCTCATCAATTTACTCATTAATGAGGAACCATGTCAATAGAAATCGGCCGATATTTTTTTGCTCATGAAAGAAGGCTCCGACCGTGTTTCAGAGCCTTCCCCCCATGGAATGCGCATAACCCGTAAGTTCTGCATAGCCGGCACCCGTCACCGGTCTGCCCTGATGACGGCCTCGCAGGTGCACAGCTCCCTCCCAATAGATTACCTGGGTGGACTTGCCTGCCGACAACTCCTGATCAGACACAGCCGGCGCAACCTCTAAGGTGGTGTCTGTTTTCTTAACAGTGATCGTCCACGCTGCAGGGTAGAGCGCGTTGGTCACAGGACTCCTCCACTGACCTCGTGGAACGATGGTGAGGTCGTCTCCCACAAGGGGCACCGCAGCGCCATCAGGAGAGACCAGCGTACCGAAAGGTGTTTCGAAAGAGCCATCCTTTCGACGCAAGTGAAAGACCATCAGGTCCGTTCCATCATCCAGCTGAAGGCTGAACCAGTCCCAGCCAGCCTGGTCCCCGGCGAGAATGCTTGAGCCAAATTCATGATCCATCCAGGCAAGGCCCTCGACCGCGTACTCCTTGCCAGCAAGCGTCACCGTCCCGCGCGCCGCAAGCCTTGTGAATGAATAATAGTGGGAAGCTTGGCTTTCATTGTTGCCTTTTCTGCTGTAGCCGTCTTTTCCGTGCAGGACGACGGGTTTAAGGGGAGTCAGAGCGAGCTTTATGGCAACGTCTCCTTGCTGTGCTTCCAAAATGAGGCGCTCCCCCTCACGCTTCACGCTCCAGTTTCGGACGCGCACCTCGAGGTCATCCTGTGCGGCCCCTGCGAGGTTCGGCCCTTCCCGCGCAATCATATCGAAATGATAAAAGCGTTTCCCAGTCTTGTCTGTGAGGGCAAAATGCGCAGGGTAGAGGTCGCGGGCTGTCCAGTGGGAGTCGAGCTTTGGACGCTCACGAACCAGACTACGGCGGAAAAAGGTAAGCTGGAAACCAAAGTCTTTGTCCGGCGACGTCAAATTACCCGTGAAATACCACCATTCTGTCTGAAAATCGGGGTGCTTCCCATGGTCGCGAGGAAACTGTAGGACGCGCCCCGGGTCTGCTTGCAAAAAAACACTCATCTCTTCTTCGCTGAACACACTGCTCACAGGCAATAGGAGACCGATGAACAGGAGAGCGCCGAGCCGTCTAAGAGTGGGGTTTGCGGACGTCATCACGAATGCGCGCGCCTGGACGTAATTCCAGGGATTTCGGTAAAGGCGGCAATCCTAATGAAACGCAATGGGTTGCGGCGAAAAGGGGACACAACTACGTCAAGCGCTGAGATGGTGACATGGAGTAGGGCCTGCATTTTTTCACCAAAATTCGGCGTGATACGCGGTTCTCTAAGAATAACGGCAATGAACCTCATCAAGCCATTATCTTGAGCGACCGCAGGAGATTGTCCACTGCTTTGAAGGACGGGGCGTCAGTGGATATTTTGATCAAGGGTTCGCCTCTCAAGTCCAAATCTACGAGCGCCTCATCATAGGGGATCACGGCCTCGGGTGGATACGGGAGTCGTTGGATTTCTTTCTTGGTGCCCTGCGGAAGATCCTCTGTATCGCCCTGTACGCGGCTCAGTATGAGGTGCTTATGATGAATCCGTCCGCCCAATTCGTCTATGAGTTCTGCAATCCTCGCAATGGTTCTCAGACTTCGGGGCGCGGGATCAGAAATGACAAAGAGATGATCCACCTCTTCCTCTGTCCTTCGGGACAAGTGCTCCATACCGGCCTCGTTGTCCACAACCACGAAGGCATAATTTGAAGTCAGCTTAGAAATGATCTCGCGCAGTATGTTATTGGCCATGCAGTAGCAGCCGGATCCTTCCGGCCTGCCCATGGATAAGAAATCAAAGTGTTTCGTTTCTTCGAGAGATGCCTGAATCTGGTATTCCATGAATCGGTCCTTGGACATCCCCCCGGGGATCTCGTCCCCTAATTTTCGCACTTCCTCTCGCACACACCCGACGCTTCGGGGCTGAGGCACCCCCAGCACCTCATGGAGATTTGAATTCGAGTCAGCATCGATGGCCAGAATAGGCTTCTTCCCTGCTTCAATCAACGCCTTGATCATGAGCGCCGTGATAGACGTCTTGCCTACGCCGCCTTTGCCGGCGACGGCTATGGTTGTACCCATGAGGGCTCCTTCTTGTATGCACAGATCATCGTCCCCGAGGGGACGATCAATTGGATTATCGCGTCTGCCCTACCCTCGCGCAAAGTCGTCTTCGCCGCTCCGCTTATCCTGAGAATCAGTAGAGCTCCGCGGGACGACCGCCTGAATTTCTCTTAAGAGTAATCATTCTTTCCACAAGGGCCAGGTTTGTACCGCTGAAATACCGTACTGCGTTTCGGCATCTCATGAAGGACGATTTTTTTCATTGCATCTCTTTCGACGAGTCGTTCGCGAGTATGTTCTCGAGTTCTGACAACGTGTGATAGACGTGCCGGCACAGTCCTAGGTCTAGGTTGGCGCATCCACACGCCGGGGTCACCATATATCTTTCCCGCAGCACGTCGGCATCAATTCCTTGCTCGATCAGGAGCCTCATCCCGCGTTCCAGCCTCGCAATAACGTCCTGAGCCGATTCCATAGCAGCCCTCTCATCATTGCACACGGCTCCCCATGCAAGCACGCCTCCCCTCTGGAGAAATTCTTTAAGTTGAACCGTGTAGATGGACATGCTCTCCATGTAGTCAACGGCATCGAAGTTGATAATGCGCGTCGGGGTTTCCATCAACAAACCCCAATCGGTGTTGCCACAGCAGTGGACGCCGGTGACGCCTCCTCTCTCAGTCACCATGCCCATCACCTCAGCAAGCGATTCGACGACGTCTTCTTTGGAGACACCGAGAAACGCGGAAGAGCCGTACGCGCTCAGGCCTGGCTCGTCAAAAAACAACACTATCTTCTCGCCGAAGGGACGAAACTTTTCGAGCAGCCACACAGCCTTAAGCCCCATGGCCTTCACTGCGACATCTCGAAACACGGGGTGATAAAAAATGGGCTTCCGAGTTTCATCCGTCACGGTCAGCGAGAAGCTCAAAGGCCCCGTGACTTGCAGCTTTATGATTGGAAACGTCCTGCCGTCTTCGGAGAGTCGAGAAAGGAATGCCTCAATGCCTCGGCCATGCTGCGAACCAACTGCGAAATGCTCAGCTGCCTCGCCCTCTATGATCCTTAGATACGCTTCGTAAAATCGTTCGATTTCCGGATAGTCATGACCGCTCGTATCGAAATAGTAGGTGAGCGTCTCCGTATCAATTCGAAAGTATGGAATGTGCTCGCCGAACTGTATCCACATCTGCTCCCGCGGGTCCATACGCGGGAGCTGAGGAGCGTGTGGCGCAGTGTTGAGCGAACTCATGATGAGTTCCACTGCATCGTCGGCATCGAGGTGCGGCAGACTGCCCACTGCAGTGATCACACGGCGGGGTAGAGCTGAGGCGTCAGCATATTGATCCATAATTTTTAATCATTCCCTTTAGTTGAATGCGATCTTCACAAGGCTCCCCCCATAGGTTAAAAACGAATAGTAGGGAAACAGAATGCGTCTTGTCAAGGAGCGCTGCATGTTCAGCAGGGAAGGAGACGGCACAAGTCACGCCCCTCTTATCTGGGTGCATTGCGGCACGTTCTCATATCGTCTGACCCGACCCGAGCGGGAATGGGAAACTCTGTGGGTCCAAAGGCCTGGATGGGGACTTCTCAAAAGGAAAGACCTCTGGCGGCCCACGACCCTTTCGGAGTCAGAACTTACGACGCAAGGCTTCGCGCTCGTCGATCCGCACTCAACCCAAGGGACTCATAGATGTCCCACCTGCGGCGCGGTCATCATCGATGTACCGGGAAGCCTCGTGCGCAAACACCTGCAACAATGCCATGCGTTCAGCGATGAGGGCAGAAAACTCGATGAATTTGTGCTCGACGAGCAGCGCCTCAAAATTGCAGAAGAAAAGTTGCAACGGGAGCAGAGGGAAAGACAGTTGGAACAGGAAGCTGAACTCAAAAGACAGCGCGCCGAGCGTATTCGAGAAGAGACGGCAGCGCGTCAAGCCGAACGCGATCGAAAGAGAAGGTTAAAAGAAGAGGCAAAGGATCAATTTATACGATCCTAAAAAAAAGGGAACGCCAGGCGTTCCCAAGATTAGGAGGAATTGGGGTTTTTTTAGGAGTGGAATGGATCCCACTTTATCCATTCCGAGGAGATCGGAAGCAATATATGGACTATGGGCCTTGCTGCCGATGAGTTCGAGGCGGCGTACGGTCGCGGGAGCAGTGGCGGATCGATCGATTAACCGCCGGACCAGCTCACCACAATGCCTCATAACTGGTCATTGCCGTTTCAAAAGCTCCGGCCACGGGCCCCAGGGGCCCGTCAGACACGCTGAGAAGCCCCGCACACAGGCGTAAGGGCATATCAAGGATAGCTGCGCACAAGCCTGCGCATCCGAGCACCGGTCTTCTCGGCGCACATTGGGCCATGCGGAATGGAACCGGCGCCGGGGCGCACGCAACGGGGGGCGGGGCCACAGTAATTGCCGCTCGAGGTTTTACCTTCGTGATGGGTCTTGCCGGAGGCGGCATATAGACAGGCGGCGCACACACCGGAGCCGGCGCGCACATAGGCGGCGCGCAGAATGCGCGACGCCGAGGGAACACGGGTGGAGGAGGATCGAGGATCGCTGACGCCAACGCAGCCGGACAACCCAGCACCGTGCCGCAAACCCGTGAACAAAGCTGGAGCACCCCGCTGCACAACGCGAAAGGACGCGGCCCGGAGGCAGGGACTCCGCACACCGGCGGAGCGCATTGGTATGCGGGGGCCGGTGGTATCGGGGGGCCTCCCGCTGTTGTATCATACGAGGAAATGAACAAAATACCGATGCAAAGACATGCGATGAGTGCAGAAACTCTTATCACCATACCTCATCCTCCTTTAGTCAGATCCTTCACAGATTACTTGAGAGCGTAGCTTTGAGTGAATGGAACTGAATTTAGCCCTTTGAAGGGCGTAGCTGAGTCGGGGCTTTAACACGCCCATTTTTACATGTCAAGTAAAAATATAAATTATATTAGGTTAGAGATAAAACTGGCTGGTTTCTTAATTTAGGTATCTTACTATATTATTTTATTTGCTTTTTTATGCTAGAATATATTAGATAAATGGGCGTTTCGCCCGGATCTCTTGGCCCTCGCATCAGCCCAACGAGTTGCCGTAGAAACGCCCAGTGTATCAGTCATGCGTGAAAGGACATGCAGTAGCATGAGAATGTCGAGCGTGCGCGTGGTAATCATGCTGTTACTCCTGAGCCTGACGGCTTATGCGCAGCAGGAAGCCCAGGAGGCGGTGGATGTGTACAATCAGGGCGTCGAAGCCCTCACGCAGAATAGGTTGGATGACGCCATATCCCTTTTTTCGCAAGCCATAAAACAGGATCCCCGTGATCATCTTGCGTTCAACAATCGAGGCGTCGCGTACAAACGCAAAGGGATGTACGAGCAGGCAATCCGGGATTATGATCGAGCCTTGGAGATCAAGCCCGATTACGCCTTTGCCCTGGCGAATCGAGGAGTGGCGAAGTACCACGCAAGAGACCTGGAAGGCAGTCTTAATGACCTTGTTGCCGCGTTGAAATACGGCAAGCGAGACAGCGTGATCTACGCTACCTTGGGCTTGGTGCGCAGTGAAAAGGGTGACCTCGAGCAGGCTGTCAAGGACCTCAAACAGGCGCTCAGTCTGAATAAGAAGAATCTTTTGGCGCTGAGGACTCTGGGCGCCATCTATGAGAAGAAAGGCGATCTGGAAAAGGCCCTCGAGCAATATATCGCATACCTTCAGCTCGCGGGGGCCAGCCAGGAACAGCGCGACGTTGAACAAAGAATCGAACGACTCAGGGCCAACCGTGCTGAGGAGCTGTGTCGCGAGGCCTTGGATAATTATCGCCAAGGGAAAGAAAAGCAGGCCATCGATTTGTGGACACGCGCTCTCAAAGTTCAGCCCATGTTGGTCGCCGCCTATCGTGATCGCGGCCTGACTCATTACAAGCTGGGGCAGTTTAAGAAGGCGATAGAGGATTTCTCTTCGGCCTTGGAAAAGGAGCCTGGCAATGCAGAGATTTACCGGATAAGGGCCGACGCGTACTACAAACTGAAGGAACAGGATAAGGCCGTAGCTGACTACAATAGGGCGATAGAATTAAATGCACGCGATGCGGTCGCGTACAACAACAGGGGCCTCATCTATCATGAGATGCATGATTTAGACAGGGCCCTGGAAGATTACAGCAAGGCGATTTCGCTGGACCCGAACAATCCGACCTTTTTCGAGAACAGGGCCTTGGTGTACTCGGCAAAAGGCCGCACTAAACAAGCCCTGGCCGACTACGAGCATGCATTGAAACTGACGCCGGATGAGCGCGCCCGCGCCACCTTGGCTGACAAGGTCAGCGCAGCCCACCGGAAAGCGTCCCCCGAGGAGGCGTCGCAAGGGGCTTACCCTCCCCCATCAGAGGCGCAACCCTCGAGATAAGGCTGTCTCGTTTTCTCGAATTCGGATGGAGGCTCAGGACGCATGGTGTATCAAGAGGCAGTTGCGTTGTTCGCGCAGTATCTGAGGTCCGAGAAGATGCGGTCGCCGGAGACGTGTCGAGCATATAGGGCTGATCTGGAAGATTTCCAACGCTTTGCCGTTGGCGTCGATCCGGATGTGCTGTCCGACATTAGCCGCGTCGACACACTGCTCATTCGAGAATTTCTTGCCGACCGCTTCGCTCATCTCACGAAGGAATCCCTTGCCCGCAAAGTTGCGTGCATTCGCTCATTTTTCAAGTTTCTCGTCCGAGAGGGGATTGTGCACACCAATCCTGCGGCGACCGTCCGACCGCCCAAGCGAGGTCGGCCCCTCCCGCGGGCATTGAGCGTCGATGACTTGGACCGGTTTTTCCGACGCAACCCCGGCATGTCCAAACGAGATGCTGCGATTTTCGAATTGCTCTATTCATCAGGACTTCGAGTGGGCGAATTAACGTCTCTGAAATTGCACGATATCGACTTGGAAAATGGATGGGTGAGGGTGATGGGCAAGGGCCGCAAGGAGCGGTACGTGCCTGTCGGGAGCCGAGCGACCGCAGCGGTGGAAGAATATCTGTGTGTTCGAATGGCAGGCCGCTCAGGCGCTGCGGCCAAGACTTATACGGACAGGCTCTTTCTCAATGCCCGAGGAGGCCCGTTGTCTTCCCGGAGTATTCGACGTAAATTAAAGGCGCACCTCTTGAACGCGGGTTTATCACTAGATGCATCGCCTCACTCGTTTCGTCACTCATTTGCGACACACATGCTTCACGGGGGCGCCGATTTGAGGTCCATTCAAGAAATGATGGGGCATTCCAGCCTTTCTACGACCCAGCGTTATACCAAAGTGGACTTAGCCAAGCTCATGGATGTGTATGATAAAGCACACCCCAGAAGCGGTTTTCACAAAGATGAGACATGAGGCGTGTCTGGCGCTGTCGACGCGGTGAAGAGGGTGTACGGTTTCGCTGGATCAATCGGGGTAACCAGAGTACCATGAAAAGATCACGGGTCCGATCAACCACTGTCTTGTGTGTGCGCCGCGACGGACAAGTCGTTATGGCGGCCGACGGTCAGGTCTCCCTCGGGGAGACAATTATGAAACATTCTGCCAAGAAAATCAGACGGCTGGGTAAGGATGGTTCAATTCTCGCCGGTTTCGCCGGCTCCACGGCGGACGCCTTGACGCTCCTGGAAAAATTCGACCAAATGCTCGAAAAATACTCGGCGAATTTGACTCGAGCTGCGGTGGAGCTTGCGAAGGAGTGGCGCACAGACCGGATGTTGAGGAGACTGGAGTCTCTGTTGATCGTGGCAGACCATACTAAGACTTACCTCATTTCGGGTACCGGCGATGTGGTGGAACCGGACGACGGAACGATAGCCATCGGCAGCGGAGGCAATTTTGCCTTGGCCTCGGCGAGGGCCTTGTTGGCCCACACAGAACTTCCGGCACAGGACATCGCAAGGATCGCTATGGCTATTGCCGCAGATATATGCGTCTATACCAACGATCGCGTGACTATGGAGGTTCTGGAGACGTCTTAGCCCCAATTGGTATCTTGACACGAGTAGTCCTGTCGTGTCTGGGGAGACTCTGACCTCCGACGCAGGCGGGTCGCGTCCGTCGTGCAATGAGAATGAGAGGTTTAATGGAAACATTCACCCCGCGAAAAATAGTATCTGAACTCGACAAGTATATTGTCGGCCAGCAAACGGCAAAGAAGATGGTGGCCATTGCGCTGAGGAATCGGTGGCGGAGAACTCAGGTCCCGGAGGAATTGCGGGATGAGATAGCCCCCAAGAATATTATCATGATCGGCCCGACTGGCGTGGGAAAGACAGAAATCGCTCGAAGACTTGCCAAATTGGCGCAGTCCCCTTTTCTCAAGGTGGAGGCGTCAAAATTCACTGAGGTTGGATATGTGGGCCGTGACGTGGAATCCATGATTCGAGACCTCATGGAGATCGGCGTCAACATGGTAAAGGAGGAGGAATATGAGATGCTGCGGCCTAAGGCTGAGGCCTTGGCTGAAGATCGGCTTCTCGACATTCTCCTGCCGGTAAAAGCCTCGCGAAAAGTACGCAGAAATCACCTCACCTCGAATAGCGGAGCACAAAACGAAGAGCTGGAACTCGCCATGCGCACGAGAGAAAAATTCAGGAAGATGTTCCGCTCCGGCAAGCTTGACGACAGAGAAGTAGAAATCGAGGCGCAGACGAGCATGATCCCTGTAGTCGAGGTGTTTTCTCCTGCCGGCATGGAGGAGATGGACATCAATCTCAGGGACATGTTTTCCAACATCTTTCCCGGCAAGACCAAGCGCCGACGGGTGAAAGTTCCCGAGGCATTCCAGATATTGCTGCAGGAAGAATTGGACAAACTTATCGACCGGGACAAGGTGACCAAAAAAGCCAAAGAAAGAGTGGAACAAACCGGCATCGTGTTTATCGATGAGCTTGACAAGATTGCGGGGTCTCATGCAGGCATGGCCGGCCCTGACGTGTCTCGTGAGGGCGTGCAGAGGGATCTCTTGCCGATTATTGAAGGCAGCACAGTGAATACCAAACATGGCGTCATCAAGACAGACCACATCCTGTTTATTGCCGCCGGCGCCTTCCACGTTTCCAAGCCATCAGACCTCATCCCTGAATTGCAAGGGAGATTTCCCCTCAGGGCGGAACTCTCTCCCCTGACGAGGCAGGACTTTGTCCGCATCCTTACTGAACCCAGAAACGCCCTCGTCGTGCAGTATCAGGAATTGCTCAAGACAGAGGGTGTCGTCTTGGAATTTCAGCCCGATGCCATCGATGAAATTGCCGCATTGGCTGAAGAAGTAAACAATCGGGCAGAAAACATCGGCGCGCGTCGTCTCCACACTATCATGGAAAAACTTCTCGAAGACGTGTCGTTCGAGGCGCCGGACATGCGGGGCGTCGCAGTGACGGTGACGCCTCGAATGGTGAGAGAACGCCTCCAGGACATTGTCACAAGTGATGACCTGAGCAGGTACATTTTGTAGAGCCAAGAGGCGCGGATCAGCGTCTTCGCTGTCCTCTGCCCTAAGGCAGCTATAAAACGTGCTGAGGTTCCGGAAGGGCGTCTTCCCTTCCGGACAGAGACCTTGCTATTTCTTGGAAGCTGCGGCCCGTTTCGATGCTTTGAGGGGGTTGATTTTTTGATTTTGTTCAGAGGCTTTTCGTTGTAGGTGGGTCGCAAAATTGCAGGCGCCGCGAGCCCATTTGGCTTTGGGATCAGGCGCTACCGCGCAGAGTAGCCCTTCAGAGGAGGCCACTGTCCGGGAACAGCCCTGGCACTGCTCGACGACCGTATGGCAACGGCCGCCGTTAAAATTGCACCCTTTTTTTGTCATGAAAGCGCACTCTACACCTTGTTTCAAGGTTATACACTGCATTTTCTTTCCTCCACGTGGTCGTACGTTTGGAACCCTTTGGGTTTTTTGTACTGTAAATTACCAACATGTACACTAATTGCTCAGATGTCTAGAAAAAAAGAATCTTTCATCAAAAAAAGTTCGGCATTCTTTTCCAGGAACTATGGGACCAGGTTGCGGTCTGTAGTTGCAAGGACAAAAAACCCTACCCCTCCAAGTAAAGCTGGCGTATGTTGTCCCGTGTCACTTGTAGATTATCGTTGGCGATAAGGATTATCTCATGAACGACCTATGGAAAAAACACCAATCTTGTCGCAACCTTTCTTGTTATGCAACGTTTATACCCGCAGCGGTTGCCGCAATCCTGTTTATCGCGTGGCCGGTGTTTGTCCAGGCGCAAAATGCCGCCAAGGGTTTGCGTGAATTACAGGAAACATTTCGACACATTGCCCGCACGGTCAAACCTGCTGTAGTAAACATTGCCACGGTGAAGATCACCACCATCCGCAACCCCATGTCCGAACTTGATCCTTTTTTCGAAACGCACCCTTTTCGTGAATTTTTTGGCGACGAGTTTTTCAAGCGTTTCTTCGGCAATCCCAGGCAGGGGGAGCGGCTAAGACAGCAGGGTCTAGGTTCTGGCTTCATCTACGATCCGCGCGGTTATATTCTGACGAATCGTCACGTCATTAAAGGCGCTGACGAGATAGTGGTTACTTTGGAAGGGGGCAAGAAGACGAAGGCGAGGATCATCGGCGCAGACCCCAAGACGGATGTGGCTGTCATCAAAGTCGAGGGTAAGGATCTGCCCCATGTAAAACTGGGCGACTCCCAAACGTTGGACGTAGGCGATTGGGTCTTGGCTATCGGAAACCCATTCGGCCTCACTCAAACCGTGACCTCAGGGATCGTCAGCGCAAAAGGCCGTTCCAAGATGGGTATCTTGGAATATGAGGATTTTATTCAAACAGACGCTGCCATCAATCCGGGCAATTCCGGGGGACCCTTGGTGAACATCGACGGCGAGGTCGTGGGAATGAATACTGCGATATTGTCCGGCAGCGGAGGGTATATGGGTATTGGTTTTGCCATACCAGTAAATGTCATTAAGCATGTACTCTCTGTGGGCTTTTTCAAGAATACTGTCGAGGACGCGCCACGGCGCGCCGCACCCCAGGCGCCTCAGAGAGGACCTCAGTCGCCGTCTTCGGCCCCTCTTTTTGGGGGCAGAGGATCGATTTAGCGCGAAGGCGCCGGCCTGTAAGCGCCTTACTGCGCGGTTCTCGATAAAAACCGCAAATTCGCCGGCGGGCTCTCTGCCCCATCGAGGCGGCTGAGATTGCGTGGTCGCTTTCGGTTCTTCGCTATAAAAAAGGTGCGTTGCTGCGTCAATGCGAGGGGATCGAAGCGATCTCGTGGCGCATTGTGAAAAAAACCAGACTTTTTCATTGAATGTATGCGGTGGGAGCTTTGGTCATGGGTGAAATGTTCCTCGGTATTGATTGCGGGTCGGTGAGCCTCAACGTCTGCCTATTGGGTTCCGGGGCCTCCGATCCTGTTTCTCTCTATCTCCGCACGAAAGGTAGGCCGCTGTTGACGCTGGTGCAAGCCTTGGACAGTCTGGTAGAGACTTTGGGCGAAGACCTCCCTCTGGCGGGAGCACTTCTGACGGGAAGCGGCAGAGAGTTGTTCTCGACTGCTCTTGGCATCCCCACAGTCAACGAAATAACTGCTCACGCGGTTGGCGCGCGGACAGTCGTCCCCAGAATCAGGACCATCATAGAAATAGGGGGGCAGGATTCGAAGTACATACGGGTAGGGCCGTCAGACGGCGCCGCGCCGCGCATCCCGATTTTTCGTATGAACGAAATATGCGCTGCCGGCACAGGGGCTTTCCTTGACGAGCAGGCGCAAAGGCTGGGCATCGCGGTGGAAGATTTCGGCGATATAGCTCTCCAAAGCGTTCGACCTGCACCCATCGCGGGGCGCTGCGCGGTCTTTGCCAAGACAGACATGATTCATCAGGCCCAGGAGGGCGCGCCCCTCCCTGATATTCTCCTTGGCCTGGCCTTTGCGCTGGTGAGAAACTACATGGCCACATTGGTGAAAGGGGATGCCATCGTCCCCATTGTGTCGCTCCAGGGCGGAGTCATGGCGAACGCGGCAGTTGTTCATGCGTTCCGCAGTTCCTTGGGGCTGAAACCTGAGGAAATCGTCATACCACCCCATTTCAAGAACCTCGGCGCGTACGGCTGCGCCATCATCGCTCAAAACCGCCCCCGTTTCACTGGCCACACCCTGGGACAACTAAAGGTGATGGCTGTTCATGCGATGCGTAAACCTCCTGCACGCTCTTTCTTCCCGCCTCTTACACGCGCACGATCGCGGCGGAGACCCTTGGGTAAGGCGGAGCGGAGCGGCTGGCAACCGCGTGCTCCGCTCATCATGGGCCTCGACGTCGGTTCAGTCTCGGTCAAAGGGGTCATGATGGATGCGGACGGCGTCATCCTCTCCCAGGATTATCGCTTGTCCATGTCCCAGCCTCTTGAAACGTTGTCTGAGGTAACTGCTGCGCTCGTGGGCGATGGGCGGAGACCGGAGGTCATTGCCGTCACTGGCAGCGGCAGAAACCTGACAGGCAGGCTTATAGGCGCCGAACTGATCGTGAATGAGATATCTGCCCAATGTCGAGCGGCTGTTCATTGTGACTCTGCAATAGACACAATCATTGAAATAGGCGGTCAAGACTCAAAGTGGATAGCGCTTCACGAGAGCAAACTCGTGGACTTTGAGATGAATAGAGTATGCGCCGCGGGAACAGGAAGCTTTCTTATGGCGCAGAGCCGCCGCCTGGGACTTGATGACGGCGCTGTTTTTTCCGAGGCAGCCTTTGCCGCGCAGGCCCCTGCTGACCTCGGTTGCAGGTGCACGGTATTCATGGAGTCGGACTTAATTCACCATCAAAATAACGGCGCGACCACGCATGATCTTGCTGCGGGTGTGTGCATCAGCATCGTGCGAAACTATTTGGAAAGGGTCGCCAACAATAAACGACTTGGGGAGAAAGTGCTTTTCACAGGCGGCGTCGCAGCGAATGACGCGGTGGCGGCCGCCTTTGAGCAATACACGGGCAGGGGGCTCGAGGTGTCACCTTATTACAAGGTCTCAGGCGCGATGGGCGCGGCCTTGATCGCTCTGGACAAATTGAACCGAGGAGCCATTAAGCCGGCAGGAGCACGGGAGATTTGCTGGGAACCCGGCGCCATCAAAAGGCGCCAATTCACGTGCCAAGGATGCTCGAATCAGTGCCGGATCAGTCGCTATAAGGTGCGCAACCGCAGCGTGACCAGCGGCGGCTTGTGCGACAGGTGGGAGCTTCAGAGCCGCGAAACAGACGGCGTCAGCTCGGACAATCTTTTCTCATACCGTCGAGACCTGCTTGAATCAGCTCTGTCGGCGCTCGACAGCCCTGGCAGGATGTGGGCGATGGTGCGCTCGCCTCAGTTTTATGAGTATTTCCCCTTCTGGAAGGCATTCTTGGACGAGCTTGGCATTTCCGTGATTGCGCCACCTCCTCCGGACAGGAAACAGTTTGAAGACGGCGTGCGAGGGCTTCGCGTGGAAACGTGCCTTCCCATGAAGGTCTTGGCGGGTCAAATAAAGAGCGTTGTTGACTCCGGAGCTCGCCTCCTTTTTCATCCCGCGATTCTGAGCGAACCACCGGACGACGGGTCTGAAAAAGTATTGGACTACTGTCCTTATGTTCAGGCCTCGTCCCAATTTTTCAAAGGGGTGTTTGACGTCCAATGGGTTGAGCCAATAATCAACAGCGATATCGATCCTGATGCGCTGCGAAAAGAATGCTTGAGGCTGGCTGCCGACTTGGGGATGTCGCGCAGACGTGCGATGCTTGCATACAAACGAGGCGTCGCAGAGCTGGATGCATTCAACTCGAGGCTTTGCGAAAGAGGGCAGCAGTATCTCGATTCCCTTGGCGAACACGAACCGGCAGTCGTCCTGTTGGCCAAACCGTATCATGCGGCAGAGGCTTTCCTCAATATGAATATAGGGAGTCTTTTCCAAAGGCTCGGCATCAAAGCTATTCCAGCCGATCTCTACCCCTTGAGCGACCCCACCCCGCGCCCTGTGACGTGGAAATATCAGGCGAGAATGATTCGGGTTGCTCAGGCTATCGCGACCCGTCCGAATCTGTTTCCCATTTTGATAGGCTTTTTCGGTTGTGGACCTGATTCTTTCACGCTGCGCCACGTGAGAGAGGCGCTCTCCGGCAAACCATTGCTATGTGTGGAGATGGACGAACACACGTCTCGAGCCGGTTTGATCACAAGGATCGAGGCGTTTTGGGATCAAGCGACAGCCCATCGAAAAGTGGCAACACAGCGTACCGTATCTGCTCGGTCATGCGTGGAGGCCCAGCGTGCACGAAACGATTGGTCGTCGTTCCAGGACAGCACAAGCCTGCGCAAGGGAGCGGGGAATATCAAACCCGAAAGGATTTTTGTGCCGTACTGGGGCGACCACGTGTATGCGTTTGCTGCGGCTGCGATGTCGGCTGGCATCGAAGCGGTACCCCTTCCAGCGCCGGATGAGGAATCGGAAAGATTGGGGCGGCCTCACACCGTAGGCGGCGAATGCCACCCATTCGCCCTCGTTTTGGGAGATTATCTCAAGATATCACAACAATTGTCAGAAGCAGAGGCTGCAAGGTCTCGATTTTATCTCATCAATCCCGATGCATGCCGTCTGGGGCAATTCCCTGTGTACATCGAAAAGATTCGAAGGCATCTAGACCTTCCTCTCAAGGTGATACAAGACATCGATACAGGATTGGCTGAATTTCGTATCTCGCCGCTCACGCATCAACGGATCTTATTAAGGCTTTGGGAAGGCCTAAATGCGTTTGATTTGCTGAGTCGGCTGTTCTGGGAAATTCGTCCTCGAGTGAGGGACAAAGAAGCTCTTGAAGGGTCGTATAACGAATGCTGCCAGAAGCTCTATGAGTCGCTGAGTAGGGGTCGAGTGAGGCAAGGGGTCGAAGAAGCCCTGCACGAACTTCATCAATTTCCCTTGGATGACGCATCGCCCCATCCCCTGATCATTGTCACAGGCGATTATTACACAAGGGTCGTTCCCTTTGCCAACAATGACGTGTTTCAAGAAGTGGAGGCCAACGGAGGGGTCGTACTGACGCCTCCGACCCTTTCCGACAGCTTCAAATTAGGTACGCTAAGAGATTTCGTATGGACCTTGTTGAACGGGCGTTCCCGGGATGCTGCCCGGCATGGACTCCTCTACCTCCTTATGACGATCCTAGAGTGTAATGTTAGGGGCTCAAAAACGGCCAGAACCATCGTGCGGGGCCAGTTGGACCTTCTGGGCTTAGGAATGTGGAAGACGGTGACTCGGCATGCGAATACCAAGCTGCCAGCCGGCATCACCGCTCCTCTTGCCACGACGCTCCGGGACTTGGATGCGGGGGCGGATGGGGTGCTCAATCTCATGACCCTGAACTGTTCATACGGTACTGTCGTGACTGCCGCCCTTATGAGGGCGCTCAAAAATCGACCCGATCTCCCCATGCTCACGCTTGTGTACGACGGCCTGAAAAAGACCAATGAAAAGACCCGAATAGAGGCGTTCATGGAACAGGCGCACGACCACATGGCGCGCAGGCTGACGGAGCTATAACTTGTAACCTCTTGGCGTCACAAACCAATTTTGGATTTTCTGTGAGGACTTGTTTCCTACGATGACAATGCTTCTCATGTTGATCTCCAGTTGAAGAAAATGATCGATATCAGAGAGAATCACAGTTTCTTCCCCCCTGCCCACGGCTGTGCAGACGCCGACCGGGGTGTCCCCTCGCCTGTATTTGCGGAATATCTCGGCAGCTTCGATGAGTTGTCGCTGCCTCGTCTTGCTCTTCGGATTGTACAATGCAACGACGAGAGCGGCAGCCAATTCCAATCGCTTTCGAATGGTTTCCCACGGCGCCATCAAGTCGCTGAGACTTATGCAGGCGAAATCAAGCATCAATGGCGCCCCTAATTTGGCCGCAGCAGCGCAGGCAGATGTCACACCAGGGATTATTTCAATGGGGATATAGGCATCGGCTTTCCCCAAGAGTTCTAGGGCTAAACCGGCCATACCGTAGATGCCCGGGTCGCCTGACGATACAAGGGCCACAGTCGCCCCTGCCTTGGCTTTTTCTATCGCGGTGCGACATCTTTCAGTCTCGTCACGCATACCTGAAGAAATGAGCTCTTTGCCGTCGGTCACATCCTTTATCAGCGCGAGGTAGCGGTGGTAGCCGATGACTATTTGACTTTGAGCCAATGCGAGTTCAGCCCGCCGTGTCCGATCCAAAGGATCCCCAGGACCTATTCCCACAATGAACAGCTTTCCCGAGCCACCGCGACTGTTATTCCGGGAAATATCGTCTTTCCGATGATTAATCGTGTCCTCCTTCCGGCAAGGAGCGCGCATGGCTCCGCGACCGCCGGTACATTTATTTTTTCTTCAACGAATGACGAAGATCGAAATAAAAGATTGCAATTCCTTATTTCGTTCGAGGTTATGAATCTGAGCGGGATGCCAAGGTGCCGTGCAGCCGCCAATAGTCCTTCTTCGTTGCATTTCCTGTCAACAGAACTCAAAAGCCTCACTTGGTTGAGTTCGAGATGAGCATCTGTGAGGGTCTGTTGAATTGCGTTGATAATGTCTGAGCACACTGCGCCTTTTCGGCATCCTATTCCCACAATGAGGTTTTTAGTCGCTTCCGTGGTCGTGGAAATCACCGGTTCAGCTGACAAAGCGTTTGCCACCATCACGGCGAGATCATTCGCTCCCCCTTCGTGACCACCCACAAGACTCACGGCCCATCTCGCGAGGACATCGACAACAACCACTGCGGGATCTTTGGTTTTGTGTGTCAAGTGAGGAGCGATGGCTCGAACTGCTACCCCGACAGGCCCGATAAAAACGAGTCCGGCATACTGCCCAAAAATTCCTGGCATGAGCTGGGAGATGCTCTGGAATGACTGGGCATGAGGTACATCCGGCACCTTCTCATGCACGTACATGTTCCACTCGGGAAACACGGAAACCAGTTTTCGCGCCGCCTCACTCCCTTGGGTCGAAAACGTGATGACGGCGATGGTCATGCTTTTTTCCCCAGACGATACCTATGAGAAAACGTCGGGTCATAAAGTTTGGAACAGGGAACATTTCGCGAAAGGGCCTCCCCAACGATGATCATTGCCGTCTCTTTGATTCCGGCTTCAGCCGCTTTTGCCGCTATATCCGTGAGCGTTCCGGTGACGACAATCTCATTAGGCCACGAGGCTCTGTACACAAGGGCTGCGGGACACTGTGATCCGTAATGTTTCGAAAGCGTTGTTGCGACATGCTCTAATTTGTGCGCAGACAAAAAAATGCACAACGTGGAATGGGTCTGCGCCAATGTCTCCAAGTTTTGGCGCGCCGGCATTGGAGTTCGACCAGCGGTTCGAGTGAGAATGATTGTCTGAGAATATTCGGGGGCGGTAAGCTCCGTACGCAACGCTGCGGCAGCCGCCTGAAAAGAACTTACGCCCGGGATGACGGTGTAATCGATCTCAAGGTCATCCAGTATATTCATCTGCTCTCCGATAGCCCCGTAGATGGATGGGTCTCCGGAATGGAGCCGTACCACGTCAACATCTCGTCGTTTTGCTTCAAGAAAAAGCTGCTTTATTTCTTCGAGGTCAAGCTTCGCTGAATCGTGTTTTTCCGCGTTGCTGGGGACTAGATCAAGCACTTCTTGGTTGATCAACGATCCAGCATAAATAACAAATCGGCATGTCCTCAAAAGCCTATCGGCCTTGACGGTGAGCAATTCTGGGTCGCCGGGGCCTGCTCCCACGAAATAGACCATCATCAGTCTTCCCCTTTTTTGCCTCGCACGAGTATAACAGAAAGATAACCCCGATCGGTTTCCCCGGAGCGCAGGGAATGCAAGTCTCTGACGACCATTTCGTCTTTGAATCCCACCCTGGAAACAAAGACACTTCGACCCGTAGCGTTCTCTCCCTCGAGAATCCCAAGGACTCGATCGAGGCGTTTTCCTATTTTCATCAGGACTACGGCCCCACCGTTTCGAATCGCGTGCTTCACTTCATCAAGATCATCCGCAGTTGGGACGATGGTCACAGATTCTTTGGCTTCTCCCAAGGGGCATTCCGCAACAGCCGCGGCGGCTGAAAAAGCGGTAACCCCCGGGATGGTCACCACATTCACCGAAGGGAGGAGTCGTCGAAGCATTCTTAATAAATATATGTATGTTGAATAGAGAAAAACGTCTCCCAATGTAAGAAAACAAGCATCGGCGCCGCTCTCCAAGACCTTGAGTATCTCGATGGCGGCTTGTTCCCACCTTTTCTCTAGTTCTTCCTTTTGACGCGTCATAGGGAAGAGCAGCTCATGTATGCGAGCCTCTGGGTGTATATGGGGTCGGGCGATGCGCAGTGCAAGACTCTCTGAGTCTTCTTTGGATTTGGGAACAAACACATGGGGACACGTTGAGAGAACCTTCGCGCCTTTTAAGGTTATCAGATCGGGATCACCCGGACCTATTCCAATTCCATAGAGTGTACCTCTTTTCATGGTTACCCTCTTTCTCAGCCATTGAAGTCAATCTCGGCGGCGGCTATGGTTATTCCCAGGGGTCGGTCGCGCCATCCTTTCCCAACAGCCGCCCCTGGAGATCGACAAGGACAACAGCCATCTCGAATCGGTACAATATCCTTTCTGAAATTTTCTGTCGAATGACTGCGGCAAGGATGCAGGCCAGTCTGTTTCTGGGTATGGGGTCAAGGGAGCGGAAAACTCCCTCAACGGTGACGGACTGGGTTGGGGCATAACCAAGGATTTTCTCAGCCATTGCCAGTACGGTAGGTACAGCACTGTTCGACTTTGAAGAATGCGTGTCCCAGCTTCCGGCGCTGATCTTGGCCAACTTCCCAGGATGTCCAATGGCGAGCAGACATTCAAAGTCGCATGCAGCGGCACGATCTAGCATAAATCCCCACTCGTTGCTCACCTCGATAATCTGCTCTGGGTCGATTCGAAACAACTGCCTCGCAGCTCTTTCTCCGATACGTCCCGGTACAAAGATCGGTCTCCTCACTTTAGAGGCCACAGCGACATTCAAAGCGCAAACCAACGCATCCCGCAACGCTTGATGGCTGAACGGCCGCACAATCCCCGAAGTGCCCAAGATGGACAAACCGCCTTCTATGCCCAACTTGGGATTGTAGGTTTTCTTAGCCAGCTCTTTTCCGCCTGGTATAGATATGGTTATTTCCACTCCACGCGGTGTGACCTCCCGGACAGCTTTAATGATCATGCTTTTGGGTACTGGGTTTATTGCTGGTTCTCCAGGCCGTAGGGCAAGCCCTGGTTTAGTGATCACGCCGACGCCTTCACCCGCTTTGAGAGTTATCCCTTCGGCGTCGTTCCATCTCGCTGATGCCTTTACGAGACACCCGTCTGTGACATCTGGATCGTCGCCGGCGTCCTTTCGAACCACAGCCCATGCAACATTGCATTGCCTGCCTCTACTGGCGAGAGGCAACGTCACTGTGGAACCGTTAGGCAGAGGGACGGTCACAGCATCCAAGCTCTGTATTCCACACAACATCATCACAGCGGCTTTGGCGGCAGCTGACGCACATGTCCCGGTGGTGAATCCTGTACGACGCAAACTCATTTGGCCGAGGGTTCCTGGCTTTTGATCAACAGGTCTTGTGGTATAAGTTCCAGAAGCCTCATGCGGGCCTCCCCAAGGGTGAGAGGCAGTCCATTTATCGGCACGCCATCGTATTGTTTCATCTGGTGAAGTAAATCCGCGATGTAAGGAAGCCTCAGGCCAGCCTTGCCAATCATGTCTTGGTCGCTGAAAATAACGTCAGCCGGTCCATGTTTGAGTACCTTCCCGTGTTTCATGACATAAATCCTGTCTGCAAAGAGAGGCAGGAGATCAACGGAGTGTGTAGCCAGCAGCACTGTAATGCCGCCTTCTCGATTGAGACGATTAAGCAGTTTCATCATCAGTGTTTCACCGGCAGGATCCAAGCCCGCCGTCGGCTCGTCGAGCATCAAGATCGAAGGAGACATAGCGAGGATACCGGCAATGGCCACTCTCTTTTGTTCCCCAAAACTCAAATGATGAATAGGACGGCCACGAAGTTCTATCGCTTCGACGAGTCGCAATGCTTCGACGATTCTTCGATCGATCTCATCGTTGGTTAATCCGAGATTTCGAGGACCGTAGGCGACATCTTCATCGACGGTCGCTGCAAAAAGTTGATCGACTGGATTTTGCAGGACTAATCCCACCACTCGGCTGAGTTCTTTACGAGTCAGATCGCGGAC
The DNA here is from genome assembly GCA_964427855.1 of uncultured Syntrophaceae bacterium. Taxonomy (GTDB): domain Bacteria; phylum Desulfobacterota; class Desulfomonilia; order Desulfomonilales; family Desulfomonilaceae; genus JAUPKT01. The sequence goes on from CAYRVH010000014.1 coordinate 44,741, forward strand.
ATTCCTGCCATTAATTTTTACCGTCCCTTTCTGAGGTTTTAATAGGCCAACCAATACTTTTATCAGCGTCGTTTTCCCAGAGCCATTGGATGCAAGGACGGCAACAAATTCACCTGCCTCAACCCAGAAATCGACTGCATCAAGAGCCTTTGTCCCTTCTTCATACGTGTACGTTACCTTTGATGCATGCACAGCCAAGTCCCTGTTCACAATGAACACCATTCTCCCAGGATGTACAGAGTGACGACAAGCGGCGCGGCGATCAACAGCCCTACAAACTCCTTTTGAGGTAGTGGGGGCAGTGGGTCGAATGCTGTCTCTCCGTCGTATCCTCGCAATGACATTGCTTCGTAGGTTCTCGCAGCCTGATCGAGTGAGCGGATTATGATCATTCCGCCTAAAACTCCAATGGATCGAAGGGACGTGCGAAAGGATGAATAGCCGAGACGCACCTTTTGCGCCGCCAAGATATCCGACGTCTGATCCACGAGGATGAAGATGTAGCGATACACTAAGAGGGCGGTCTCAACAAAAGTCCCTGAAACCCGAAACCATCGCAATGCGTGAAATATCTTGTACGCCGGCGCAACCGTTCCAAGGAAAATCATCACACTGACTGCGCTAAAAACTTTTGTACCGAGAATCATTCCGCTTGCGAGGCCTTCACGAGTAACGCTGAAATGTACACCCAGGACGGAAATTGCGAAAACTTCTTTGCCATAAGTGGTCAGGCTCTTCAGGACAATCAACACGAGCACTATGCCGCCCGGCGCTAAGAGTCGAGACAGCAATAATTTTGTAGGAACGCCGATGAACAGCGGAATGGAGAGACACATCACCAAGACGATGAGAGGCAGAAGGATCTTGGTCGACAGGATGATGGCGCAGATCAACGTGATAGCCGCGATCATCTTGGTGCGCGCGTCCATTCGGGTGAAAATATTATCCTCGTGAGTAAAGAAATCGAGAAACAGATCAAACACTGTCTGAGCGATCCACCAGGCCTGCGGCCGTTGAGAAAAGCTGTCGGTAATAGTAGCCCGCGATGAATCCTCCCGCGACTCCGGCGAGAAGAAAGAAAAACAGTTCCAGATCGCCGCTCGCTATATTGATGTACGGATCAACCGCTGGCCGGCCCGCTTTCTCGGCAAATTTTTCTATTACGGACTCATCCACGCCCTTCCATTCCGCCTTATGGCTTGAGAGGAACAGCGCTACCGTGGCGAACACGGCGACAAGTACTACGAGAGTTACTATCTTTTTCATGCCGTCTCTCCTTTTTTCAGCAGGTAGAGGTATTGGGGTCGTCGTGAATGAATGAACCCGTACGCGCCTGCAGCAACAAATCCCTCTAAAATGCCAAGCGGCAGTTGAGTAGGTACAAACGCTACTAAGATGGCGACAAACATTTTCCACACAGAAACGTCAGTGTGTAAAGCACACGACAGCACAAATGACGTGGCAGCGTATGTGGCCCAATCCGATAAGACGCCAGCCAGAAAAGCGGCCAGCAAAGAAGGCAGTCCGACTTTGCGGCCTAAAACGAAGATTCCGTACCCCGCAAAAGACCCGGCAACGCCCATGGCGATGATATTCGCGCCAAGAGTTGTCAAGCCGCCGTGGGCAAGGAATAGGGCTTGAAGAAGCAGCGCGATGCTCGCCAGGACCACGCTTACCCAAGGGCCCACAAGGATAGCAGCCATACCAGTGCCACAGGGGTGAGAGCATGTGCCGGCGATGGGAACTGGTATAGGCATACAAGATATGATGAACACAGCAGCGCCCACAAGCCCTATCATTGGTTTGAATGACGGGTCTTTGGCGGCACGTTCTCGGATGATCCTCAGTCCCATGGCCACAAATGGAACAGCGGCAAGGAACCACAGAATCGCCCACCCAATGGGCAGGATCCCTTCCGAAATGTGCATGGCGTACGCAGGCCTCGCAGCAATGCCAAAAATTATGAGGCACATACACACGGTAATGACTCGCCGAAGACTTACCATGATGAATCGCTCCTTTCTATGACTATTCTCAAAAGAGATCTCGAAATCCTTACACGTCACATTGTCAATCCCATGAAAATGGGAATCCAGGAAAATCAGTATGGATCTTCACTTTCGTGAGGATGACGTAATCATGGGACACGCGCTAAATTCGTGGTGAATTGCGAAATTTCCTCTGACTTATGGGGTGTGCTCCTTTCTTTTTCGACGGAAGCGGGCTGCCTCTTCCGGCGTCATTGGGACAAATTCGTGCTGTCCCGGTGGAACCGGATAACGTTGTCTGGGGGGAATCAAGAGGTCCCTCACATCGCAATCATTCGTCGTATCCGCTATACGTCTTTGCACCAGGTCAACCAGGACATCATCAAAACCCAAATTTTGCCCCAGAACCAGTTTGATCCCCTGGCGCTTTTGCGCGATTTTCTGCATCATCTCGGGTATATCCAACACGAGGTGCAATCCATCGTGAAGGAAATAGGGGATTACCTTAATCTCCGTGGCGCCCTGTCCGAGGCACTTCTCGAAGACCTCCGGGAAATGGGGTCCAAGTCGTGACATGTAACAAATTTCAACGATGCTGTGCCCATATTTTGCTTTTAGTCCGGACGCTACTTGTTTCATGTATTTTCCCGCGTCGGGGACGCGGCTGCCGTGACCCAGAAGAATGACGGCCTTTTTCTTAGGGGTGCTCACTTGGAAAGTCCCCTTGTCCCATGGGACTGTTCTCGGCAAGCCAATGGAGGATCCCTCCGAAACATTGTTGACAATGGCTTTGGTGCACGCTAGTGCGCAGAGCGCATGGATTACGCTCACCGCAAGAGGGCTCCCTCCACGACGTCCGACGAGAGCGATGTAGGGTACGCCCAGCGACATCAGCTCTTCCTTGCTTTCGGCAACATGCACAAACCCAACCGGCATTGCCACGACCAAGGCAGGTCGTATGCCTTCTTCTATGATTAGCCGGTTGAGCTCCATGAGGGCCACGGGAGAATTGCCAAATGCGGCTATATTTCCGTGGAGTAACGGCTTGGCTTTCCTCGCGGCGAAAAGCGACCTTGGCAAACCACTTGCTTTCGCCGAAGAAACAACATCTGAATCGGCAACATAACAGAACACGTCGTTTCGCGAATAGGCTGGATAAATCTTTTTCAATCGCTCAATGGACAGTCCCGATCGAACCATGTTTGAATCTACGAATATCTTTTTGCCTGATTGTAAAGCCTTAACGGCGGCTTCGATGGCGCCGGGAGAAAACTTGACTTTATCGACCAATTCCATATCGGCGGTGGTGTGAATCATGCGCCTGACCACTTCCCATTCGGAAGGCGAAAAGTTGTGATGTGGGACTTCTGCATCGATAATACTGAAAGATCGATTTTCTATTTCCTCGGGGGTCATAGGTGTATGGTACAGCATGTTTATGAGGGGTGTACGATGGGAATTGCCTTTCGAGGAGGTGTTGTTCATCTCAGCGTCCTCTTTGCTTAAGTCCATAACAATATTTAACAAAGTGGGCAATGGAATCAGGTTTCGATGCATAATGGCAGTGCACGTAACTGGCCAAAACATTGCCCATTTGGAACCCTTCGTCCTGAGACCCAGTCCGCAGAGGACGAGTCAGACGATACACGGAGGTCCACCGCTGCTTGCCTATAGGATTCTCGATCAACTCGGAATAGTGAAATTCATGGCCCCGCAAACGGCTGCCTGGGACTCCAAAGAGGGAATGCGCTTTCAAAGTCGCCTCCACGTAACTGAGAGATTTCAGTTGAGGCAACATGCGCGTCCAACTAGGGAGCAAATTCACCAGGTTATACCGCCGGCCGTTCGTGGATTCGATTCCTTGTGACAAATACATCAAGCCGCCGCATTCTGCATAAATGGGTTTGCCGGCGCTCGCAAAGGCGCGTATAGAATGGATCATAGGTATGTTTTCCGACAGTTCCCGAGTGAATTCTTCTGGATAGCCGCCCCCTACATACACGGCATCGAGATCGGCCGGCAAAGATGTGTCGGTGAGGGGAGAGAATGAGATGAGTTCAGCGCCTGCTGATGACAACGCCTCAAGGTTATCTGGATAATAAAAATGGAAGGCAAGGTCCTTTGCGATACCGACTTTGATACGCAGTCGTACGGATTGTTCTTGCGTATGAGGTACATGGAACGCAAAGGACGGGGCCTGGCGAGCGATCTTCTCGACCTCATCCATGCGACAATATCGAGCGGCAACGTCGGCAAACGCATCAAGGATATGAGGGTCTAGGATTCTTTCGTCAGCAGTCACAAGCCCTAAGTGGCGAGAAGGCAACGACGGCATTGCTCCGCGGGGAATCCCGCCGAGCAACGGGGGCAACTCCCCTGTTTCGAGGCACGTTCCGAGCAGCGTCGCATGCAAAGGGGAACCACAATAGTTGGCAATGACAGCCGACACGTTCACACGTTTGTCAAATGTTGCGAAACCGTGGACTATTGCAGCGATGCTTCGAGCTACTCCGTGGCTATTTGTTACGAGGAGCACCGGCGCGTCCAACCATGCCGCAATTTCTGCCGTGGACCCCTGCAATCCGGTGGGGTCGCTGCCGTCAAACAAGCCCATGGCGCCCTCGATTACTGATATGTCCGCTTTGGCGGCTCTGCTTCCAAAGAGTTGTTTTACGTACGGCTCTGTCGTCATCCAACCGTCCAGATTGTAACACGGGCGGCCAGATGCCGTCGCTAGATAGGTGGGATCTAGATAATCGGGGCCAATCTTGAAAGTCTGCACGTTCAGTCCTCGTTTTCTGAGCGCGCAGACCAGTCCTACAGCGACCGATGTCTTACCAACGCCACTGCGTGTACCCGCCACCACAATTCTGGGGCAAGAGGCCAACACCACCACATCTCCTCATGAACTCAACAACATTCTATTCTCAGCGCAACCCCATGATTTGGTAAATTCGGGGTATATCTACGCTGCGACGTACTGATTCAGCCAATCGATTTAACGCGTTCTCCACGTCATAACGATGACAAATACGTTCGAGCGGTTTTAAGCCGCGATTTTTTCGCAGCTTGTCGATGAACCACCGTCGGAAATCGTCAGAGTCAAAGATGCCGTGAAGGTACGTACCCCAGATTTTTCCGTTTGGAGAGCTTGCTCCATCCGTATCACCTCCTGCAAGTTTGACCACGGGCCTCGCGTTGACATCTCCGCTCCTTCCATGATGGATTTCGTAACCAACCACGGCGAGTCTCGATTCAAGGTGTGTTCCTGAAACTTGTTTCAACGTTTTTTCCGGGGCAAGCACGGTTGCAACGTCGAGTAATTTCAAACCAGCGTAAGAGCCTGCACCTGACTCGAGACCATGAGGGTCAGCAATCGAGGTGCCCAGCATTTGGAAGCCGCCACAGATACCTATAATCTCCACACCTACCTTGGCCAGCTCTAATATTCTGTCCCCAATCCCCTGCCTCGTTATGTAATGAAGGTCTTCAATTGTATTCTTGGTACCCGGCAAAATAATAGCGTCCGGCTTGACTAAGTCGTCCACTGTACGCACGATTTTTATATTTACGTCGGGCTCTTGCCTGAACGCATCAAAATCCGTGAAATTTGAAATGTGTGGCAGATCGATGAGAGCTACCTCGACACAATCCTTCGTGTCCTTTTTATCAGCGTATGTGCTCGTCTTGAACGTCACGGAATCTTCTTCCGGCAAACCCAAATTTTCGAGATATGGGACTACTCCCAGAGTGGGACGTCCGGTGTAGCGCTCGGTGTAGTCAATGGCTGGCGCCAGGAGTGTTTCATCCCCTCGAAAACGATTCACGACAAAACCGATTATCATGGCGCGTTCCCACTGTTCGAGGACGTCCATGGTTCCGATGAACGAGGCAAACACCCCCCCCCTGTCTATGTCTCCCACAATGAGGACATGAGCATGGGCATAACGAGCCATCCGCATATTCACGATGTCATGATGCTTCAAATTCATCTCTGCGGGGCTTCCTGCGCCTTCGAGGACCATGACATCGAAGTCTGCCGACAGCGAGTCATAGGCCTTCTCCACCGCAGAAATAACTCGAGGTTTGTATCGTATGTATTCTTTTACCTTCATGTTGCCCACGGGTTCGCCCAAGACTATTACTTGGGTGCCAGTGCTACTCGTGGGTTTCAAGAGCACGGGATTCATTCGAACATCGGGGGCCAACCTGCAGGCCTGGGCTTGAAGGGCCTGGGCGCGTCCTATTTCGCCTCCTGTTGACGTCACGTATGAATTCAGGGACATGTTCTGGGCCTTGAATGGCGCCACTTTGTACCCATCTTGTAACAGTATTCTACAAAACGCAGTCGCAAGCAGCGACTTACCCGCGTTGGAACTTGTTCCCTGACACATCAGTGCCGGCGGCTTAGATTTTGGTTTACGTTTTCCCGCAACTCCCAACACCTTTCTCAGGGTTCGGCATAACCGCTCGTTCTCTTCGTGGGTCCGCACTGCTATTCGAACAAATCGTGAGTCCAACCCCTCGAAATCGTTGCACACACGAATCGCTATTCGATGGCGAAGAAGCCTCTTTCCGAGCTCCAGACCATCGAATCCCTTTCGGTCTATCCGCACGAGAAGGAAATTCGCCTCGCTCGGATAAACTTTTAGTCCCGGCATCGCCGACAGTTCCTGCAGAAGACATGCCCGCAGCTCTCTCACGAGCGATCTACTTCTCTCCACGTATGCGGCATCTCGAAGTGCAACCGGTCCCACGGCCTGGGCGAGACAGTTCACAGACCAGGGAGGCAAGATCTCTTTCGCTGACCGAATTATCTCGGAATCAGCCATAGCCAAACCAAGTCGCAAGCCGGGGATTGCAAATATTTTTGTGAGAGAAAGAAGCACCACGACGTTTGAGGGTCTGTTGAGGATTATTGACTTCATGCCATCGACGAAATCCGCGAACGCCTCGTCTATGACAAATACGGCAGACGGATTCGCCAGGGCTATTTGCCTTAACTTTTGTGTGTCGAAAAGGGTTCCAGTAGGATTATTCGGGTTGCAAAGGAATACGATACTATCTGGCGTGACAGCACGTTGCAGCGCCTCCCAATCTGGCCCAAAGTTGTCAGATTCCCGGAGGAGAGCGTATTCTGGCTCAATACCGGCTGCGTGAACGGCTGCGGCGTAATCGACATACGTGGGAGCCATGATTAGTGCGTGCGTCTTTTTTGCTATTCGCGGAAGATGATAAAGAAGCTCTGACGAGCCGTTGCCTACCAGTACTTGATCATGGGAGCACCCAAACCTCTCGACCGCAGCGTGCACAACTTCAGCAGAGTCAGGGTCAGGATAATGGACGACAGAATCGAGAGATGAGTTCACCACCGTGCGGAACCATTCTGGCATTCCAAGGGGATTGATGCTCGCAGAGAAATCGACCAATTCTGTGCACGACGCACCAGCGAGGAGTGCTAATTGTTTTAAGTTACCCCCATGTCTTGAAATAGCCATCTATCCTGCTCACCAATGAAGCGATACAGCCGGCCTCTGTCTCGCATGGCGCGCCAACTCTCTGCATGTAAGCCCCAACTTTGTGCCATGAAGAGTGAGACACTTTCCCAGCATCGCCGTGCACACTTATTGCTCGTGGTGCGTGATGCAATCTCTGCCTCATGGACATCATTGTGGTGACAAGGCGTGTCATTTTGCTGCGCATAAAGGCCGTTCAGTGCTCAAATCTGAATGTTCGTATGTTCGAATGTCGTACCTAAGACGATCGCCGCAGTATGGAGACTCGAAGCAGACGGGGAGGACAAGCGCATAAAAAATCCCCGTGAAGGATATTCACGGGGATGCCGTTTTTCACCCCTTGGGTCGGTCTCTCTCCTCGAAGATCCGAGCATCCTATTGTCATGGGCCGGTCTTCTGGCTTCCGGTTCATCCTACTGGCCAACCTTCCCATCATCAACACGGACAGTGGTATCTAGGCTTTCGTCCCCGGTTACAGCGGCGGGCCCGCAACGGATTCACACCGTTTTCCCTACGATCCTTGATCGCGTAGACCCATGATGTGCAAAACGTGTAGCATTGGGATGCGGCCCTGTCAAGAGATCCCTCTCTGAGTTGTAATCTTTAACACTGGGTTATATAAAAACGGCCATGATTTCCGTTCCATTACACGTCATGTTGGCAGTGCTTCTTGACGCGCTCATCGGCGATCCGCGTGGCTGGCCCCATCCCGTGCGGTGGGTAGCGCGCGTGGCTGTTTTTCTTGAGTCCAGGACAAGGACTTCATTTCGGAATGAACGAGTCGCCGGCCTGGTTACTGCGCTCGTGGTCATCGCCTCAGTGTGCGCAGCGACACTCATTCTTTTGGGACTGGCTGGTCACGTACACCCGCTCGCCCATGATGCGATTTCAATCGTGATCATTTATGCGGGAATTGCGCGCCATGATCTTGCCAAGCATGCCCGAGACGTACACCAGGCGCTTTTGGCAACGGATCTGGCATCGAGCCGGCGCCGAGTAGGAATGATCTGCGGGAGGGATACGGAACCGCTCGACGCACATGGTGTTGTCAAAGCCGCCGTAGAAAGCGTGGCAGAAAACACCGTGGATGGCGTCACCGCGCCGATATTTTATGCATTTCTGGGCGGGCCTGTGGGGATCATGGCGTATAAGGCCGTCAGCACTCTTGATTCTTTATTTGGGTATCAAAATGCGCACTACAGGCGCTTCGGTTGGGCGTCAGCCCGTTTAGACGATCTCGCCGCATATGTACCAAGTAGGCTCACCGCAGTCATTATTCCAGCGGCTGCGTGGATATGCGGATTACGAGCCCGACAGTCACTGCAGATAATGAAGAGAGACCGCTTGAAACACGCCAGCCCAAATTCTGGGCACGCAGAGGCGGCATTTGCCGGGGCTCTTGGTGTAAGACTTGGAGGACCAGCCTCGTATGATGGCATCCTCCGGAAAAAGCCGTTCCTCGGGGATCCAATCGTGGCCCCAACGCCTTTCACGATCTTAGAAAGTATTAGTCTTATGAATACAACATCTGTTCTTTTCCTTGTCGTGCTCACGATATTATTTTTTGGCATAGACCGCGTGCTCATGTTCCGTTGACCTGAATGAGGAGTTCATGCTGCGTGTTTTCGCCGTGAATTTCCAGGAGCAACAATATGACCCTTGCCCCGAAAATTTACATTGTGGGTTGTGGGCCTGGTTCCCCCCAGCATTTGACCCAAGAGGCCATTTCGGTCGTCGAGTCTTGCCGCGTCGTTGCAGGATACGAGCGTCTTTTGCGACTTTTTCCTCGGTTCACCGGAATGCGCATAGTGTTCGGCGCCGACATCCAGAGTGCAATGGATAAACTTGATGCAGCAAGACATGTGGGGAGTGTGGCCGTCTTGGTCAGCGGCGATCCCGGATGCTACAGCCTTGCGAAAATCATTCTCCAAAAATTTGGACAGGAACATTGTAAGGTGATACCAGGCATCAGTTCAGTTCAAGCGGCTTTCGCACGGATTTGCCTGGAATGGGCAGATGCAAAGATCGTGAGCGCCCATAGAAGTCGCCCCGATGAAGAGACGGAGATGCAGCTATTTCGAGAACCTAAGATCGCTATCCTCCTAGGAGCGAGGGATTCGATGGGTTGGTTGATATCCTTCTTGCAAAAGTGTAAACACCCTAGACGCATCGTGATCTGCCAGAATCTTGGCCTTGAAGACGAAACCGTCACAGAAGTGACGGAGGCAGAATTGCCTCGTTTACAAGTAAATTCCAGGGCTGTCGTCATTCTATTGGCAAAAGAGCATCTTCTATGACATCAAGAGGGACCCCGTGCAGCCCGTTTTGTGGTGTGTTCGCGGTTGCCCCACAATGACTGAGATCATGAACGGCACCTTTATTCTCCGATATGAAGAAATTTGAGCGCTTCTGAAGGGTGTGACACCTATGATTCTGGTCCTCGGCGGCACATCCGACTCTCTCGACGTCCTTGCCAGACTCGTCGAGAAAGGCTGGCCAGTCATGGTATCCATGGCGACAAACAATCCAATGGAGTTCCCAGATTCGCCGCTCATCACTGCAAGACGAGGCGCTCTGGACATATCAGGCATGATCACCCTCATTAGGCGTCACGACATTCGTATTGTTATAGACGCCACACACCCGTATGCGACGGAAGTAACCAGGAATGCAAGGGAGGCATGTTCTACAACAGGCATCGCGTATTTTCGATTAACGAGGAACACCACAGTCGAGGGCGCAGCCAATCTGATCTTGGCAAGCAATCATGAGGATGCTGCATATCGGGCCGCGGCGCTAGGCGGTACGGTGCTGCTTACCATCGGCACAAAACATCTCGCGACCTACGTTTCCGTATTCGGCGACCATGCTTCACGACTAATCGTGAGGATCCTACCGAACCGTGAGTCGGTGGAGGTCGCAAAACGTCTCGGCATCCCGGAAGAGCATACGATTGCGGCAAAAGGACCTTTTCCATACGCAGACAATGTCATGCTCATACGAAAGTTTCACGTCAATGTACTGGTGACCAAGGACAGCGGAACCCGTGGAGGAACCGAAGAAAAAATAAGGGCTGCGCAGGACGAAGGATGCCATGTCATCGTGATTCAAAGACCTGCCACGGAAGCCGCCGGCGCTTTTTCCGATTCACAGGCCCTTGTTGATACCGTAGATCGCTACATACGAGGGCTTTGCATCCCAAAAATTCCAAACGATCTGGCAATAGATCAAGAATAAACCCAGGAAACATGAACTGGATAGCAGGAAGAGCTCTATTATGACGCAAAATATCTGAAACAATTCTTCGATAAGCTCGTATCGAACCTCGGCAATTGATAGGCCTCGGCAAGATTCGCGCAACATTTTTCAGTTTTGGAAACGTGATTCATGCGGCTTTTCAAAACCATAGACAGATCCAAGCGCCTTGAAAAATTTATGACATTCTAGGAAGGCGCTGAATGGGAAATGTGGCAGCTGCGACCACAATTAGAAATGCGGCGGTTGTCAAGGACGTGCGACGGTCATTTCTGTACATGATCTGGTGGAAGACCCATCCTGTTTCTTGCCTGAGCGGCCAAGAATCACAGGGTTTATGGCCAAAGCCGAAACAAATTCTGAATCCAGGACCTTGAATTGAATTTCCTTCAGGCGGGATTGCCGCTTCCCCGGGGACGCTTGCGACATGAACGTGAGGGAAGTGTGCAGGGTTTGACCTCGTCCGAGACGCTGTCAGAATATATAACCGTCCTCAAAAAAAATCACGAAGTGGCCGGATGTCAGATTGCCATTCCCCTGAAAATGGGCATCCAGAAAACTCAGTATGGAGTCCCACCTTCGTAAGGATGACGTAATGGTAAGAAAGGCGCCCAATTTGTAATTAATTTGAAAATCCCTATAAGACAAAAAGAACAGGGACTTGCCAATGCAAGTCCCTGTGTGATTACATGATCACGTCAGTCCTGTCAACGGGCTACTACCAGCGCGACCCTCTTCCTCGATCGTTCCGGCGGCCGTCGCCTCCGGAGTTTCGCGGCTTCGCTTCGTTCACCTTCAAACTGCGACCACCCAGTTCCTTGGTATCGAGTTCCTGAACGGCCTTGAGACCATCCTCTCGGTTTTCCATCTCGACGAAACCAAAACCTCGTGATCGACCGGTAAATTGATCAGAAATGATCTTGACGGTATCGACTTGGCCGTACTGTCCAAAAAGATCTTTCAGTTCTCCTTCTGTGGCATCGAAGGAAAGATTGCCAACATAAATGTTGAAACTCATTTTGCTGCTCCTTAGGATAAAAACGCATGACATGCCTTGCACGTGCGTGTGGGTTGATGTTTTACGAGGCGCTTGTGAACAGGGGCAGATTACAAGAATTGCCGCAGCCACAGGATGCCACGCCCTACGATCTTAATTCTCGTATGGCGCCTGTGACCACATAATATGGGGAACTGGAGCAACACAAATTAAGATTCTCTATTAACATTATACCTCAATCCGCCATAAGTCAATAGCGTCCGCATTTTTGTTAGTGACAAATAGAAATGTCCGGTTTTCCTGGCTGCGAAGCGGCTGCTCGAGCGTATTTATCTTATGGAATCAACGTCGGGAAAGGTCACTAGGCCGTTTTTTTTCCTCGTCCTGCATATTCATTCCATCTCTTTAGAGCTATAATGAGCCGCAGTGTCTTGCGTCGCAATTGCAGGAAAACTTTAGTGCTATGGGGGCTGGCCCCGGAGGAAAGGCTGTGCCCAAAAGAGCTTTTTATTTCTATGCTCTGATCCTAGCCAGCTTTATCCACACCGCAGCAGGTTCATGGAGCTACGCTTGTGAATCAGCCAGCCCTCTGACAATGGAGAAGCGCAAGAACGCTCAGTATGATTTGCGTTGCGGACGAGTGAAACTGCAAGACGGGAATTATGCGTTTGGGAAGGACTCTCCCTTTCACAGTGTTGAATTAACCGACAAGATGGCGTGGGGAGACCTCAATGGTGATGGCGTTCCCGACGCTGCAATCATTCTCAGGACCTTTGCAGGCGCAAGTGGCGTGTTGGTTGAAATGGTTGCGGTACTGAACGAGAATGGAAGCCCCAGACAAGCCGCTGCCGCAATGCTGGGAAACAAGGTTGGCGTTGAGACCTTATCTATTCAATCAGGGGAAATAGTGATGTACATAAATAAACATGCGAAAGACGACCCTCTCTGTTGTCCATCGCGGTGGGTTACTGAAAAATACACACTACAGGGGTGCCGTCTGGCGCCTGTTCCTTGAAACTCGCGCTGGTGAGTTGTCTACTATAACGATTATTGTCTTTTTTTGGCGGGAGCGACGGGACTCGAACCCGCGACCTCCGGCGTGACAGGCCGGCGTTCTAACCATCTGAACTACGCACCCGCGAAGACTGGTTGTGAGGCTGGTAGGCGGAACAGGATTTGAACCTGTGACCCCCGGCTTGTAAGGCCGGTGCTCTCCCGCTGAGCTACCCGCCCGACATGTCATATGCAGTGAAACAATGCGTTTCACGCGTCATTTCACAAAGTATCCGCTGGCGACTCTTCTGTCAAGAGGAAATCCGAGGCCGTTTTCTCGAGTACATGCAGCGCCTCGTTGACCACGGCGTACAGCAGCGACTCTGGGGAGACCTCGGGCGGCCACCCCATGGTCTCCATCCTGGTGAGTATGGCATCTACGAGAACCTGTGCCGACTCCATGTCTTCCAACCCGTTCAAATTGAGGCAGGCTGAACGGCTCACTCTCAGAATAGTCGGCCCGTCGTTAATTCTTGCGGTCTCCGTCGCCTGGCCTTCGTCTCTCACGGGCGCTGCACCATAGAGCGCCCGATACACTTTGACGGCTCCGCCCAATTCATCCACAACCACCGCTTCGATAAACTCGATGTTCACCGGCTCATTTGCATTCGATAGAGATTCCGTGTTTCTTCATTTTGCTGTAGAGGGTACTCCGGCTTATGCCCATCATTTTTGCGGCCTTAAATTTGTTTCCGTTGCATTTGGTTAACACGGCCAACACATGATCTCTTTCGAGCGACTGTAAACTCGTGGAGGCCGCCGACTCACGTAGTTGGAGCACGTTGACCTGCAGCGGCTCAGGTAAGTCTTCCGGTTTGATCAGGGTCCCCTTTGCGAGCACCACCGCCCGTTCAACCGCATTTTCCAGCTCCCTGACGTTTCCAGGCCAGTGGTGGGTGAAAAGCATATCCATGGCTTCTTTACTGAAACCTTCAACGTGTTTGCCGAGCTGGCTGTTAAAGCGCTGAATAAAGTTGTTTACAAGCTGTGGAATGTCCTCCTTCCTTTCCCGAAGGGGCGGAACACGAATGGGGATCACGTTCAAGCGCCAGTAAAGGTCCTCGCGGAATGTTCCTTTTGCCATGGCATCCGCCAAATCCCGGTTTGTCGCGGCAATAATACGCGCGTCTGTGGTGAGCGTCTCTTCGCCGCCGACTCGTTCGAATTTGCGATCCTGTATGACGCGCAGGAGCACGACCTGCGTGGGGAGACTCACCTCCCCGATTTCATCCAGGAAAATGGTTCCACCTGCAGCCTGTTCGAAACGACCGGGCTTGCGTCGAATAGCGCCGGTGAAAGCTCCTTTCTCGTGGCCAAACAGCTCGGATTGAAGAAGCGTTTCAGCATAGGCTGCGCAGTTGACCACAACGAATGGGCCTTTGGATCGCTTGCTCTCTCGATGTATGACTCTGGCGATGACCTCTTTGCCTGTGCCGGATTCCCCCTGGATGAGGACGTGGGAGTCCGTGGTCGAGATGTCGAGTATAAGGTCAGAGATGCGACGCATCGCAGGAGATCTGCCCAGCAGATCGCCGATGCGCTCTGAGCGGTCCAACGTTAGGGCCAGCTTCTGATTCATCTGTCTCTCGTAGCGGAGGCTCAAGTAGAGTCGTCGAATCCGCAGCATGGCATTCACACGCGCGATAAGTTCGTCCGGCTCATAGGGTTTCGTGAGATAATCGTCTCCACCCTTGTTCAGGCCCTGGATCTTGTGTTCTAGGGAATCGTGCACTGTGAAGATGATGATCGGAATGTATTGAAAATCTGGGTGCGCCTTCACCTTTTCGGCAAACGTCATACCGTCCATGCCGGGAAGATTGACATCCAGGACAATCGTATCTGGGGAGGCATGGGATTGGGTTTCAAGGAATCGCCACGCGTCTTCCGCAGAGACCACAAGATCAGCCTTGTAGCCCGCGGCTTGGAGCAATTGTTGGGCATAAGGCCCGTTAAAGGGGTCGTCCTCAACGATAAGGATGCGTTGAATGTCTGATGGATCAGTCACGATGGACCTGTCCCCTAGACAAAGTGGTATGCAAGGCCTTGGGCAGCTGCGATTTTGTCTCCTGAGGCGGTATGCAGCTCTACATGCCACAGGCTTATGCGCCTGCGGACATCCACGGGCGTGGCTTCCGCAATGACTGTATCGCCTGCTCGAGCCGCTTGGAAATAGTTTATCTTCACCTCTATGGAAAAAGATTTGGGTTTGCTGGAATGGGCAGCCACTGCCAAGGCTTGGTCAGCAAGGGCAAACAGCACCGCCCCATGCGACCGCTCCTCAGCGTTGCAATAGTCTTCGCGGATGACAAGGCTGACCCGCGCATACGAATTGCGAACTTCCTCGACCTTTATACCGAGAAAGGTTGCAAAAGGATCTCTTCCCACTACTTCGGCTGCATATTTCAAGGGATCTGTCGCATGGTCGATCGTCTTGCGATCTTTAGTTTTCAAGAAGCTCACCTACTTTCCCAGATCATGAAAGGATGATGTTCCTTTTATCCTTGTTTTTCGCGCGTGGTCTTTTTCTGGCCTTGGACATTCTGCTGCCTAACGAGCTGGTTGTGCTCTCTGGCTATAGCCAAAAAGTTTCGCAACAACGTTCCGCCATCGGGTTTCGACGGCAGCCAATATTCCGTATGGGCTTGAACCCCATAGGCAGGACGGGTTGGATGCCGCATGATCTGATACCGACATAGATTGTTTTCGGCTAATGCAATAAAGCCCTCTGGAAGACGCTTGACCTCGTCATAGTGGTTTTGAACCAGATTGAGGCTTTTTCCCATACTCTTGAAAAGGGGGTCGTCTCGTAGGACGTACACGTTGTGT
>CAYRVH010000014.1:60385-66927 GCA_964427855.1 uncultured Syntrophaceae bacterium
ATTCTGCCCGTAGGGAAAACAATCATCTTCTCCGCCTTTTATGGGGCCGACCTTGCCGCCGAACGCGAGGGCGAGCGCTTGGTGGCCGCCGCAAATACCGAGCACCGGAATTTGAAACTCTTCAATAATGACTTTGAGTGATCGAAAGAACTCTTGGAGATCCGCCCCGGACTTCCCTCGATACTTGCACCATGGAACGCCGTTGGGACTCAAGGCAATAAAGGCCGGCTTGATGCGGGCGACATTTTCAACGGTGGCATCTTTGTACGGTATGATGATGCCCTGGCCTTCAGCCCCCGCTCGTATGAGTTTATCCCGCACAATAACGGCCTGCTTGGACGTGGATCCAGAAAACAGGTTGACCACAAGCCACACCGACGATACGCCGAGCGGCCCTCTGTGTGTGAGCTGTCCTGTCTGCTCGGAAACGGGCGCTTGGTCCTGCGCCGAACAGAGACAAACCCCTAGCGCAACAAACGCGCTTGCGACGATTAAGACAACTTGCTTGCGAAAGGCCATAAGTGACGAGACACGCCTCCTCTTACGAGAGTCAATAACACCTATAAAATGACATAAAATAGAAAAAAAAGTAAACAAAAATGTTATGCTGACGCATATAACCTATTGAGATAATAACCGGTATTAACAATCACTTGATGCGCGATACATGCGGCGTGCATGCGCCCCGACACGCCGTCTTACCGTTGCAAAGCGGCTTTAAGCACTTTCTTTGGTCTGATAATAACCATTTCATCGCGCTCTTCCACGACGGTCATTATGAGAGAATCGTCAAAAGACGTGAAGACCTTGCACAATGATCCTGAGCGTTCGCGTTGTTCTTGAGGGATTTCCATTCTGCTCTTTTCTCGCAAAGCGATAGATCCATTCATAAGGCGTGCTATTTCTGACGGAGTAAGAGACAGAGTGGGAATATGGGCCAGGGCCTGTCTGAGTGTTATCAATCTTTCGGCCACTCGTTGGGCGCCTTTGGTTGCGATTTCGTCAATCGAGACCGCATCCTGCACATCGTACGGACCAGAGTGAGTCCTACGAAGCATCTCCAATCTTCCCCCGACGCCCAAATCCCGGCCGATATCATGGGCTACGGATCGGGCATACGCGCCGCGCGAACAACCCATGCGGACTTCCAAGAAAGGATTTGCCCAGGCAACGAGCTCAAGAGAGTAAATTTCGACTTCACGGGGTTCAAGGTCGGGGAACACCCCCTTTCTCGCAAGCTTGTAGAGCCGCGTCCCGTTTTTCTTGAGCGCAGAAAAGTGCGGGGGAGTCTGTTGCACCACGCCAATGTATTTTGACAGTACGTGTTGTATCGTCTCGAGACTCAGGTGCGACGTGTCCGCCTCCGAGATGACCTTACCCTCTCGATCCCAGGTGTCAGTCTCCTCGCCGAGTCGTATGGCCATCAAATAGGTTTTTCTCGTGTCGTTAAGGAATTGGATGGCCCTTGTGGCAGAGCCCATGGCAATGATGAGCAATCCGGACGCAGCGGGATCGAGCGTGCCCGTATGTCCAACCTTCACTGGTCGAACTATTTTCTTTATCTGTCGTACGACATCGTGCGAGGTGCAACCAGCGGGTTTATCGACGAGGAGTATACCGTTCATGGGCGACGAAATCGACGCATCCAGGCTTAGGACCCTGCGCCGTGCGACAGACTGCGACTCTTCGGAGATGACGCGGCGCGTCTTGTCGGCTCTGCAGCATCTTTCAGGGCTCCGAAATGCCAGACCAGTACTTGGAATGGGTTGCCACAATCTCAGACAGCCGCTTCCTAAATCCTGGATGAAGACTGTCCAACGACGGTTTCGGAGGAAGGCTTTCATTTCGAGGGTCGTAGAACGAAAGTTGGAGCAGAATCCGTTTTACGGAGTTTCTCAATGCCGCCAGATTATAGCCGCCCTCGAGGGTCAGCACGAGCCTGCCGCCGCACAGTTCTTCAGCGAGGCTCATCAGTATCTGCACCATTTGTTCATACCCGTTCTCCGTCACGTTCATGCCGCCGAGGGGATCGCTTTCATGTGCGTCAAAACCGGCGGAAACGAGGATAAGATCAGGATGAAAGGCCTCTACAACTGGTGCGACAAGGGAATGAAATACAGTGACGTACTCAGCGTCGCCCGCGCCTGCGGCGAGGGGGACGTTCACCGTGTAACCTTCTCCCACGCCAATACCGACCTCACGTATTGCGCCAGAACCAGGATAATGAGGGTACTGATGCGTGGATATAAACAACACCTCCCTGCTATCGTAAAAGGCATTTTGGGTTCCATTGCCATGATGGAGGTCCCAGTCAACGATGGCCACCCGCTGCATCCCGAGTTTATTTAGAGCATACCGGGCCGCAACCGCTATATTGTTGAAAAAACAGAATCCCATAGCTCTTTTGCGCTCCGCATGATGGCCGGGTGGACGCACAAGGGCAAAACCGTTGCGGACTGTTCCTGCGGCAACTTCGTGGACGAGTGAAAGGAGTCCTCCCACCGCACGGCAAGCGGCGTCCCAGGAGTAGGCGCACGCCGTGGTGTCTGGATCGAGATACGTATTCCTCGCGCCCGCGGTAGCCGCAATGTACTCCACATAGCGAATATCATGATTCGCCGCAATTTCTTCAGCCGAGGCCTGACGCACAGGAATCATGGTTAAATTGAGGGTCGAGCCTAATTCATCTATCATGTCGTAAATGACTTGGAGGCGGTCGGGACTCTCGGGATGGTACATCCCCATGTCGTGCTTGAGGTATATCTCATCTCTCACAATTCCGCAGGGCTTCATGTTATTAGGAACCTCATCCCTTGAAGTAGGTTGCGACGAACTACGTGAACAGCATACCCACACGCGGGCTAAGCGGACGCATTTTCTCAAAAAAACAGTAACACTGGCGTCGGCTACAGTCAATTTTTTTCCATATCAGAGAGATTTCCTACAGATGCCGTGGCATCTGATGATTGCAAAAGTGAAACGCTCACTTCATAATACGTTGACCTGACTAAAAGATGTCAGAGCTTAGTACATAAGGGTTAATGCAGACTTAAGTTATTTTTGGAGGAACGACGATGCTCTTGGCTATCGACGTCGGAAATACGAACACAGTCATCGGGCTTTTCGATGGAAACAGGGGCAAGGCCTATTGGCGTATTCGTACACTCGAAGACGCGACTGCTGACGAATATTGGCTTATGCTGCACAACATGACCACGCTGGACGGCCTCCATACCAGAGACATAGACGGCGTGATCATCTCCTGCGTCGTGCCAACCATTACAGGGGCCCTCGACGAGCTTTGCAGGCGTTTTCTTCGCGTCAAGCCGCTGTTTGTAGGGCCCGGGATCAAGACCGGCATGCCCATACGCTACGACAATCCAAGGGAGGTCGGCGCGGACAGGATTGTAAATGCGGTGGCCGCCTATGAAAAATATCGTTGCAGCCTTATCGCGGTTGATTTTGGTACAGCGACGACGTTCGACTACATCAATGAGGCCGGAGAATACGAGGGTGGGGCCATTGCGCCGGGCGTCAAGATAGCGGCGGAGGCCTTGTTCCTTCAAGCGTCCAAACTGTTTCGCGTGGAACTCGCAGCGCCTGCGAAGGTCATCGCCAAGGACACCGCTTCTGCCATCCAGTCAGGTGTGATGTACGGTTATGCTTCTCTTGTGGATGGCGTGCTGAGTAGGATGTTCGACGAACTGGGCTTTCGACCCAAGGTAGTGGCCACAGGAGGACTCGCCCAGGTGATCTCCCATCAGACAAAGTTTGTCGATGAGGTCGACGAGAATCTCACCATGGACGGATTAAGGATTCTTTATCAGAGGAATCTTCCATCTCGGAAGTAGGTCCTTGACTTTGAATGTCGTAGGGGTTTTATTCATGAGCGTTTAGACTTTTCTAGACGGCAAGGCCAAACAACCCCACGGCGTTTTGCCCCAGCACGCGCTGTAGATCATCTAGCGGCAGCCCCGCCTCGCACAGTATCTTCAACTCCCGATCCCATGCATAGGGAATATTCGGGAAATCTGTTCCATAGAGGATTCTGTCGGCTCTCATGCTCTTCAGTGGCGCTGGTTTGGGGCCGGGCAGGTAGTCGGCGATCGCCATGGCAATATCAAGCCAGAGATTGTCATAATTCTTCGTGAGTCTTGCATAGGCGTCAAACTCGTCAGCCCCTAGGTGGGGGACGCACACCTTGAGCGCGGGATGCTCAGCAAGGACCTGCTCGAGCTTTTCCGCCTTGCAGATCAAATGAGGATCCACCAAGTAGTCCACCGCCGGGCTCCTGGGCTCTCTGCCAACATGCATGACGAGGGGCTTGTTGTATTGGACGCATATCTCATAGATTTCCTCCATCCGGCTGCTGTTCATATCAAAATATTGCACATGGGCGTGAAGCTTCACTGCGCACAGACCGTTTGCAAAAGCTTCCTCAAGGATTCTCCATCCGTGTTTTTCGCCTGGGAACAGTGTGGCTGAGCCCGAGACGCGTTTGTGTCGCGAGCAGTAGTCGGCCATGAAGTCATTCAGCTGCGCTGATATACCGGGCTTATGGGCATAATGGAGGGCTATCACATGGCCAACGCCGCGTTGCACGAGAAAGTCTGAGATGTCCTCGCAATCCATGGCATATCTGAGCTTCCAGGCATACTGGTCGAACCATCTCCTGATCGCTGAAAAAAGATCGTTGGGGAACACATGCACGTGGCTGTCAACGATGAAGGGCAAATAGTCAGGGATGGCGGTCCCTTCAGGATCATTCATTACCGGCAGGCGTTGACTGAGCACTATTCACCTCGTCTCCCCGACTCGCCTTTCGCGACGGAATTTCTAGGGCGTTTCGCATGACAGAAAATGGCTCTCTGCACGGACTATATCATAAGACCACTCAAGAGGTCACTTCGAGGGCGGTAAGTCCAGACGTTTCACAATTATTGGGAGACCTTGAAATGCATCAGGAATTTAGGTCGGGACGCCGCTCTCTCATCCTCACGAACGTCTGCATACACCTAGGGGCACGGTTGCGTGTCTGCCCCATGCAATGTCATCGTCACGAAAGTGTGCATCAGTGGTGCGTTTCCTAGGTTCCCAAATGTTCATGGGAATGACAATCTGACCTATGGCCATTTCGTGACTTCTTTTGACAACGGTCATAGATTTCAAAACGCGAGAAGCTCCCCCCATCACTCCATGAATCAACTGGCGCCGCTTAATTGTTCGGCCATGTCCTGTCTGACTACGACTGCGAAAGAGATTGCAACATTCATTGGGATGCCCTATTATCCTGATAGACAGCGGTCATTGAGGCGCCTTGGACGGTCATGCCAGACAAGCCTCGTGTTCGATGTAGTTTCACGATGTTCATTGAGCCGTTTCAGAAGGTTGCCAGGTGCGAACGGCGGCGGTACGCCGCGAACAGGATTGCATTCGTATGAAGTCAGAGGAAATACGACTTACGACACTGTCAAAGACATCGGGTTGAGCGGCGAAAATAGGTCCGGGTGACCTAGCTAAAGCGCTGTGCGGCCTAGATGTGCCAGTGGACGATAACGTCCTCGCCGGACTGGAAGGTTCGGAGGATGCAGGTGTGTACAGGCTTGCGCCTGACCTTGCCCTTGTTCAGACAGTGGATTTCTTTACTCCTATAGTGGACGACCCCAAGACCTTCGGCCGAGTCGCCGCAACAAATAGCCTGAGCGATGTGTATGCCATGGGTGGCAGACCGCTCACGGCCATGAATATCGTGTGCTTTCCCACCAAAAAGCTGGGGCTGGGCCCGTTGCGGGCAATCTTAGAAGGCGGCATGGAGGTCATTCGTGATGCAGGGGCAGTGCTCGTCGGTGGGCACAGCGTCGAGGACGACGAACCAAAATATGGGCTCTCGGTCACGGGGGTCGTACATCCTGAAAAAATCATGACGAACGCTGCGCTCGAGCCGGGGGATAAGCTCATTCTCACCAAAAGAGTGGGCACAGGGATTATTGCTACCGCTCTGAAAGCGGGGCTTGCCTCACAGAGCGAAATAGACGCAATGGTGCTCACCATGTGCACATTAAATAAAGTTGCTTCAGAGGTTGCTGTTTCCTTTGGAGTGCGTGCATGCACCGACGTGACGGGCTTCGGGCTGGCAGGCCATCTGGTGGAGATGGCAGCTGCGAGCAGATGCAAAATAATTGTTCACGCGGATAGAGTCCCTCCTCTTTCAGGGGCGCTGCATTGGGCGTCCATGGGACTCCTCCCTGGAGGAGCCCATGCCAACCGGAAACATTTCGGCGCATGGATCGATCTATCGTCTCATGTTTCCCTCGAAATGGTGGACATCATGTTCGATCCCCAGACTTCGGGCGGCCTCGTCCTTGGGGTCTCGGATGCGTTGGCGGGGGAGGTTCTGGAGACGCTCCTCCAACGAGGCGTCCCAGATGCAGTGGAGATTGGAGAGGTACTGCAAAAAGACCTAGAAGGACGGCTTGACATTGCATGAGAGCCTAGCTGGTCCGGCTTCTTTGTACAACCGAACGAGATTTATAAGTGGTACG
>CAYRVH010000015.1:0-11992 GCA_964427855.1 uncultured Syntrophaceae bacterium
TGAGGACCTTTTTATCAACTTTACCGACTGGCGTGAGGGGCATATTTTCGACAAATTCGATGACCTTTGGTACCTTGTAAGGCGCTAAATTTTCTCGTGCATACTCGAGAATTGACTTTCGGAGCGATTCTTTGTCTTGTTTGAGGAACTCGGCTCCTGGCTGCACCACGAGCTTGACAATTTCGCTGCCCGGACGTTTGAGGTTTGGGACGCCAACGATGGCGCAGAATTCTATAGCTGGATGGCCGTAAAGTTTCTCCTCCACCTCCCTCGAAAAGACCTTGAAACCGCCGACGTTCAGCATGTCTTTAAGTCGGTCAACAATTGTTACGTAGCCGTCTTCGTCCATGCGGGCTGCGTCTCCCGTATGAAGCCACACTTTTTCGTCATGCACCCGAAGCGCGTGAGCCGTTTCGCCGGGTTTTTCATAATAACCTTTCATGACCTGCGGACCTGAAACAATCAGTTCCCCTTCCTCGCCGATGGGGACGGGCTTCATTCCCGTCTCAAGATCGACAATCCTCACCAATGTATTGGAAACGGGCAACCCAACGGTCCCTATTTTCTTCCTCCCATGTCGAGGATTCATAGTGATAATAGGGCTCGCCTCGGTCATGCCATAGACCTCAAGAACCTTTGCATGACCGATGACGGCCTCAAACTCCTTGATGGATTCTTCGGGAAACGCGGAAGCGCCTGACAACGCGAAGCTGAGACGGGTCAGGCGAATTTTGCGAAATAGAGGCTCCTCCATAAGCATCATGTAGAGGCTGGGGACATTCACGAGCATAGTAGGCTGATATTTCTGTATTTCCTTGGCAATATGCCTCGTGTCTCTCGGATTGGGAATAAGTATTTGCGCTCCTCCCATAAAAATTGACGCAAGAGACAACGCGAGACCCGCAAGGTGAAACAATGGAAAGCCTGATAAGCAGACCTCTTGACCACGATTCGGTTTAGTCCAATGCTCAATTTGGGCCAAGTTGGCGGCAATGTTGCCGTGAGTCAGCATCGTCCCTTTTGGAATGCCAGTCGTCCCCCCTGTATATTGCAATAGACAGAGGTCCTCTGATCGAAGGGTGACCTTGGGCGGCACGGCAGAAGCGCTGCTGACAAAGTGTCTGAATTCTACTACTCGCTTTTCCGGCAGCGGCTTTATCCTCCCCTTTGGAACCTTTTTGAGGAGCTTACCGAGCGTTCTCTTTGGCCAGGACATAAAATCGAGGATCCCCGTGACCACCACGAGGCGTAAGAATGGCAATTGAGCGACTACTTGACATAGACGATGTTCGAAGATCGCGTCTAAAGTCACAAGTACTTTCATACGGCCGTCGTTCAACTGGTAAATCATCTCCGGGCCCAACAGGAGGGGAGAGAGGCCCGAAGCGACGCAACCGGCCGTCATAGCGCCCATCTGGGCAATCAAGTACTGGGGGATGTTGGGTAAATTTATGGCCACGACATCGCCTGGTTGGCAGCCGGCCGCAATAAGGGCGTTGGCAAACCTGTCCGCCAGTTCCTCTAAAGCCTTGTATGTGATTTTTTTCCCGTAAAAGAAGGCCGCGGCCGCGGTAGGATACGACGCCGCTATCTCGCGAAACTTATCTATCGGCGAGATATCGGGCAGGTCTATGTCAGGATCGACTTCGGGGTCGTAATTCTTCACCCAGGGCCTATCGTCGTAGGTTGTCATATCGATACCCCTCCCTTGTTTGAACGTTTTCCTACCGTTCAAAGTTGCAAACGCTGGGCCCTCGCCGAGTGATCTCGCATTTCAAAGCCACCTGAGGAGTCAGAATCGGCTCGCTTACTGCTGCCTAGTCGTTCCCCGAACTCGTCCCAGGCTGACTCATAGACCCATAAATTTCGCGGCAATTCCTTTCATAATTTCGTTGGTTCCGGCAAAGATTTGCATGACCCTAATATCCCTCCACGCTCTGGCAACAGGGTATTAGGGTCCGGCAAAGATTTGCATGACCCTAATATCCCTCCACGCTCTGGCAACAGGGTATTCTTCGCAATACCCGTATCCGCCGTGAAGCTGTAAACATCGGTCTGCTACTCTCATGGCCATCTCGGTGGTCCAGTACTTCGCCATAGACACATCGACCACGATGTGCTTGCCTTCCATGTGGTCGGCTATGAGTTTGTCCAGAAACGTGCGTCCGAGTCTAGTCTCCATGGACATCTCAACAATTTTGAACTGCGAATGCTGAAATTTAGAAATTGGTCTGCCAAAAGCTGTTCGGGTCTGGCAATACTTAATGGTGTGCTCCAAAACGTACTCCGCTGCAGCAACCGCTGAAATGCAGACCATGAGCCGCTCCTGCTGCAGCTTCTGCATCAGCATGAGAAATCCTGCACCTTTTTCACCTAATCTATTGGCTTTCGGCACCTTACAATCGTTAAAAAACAATTCAGCGGTGTCCTGACTATGCCACCCGATTTTTTTGAGATTGCGTCCCTTTTCGAAACCGGGTGTCCCAGCCTCGACCAAATACAGACTGATTGCCCGATGCGGGTCTGGTTCGTGGGGGTCTCTGGCTGCTAAGATCAAAAGATCACAATTAATCCCGTTGCTAATAAAGGTCTTTTGCCCATTGATCACCACGAAGTCGCCGTCCTCTCGAGCGGTTGTCTTGATTGCGGCCAGATCGCTGCCTGTGTTGGGTTCTGTCATTCCGATTGCAGTGATGATCTCTCCTTTGACGCATCCCGGAAGATACTTTCTTTTCTGCTCTTCGTTTCCGTATGCCGTGATATACGGAACGATAACATCGCTATGGAGCGGCGCGGCCAGTCCAGTGTGTCCTGTACGCACCAGCTCTTCGCTGACAATCACCGAGTAAAGGAAATCCGCTCCCATGCCCCCGTATTCTTCAGGAACATCCATGCAGAGAAAACCCTGCTCCCCCATCTTGCGCCACACGCTTTTTGGTACAATGCCAGCCTCTTCCCACTCTTCCACATACGGAATCACTTCCCGTTCAAAAAATTTTCGCAAGGATTGTCTAAAGATTCGGTGCTCTTCGCTATACTGCAATATGTCCATTCCCATCCTCTGTGTGAGTCTTCGCTGATCACATCATCTCTTATATTTACCGATGATGGCTATGCTGCAAACGTTCATGAATGGAACGCCGCCAAGATTATGGGTTAGCCCAAATACAGGATCAGGTATCTGCCGCTCCCCTGCTCGGCCATGGAGCTGCAGATACATCTCATACAACATCCTCAGCCCGGAGGCGCCAATGGGGTGGCCGAAGCATTTCAGACCGCCGTCCACCTGGCATGGAAGGCCTCCATCTCGGTCGTAAAAACCGTCCAGAACGTCGTGAACAGCCTTTCCACGCTCCGAAATGTGCAAGTCCTCGTATGTGACGAGTTCGGTGATGGAAAAACAGTCATGAAGCTCCATCATGCTGATTTCTTTGCGCGGATCTTTAATGCCGGCTTCCACGTACGCTCGACGGCTGCAGTTTTCAGTGGTCACAAAATGGTCGCCATCCCATTTGTTGAAGCCCATTTCCTCTCCGCTGCTAAGGGCTAATTGCAGGGCCTTTACTGTGACGAAGTCCTTTTTGCCCATTTCCCGAGCCTTTTCAACAGTGGTGACAATAGCACAGGCCGCTCCGTCGCTGACCCCACAGCAGTCGAATAAGCCTAATGGATGAGCCACGATTGGGGCAGCCAGGACCTGCTGTTCTGTGACGGGCTTCCTCAAATGGGCCTTTGGATTAAGGGCCCCGTTGGCGTGACTCTTGACAGAGATATGCGCCATGGCCCTCTTCAGGTCGCTTTCAGGAATGCGATATTTTGCCGCGTAGGCGGTGGCGAGCTGCGCAAAGGCGCCGGGGGCCGTCACATTCGGCCACCACAACCAACTCAGAGAGCCCCAGTTGGAACCAGGATTCGGGAGGCCACCGTATCCTGTGTCCTTGAGCTTTTCCACTCCCATGGCCAAACACACGTCATATGCGCCGGAAGCCACCGCATATACAGCCCCTCGGAAAGACTCAGTGCCGCTCGCGCAAAAATTTTCGACTCGCGTCACAGGAATAAGAGGCAGTCTGAGGGTCATGGACAAAGGGAGCCCGCTTTTCCCGACGTTTATCTCTTCAAGGCACGTTCCCAACCATGCGGCCTGGATGTCAGCTACGTCTATATTTGCGTCCTGGATACATTCGGTGAAGGCCTCGACCATGAGCTCCTCAGCCCCTACGTCCCATCGCTCGCCGAACCGAGTGCACCCCATGCCTATAATCGCGACTTTATCTTTTATACCAGTGGCCATGATTCTGTCCTTTCAGAACCGAAAGAGTTTTTCTATGAGTTGCGCTTTCAAGAGATCGCCTTCAATATTCAGCTTGCCGGTGGTGTATGCCTGGAGCGCGTTCAGCTTTCCCTGAATCATATGCAAAAAGTCCTCGCTCCCCATTTTGATCGTCGTCGTAGGCGCGGGGTGGCTGCCTTGTTCAACAGTGCATCTCCCCTCCTTGATGGTGACATACCACTGTCCTTCCTCAGGACCGGTGATCCTGAATTGGAAGGTCACATCGACCCCAGAGGCCTTATCCTGTTGGAACGCTCCCGGCAATTTTTCAAAGACCGATCGTATCGTGAGAGACGCACCGGCGGCAGAATCCGTGTCAGATGGCTTGCTCGGTTCCAGCATTGCTCCAAGGGCTTGAGTGGTGCTGTAAAACTCCTTCGCCGTCAGAATATCTCCAATAACCTGCCAGTTCCGTAAGAGTTGTTCGGGCGTAGGCGGCTCCGCTGATTCATCGGCGACAAATCCTTGGCCTGTCACGAAAGCGGCGCGATTAAAGCAGCCTGCGCCGGCGTTGATGATGAGGCCAGTTTGTAAGCATTCCCTCGAACTCAGATAGAGTACTATGGGAGCTATGAGTTCTACTTTGAGTTGTTCCGCAAGGTCCGGCGGCAGGACATCCTCCGTTAATCGCGTCGCCGCTATAGGCGCCACGATGTTCACGAGGATGCCGTATCGTTCTCCTTCTAGTTTCAGGGTGTTCATGAAGCCTACAAGCCCCATCTTTGCGGCGGAATAGTTTGTCTGTCCAAAGTTTCCATACAAACCCGCTGCCGAGGAGGTAAAGACTATGCGCCCGTATTTATTGTCTTTCATGTGCGCGAAAGCTGGCCTAGTCACATGATACGCGCCATCGAGGTGAACCTTGAGTACCGCGTTCCATTCCTCAGGCTCCATTTTTGCCAAGGTCTTGTCCCGCAAGATCCCCGCGTTGTTAATCAAGATGTCGATTCTGCCAAAGGCTTCCAGCGCTGTACGAACGATGGCCTCCCCTCCTTCCGGCGTAGCCACAGAGTCGTACGAGGCGACTGCGGTTCCTCCTTCGGAGAGTATTTCCGCGACGACCGAATCTGCCGCGCTCTGACTTCCACCAGATCCGTCTCGGCCGCCGCCAAAATCGTTTACGACGACCTTTGCTCCGCGCCTCGCTAATTCCAGAGCATAGATGCGGCCGAGCCCGCGGCCAGCGCCGGTGACGACCGCGACTTGATCCTGGAAGTCGAGGGCGTAGGCTGGCTTTGACTCATCTGAAGGCCACGGTACGGCCTTCCAAAAATAGCCGGTAAAACCTCGATCCTTGTCTGTATATCTTTTCCTGAACGCCAATCGAACCTTTTGGCCTACTCTCACTTCATTGAGTTCGCAATCTGTAAAATCCGCCATGAATCTGCCCCCGCCCTCAAACTGCACCATTCCGTAAATAGCGGGCGGGTCAACCGAGACGGCCAGCAGATCGCCGGTGAAGCTTTTCACGTGGGCTGGAACATCGGCAAATTCGTAGTCATCCTGGGAGTGGAGCGCTCTGCATCCGGGATTTACGCAAATGTCCATTTTGGGCCACTGGGCTGTACCACAGTTACGACACTTGCCGCCTACCATACCCAGTAGCATCTTGCGCTTTCTCCACAGCACCGTCATCGCGGTCTGAGAGGGAAATTCCGCTCGTATGCCCATCTCAGTTTCAACCAAGTCACGAAATTTCAAAAACTTTGGGTAATTTTCCACAGTCTTTTTGCGTTCCAGCGAGCCTCGAATCCCAATTTTTGGGGGCAGCTGCCTGATATTCTCAGTGACAATGAAATACAAAGAGTCGCAGCCTTGACCAAAACCCGCAAGCAGAATTCGTTCGCCTGGTTTTGCCTGTTCCAATGTGTGCACGAACATCACGAGGGGATGAGCGGCGCCAGTTTCGCCGCAGACTTCATGCATATTGTCCACCACTTTGTCCGGGGTCATCCCCAGTTTCTTGGCGATGTTTCTGTGCTCTGCTTTGAAGAAGCATGGAAACACCAACTTATCTATATCCACCGCGGAGAGAGACAGCCTGTTCATGAGGCCTGAAACGGATTCAGGGATGATCTTTGCGTATCCTTCGTCTCTCACCCATCTCTCCTCCCACATATAGTCAAACCTATTCACGCTGCCCCGATAGTGATCGACAAAATCATGGGCTACTGAATAAGACCCTTTGAATTCCGCAATCACGTCGGAATTGCCGACTGTGACCGCAGCAGCTCCATCGCCAAACCACATCTCGTAAAAGTACGCGGCCTTTGTTTCTCTTTTGTCCGACGCAACTACCAGCGCATTCTCGACTTCGCCGCTCTGAACCTGCTGGAGCGCTGAGATGAGACCAGTCGTTCCGGCTCGGAGAGATGAACCCAGGTCTTGGACAAGGATGTCGTCCCTTAAATTAAGGACCGTTTTCAACACGCCTGCGTTGGATCTATCCACAAACGGCATGGTGGTGGAACATAACAGCAAGGCATCGATGCGAGATTTATCGAAGCCTCTTAGGCAGTCTCTTGCAGCCTCTGAGGCCATGGTGAGGCTGTCCTCGTCCCAGTTGCAAAAAGATCTTTCTCCTTGAGCTATCATTATCAAGGCAGGCGCAAACCAGCCCATGTGTTGGTATATGGCCATGCGCGAGATTCGCAGTTGAGGAATGTAGCCTCCAAAGGATGTTACGCCTATCATTGAATTACTCTCCCTGCTTAAAACGAAAATTTGAATAGCTTTTCTATGAGCTGGGACTTCATAATGTCGCCCTGAATTCTCAACTTGCCAGAGGTGTAGGCTT
Source organism: uncultured Syntrophaceae bacterium (assembly GCA_964427855.1). Classification (GTDB taxonomy): domain Bacteria; phylum Desulfobacterota; class Desulfomonilia; order Desulfomonilales; family Desulfomonilaceae; genus JAUPKT01. Next base: position 7,131 of record CAYRVH010000015.1, read on the forward strand.
GCATTGCATTCAGGCTCCCTGCGACCAGCTTGAGGAAATCTTCGTCCGTCATCACGATGGTCGTGGTTGGCGCTTCATGACTTCCTTGCTCAACAAGGCATTCGCCGTTGGATATCTGTGCAAACCACTTGCCGCCGCCGGGTCCTGTGATATCATATTGAAAGATTACGTTGACGCCGGCAGCTTTTTCCTTTTGAAACAACTCGGGCATTTTCTCAAACACCTGTTTCACAGTGAGGCCCCGTGTGCCAGGTTCCGAGGCGTCAGCGCGCTGCTGCAACGCTTGCATCATATCTCCTAAGGCCTCGGTCGCGCTCCCATATTCTACAAAGCCCTTCATTTCGATGATGTTTTGGAAATGAGCTGCAATGGTTTCGGGCGTGAGCATACCGCTGCCGTCATTAAGAGAAATAGTGCGGCCTGTGACCAAGGCGATCCTGAAATAGCGTCCCATGCCGGCCCCATATATCGATCCATTTGACGGGCATCGGTCTGAACAAAGCACCAAGGTGAGCGGTGCTATCAGTTCAGGCTTCATCCTCTGCGCCAAATCGGGCGGCAAGATGTCCTCGGTCAACCTCGTGGTCGCAATCGGCGCAATGGCGTTGACCTTGATGCCATATTTATCTCCCTCCAGTTTGAGGCTGTTCATTAAACCGACCAGCCCCATCTTGGCGGCCGAGTAATTCGTTTGCCCAAAATTCCCATACAGCCCAGCGGCAGACGTCGTGAACACAATGCGGCCGTATTTGTTGTTTCTCATGTGCATGAATGCATGACGGGTCACGTAATAGGCGCCGTCAAGATGTACGGCGCGAACGGCTTCCCAATCGGAAGGCTCTAGTTTTAGGAAACTTTTGTCTCTGAGGATCCCTGCATTGTTGATCAATATGTCCAGACGTCCGAACGCATCCATCGCGCTCTCGACAATGCGCCGGCCTCCTTCTTCAGTTGAAACGGATTCGTAGTTTGCGATTGCGTCTCCGCCCAGGGCCTTTACTTCTTCTACCACTGAATCAGCGGCGGAAGGCGCTCCGTCTCCGGCGCCGTTGCGGGCGCCTCCGAAATCATTGACCACAACCTTTGCCCCTCGCCGCGCCAACTCCAAGGCATAGACGCGGCCGAGCCCTCGCCCTGCCCCCGTGATCACTGCAACACGATCGTCAAACCTCAATTCCTCGCGTCGCGCCCGTATGTAAGTTATGGAGCCGGTTTCCCATTCCACAATGCCTCGGTCGATGGTGATTTCGCCGGTCAACGCGTTGATAGTCCGAAAAAGGGCGTATCCCTCGCGGAGCTTCCATATCTGAGTCGTGATGGGAGTGCCCGGATACAGGGTTTTTGAGAAGCGGTTTCGAAAGCGCCTCATCCGTTCCGGCTCGCCCGGAAAAAGATGTTTGATCACCGCGCGACAGGCAAATCCATGGGTGCATAGGCCGTGCATAATGGGTTTCTCGAAGCCGCTGGCTTTGGCAAAGTCAGGATCTACATGGAGCGCGAAGATGTCCCCTGAGAGGCGATAAATGAGTGGCTGATCCGGAGAAGGAGTGTCTTCTTCTTCGAAATCGGGCGGCCGATCAGGGAACTCCACAGGCTCTTTGGGAGCATCCGGCCCTCCAAAGCCGCCGTCGCGACGGCAAAACAGGGTGAAAATGTTGGTGAAGAGTTTTTGCCCATTGGAATGAAACGTATCGGCCTCAGCTACTACCAGGGCGCCTGTCTCTTTTCCCTTGTCGTAGAAATGGGTAATAGCTCCCTCGGTGATGAGTTGCCCCTCTGGCGGGATAGGATTGTAAAAAATGATGTCTTGCTCTCCATGCAATATTCCGGTGAGATCAGCCCCTGAGGTGACGCCCACCTGCGCCAGGAAATCAAACACGGCCCCGATGGAAAAACTGGGGATCACCTTTAGACGGTTTTCGTAGCAGTACTCAAGCTCATCGAATCCCGCGCCTACCCCCAAGGCGTAGAGTACAACATCTCTCCAATCATAGGTCTTAACGACCGGTCCGATCTTTTTCCCGATGGCATCCAGATTAAGGGCCATACCTTCCTCCCACCAAAGAAATTGCTTTCAGTCCTTGCTGAGACGCGATTCTCAAAATGTCCTAAGCAGTGCCGCCGCGCTGTTCGTTGCAGCGGTTTTCGAACGTCGTAATCTGTTCCGATTGTTTTAGGTCGCTGTGCGCCGCTTCAGCGTCGAGCAGCCGCCTGGATGTAGCCCCGACCTTCGGATCAAGCCCCCGCGGCAGTGCAGACCTCTTCACGGAACAATAGGCAACGACGAATCAGCTGCAAGTTTTGAAGCTCCTGAAGAGATGGTAACCTACCGATCTTTTTGGCAACACTTTGGACGCTCAGCACCCCTGACACAGCTTCTAACCCAAGGACCTCACAGAACAAGGCGCCGTTTGGCCATGGCTGATTCGTAGAGGGCCACGTACTGCTGGGCAGACCTTTTCCAAGAAAAGTCTTTTTCCATGCCGCGTTTCATAAGGCGCACCCAGGCTTCGGGATGGTTCCTATAAATCTCGACTGCCTGCAGAACGGTCTGTTCCAAAGATGACGAGGTTTCTTGGAAAAAGACGAATCCCGTCCCTGAGTCTCGTTCCAAAGAACATTCTTCGACTGTATCGATAAGCCCGCCAGTTGCTCTCACTATGGGCACAGTCCCATAGCGCAAGGCGTACAGCTGATTCAAGCCGCACGGTTCATATCGAGACGGCGCAAGCAAGATGTCTGCTCCGGCGAAAATTCTGTGCGCCAATTCATAATCGTAAGCCAAAAAAATTCCTGTCCGATCTGGATATTGTTGACCAAGCTCCTTAAAAATATTTTGATATCTCGCTTCACCGGTGCCGAGCAGTACTATTTGCACATCCTGCTTCATAAGATCATGAAAGGCTCCGGCCAATATATCAATGCCTTTCTGGCTGGAAAGCCTGCTGACCATGGTGATGATCGGAACATCGGGCCTCACTGCCACATGAGCTGTTCTCTGCAATGCAGCCTTGCACACAGCCTTACCCGAAAGATCGTCGGATGAATAACGGGCGGCGATCAACGGGTCTTTTTCGGGATTCCAGACGGTATAGTCAACCCCGTTAAGTATCCCGACGAGGTCGTCTCCTTTTTCCTGAAGTACGCCTTCAAGTCCGAAGCCAAAGGCGGGAGTAAGGATCTCATTTCGATAGCCCGGCGAAACGGTGTTGACCTTCTCTGCGAATACGATCCCGCTTTTGAGAAAATTCAACTTCCCATGAAATTCCATATGACTGGGGGTAAAAAACTCCCACCCAACGCCCACAAGGGGCATGTCTAAATGCCAGAAAATACCTTGGTAACCCAGATTGTGAATGGTCATGACGGATGAGCTTCGACTCACCTGACGTTCCCCGGGATATAGGGTTCGGAGATACACAGGAGTAAGCGCCGCCTGCCAGTCATGAGAATGAAACACGTCGTAGCGGTTTCCGCTCAACAGAGCCCATTCTATTGCGGCCCGGGTCAAAAAAACGAATCTCTCGGCGTTATCTTCGTAATCTCCCTCCGGTGTACCATACAGATAGTCTCGGTCGTAATAATTGTCCGCCTCGACAAAAAGGTAGCGGACTCCCCTCTCATCGTTGAAACTCCAAAGTCCTGCGGTGAGTTGTTTGGCGTTCAGGGTCAATTCTATGGAAGCCTTCAATTTTTCGATGCGGAAATGATTGGTGTCAATTCCCCTATACTTCGGCATTATGACGTCCACTTCGACTCCCAGCCCAGCCAGTTCGGCGGGCAAAGCGAAGAGTACCTCTCCAAGTCCCCCGGTTTGAGCGAAGGGGGTTGCTTCAGGAGTCACCATCAGTACGCGCATGTGCAAGCGCCTCCGCCGCAAAGAAACCTTGTCATGAGATACGAATCTCCTCTTCACTGATTCATTGCCATGGCTATTGATTGGGGCATCACCAGGCTAAATCCTCAGCGACTCAAGAAGGGAGCTCAGGTTGCATGACCCTTCTGACGCAGGTAAGGTATAAGCCCTCCTTGTCGCAAAAGCTCCTGCATGAATTCGGGTACAGGATTTACCCGAAAAACCTTACCAGACCGCTCGTTTCGAATCATGCCTTGAGACAGATATACAGCAACTACATCGCCCTCTCTCATATCGTGCACGGCTTCGTGGGATTCAAAGATCGGCAAACCAGTGTTGAATGCGTTTCGGAAAAAAATTCGCGCAAAACTCTTGGCGATAACGCAGGAAACTCCTGCAGCTTTGATAGCAGCTGGCGCATGTTCTCGGGATGAACCACACCCGAAATTCTTGCCGGCGACGATGACGTCGCCTTTGGCAACTTTGGACGCAAAGGATGGATCTGCATCCTCCATGACGTGACGCGCGAGTTGTTCATGATCTAATAAATTCAGATACCGAGCTGGTAAAATTTCGTCGGTATTGACGTCATCTCCAAAGACCCATGTACGGCCACGAAAATCTGGCGTATTCAGCGGCGTTTTGCCGTTCAAGGTTGAGCTCACTCTTTATTCCTGCTACATTACGATTGGTCAGCCTTGGGCGCAGGCGGCAGCCAGCGCTGCAATTCATCCGAAAAAATTCACGCTACACGCAAGACAGTGCAAAAAGAAACACAGCATATAATACAAGAAGTCGTAATGAGAAACAAGTAAAACAAAGGTTCCCATTCCCCCCAAATGTCCATGAGCAGACATGTCATGAAAAGCCCTCACATGAAAAAAGGTCCACAGGCCCTACAGGGCATGACAATGGGCGCTCTCCTCAAGGTGCTCGCAAGAAATGACTTTGCAGTGGATGTTCAGTGCTTGGGGCGTTTGGCCCATCTTCTCATTCTCGGCGTATT
>CAYRVH010000015.1:12054-37241 GCA_964427855.1 uncultured Syntrophaceae bacterium
TTAACGGCAGAAAGATAAAAAATTCGCACATCGATCATCCCATACTGTTCGTCATTGGGCATTGGCGGAGCGGCACCACCCATCTCGAGAATCTTTTGACCCTGGACTCGCGCTTCAGCTACGCGACTGCTTATCAGACGATGTTTCCCCATCATTGCTTGTACACCCAAAATGCTCGCTTTGTCTTCGATCGCATCGCGCCAAAGAAGCGGCCCATGGACAATGTCACCTTTGCGGCGAATGCGCCTCACGAGGATGAATTTGCCCTCGCAGCTTCAGCAACCATTTCGCCATATATGCGTTTTCTCTTCCCCGTCACTGGAGATCGTGTATACAGTGAAATTGACATGAGGAAATGGTCCCCCGAGATGCGAGAGACCTGGGAAAATTGTTTCCTCGAGTTTCTTCGCAAGATCACCCTTTCCCAGGACGGCCGCATTCTCCTCAAGTCGCCCCCGCACCTCGGGAGGGTTGCCGCGCTGGTGAACATGTTTCCTGACGCCCAGTTCGTGCACATTGTACGGAACCCCTATGAAGTGTTTTCGTCCACCCGAAAACTATGGCTGAATACTTTATCCTTTTCCCATTTACAGATCCCTGATCCCGAACAAATCCAGGAACTCATCTTTACGTGGTACATAAAGCTCTTCGAACTTTTTGAGCGGGATCGAGCGTTGATTCCTGAAGGTGCTTTCTTCGAGTTGAAATTTGAAGAACTGGAAGCTCGGCCGGTGGCCACATTGAGGCGGCTGTACGATGCGCTGTGCATCCCTGGTTTTGATGAATTCGAGCCCACGTTGAAGGCCTATTTGGATTCCATCAAGAACTATCAAAAAAATGTGCATGAGCTTGATCCGGCGACAAAGGCCAAGGTCGCTCAAAGATGGGGGTTTAACTTTCGCCGCTACGGGTACGAAATATGACGAACTCGCGTGAAAATTTATCGACAACTGGTACTGATTGTTTTATAAATCAGATCGGCATTGTATGGGGTGAGAGAAGCAGCTTGACAGATTGACATTAGAGCCCTTCTCGTAGATTTCCGAAATCCAGTTTCATGGGGAAATTTCCATTGTAACACATACGAAAAGGCGTAATGCTGTCAATCAATTAAGCGCTGTAAGTCCAGGTCGCCGGGCGTGAAGGTCAATGCTTTCGCCCATAAGCCTCGGGAGACTCGGTACCAACCTAAGGGGAATAGCGCTCGGGAAAAGCAACATTTCCTGAATCGTCAACAAGCCAGCTTTGCAAAATGTGAAAAGGAGGACACATGCAAATAGGGGACGTGATTCATCTGGATGGTCTCAAAGCAGAGTACAGTCTTTTTGGAAAGGACCGGTTCTGCGCGTGCACTCTTCCTGATGGGGATTACATAGTACTGGATATAGAGGATGATTACGTGAGGTTGGCGTGGAGCGAAGCGTCCGGATTTCCCTCGAAAAAACATCGCTACCGCATCGAGCGTCACGCGTTCACGTCTCAGGTGAATGTCTGATCGAATGTTGGTCAAACGGGCGGCCGTCAAAAGGGCAGCAATTGGTCTGACAGTGTCCCTACTCGCAATAAGAAGAGAAAATACCTCGTCATGCTGATTGAGGAGGCAACGCCTGTATCAAAGGGTTTAAGCCTATTTGTGCAAGATTGAGACTTGTTGAATTTTTGATCGATGTGATCAGCGTTGGGATGATGGTTTTTTTAACATTTCTCTTGTCATGAGTCGTCTGATCCAACCTGTTGACAGTATGACCGCCGGCATGAAAATCAAATCGCCAATGAGCGAGAACAGAATAGCAGCTGAACCGAGGATCCCCACGTATATCACAGGTCTATAGGGTGAAATAAGAAGCATAATAAATCCAAAAAAAATGACGGCATGATTGGAGATCATTGCCCTCGCCGTCACGTCATAGGCCCGGGACAAGCAATCTCGAATGCTTGTGGTCGCGCCTTCGGCTCGCAACTCCCTCTTGAGTTGCGTGAGGAGGTGCACAGTATTGTCCACAGTAAGGCCGATGGATACTGCCGCTGCGAAAACTGTGACACTGTCGAGTGGGATCTTGAACCACCCCATGACGCCAAATATAATAGCCTGGGGCAGAATTTGCGGCAGCAGGCTGACCAAACCGAGAGAGACGGATCGAAACTGTATTGTCAACAGCATTGACATGTAAAATACGGCTAATATGAGGGAGGACGCTTGGGATTCCACAATGTCGGATGCCTGCGCTTCAAAAACGGCCAAATCGCCTGTGACGTACACGTCGGCGCTATTGCCCATTACACCAGCGGCTGTGGAACGAATCCGTTCAATGGTATCCCCTATGGGGGTCTCAGGAGAGTTGTGAATCCGTATGGTAAGCCTTAGCTTGCTAAAATCTTGATCTAAAAACCGCCTCAGCATTTTCTGGCCATCAGAGCTGAACCCGGTGAGTACGAGAATCTGAGGGATGCGCATAGGATGCGAGAATAGGTCGCCAGGCGAACCCTCGGGCTTCGAGGCGACGGTATAGAGATATTCCATCAACGGAAGAAACGAATCGATAGAGGAAACTTCATTTATTTTCCTCAGAGCCTGTTCCATCTCTTTGACTTTCTTCCACATCTCAGGGTGTTTAAAGTCGTTCTCGTTGCCAGCCACAATAAGCTCTACTGAACTCACTGGCGTAAGATTTTTTTCGACAAAACTAAGGTCCCTGATCTCTTTCGTGGAATCTGTGAGCATACGCAGGAGTTGTGGATCGCTGTGGATAAAAGGGGCGCCGCAGAGCATAAGGGCTATCAACCCAATGATAGAATAGGCGCACCATCTACTATGAGTAAAAACGAAGCTTCTTATAAAAGCGAATGACCGCGACACAAGATCAGAAGACATGGCCTTGAACACAGGCGGTGGAGGCGGCTTCATGGCGATGAGGAAGGCCGGCGTAAGCGACGCCGCCAGAATAAATGCAATGAGCGGGCCAAGGGACAAAATGAGTCCAAGCTGCTGCACCATAGGAAAGGACGCCACGACGAGACTAGAGAAACCCAGCGAGGTCGTAAACGAGGTGACGAGGCATGGACCTGCGCCAGTCTTGAGGGCATGTTTAGCCGCGGCAATAGGACCATTTCCGTCTCGAAGAGAATCGTTGTAGTGGACCACGAGGTGTATGACCGGCTCCACGCTGGATATAAGAACAAGTCCGAACGACAGCGCTGTGGTGGAATTCAGCTGAATTCTCAGCATGGCCATGATGCCGATGATCCACAATACGCACAACCCCACCACCACCCCTGTGATCAGGGTAACTCGCAGGCTCTTGAAAATGTAGAAGGCCACAATTGTGCACACCATTGAACAAAGCAGCCCGAAAGTCACAGCGGTCTGCAGGTTATACCGCTGAATAGCCTGCCGAATGACTGCTCCCCCAATAATCCTGTATGAACAGCGCAAGGGCAAATTGCTTCTTACAATTTCATCAATATCGTGCAGTAGTCGCTCAACAACGGGGACGTCATAGCTAATTTTCTGATCTAAGGCCAAAATAATGCCGATCGTAGAGACATCGCGTGAAATCAACAGCTCCAAAATGGGGAGCGCCTTCCGAATAGTTTCAAGAAAGGAGTCTTCCGGAAGATGCAACCCTTTCTCATCCCTGGCCAGTATGGGATATGAGCCGAAAAGCCCGTGCTTCTTTGCGAACACTTTCATGTTTGTCAAACTTATGACATCGACGATGTGTGGGGTACGCCCAAATTTCTCGGTCATCGTCTCGACCGCAGAGAAAAACTCTGGGTCTTTGGCGAGGGGTTGGTTGGCCTTTATGACGATCAAGACATAGTCTTCCGTCCCGAAGGTCTCCAGGAATTCTTGGTATCTCTGAAATGCTTCAGTATTCGTGTTCAAGCCGGCTTTTAGAGTGACATCCACGCTCATGTTCGGGATGGACGCGGCCAAGACGGCAGTTATTAAGCCAACGAGAAAAACGATTATTTTTCTATGATCAACGAGAAAATCTGTATTAGGAATCTGTATTGACTTATGCATCGCTTTGTTTAGAAAGGTCTTGCCTGGTTTGAGTCGGCCTAAGCCGTCTGTTAAGACGCCCCATGATTTTGTCTTACTCTGCTAATGTGATGTGTGATCTCGCAGCTTAGCGAGATATTGTTCGTATTGCAGTCCCAATCTCTGGGCCGCTTTCTTACATCGCTTCTTTTGAATGTGGAATGTGACGAAGTACCCCGTTACTCCAAATACTGCGCCAAGAATGACGGCTGCGACGGTCCAGGGTATAAGCAGCTCTGAGCCGAGCTCTGCGAAAGCCCCTAGTGCATCCCAAAAGTAACTCTTGTCTAAAACGGGGTGCATAAGTTTCTCGAAGCAATGGAAATTCAAGGAGATAGGTCTTGCCAGGACATAGGATCCCAGGCAATAGTATCCATAATATAAGGGAATCATGTTCAACGGGTTGCTCACAAAAGTGAAGCCTGCCGCCACCACATAATGGAAAGAGAGGAATAAGCGAAGAAGACCAAGAAACAGTAATTGCCCTCCCACAGGGATCATAAAGCCGACGACCAACCCAATTGAAACGCTTCTGGCGTCGTATGTAGGGGTATGGCAAGAGGTTAAAAGCGGCTGCACGCAGTTGGTATGTACATTTTGAAAAAAAGCGGAAAAAGACCATCTGAGTTTTTCGCTGCGGCCTTGGCTCTTTCGCCCAGCTTCTGAGACCTCTTGTGACAAGCCTTTGACGTCGGGCTTATTCTGAAGGTTGGTTATAGGATGAGTAGGGTGGGGATCAACGGAGTGACCCATTGCCTGAACTCGTAAGCGGATCGAGATGAGGGCCTTTAATCCTAATTTCTTTGTTCAGAATCTTCCTCACTGACCCAAATGTTAATATCACAGATTGCATCATGATGAGATCGGCCAACAGAGCTGTCAAAACCGCTCCGCCGCCCAGAAATCCAAAGTATATTGCAGGCTTGGTGGGGGTAAAAGAAAGCATCAGAAAACCCAGAAAAAGGGTGAGCGACGTTGAAATCATGGCCCTCGCCGTTTTCTGATAAGATTGCCTCATGCACAGCTCGATAGTGGTGTTCGGGTCTGGGGATCGCGTCATTTCTCTTTTCAGTTGAGTAAGATAATGGATTGTGTCGTCCACTGACAGTCCTATGGCTATGGCTGCCGCAAAAACCGTGACGTTGTCCAACGGAATCCCGAACCAACCCATCATACCAAAGATCACTGCGACAGGGGGAATGTTGGGGATAAGGCTGACGAGGCCCAAGCTAACGGATCTGAGTTGAATGATCAGTAGTGTTGTCACACCAATGAAGGCAAGGACAATGGACAGGACTTGCGAATCAACCACTTGAGACGCCTGCGCCGCAAAAACGGCCTGCTCGCCGGTAACGATCACGTTGTCCGGCTGCATGATCTTGGCCGCCTTGGATTTGACCGCTTGGATTATCTCATTTATAGGCGTCATGGCCGAATTCTTGATCCTTACCGATATGTGGAGTTGGCGGTAATCAGGGCTGATGTATCGTCGAAGCAAGTCTTTGCTATCCGAATTTAAGGAGAGTACAGTGAACAACTGCAAGAGCAGCCGAGAATCGTCGAAAAAACTCTGAGAGGTCTGCTGGCTTTTGGAAACGGCCTGATGTAGATACTCCATCAGCGGGAGCGGCGAGTCCACGCTTTCTATTTCAGACATTTCTCGAATGCTCTTGTCTAACACCGCGATCTTTTGCCACGTTGCCGGGTTCTTGAACGCCTGCTCAGGTCCTGTCACGACAAGTTCGAGAGACCGGATGGGAGCGAGGTTGGTTTCCACAAACTGGACGTCGGAAATGACCCTGCTGGAATCGGTGAAAAGATGAAGAATTTGGGTGTCGGTTCGAATGAACGGTATTCCTCCCACCATCCCCGCCACGAAAATAATGCTTAAGGCTGTGCAAAATTTGTAATGGGTGAAAACAAATCTCTCTAATCCTCTGAATACCGCGCCGATCCAATCTTCAGTCAACTTTTGAGAGATGTCTGGTGAAACTGACTTGATTGCAAGAAGAAACGCGGGCGTGAGGGTCATTGCCAACACATACGAGATCAAGATGCCGCACGTCATCACAAAGCCGAGCTGCTGCACCATTGGAATGGAGCTAATCATAATGGTAGCAAACGCTACTGCGGTTGTGAGAGTGCACATGAGACAGGGCCGCCCTATGATCCTCAAAGCGGTCTTCACGGCTTCCGATTTGCTGTTTGTCTCACGGATGGCCTGGTAATAGTGGGTGATTATGTGGATGACGTTCGACACGCTCACCACAACGATGAGACCGAATGAAAGGCTAGTGGTGGAGTTCAGAGGGATCTTGGCTGCGGCCATAAGACCCAAAACCCATTCAACGGCGACGCCTATGACGATGAGAACGACGAAAGCGAGTCGCAAGCTCTTAAATATGTACCAGCAGATCCCCCCTATGACGATTGTACAAAGTAAACCGTAAAGAACAGCCGTTGTAACTGTCAGCGTCTGTACTTCTTCGCGAATCACCGACGCACCAGTCATGCTGAATTGCGCATCAACAGGGAGCCGATTAGACACTATCTCTTTGATTTTGCCCTGAAGAGCGCCGAGCTCAGGATGAAACCGCCATTCCGGTTTCAGTTTGATGAGGATTCCAAGGGTTTTTCTGTCCGGAGAGATCAGATAGTCCGTGAGCGGCAGCGCCTTGTTAATCTGCTCGAGAGTGGCTTCGCTGGGGAGTCTCAAAACATCCTGAGTTTTCAGCAGCAGAGGATAGTTGCTAAAAATCCCATTCCTCTCCTGAAAGAATTTCAGGTTGCTCAAGCTGAGAACGTTTGCAATCTCGTCTAGTTCTTTCAATTCATCGGTGATCGCCGTAAGGGACTTCAGAACCTCGGGAGCCGCCGCCCCTTCCTCGGTTTTGATGGCCGTGATGATGAATTCATCGTCGCCAAAGACCTCGACGAAGTCGCGATACTCTTTATAGGCGTCTGATGAGGTCACGTAGGCGGACTTCAGCGTCCGATCAAGTTCGACTCTCAAGGCAAGGGGGATCAAAGCTATACTGATCACTGCAACGGCGAGAACAAGAATGCGGCTATGATCTACCAGCTTGGCCGTATGGTATTTTCTTGCAAGGGGCTGTTCACCAGGGTTCACAGGCAGTTCCGCACCCCCTTATGCAGCATACAATATGAGAAAGATTCGCCCGCCGCGAGCAGCGAACGCACGGCATGGCCTGCTTCGTAGACATCAGATACGGCTCTGGTATTGTCTGAAGCCCCGACGCGTCTCTCGGTGTAACGTTCACCAGGTGATCCGCGTTTCTGGTGGGAACTTAATGTCTTCCCAAACCTGTCCCCACATTTCCTTGAATCGAGGTCCAAGTCTTTCCACAAGCCTGCGCCAATGGGTCTTTCCTACTTCCACATGCTCGATGATCTCTGCGATGAGCTCTCTGAGTCGCGATAGTTCTTCTTTTGGCAAGAAAGACACCGCGCCCTGATCAATGGCTTTCTGGAGGCTTTCAGGGGTCATGGCGTGGGCAGTGAGCATCACTGCGGGCAGGCGTTTCGCCCTCGCGATATCGAGCAAATCAAATCCTCTCACTCCCATGATGTCAAGGATCACCAAATCATACGACTGGCTCTCCAGGAGGCTCTTCGCTGCTTCAAAGTCGTCGGCGGTGATGACCTCGCAGACATCTAGTTCCTCACGAATCACGTCAAGCACGTCTTTTTCATCATCGACAGCGAGAATACGCTTCCCGATTAGTGGTTTTGCCTCAGTCATGGTCGCCTCCTTCTAATCCTTCACTTCACCAACGATGGGAGGAATAAGGCTATCTCTGGATAACGAATCATCAATGTTATACTGATGATATATGCAGGGATGAAAAACAGCACCCCCTTAAAGATTGTGCCCATCGGTATATCTTTGTTCATGCCGGCGACAACGTACGCGCTGATGCCGACGGGCGGAGTAATGGCCCCCATAGTCGTCACCACGGTGAGCGTACAGCCAAACCAGATCGGATCATACCCCATGTGCGTCACAAGTGGAAAAAAGATGGGAATAGACACGAGCAAAAATCCCAGGGCATCCATGACGCAGCCAGCGATCCCATACACGACGAGTATGACCGACATGATGACCCATGGCGGAACGGCGAGAGAAGCGGCGTATGCCGTTATCTGAAAAGGAAGGCCGCTGACAGTGAGAAACCGCCCGAATATCACTGCGCCCGCCACGATGATGATGATCATACAACTAATCTTCAAGGTATCAATAATAGAGGCGACGAATCCTTTCCATGTGAGCTTGCGTCTCAGAAGTCCCAGGGCAAAGGCAAAAAAGGCGCCGGCAGCGCCCGCTTCTGTCGGGGTATAGGCACCCGAATAAAGCCCCCCCATGATCAGAGAAAACAATACGATCATCTCAATTGCTCCTGGGATTGACCGTATCTTGGCGAGCCATGACGTCTTTTCTCCGGAGGGGCCCCATTGTGGTCGTATCACACACATGATGAAAATCGTGACGCAAAAAAGGAACGTCATGATCAAACCGGGAATGGTGCTGCCCCAAAACAGTTTTCCAATGGACTGTTCCGTGTAGATGCCATAAACCATCAGAACAACGCTGGGAGGAATGACCACCCCGAGCGTAGAGCCACAAGCCACTGAAGCAGTGCTTAGAATCGGCTGATATCCGTATTTCTTCATTTGAGGGAGGGCCACAGAAGACATGGTGGCCGCTGTCGCGGTATTAGAGCCACAGATGGCTGCAAAACCCGCGCAGGCCATAACAGTGGCCATGGCCAAGCCCCCGCGTATTCTCCCCATCCATGTGTAGGCCGTCTTGTAGAGCGATTCATTCACTCCTGAATAGAAGCAGACCTGGCCCATCAAGATAAACATGGGAATAACGGTGAGGCCGTAATTTGCAAAGGTCTCCCAAATTTCCGTACCAAGGGTAGATAAGGCTGCTTCCGGCGTGAGCACATACCACATCCCGCCCACACCCACCAATGCCATGGCAAAACCCACCGGCATCTCCAGCAGGAACAGGAGCAGCAGAAGGACAACGATTCCAAGAAGTCCTGTCATTTCCCTTCCTCCTGAGGAGGCGCCAAAAGGGCCAACAAATCCACAAACAGACAAAACGTCAGCAAGGCGCATGAAACGGCCACCGCATACGTGAACGGATAGAACGGCATGCGAGTGGTTTCTGAAAGTTCACCCGATTTCATGAGATTTGTGGCGTGCTGGGCAACTTTCCAAGAGGCCAAACCGAAAAGCAGCACGCTGAGCACATGGCTGATCAGTGACGTGAGCTTGCGGACGCTTTTTGGGAAACGGACCGCCAAAATGTCCACCGCTATATGACTCTTTTTCAATTGGGCGTAGCCCAAGGGCAATGCCGCCGTCGTCGCCCCGAGATAGGAGACAAGCTCGTAGGCGGGGCTCAAAGGAGTACCAAAAAGACGCAAGAACATATTGACGCAGGCTATCGCGGTCATGAGCACGAGCGAGACGCCGCCTACAGCAGTGAACACGTCGCTGAGCATTTCGCTCAGCTTTCGTAAAGGCGCCATGAGAAACCTCCTCTCATTCACATGCCGATCTTTTCGTCATGCACAATCCACAAGACGTTTTCTCTGCGAAAAATAATCTGTCGAGACTACCATAACGAAACGAGAGCGTATTGCTCGAAGCATGTCAGAATAGTTGCGCTCTGCTGAACGTCATATAAGTCCCATGCCTTTGAGTACAGACAGCATGACAGCGGCTGCCATGACCGACCCAATCTGTCCGCCCGTATTCGCGCCCATCGCATGCATGAGTAAATAGTTTCGCTTGTCGTATTTTTGTCCTTGAACTTGGACCACCCTGGCCGCCATGGGGTAGGCCGAGATGCCTGCAGCGCCAATGAGCGGATTAATCTTGCCGCCGCTTATGAAACACATGATCTTTCCCAAAAAAACACCCGCTATGGTGTCAAAGCAAATCGCAATAAATCCAAGAGCAAAAATGGCCAAAGTCGTTGTCTGAAGGAAGACCTGACCATTCATGGTACCGCCGATGGCCAACCCCAAAAAAAGCGTCACAATATTGGCGATCTCGTTTTCTGACGCTCCTGTCAATCGGGAAACCACGCCGCTTTCCTTCATGAAGTTTCCAAGCATGATCGTTCCCATAAGGGCGAGTCCTTTGGGCGCAATGAGGGCGGTAATAAACGTAACGACCACCGGAAACAACAGACGCGTACGAGGAGAAACGGTGGAGTGAAGAGGTTGAGGCATGCGCACCAATCGTTCTTTCTTGGATGTCATGGCTCGCATGATCGGAGGCTGGATTATGGGTACAAGAGACATGTAGGAGTAGGCTGCCACAGAGACGGGACCCAACAACTGCGGAGCGTAAAGGGACGTGACATAAATCGCCGTCGGACCGTCGCAGGCGCCGATAATGCCTATGCACACCGATTCCAATTCTTTAAATCCCAAGGCCAACGCCAGCAAGAGAGTAATGAAAATACCTGCCTGGCCGGCCGCGCCAAAAAGGAGGATCTTCGGATTCTCCAATAACGGCGTGAAATCCGTCATGGCGCCGATCCCTATGAAAATGAGCAGAGGAAAAATTTCTGTTGAGATGCCTACATCATAAAAGAACTTGAGGAGGCCGTGTTCTTGCATTAAATCGCTCAGGGGCATATTGGTGAGCAAACAGCCAAATCCGATTGGGACGAGCAAAAGCGGTTCCACACCCTTCTTCACGGCAAGGTAAAGAAGTATGCAACCTATTATGATCATCACGAGATTTGGCAGGCCATCCGTTGCAAGGAACTGCATGCCATGGGTTAAACCCGCAAAACCTTGGATCATCGCGTTCAGCATGTTGATGGTTCTCCTGATTTATGCAGAGTCGTTGCCTTCAGGAGGGAAAATTTTTTTCATGATGATGGTGCATCCGATGATAACAGCCAGCGTCAAGAATGTGCCGCTTATCCCTACAATCAACACGGTGAGTCCAAACGTTACTTTGTCCAAAGTCGTCTCCTCTGAAGGTATGTAAAGGAAAAGCATGGTGACATTGCTGAGGTTGGGATGGCTCCCAATTTGAACGCCATCATATCAAACTTGACCCCTGTTTCAAAAATAATAATGCTTGAGGGTCGATACCCGCCAAGGACAGCGCCTGAACTGTTAGTCCTCCACATCCATCCCCTGAGCCGCCTCATCCCGTTTCCTTTTTTCTTCGATTGCTCGCAGCAGCTGAATGCCGACTTCATAAAATATGATGAGAGGGATGGCCATCAGCGTTTGATTGATGACGTCTGGGGTAGGTGTGAGAATAGCCGCAATAATAAACGCCAACACGATAAAGTACCGCCTGCCCTTTTTCAGCATACCGCTCTCCACGACGCCAAGCAGTCCAAGGACAACGATCACCACAGGGGTCTCGAAAATAACCCCGAAAGCCAGCATCAACAGCATCACCAGCGAGACGTAATCCTTTATGGATATCATGGGCTTCAGTTCAGGAGTCTCGTAACTGAGAAAAAACTGAAAAGCCGCAGGGAACACCACGAAGTAGGCAAAGACCGCGCCAAGATAGAACAGAAGCGTCGAGACGACTATAAACGGGGCGGCCAATTTTTTTTCTCTTTCCAGCAGTCCAGGTTTCACAAAGAGCCAGACCTGGTAGAGCACATAGGGGAGGGCCAAGAAAATGCCGGCGATGAAAGCGACCTTGAGATAGACGAAAAAAGGATCCGGCAGACTCGTGAACACAAGGGAGGAATCTTTGGGGAGCAGTTTCGTAATCGGCGCGGCAAAGATACTGAAAACTCGCTCCCCGAAGGCGATGCAAAGCCCAAAACCGATGCCAATAGCGACAGCCGCCCTGATCAACCTCGACCGCAGCTCTTCGAGGTGCTCCAGGAAAGACATCCTTCCTTCTTCGACGACCTGGTCTTCTTGTGCCAATGGCTTATCCTTTGTGTATCTTCATCCGGAGAACCATCTGAACTCCATTTTACGCAAACACATTATGGGGGCGCCGTTTGAATCGAGGCCTCTCGCCTCCCATTGCATGCCTTGCTTATCCATGCGTCTCATCCGTCCTTCCACGGTAATGACTTCTCCCTCTCTACATTGCCGCGAAAAGGCGATTTCTCCGATGCGATGAGGAATCATGACTCTCTTGTCTTTCTCATCTCTCATACCTACATAGAGCATAGCAGCCTGCATCAAAGCCTCGAGGAGGTAAGGCGAGTACTGATATATGCTCTTGCGTGGAGGAGCAAAATCATCGTGGCCAGGATACACGATTTGTCCCTTCACACAATCGGGTCCTGATCCTTGCATCTCCCTGATAATACGGTAGCGACCTTTGAGGTCAGAGCGTTCCTCATACAACTTTATAACCTCTTCATTGAACATGGGCCGCGTCTCGATCTCTGCGTCAGTTACGGGGAACCCCACCAAACCCATATCAGGCGGAGTGTCCAAAGCTGCCAGCGCAATGTGCGACTTGTAATTGATTACGAAATCGTTGAGTCTCTCGCCGTTTAGGGAAACGGTTCGGGAGGCCAACACGACCTCACAAGCAACCTCGCCATGGTCCGAGGAGACCCGTCTGCACCTTATTTCAGTTTCTCGCTCCGCATCAGGAGCGCATTCCAGAATGTCTAGGAATTGGGCGTCTCGGACCGCCCGAACCTTCAAGTAAGGATAGAATACGCTGACAATCTCGAGAAAGGTCTCGACTGCCATAATTGCTGATACAAGGGGGTATTTCAGAAATTTGAAGGGCTTGTGGTCAGCAATCCATGGGTCGCTCGTAAGAGAGAATGTCCGCGACGCAATAAGTACACCATCCTGAAGTGCGACGCCTCGAACCTCATCGATCATGGGGAAGCGGCCCTTTTCTACTGCCATACCCTCGACAATGAGCTTGTCAGCAGGAACCGGAGGTTCAGACACGTCCAATTTCGACGATTCGAGATGGGGCAATGACCTCATGAACAGGACCCAAGGTTTTTCTTGAGGCGCATATATGATCTCTCTGATGAATAACTCGGCGAGTTCATCCACATGGACATAGCTCGCGCCCATGCGTTTCATAAGCGCTTTGATGTCATCATTCTCGGCCATTCCTGCACCCTGGATGGGGGGCAGGTGCAGAGACTTGAAAAACACGTGGCTATTTTGAGCCCGAAGTTCTGATGCAAGCGTTGACATCATCCGGTTTGCGGTAGAGTAGTTTGCCTGGCCTGGGTTCCCCTGGATAGCCGCGGCTGACGAAAGGCACACGAACAGTCGCAACCCAGTGCCGTGAAAGGCTTGGTACAAGTTCCAAGCGCCTCGGAATTTCACGTCCGTGACCGTGAGGAAATCTTCCCACGACATCTGTTTGGCAAAATTATCTCTCAGCACGCCGGCGCCGTGGATGACGGCGTCCACCTTTTCATAACGACGAAGAATTTCTGCGCTGATCTTCGCAGTTTGTCCCTTGTCCGACACATCGCATCGATAATAGGAAGCTTCGACTTTCCGGGCTCTCAGTTTTTCCACATTCGCGACAATTTCGAGAGCCTTCGTCACGGTAGCTCTTTCCACGGCAAGTTTTTCATCAGAAACGTCTGGGTTTCTTTTTCTGATCTCCTCATCGATCTGCATGGCTGACGGAAAGCCTTCGCTCAAGAGGCCCTTGTAATTGACGTCTGGATTGATGCGCGTGGTTCCCAAGAAAACCAGTTTGCAGCCGAAATCAGCCAGCTTCTCTGCCAAACGATAGGTGATACCCCTGGCGCCTCCGGAAAGAACGATCACGTCGTCTGGCGACAGACGAAACGTCGCGTCCTGGGAAACGGCCAGATTCTCTACAACGCCCCCCGTGGTGAAGAGCTCTCCTTGGCGGTAAAAGGTCTCCACCACCTTCTGCTCTCTGTTGAAAGCGTCTCGAAGGACCCGCGACAAATCCGTCTCGGGCTCGACACCTATCACTCGGAATTGAACGGACGAGAACTCGTGGCCAAGGCTCAAGTACATCCCCGACAGGCCTTGCGCCATGACCGCCGTGGCAGCCGACTTTGGCGCCTGCTCGTACACACAAAAAACAAACTTCTTACCCGACGAGTGGAGAAACGACTTAGAAGCAGTGAAGAGGAGCGACAGCAAAGGAGAAGCCATCCCGAGGTTTTCACCGCAAGCCCTGGCGATTCCATCGAGCGCGACCACCATACCTGCCGGGTGGTCTAATGAGGACAGCATGGCGTGGAGCTTCTCGTGAAGAGGAGCCCAAGATGTCGGTGTCTCATCGCTGACGGGAAGGGAAAAGCCTGGTGAAATATCAATGACTACGGGCTTCGCTTGGTATTCGTTTTGCAGCACTGCCGCGATCTTTGACGCGAGCCGATCCGATTTATCGAGAGCGATCACCGCCACCGCATCGCCTTGAGCAAAAGAGACCTCGTCACGGGCGGACAGCGCTTCAATCCCGGTCTGTACAAATACAAGCCTGCGTAAGGGTTCGAGTTCCACCGGCTTGTCAAGCTCCTCCTTAGGGACAGCCATTTCCTGCTTGTCTCGTGCAGATTGGAGTCTCTCACCCGTACTCCATTTCGGATCAACCAGCTCTCTGAGTTTCTCAACGATGTCTGCAATGGTCCGGACTTCCATGAAGTCTTCGAGATGGATCTTAATGCCGAACTTGCTCTCCATGCTGTCCATGATCACTGGTAAACGACTGGATCGTATGGACAGATCCTCCCTAAGGTCCATACTCGGCTCGATCTCTGACCGTTCATAGCCCGTAGCCTCCATGATAAGCCCAATAACGGCCTCGGTAAGGTCATCCGCCGTTGTCTTATCCATCATTTGAGCGGCTGGCGATGGTTTTTCCGCTGAAGGAGCGGCTGATTCACGTACACCGCGAGCAGGAGGAGGGGCCGGCAATGGCTTGAGAGACTTGCCGGTGGCAAGCACGGGAAACATAGCGGCCAATGTTTGTTCGAGGTCGGTTTCTGAAAAATCTGGATCATAATCTCGTCGAATCGCGTACAAGAGCGAGGGCTTGAAAAATTTCTCGAATCCCTCCTGTACAAAAGACTCAACAACAGAAAGGATCGTGGGCGAGACTGTTGACGGCATCGTTGCGTGGCCAGGTCTGCTTGGGATGACAGCGGATTGCTTTGCAGACACCCTCGGCGCAACGCGATGAGGCTCACCCGGAAACGGCAGGAAATCTCCCTCTATGGGCAGGAACCCCCTGACGTAAATTTGGGCGACCGCCCCGCGAAACGCAGAAACTTCGGAGGAAGGCTGACACGTGTAGATGCAATCGGCTTCAGGAAGCGTATCGAGCACCAAATTCGTCAGAATATCTCGCGGACCGACTTCTATAAAGGTTCTGACGCCAAAATCGTTCCACAGGGTTGTAGAATTCTGCATCCAGTGAACCGGTGATTCGAGGTGAGCCATTATTATGGCGCGTATCTCGTCGGCGTTGGAGGGAAAGGGCTTCATGGTCGTATTGGAAACCACTGGAATTTTAGGAGGATGGAACTGTATGCCTGAAACGAAAGCATCCAGTTCGTCGTGGATGCACCTCATGATTGGTGAGTGAAACGCCATGCTCACCCTGAGCAACGTGCGGCGGTAGCCTTGGGCTTTCAATTCTTCTCCCAATTGCTTGACGGCCTCGGTATTTCCGCCGATGACCACCTGACGCGGCGAATTTATGTTCGTGATGTACACATTGTCCCGATGCGCTATGATCTCCTCGAGATATTCAAGAGGCGCATCGCAAGCCATCATCACCCCAGGATCGATGTTCATCTCGCAGGCTTTATCCATACAGATCGCCCTCTTGTTCACGATCCGAAAACCATCTTCGTATGAATAGACCCCTGAAACGCACAGCGCAGTCAGCTCGCCCAGACTATGGCCCGCCAAAGCAACAGGATGGACGCCCAAGGCCATGAGATACTTCACCAGGGACAGTTCCATGGTGAACAGGGCAGGCTGCTGCCAACGGGTCTTCTGGAGATCTTCTTCGGTGTCGTAAAACATGAGATGCAGAATGTCGAAATCTGCCACTGATGCGATCTTATCCATCCACTCCCTGACCAATGGGAACGTCTCATAGAGCTCAAGGCCCATTCCCGCATAATGGGAACCTTGGCCGGGAAAGATGAAGGACAGAGGTTTCACTGAGGCTTCTGCAGGACCTATATAGACCCCTTGCTTCGCCAAAGAGCGCACATCCTTGTCCGAAAGCGGGAGGGACTGTCTTAACGGCTCAAGGCTTGCGATGATCGCGTGCGCATCCCGTGGGGTATCCGCCAACACTGCGAGTCGATGCTTACGGCTCTGGATTTCAGTGGTAAAAAACTGCACTCCAGAAGGAAGCGAGGCATCCAATTTACTCTTTTTGGGGCTTGCCTGCCTCGTTGGGACGTCCGGCATGACGTAGCCGCGATCCTCCCACGCTTCTTCGATCTGGACCACATAATTTGAGCCCCCAAAGCCGAAGGCGTTGACCTGAAATCGTCTCGGTTTGCCGTCTCGGGGGTGCCAGTCTGCAGGCTCTGTGAGGATAGTCATTCCGCTTCCCTCGAGCAGCATGGCAGGATCTGGATTGCGGTAATTGAGGGTCGGTGGATATACTGAGGCCTTCAAGGCCATGACGCCTCGTATCAGGCTGTTGACCCCTGAGGCCCCTAGGGTGTGGCCGATCTGAGATTTGAATGATGTCAAGACAACAGGGGCCTCTGGACCAAAGAAATTCCTCAGCGCCAACACCTCTTCGCCATCGCCTTGCATCGTACTCGTGGCATGGCACTCGACGAGATCGACTCCTTCGGGACCGTAGGATGCATCGTCGAACGAGGCTCTAATGGCTATTTCCTGGGTGATTCTGGAAGACTCCACCATGCCCAAATGGTTGTTGCTGGCCCCCATAGCAGTGATGTAGGCGTGGATACAGGCGCCGCGTTGACGAGCGACGGATTCCCTTTCAATGACGATCATGCCTCCACCCTCGCCCAGCACCATTCCGTCCCGTGTGGCGTCAAAGGGGCGGCTGTGTTCGGCCGGCGCCCGTTCAATGCCGGAAAGACCAGCCAGGGCGCCAAGAGCCGAAAATTCGAGGAAATGCATTGGGGTGAGGGGCTCTTCCGCCCCTCCTATAACCGCGGCGTCAATTATGCCGTTTCGAATCATTTCATAGGCGCTAAAGAGGGCGACCAACGCGGTTGCGCACGCGGCTGACACTGCAAAGCTCGGTCCCATAAAGCCATATTTGTTGCAGATGAAGCCCCCCGCGGTGCAGTTAAGCCTTCCCAGCAAAGTTGTGTCATCCACGGCCAAACGACCATCTCGTATGGCCTCTTCAATCATTTGAGCGGTGTTGTCAGAGACCGTAATGACATTCCTGATGGAATCCACTATGCGGCTGGCCGCGCTCCGCACGATCATATCCTCCAGCGTCGCCGCCGCCTCCCCCGAATTTTGCGAGATGAGTACCGCTATGCGTTCTCGAGGTATGTCAGATTCCAAGATGCCTGAGTCATTAATAGCCTGCTGAGCGAGCCACATGGTAATCCTGGTTGACGCGGTCATGGTGCGAAAGTCCTGGGGTGGGATCCCAAGCTCCTTTCTGTCCACCTCGATGTTTTGGAATGCCCCTACGTTGCAATACGTCTTTTCAGGGGCCCTCGGTCTGGGGTCAAAAAACTTCTCGTGAGGCCACTTTGTGGAGGGCACGGCAATAATGCCGCTCTTAAGCGCCATACTCGCCGCCCACACGTCTTCCGGGCTGTTGCCCAATGAATTCACGATGCTCATACCAGTAATGGCTATCCGCTCCTTGTCCCGGGAGACGCGGGAAGCGGACGCCCGTGGCGGGGGCGTCGTTTCGGGAAAAAAGACTGGTTCCTTGTCCTCTATGCGTTCAGTGAGAGGACCCATGTAAGGGAGGCCTTCTGAAAGAGCGCCTTCAGCAAGCTCCTCATGGAGTTCCTTGCATGTCCGTATTTTTGAAAGAACCCCAGCGCACGCGCCGCTCATGAATTGACCTTCTCTTATGACTGTCTCTTCATCAAGAACTGTGCCGGTGGCTCTGTCCATACAACGAGCTGCGACGAAGAGACTGCCTGCGCTTGCCTCTTCGATGAGTCGTCGAAACGTCTGTTCGTCAGTCGCTCCCGCGGCGAAACCCCTTTCAAGATCGCACACGGTCTCTATCTTTGGAGTCCTGAGCGACCTGACACGCAGGCCGGTCGCTTCGCCCGTGATCACTGTGCCTCCAGGCTCCGACTCGAGGATCATCCGCTGATAAAGCTTTGATAAAGCCCCTGTCTCTACGATATCGGTTGTGGTGAGATAAAGCGTCCCCACCTGAATCGCGTCCGCCCCCAGCATAGCCGCAATAAAGGCTGACTCTCTACCGCTGATTCCCCCCGCCAAAATCACGAAGCGGCCTTCAAAAAGCCCAGGATCCTGATCTTTCTTCTCCATGACAATCTGGGCGAGGGTAAAGGTCGAATGTTCCCCGACGTGCCCGCCTGCTTCGTTGCCTTCACAGATCACGAAACGGATACCCGACGAAAAAGCCAATTCGAGTAGTTGCAGGTTGGGAGCGATGTATATGACCTCTATTCCTGCTTCGAAAAGTTGTTTGGCGTGCGAGGGTTCCCCTGCTGCGATGACGGCAAATCGGGGTTTGGTCTGGCAAATCCATTCAAGTTGCTCATCCCGAAATGGATTTTCCTGAAGCGTGATGACGTTCACCGCGAAAGGTTTTTCTGCCAACAGGGCTTTCACGCCGCCGAGTTTTTCGTTCAACACAGAAGCGGGCATAAGACCGAGCGCAATGGTCGGTAAGGCCCCGGCTTCTGCCACGCGTAGGGCGAATTCAGGTACGTCAGTAATCCACGACATGGCCCCCTGGACAATGGCATACCGCGTGCCCATGTGGGAAAGGATCGGTCCGTCCACAAAAGCGCGCTCCTTCTCTTTCGCGTGGGCCAAATGTTCATCGATGTCCCTGATGAAACTCGCCGCAGCGTCCTCGGTCTCGGCGCCATACTTGTCCACAAAGGACTGCGCAAAACAAACCTCGAACCCAAGCGGAATCAATAAAAAAAAAAAAAAATGGCTCTCCAGAGGCAAGGTGGATTCCTGACTAACTTTGGCTGCAAACACTCGCCGCTGCTCGTCCGTGATGTCATCCTGACAAAGGGATCCGGTGTACTCCCTAAGTCTCTTGACCGCGACAGAGTTCCCTTTGTTAAAAACGCGGCACGGCGTGCCCAGATTTAATCCGATGAGTTCTGTATGCTCAGGCCTCAGCTTGGAAATCTTATCACGCATCTCAGTGTCGAGATTTATTGCATCGGTAAGCCAATGCAGACTCTCGAACACGATCCGATGGATACCCACTGAGAACAAAGCCGCAACAGCTCTGGCTGTGCCTATGCCTCCCCACACGCTTAAGGAGGGTTGTGGGGATAGATCTGCCGCCATTTTCTTCACGGCACTGAGCAATGGAAGCAGATTTTCTGTGCTGACGAAACCTGAAGCCTCAGAGCCTTTCAGCGCAAGATGAGTGACAGCAGGGTGTTCAGTAAGCAACTCCTTGATAAGATTCAAATGTCCCGTCACGATATGACAAATATATTCTGGGGCAAGAGCCGCAGCAGCTTCCACAGCCTCCGCAGGAGACGCATCATCGAGATACGGATTGAGCTCGATCCAGATACCCTTGGCCCCTGTTTCGCCGAGAAAATCTCTCAATGCACCAGAAAGGATTTGAGAGGGCGACACCTTGACCTCAGCGACAGCGCCGTCCATGTCGGCGCGGATGAGAGCCGCAGCAGCCTGATCCAAATCTTCCTGCGTCAAGTCACATACTATCCCCGAATGTGTCCTCCTACACATGTCGATTACCGAGGATTTCATATCTCGGAGCGGCCACAAAAAAGCTACCGAGGGTTTTTCGATTCCCGTAGACATATCGATCTCCTAAAGAAGGCGGCTAAAAATAGCTTTCTCATATACCACAAGTGAGCGCAAATGATAGGCCGTCATGCGCCGAAGGGGTTGGCCACACTCGCAATTCGCCGTGATGAAGACCATTTTTCACGAACGTCGGAGCAGCCGGTTCCTCGATCTGCGACAAGATCCAAGCCAAGTGATGGCATATCATAATTTTATTATCACTCAAAGCGCCGCTGGTTCAGCGCTCTTTCATCCTCCTGGTTGTCAATCGGTATCAGGGTTGTGTAAACTTACCGCAGAGAGAGGATGGCCGGTGGGGAACCTCGGCCGATGCAAGAGAAGCTTTGCTCGAACCGGAGCAAGGAGGAACACCCAATGAGCACAGTCCATATCGCGCACGTAGAGCGTCCCAAAGATATGAAAGAATTCATCGAGTTCCCGTGGAAAATCTACCGGAACTACCCAAACTGGGTTCCTCCATTAAAAAAGTATATGCGCCGACTTTTAGACGAGCAATCCCATCCGTATTGGAAATTCGCATCTCGAAAACTCTTCCTTGCGCGACGTGGCGGCGAGACGGTGGGGCGTATCGCAGCTATCGTGGACACGAGGTTCAACAGATACCAGAAAACTGGCGCGGGAATCTGGGGATTTTTCGAGTGCGAAAACGATCCAGAGGCAGCGCAAGCACTCTTTTCCGCTGCCGGAGATTGGGCCGCGTCCCAGGGGATGACCTACCTGTTAGGACCTTTTTGTCCTTCTACCAATTACGAGATCGGCATGCTCATTGAGGGCTTTGAACATCTTGCCACGTTTATGATGCCGTTCAATCCCCCATACTACGTAGAACTCGCAGAAAAATGTCATCTGGTAAAGGAAAAAGACCTTTTGTCTTTCATTGTGGATCGTTCGTGGGAATACCCCCCTTGGATGTTGCGTATAGCCGAGAAACTCAATAACGACAGTCGCTTCTCGGTAAGGACTCCATCCCGCGACACGGACAGGGTAGAAGACGTCGTCACCCTTATCCGGAAGATATACGACGAGTGTTGGGCTGACAACTGGGGTTTTGTCCCAGCTACCGACGGTGAAGTCCAAGAATTGGCCAAAGAGCTGGAGAGATTCGCTGACGAGGACCTCATCTTTTTTATTTACTTCAACGAGGAACCCATAGGGGCTGCGCTCATGACACCGGACATAAATCCATTGCTCAAACGGCTCAACGGCAAGATAGGGATCCTCGGCCCTTTGAAGTACCTCCTCTTCAAGAAGGAAATCCGAGGAGTTCGAGGCCTTCTGTTAGGAATCAATAGACAATATCAGGACATGGGAGTTCCTTTTTTTCTCCTCTATCATGCCCTGGATAGGACCAAACACAAGCAACAATATCAATACCTCGAGCTCGGATGGAACCTTGAAGACAATCATGACATCAATCAACTGGAGATGGACGGGGGCGCCAAGCTCTTCAAGAAGTATCGTATCTACAGAAAAAATTTGTCGGATAGGTGGTGAGAGGCGTTCGTCTTTTCCACAGAAGAAAAACGCCTTTTACAATTCGTCTCGTAATTCGTCTTGGTCTTATAACCGTTCTCACAAGAAATCGCGAAATGCTCAGACGTGACGTTGTCATTCCCAATGAAAATGGGAATCCAGGAAACTCAGGATGGATCCCCACTTTCGTGAGGATGACGCAATGAGGGTACATGGACCCAATTCGTGATTAATTTAGAGAATTCGCATAAATGCTTGTCGCTGACATGAAGGAGAAGAGTGCTTCGCTTCCATATTCATGGCCAAGTTTTCATAAGAGCGCGTGGATGGTCTTCGCGAGCCTGTCTAACGAGCGGATATTGTGCCCGGGCAGGAAG
Source organism: uncultured Syntrophaceae bacterium (assembly GCA_964427855.1). Taxonomy (GTDB): domain Bacteria; phylum Desulfobacterota; class Desulfomonilia; order Desulfomonilales; family Desulfomonilaceae; genus JAUPKT01. The sequence continues at coordinate 33,948 of CAYRVH010000015.1, forward strand.
AAGTCAATATAAGGAAGGGCCGTTCTCATTCCTCTGCACGTCGGTTCGTATTCGCGGCCACCCAGGAGGGGATTGATCCACAACAGTTTATAGCAGCGTCTGCGGAGCCGAGACATTTGGGTACTCAATTCTCGAGCGTCCCCGCGATCCCACCCATCGGAATAAATAACTACCAGCGTTGAACTCCCCACGTGGCCGGCCTCTCTGAGGTCGTTGAAATAGCCCAGGCATTGACCGATACGGGTACCGCCCCCCCAATCTTGCGCTACTGTGGCAACATTCTCCAGGGCCCGAGCAAAGGGGGCATTCTTGAGCAGCTCAGTAATCCTATGGAGGCGAGTCGCAAAGACGTATGTGTCGACGCGGAAGTTGATACGCTGAAACTCCTTTATAAAACTCAGCATTGCGCGAAGATAGGGATTCATCGATCCGCTCACGTCACAAAGGAACGCTATTTTCTTCACCTTGAATTTTGGCTTCTGCCTCGATAATTCATAGGCTTCTCCACCATGCTGCATATTTTTCCTCAGCATTTTACGAAAATCGATGGACGGGCCAGACGAGGCGTCTCTCTTTTGCCAACGCGGATAATGAGCCAACGGTCGAATAATGGAGCGGATAAGCCTCGCAACCTGGGCATCGTTTTCCACTGAAATGCTGGCGAGGTCTTGACGTCTCAAGGTCTCCAGCGGAGAGTAAAGGCAATAAGGTCGTTCATTCCACGCCTGGACTTCTTGAGATTCGGAGAGGCCCACCTCTCCCGCCCACAACACAAACGTGGTTTCTTTTGCGCCTCCATCTGCAGCGCGCTTTTCTTCGTCTCCTTCATGACCCGTGCCATGGTCAGAGCGAATAGTTTTTAACGACCAAAAATGATTGAATAAATGATCAAAAAGGGCGAGGTCTTCGCTGTGCTTCACGAACGCCGACTTAAGCGCCGCACAGAAATCGTCGCAGTTGGTTACCCCTACCTCGGCGGCCCCTTGAAGCGCGCTCATAATCTCAGGCACTGATACGAAGAATCCGTGATCTCGTAACAATCGAGCGAAAGACGCTATGGCGCATAAAAGGGTGTTCGTTGGCATGGCTAATGCTCGCTTGGCGCCCAACAAATGCTCAGTCTCGCTCCCTTATGGGGACCGTCAAGAGAGAGGCCTGATAGAAGGGCGCTCAATAACATGACCTGTCGTCACTGCCGTCTGCTCTGGCGCCTCCACAAAGATAAGCTCCGAGTATGGCTCATGGCACAGGAGACGGAATAATCTTGCGAGAAGGTTGCAGGGCATCTTCCCATTTACGTAACACGTTCTCAAGACAGTGTGGCGCCGCAGGCCCCTAAAAGCGATTCCCGAAATGCCCTATCTTCCCATGATTCCCCAAAGAGGATGATATCTTCCCGATATTTGAGGATGCAGCCCAAAGTGTCTTCGACGCTCTGCTCGTCCAGAGAATCCCGTTCCAGGGCTATGAGGGCCTCTGCCCAGTCGAGGGTCTCGGCCACGCCAGGCCGTTTCAGAAATTCCTGTGTGCGCAATTGATTCATGAAAGCTGCCACCTGCATGGATAATTTCTTTGAAATTCCTGGGATACGCGCCTGAATGATTTCCATTTCTCTCTCTTGAGTGGGATAGTCAATCCAATGATACAAGCACCTTCGTTTCAATGCGTCGTGAATCTCCCGCGTTCGATTGGACGTCAGGATGACGAGGGGGCGTCTACGGGCTTTAAGTGTACCGATTTCAGGGATGGATATCTGGAATTCAGACAGCACCTCGAGCAGTAATGCTTCGAATTCTTCATCGGAGCGATCTATTTCGTCGATAAGAAGCACAGGGGCTTTGTCGCGACTGGATAATATGGCGGCCAAAAGAGGCCTCTTGATGAGGAATTCCTCCGAAAAAATGGTGTTTGCAAGACCTTGGGCCCCCTGTTGACATTGCTCGGCCATCTTTATGGCAAGAATTTGCCGCGAATAATTCCACTCGTATAGCGCATGGTTCGCATCAAGTCCCTCATAGCATTGGAGCCGGATGAGTTCCGTGTCTAGGATACGCGCCATTGCAACAGCCGTTTCCGTTTTGCCCACACCGGGTTCGCCTTCCAGGAACAGGGGTTTTTTCAGTCGCCAGGAGAGGAAAAGCGCGGTGGCCAATGAACGGTCGGCAAGGTAGTTTTGCGCCAACATGGCCGCTTGGACTGATTCGATGGAGTCTAACATGTGCGTTCTCTTGAATTGTGAAGGGCAATGGTTGTCATGGCCTCTGAGAGGACGTGCACGGCCCTTGTAAGATCGTCCCGGGTATGGTCACTCATAAGGGTAAACCTGAGGCGGGCGGCCCCTTCCGGTACGGTGGGGTATCGAATGCCGTGGGCAAAGACGCCATTCCTCAAGCATGTTCTGCTTATCCTCATAGTGGCTTTCGAGGGTCCAATGATAATCGGCGCAATATGACTGGGAACCGGCGGTACAGAGCTGCTCAAGGAACACGTCTCTTGAAGCAAACGGTGAAACTCGTTGGCGTTGTCACAAAGCTGAGCCCTTCTTCGCTCTCCTTCAGGGGATCGGATAATGTGCAGCGCTGCTAAGGCGGCGGCCGCAGTCATGGGCGGCTGGGCAGTGGTGTATATGAGAGATCGAGACGTGTTCACAAGAAAGTTGATCAGACTCTTTTCTCCCGCAACGTACGCTCCGGCGACACCTACGGCCTTTCCTAACGTCCCCATTTGAATTTCAGGTAGGACGCCCAACTCAGCGGCGAGGCCCACGCCGTGAGGTCCGCGTACCCCTGTCGCATGAGCCTCATCAACCATAAGCATTGCCCCTCGCCGCCGGCAGACAAAACTCAAATCTCCCAGCGGCGCGGCATCCCCGTCCATGGAAAAGACTGATTCAGTGACAAGCAATTTTCTGCGAGCCGGATACCGCTTGAGCGCCTGTTCAGCATCCTCAGCGTCCCGATGACGATAGATTGCCACCCGCGCCCGGGACAACCTGCATCCATCTATAATACTTGCATGATTGAGTTCGTCCGAAACGATAAGATCTCGTTCATCCATCAACGAGGAGATGATCCCCACATTCGCCTGATAACCGCTGCCAAACACAAGGGCAGCCTCCGTATGCTTCCATTCAGCAATGAATGTTTCTAATTGTCGAAATATCTCACTGTTGCCGGCAATGAGTCGAGAGGCTGTTGAACCCGCGCCGTACCGCCGCGCCGCCTCGATAGCTGCCTCGATTACGTCCTCATGTCCTGCGAGACCTAAATAATTGTTGCTGGAGAAATTTAGAGC
>CAYRVH010000015.1:37251-41906 GCA_964427855.1 uncultured Syntrophaceae bacterium
TCTCCGGTTTTCTATGATGATGCAGCGCCCCGGGGCGCCACTCACTAAGGGCATGGTACGAAACAAACCCCTCCGTTGTATAGCCGCAAGCTCTTCCTCCCACTCACCCTTTTGAGAACTCGCTGCATCCAATGCATTGTCACGTCTCACGGTCATCTGTCATCGCTTCCAAAAATTGTTACACGACGTATAAGCCATAGTCTTCATGACCCCGACTGCTGCATCACGGCCGATTCCTTCACAAACTTCGATTTATACCACATCCAGTCGACGCGTGAAAGGTGGTGTTTCGCTTGCCTCGCGGCCAAACGGTCAACTGAATTCATGAGCGAGGAGCCTGGACATACGGCTGATTCAACGCCAGTACACGGCGTCAGGTCATGGAGTGAGACCTTCCGGTTCATCCTAACAGTACCTGTAATTTTGATTGACAGTTGTGTACGTATCCTTTAACCTCATCCTTCGGTCATCACACGCGACCTGACCCAATATCTGCTGACCATTCCTACGTCCATGGATACGTGGCCTGGACACGATGCCGTGCCGATCAAATAAATCGGCGAGGCCGACTTTTCAACGATCGTGAAAATCGTAAGCAACAGGAAGGAGAGGCTCCATGAGAAAACTGTCGCTCGTAAGTGTTATCTGTTTCGTCGTACTTACGGTCTTTCAGTCGCCTACCCTGTCTGCCCCGGACGCCATTGTAGTCGGCGTCCCAACATCCCTCACTGCTATTGAAGGAAGAGAATCCCTCAAGGCAGTGCAGATGGCCGTTGAAGAAATAAATGCCCTGGGCGGCGTTTCCGTGGGATCGCAAAAGCTCCCCATGAAGATAGAGACCCTTGATCTGAGGGACTCCTCGCCGGGGGTGCCTGTGTCCGAGGCGCTTCTCGGGCTAGAAAAAATCATTACCGAGAAAAAGGTACACGCTATCGTAGTAGGACCGTTTCGTTCCGAAGCCCTGCTTGCGGGCATGGACCTTTTGGCCAAATACAAAATACCCATGCTCGGCACCATCGCCATGACTCCAAAGTCGGAGGAGCAAGTTAAAGCGGAACCGAATAAATACAAGTATTGTTTTCGCGTCTGCCTCAATGCACGCTACCTGGTGGGCTACTTGGCTCAATCCATAGGAAATCTCCAGAAGGAATTCGGTTTCAAGAATCTCTTTGTCATGTATCAAGACGTCCTCTGGGCGCGCACTACGGGCGATTTGACCGCCAAAATCTTGACGGAAAAAATGGGATGGACGTCCTTGGGTACCGAAGCATATCCAACTGGCGCATCTGATTTCTCTGCTGGCCTTGTGAAGGCAAAGACCAAAAACGTCGAGGTCATATTGCCCGTCTTTGATATGCCTCAGAGCGGCATCCTTCTGAAGCAGTGGCAGAGCATGAAGATCCCTGCTCTCATGGCTGGGTTCATTTCTCCCATGGCTGGGCCAGGGGCTTTCAAGACTTTTGAAGGCAAGATCGCTGGCCTCCTGAATTCATGCTTTGAATTGGGCAGTGCTATTCCTTCGGCAAAGTATGCGCCGGCAACGAAGTTTTATGAAGACTACATCAAGAAATATGGGGTTCCCATGGAAGCCGGCCACGGACCGGCGCCATCATACGACTCAGTCTATATTTTGGCTGAAGCCATCGAAAGGGCGGGTTCATTAGACCCTGACAAGGTGGTTGACGAGATCAAGAAGACAGACCGCCAGGGAGTCATTGGAAGGATCAAATTCGATGACGGCAACCAGGTCATTTACGGCGATGACCCCACAAAGACGGCTGTGGGATGTGTTTTTCAATGGGGGGCTGACGGCAAGAGGGTTATCGTGTTTCCTCAGTCCATTGCTGAGGGGGCAGTGGTACTACCTGATTGGGTGAAGGCCGCCAAGTAGTCTGGGCAACTGTTGCGGGAGGAGAAAAGCTGTTGCTTGAGGTTACCCTCATTTACGGTTTCATCAACAGCGTAATCCTGGCTCTTGTGGCGCTTGGATTTAATTTGACGTTTGGCATCAGCGGCGTCTCCAATTTTGCCTACGGTGCCTTGTACATCCTTTCCGGGTACACGGTCTGGATTCTTATCAATCAGCTCGGCGTGCCATTCTTGGCGGCGGCGTTGATATCCGTGGCGCTCACGGGCATTCTTGGCGCTCTTCTCTACCAGTTGGTTCTTTTGCGAGTGAGGGGGCAGGTAATCTCTGAGGTGATTGCCACGTTTGGGGTCGGCCTTGCAATTCTCGAATTGTTCCGGTACATGGGTTTCACCGGCTTCGAATACACCCTGCCACCTTTTAGCGATGGAGCCATACTGGTAGGCAATACGTACGTGGATCACCAACGTCTATGGATAGTTGGCGCTGGCGTTGCCATAGCAGTAGGCCTATATTTCTTCACCCATTACACCAAAGTGGGCCTCGCGTTTAGAGGTATAGCCCAAGAGGAGAAGACTGCTCTATCGCTTGGGATAAACTCGGATTTTATGGCAGGGCTCAGCGTCGCCTTTGGGTCTGCTCTGGCGGCCGTAGCAGCTATACTGGTCCTTCCCCGGGGAACCATTTCAGTCAACGACGGATATGAAGTCCTCATCAATGCCATGGCAGTATGCATTGTGGGGGGATTGGGCAGTACCCCTGGAGTCATTTTAGCGGCCTTTGTCATCGGGTACGCTCAGATGATAACTGATGTCTTCAGCGGGCCGCACTGGAAAATGATCGTTTCACTCGTCGCAATATTCGCCATTTTGGTGGTCAAGCCCTCAGGATTGTTCGGGAAGCAGAAGGAACTTGAAGAGCGAATATAGCCTCTATCCTCGGTCGGGGCTGTCCGTCAAAGGGTGAGAAGCGACATATCGAGAGCGTACATGAGGCAGAAGAGAAAAGAGCGCATAGACCGGGGCGTAAAAGTCAGAGCGGAAGACATTTTCGCTTTGACGTCGTACCGCGAGATGCTCTACATAGCGGTTCCACCTGCCATACCTGTTCTGCTTCTTGCCATACTTCCCTTGATACTCCCTGCGTATTGGCAAAAGGTGTTTATATCGTCTGCGGTTTTCGCTCTTCTTGCCATAAGCTGGGATTTTCTGGTCTCAGTCGGGATGGTATCCCTGGGGCAGGCTCTTTTTTTCGGGCTTGGTGCATACGCATCAGGGGTGCTGGATCACTACTTTAAGCTGCCGGTGTGGTTAACTATACCTCTCGCTACTATCTTAGGCGGCCTCATAAGCACGCTTTTTCTCCTGCCGGTCCTGCGGTTGCGCGGCATTTATTTTTCCATGGTCACGCTGGTGATACCGCTCATGTTTGAGCGCATCATCGAGGCAACTGGCATCTTCGGCGGAACCGAAGGACTGACGAGGCTTCAACCAATTGGTAATTCTTGGGTTGAATTGTATGTGGTGGCTATCTCGGCTCTAATCGCTCTCTTTGGGTTTCGCCGACTTATGGCTTCTGACTATGGGTTGGTATTGAAGGCGGTGCGTGACAATGACAGGGCAGTTATGGGCGCGGCTCTCAACATCTACTGGTTGAAAACACAGGCGTTGTTCATCGCGTCTTGTATAGGGGCTTTCTGCGGCGCATACATGACCCACCTTTACATGTTCGTAGGGATGCCCGCGTTCGCTCTTGACTATTCTATTCTGCCGATCGCATCGGCCGTCGTCGGTGGAATGGGTACGTTTGCTGGATCTTTTCTGGGCGCTTTTATATTAGTCCCTCTTTCTGAAGCCCTCAGAGGTATAGGCGGTCTGAGAACGGTCATCTACGCAATGTTTCTTGTGGTTTTCATCGTGGCTTTGCCGGAGGGCATTTTTCACTATATGCAGCGGAAATACCAGCAGTTTGAGCGCTGGGTGGACGTTGAAAAATAAGTCATCAATGGGAGAAGCGCCAGTATAGACCCTCTCAATGAGATGGACTCGGGTTGCATGTATTCTGAACACGCTGCGGAAAAAATTCTGGATGTTCGCGAACTGAGCAAACGCTTCGGCGGCGTGCGTGCGGTGGATAGCATCAGCTTCCAATTGTATCGTGGGGAGCTGCTGGGTATTATCGGACCGAACGGTTCCGGAAAAACGACTCTTGTCAATCTTATCACTGGGTTTGTGAAGCCTGATTCAGGGAAGGTGGTCTTTCTCGATCACGATATAACAGGTTGGATGCCATACAAAATAGCAGCATTAGGCATCGCACGGACCTTTCAGATGGCTCGACCATTTGCGGGCCTGCCCGCATTCAAGAATCTCATCATACCTCTTTATTCTAAGCGAGTGCGCAAGTTACTGGGCGGCAAGTACGGAGACAGAGACGCCGTGTCAAAAGATCTCTTGGAAGAGGTAGGCTTTGAAAGAGATTCAGCCGTGATCACCAAGTCAGCGGGCAGCCTGCCGCACGGATACCTGAAACGCCTGGAACTCGCCAAATGTCTGGCGCTCAGAGCCGACTTGATCATACTGGACGAACTGTTTTCGGGACTTAGCATCGCAGAGCTGGCGAGTATTCTCCCGATTATTGAAAAGCTCCTGGCCGAAGGTAAGACCATTGTTATGATAGAGCATAGGTTAAGGGAGTTGTTCAAAATAGCATCACGTGTGGTTGTTCTCAACTATGGCGCCGTGATAGCCGAAGGCAGGCCGGCGGAAGTGATGGACAAAGATGAGGT
>CAYRVH010000015.1:41924-64379 GCA_964427855.1 uncultured Syntrophaceae bacterium
GCGCAGAGGATTGAGAGACGCGAATAGACATGGGGCTTGGAGAGCTGATGTGTAAGATGATTTCGTGAACATCAGCCTTTGCCCGGCAATCTCTGCGTCAAAACCCTTGGGAAACAGGCCGGTGGCGTGAAATACACTCAAGCGACTGCAATGTCCATAAAGACCATGCGGTCAATCGACGCAAAGCTCTGAAGGATCCAAACAGGTAATGCTCGACGTATCGAATATGATGGTGTTTTATGAAAATGCCCTCGCGCTGAATGATTTCAGCATGGAGGTGGCGGAGGGTACCATTGTCGGCGTCTTTGGTTCAAACAGCGCTGGCAAAACCACCCTCATGAATACCATTTCGGGCCTCATTATCGATACGAAAATAAAGGAGCAGCGCAAGGGAGGAGAGCGCATCACCCTGTATGGGAGTATCTTCTTTGATGGTCAGGACATCACTCATCTGCATCCCAGCGAACGGGTAAAGAGAGGTATGGTGCTGTGCCGTGAGAGGCACCCCATCTTTCCCGAGTCAGATTTGCTAGAAAACCTAAAAATAGCCGGGTACTTAAAGAAAGGATCCGAAGTCAAAGAAAGAATCGAGTATATATTCCATCTGTTTCCCACATTGGTCAAACTGCGTCGCAGAAAGGCAGGTTTTCTGAGCGGCGGGGAGCAGCAGATGCTCACTCTGGGCATGGCGCTTATGGTCAAGCCTCGCCTATTGTTGCTGGATGAGCCGCTGCTCGGTTTGAGTCCTCTCATGCAAAAAACCCTTGTAGATGCCGTCAAAAGAATCCAGGAGGAAACCTCTCTCACCATAGTGGTGACGGAACAATTTGCCAGGCCTTTACTGCCCGTGATCGACCATGGCTATGTCATCGAGAATGGAATGCTGGCGATGGAAGGGACTGGTCAAGAGCTTATGGAAAATCCAGAGGTAAAAGCCGCGTACTTCGGGGTATAGAGTGAGCTTGCCTACCGATAATCTCAGAACATTGCAATGTGAAGAAAGGAAGCCTCAAGTCTCCTCTTTATGGGATGAGCCTCGTGCCACGATGAAGATTCGAGGGGTGAGGATGACAAGACTCTTCTTGTCCACTCATAAAACAAATATGAGTAGCGCTACGCCGCGAAGGCGAGCCATGTTACTTCCCTTTCCACAAACCACAGGAAGGACTCGCCAACATAGAGTCGGAATGTTTTGCATATGAATTCAGCGGACTACAAAAATCTCTTTGAGGCGTTTGCTGCTCTTTCCGAAAAGTATCCATCAAGAACGGCGGTATATTTCCTCGGCACCCGCTATACATATGCGCGCCTCAGAGAGCTGTCGGAGCGATTTGCCGCCGGCCTATTCAGTTTAGGGCTTTGCTCGGGGGACCGTGTACTCATGTATATACCCAACTCAATCCAGTTTGTGGTGTCTTGGCTTGGTCTCCAGAGATTGGGAGGCATCCCTGTGCCTATAACGCCCATCTATACAACCAGGGATGTCAACTACATCCTCAAGGACACAGATGCGAAGGCGGTTATCTGCTCTGACCGCAACTATGGGTACGTAAAACAAGCCATGGAGGGCTCGTCCGTAACCCAAGTCATTGTGACGAATATCGCTGATCTCTTGCCCGCATGGAAGAGACTTTTTGGGCTTCTCGCGGATCGAATACCTAGCGGAACTACCGAGAAGGCCGGGTTTGTACATTCTTTCAAATCGTTGATCAGTAAGGCGGTTGGGTTAACCCCAGCTCTGAGCACTGGTAGATCTGATGTCGCTGAGTTTCTTTTTACTGGCGGCACGACAAAGCACCCAAAAGGCGTCCCCATCACTCATGGTCTGTTTCTTGTGTCTGCCGCCGAACAGCTTGCCGTAAGGCGCCCGCTCTTCGAAAGTCATGATGATGTAATCCTTGGCGGCGCGCCGCTATTTCATATTTTGGGTCAGACATGCAGCCTCGCGACAATTCTGGTCGGTGGAGGAACCCTTATATTATTGCCAAAGGTAAATCTGGATGCGGTGTTTGACTCAATAGAGACCATGAAGGCAACCTCGCTCATTGGCGTACCCGCATTCTATCGCATGATACTGGAACATGACAGGTTGGACCAGTATGACTTGTCGTCGCTGCGTTATTGCTTCTGTGCAGGAGATGTGCTTCCTGAAGAGGTAGCCAAGCGCTGGAAGGATCGATTCGGGTTGACCATTTATCAGGGCTATGGGGCTACAGAGACCTGCGGGGGGATCGTAATGAGCCCCACTGACCGACAGAGCCCAACGCTGAGCATGGGCCTGCCGCTCCCGAGCAAGAGCATCATGATCGTCCAGCCAGATACTTTGGAACCAGTGCAAGGCGAACAACCGGGGGAGCTCCTTGTTTCATCGAAAGAGATGGTCACTGCGTATCTCAATAAACCAGAAGAGACGGAAAAGGCGTTCGTAGAAATAGACGGCAAATTGTGGTATCGCACAGCGGATATAGTGCGGCGGGACGAAAATGGATACCTTTATTTTGTGGATCGCACAGTTGACACAATAAAACACAAAGGCTATCGAATATCAGCCAGTGAGATCGAGGCGGTCCTGCAGGAACACCCTGCGGTGATCGAATCCTGCGTGGTGGGCGTGCCTGACCCTCAGGTGGGCGAGAGAATAAAAGCGTTTGTGGTACTCAAAAAGGATATCAAAGGTGTCACTGGCTACGAACTCATCAAATGGTGTCGCAAACGATTAGTCAATTACAAGATCCCTCAATACATAGAGTTCAGAGATATGCTGCCCAAATCCAAGGTGGGAAAACTTCTCCGCAGGGAAATCCGGAGCGAAGAGAAGAAAAGGCTGGAAGCCTGATTGCGTCGGAGATCGGCAGCCATCGGCTGAAAGTTTCGAGCTACCATCGCCAAAAAAGGACTCCCGGGCCATCCGCATCCACGACTTCTGATCGCCAAGACAATGTTACCCATAAACCAATACATCTTCTGTGCTGTCATTGCATTACGAAGGCGCCTCCTCAGGGGGATTCGTCTTTCGAATTGTCCCTCGGCCTGTATTCTTTTCGAGGGATAGCGATTTTTCTCCTCCTCGCGGCAGCCCTTTTGGGGGGGTGTGGCGTCAAGTCCATCAAGAAAGGGACGCCCTTCGATCTCGATCAGGTCTTTCCCGGCGTCTTCGCTGCGGAACCCGAAACGCCAAAAGAGAAAGGGCTCAGACTAGTGAAGGCCAGAGATTACGCCAGCGCCATAGAAGCTTTCAAGAGCTACGTCCTAGAGCAGCCGGAGGATTTTTTCGGATTCAATGCCATTGCCGTGTGTTACAAAAATCTAGGGGATATTACCAAGGCCATGCAGAATTTCGAACGCGCCCTCGAATTCGCTCATTCCCCTGAGGAACGTGCAAAAGTCCTCGCAAATATTGGCAATCTATACAGCGCCTCCGGAAAATATCAGGTGGCCCTCGGATATTTCAAGGAAGCCTACAACGAGTTTCCGGAAAATCCAATGTACCTTATTCTGATTGCAAGAACGTTTGTGTATCTCGACGAACCTCTACGGGCCCAAAAGGTGGTGAAGACCATAGAAGAGGCGATAGCAGATCTGCCGAGGTACGAACGGGAAGAGGACAAAGGGCTCGGGTACTACCTCTTGGCGCAAGTTTATGCCGCCCTCAATGAAGAGGACAAAGTATTCGAGACGCTGCGCAAAGCTATGAGAGCGAATCCTTCAAGGTTCATCACAAAAATCGAGGCAGATTCTTCAGATGAGACCAACCTTTTCTATACTCTCAGAGACGACATGAGGTTGAAAAAACTCATTCGAGGATTTGCCGGATAGCCGAGGTCTCATAATGATCTGGACAATTTCGATTGTGTGATGATAATTCCTTAAAGCAACGCGGCGACATCCCCCGCCAGGTCGTTTCAAGCGCCGGCGCGTGTGAAAAAGAATCATGACAGAACCATACGGCGAATTTCTTGACAATTGCGACCTCTTTTACTGGGAGCTGGATTATGACCTGAAGGTTGTTTTTGCCAACCGCCGTATGATAGAGACATTCGGGGCCATAGTGGGGAAGTCTTGCGCCGATGTCGTAACCTGTCTTACGGACCAATGCACGACCTGCCCCATGCAACAGGTGCTCGCGGGGAAGTCCAAGGCAACGTGCGAAAGCATGGTTCGGACAAAAAAAGGGGAATCGAGATGGATACGCCAACACGTGGTCCCTCTGACTGATGAGCAAGGTCTGATTACGGGCGTGCGAGGTATTATCCTCGACCTCACTTCGTACCAAAGGACCCATGAATGGTGGAAAGACTCAGAGCGTCATTACCGAAATTTGATTGAGGAAGTCCCCGATGTGATTTTTTCCTTGGACGCAGGCGGCGATTTCACGTTTGTCAATGCGCAAATCGAAACTCTATTGGGATACCAGGTGGCCAGCATCCTTGAGACCCCATTGCGAGATTATGTGACGCCAGACCATGCCGACAAGTTGACCACCCTGTTGTCTCTTCCTCCTGACAGCGTCTGGGATGAGGAAATCGCCTTGCTCGATGTTGATGGCGCGAGGAAAATCACGCGCGTGCGTTGCAAGGGCCTTTATGATGAGAGGGGATGCCTTGTTGAAATCGACGGGGTCATGCGCGACCGTACATTCCATAAGTCGTTAGAAGAAGAATTAAAGGCGTCAAAAAGCGCTCTCATAGAAAAAATCAAGATTATAGACGACCTGTACGAGCATATTGTGCAGTCTGGCAAATATAAGGCCATTGAAGAGCACACCGCTGAAGTTGCACACGAATTGAGGCAGCCATTGGCGATCGTCGGAGGGTTTGCCAGGCGCCTGGAGCGGCAAATAAGCTCAGAACAAAAGCCGGACTTGGACCGGCAGAGGCAATATCTTGGAATCATCATCTCAGAAATTCAGCGTCTTGAGAAGATCCTCGATCGGCTCGTGGACTTTACGAAGCGCAGCGCCGTCGTGAAACGCCGGGTAGACCCAAATGAACTCATAGAATACATCATAGAAATCACTCAATCGCGAATGGCTGAGAAAAGTCTCGACTTGGTCGCCAATCTCGGAAGCGAAGTCGGAGAAATCCCCATTGATCCGGGTCGCTTTCAGCAGCTTGTTTTGAACCTCATGACCAACGCCATCGAAGCGTCGCCGGTGGGCGGGAAGATTCATTTGACGACCGGAGTTTCCATCCCGAGCGATAAAGCCCTGAAAACAGGCCAATTCGGCGTTGCTGGCTTCTTTGAAATGAAGATGCGCAACAATGGCCCTGCCATCCCGCCAGAGGCCTTGAAAAATGTTTTCAATCCATTCTTTACCACGAAACAGCAAGGAACAGGCCTTGGCCTCACCGTATGTAAGAAGATCGTCGAAGACCATTCTGGCTCGATTTCGGTAAAGTCTGATGATCAAGGGACTGTGTTTACCATCTGGCTGCCGCTGAGGGAAGAGGCGGACAGCCAAGATTGAGATGGTGTCAGCGCGCCCTTTGGCGTTGCCAGGTGCCTGCGTTTGATATGAGTGTGCGAAGGCGTTTGGCCCTTCTGTAGCCTTTCTCAAAAGAAATCGCGAAATGCTCAGACGTGACGTTGTCATTTCCATGAAAATGGTAATCCAGGAAACTCCCTATGGATCCCTACTTTCGCGAGGCTGATGCAATGAGGTACGCGACCCCAATTCGTGATTAATTTCGAGAATTCCTACAACCTGGATCCATGTGGCAACGATGTCCTGTCATGTTGTCTGGCCAATGTCTCGGCGCCGCGACAAAAACGGGCTTTTGACGCGGGTATCTTTTGACTTTGCACGTCCTTTTTATTAAAGTGGCGTACATTGGCCGTGGGATTCGCGGTGGTCGTCACCGGAGCAACAAAAAATCTCGTTCAAGCCTTTCTCGTGAATTCAAGCCAAGGAGGAAAGAAAGATGAAGGGAAGAATTGTAGGATTTGCGATGGTGTGTGCACTGATCGGGGTGTGTCTGTGGGCGTCGTCAACTCCAGCGAATGCAGATGCAATTAAACTGACGTACAGTAACTTTTTCCCTGCGACTCACGTGCAGAGTAAACTCGCCGAGGCATGGGCAAAGGAAGTGGAAGCACGCACAAACGGTAAGGTGAAGGTAGAATACTACCCTGGCCAAACCCTCACGAAAGCTGATCAAGTCTATGACGGCGTGGTAAATGGCATATCGGACATAGGTTTCTCAGTTCTTGGCTATACGAGAGGTCGGTTCCCTCTCATGGAGGTCATTGATTTGCCTCTGGGCTACAAAAACGGAGTAGAGGCCACAAAGGTCGCGAACGCGGTGTTTGACAAGTTTAAGGATCAAGTGTTGACTGACACGGTGGTCATGTATCTGCATGCACACGGCCCCGGTCTTGTCCATACAAAGGGCAAAGCAGTCCGAAAACTTGAAGACATGAAAGGCCTTAAGATCAGAAGCCACGGAACAAGTCAAAAAGTCGTAAAGGCCCTTGGCGGGACCCCTGTAGCCCAGCCCATGCCAGAGACATATCAGTCTCTTCAAAAGGGTGTTGTTGACGGCGCTGTATACCCCTTGGAGGCAAATAAAGGCTGGAAGCTGGGGGAAGTCATAGATTTCTGTACCCTTGATTTTCCCGCCGCGTACACGACCACTTTCTTTGTAACGATGAACAAGGACAAGTGGAACGCTTTGCCCGATGACGTCAAAGCTACAATCAGAAAAATTAACGAAGAATGGATACCCAAACATGCCAAGGCCTGGGATGAAAGCGATGAAGAAGGTGTGGCTTTCTTGAAAGAAAAGAAAAAAGAAATCATCACTCTTTCTCCTGAAGAGGGCAAGAAATGGTCGGAAGCCGTTCAGCCTGTGCTTGCGGAATTCGTGGAAGAGATGGCCAAGAAAAATCTTCCAGGTAAGGAGGCCCTGGACACTGCTGAGAATGCGCTCAAAGAGGCTCGAAAGTAGAGCCTCCTCCTTTCAAAGGCAGGACGTGCACAAGAACATGTTCGCGCGTCCTGTTACCCCCCACCTACTTCGCATTCCATGGGAGTTGATCCACTATGGATATCATGAGAAGAAGCCTTAATTGGTTGACGAAGTTGCTCAGACTCATCGGCGCGATCTCTCTTGTCGCTATGATGTTCGTGACTTGCGCGGACGTTCTGCTGCGCGCGTTCGGGCATCCAATCATCTGGGCGGTGGATATGACAGGTTTTTTTGCCGTGATTGTCCTTGCCTGCGCCTTGCCTTATACCCAAATAGAACGCGGCCACGTGGGGGTCGAACTGCTCGTCCTCAAAATGTCTCCACGTGGCCAAGCTATCCTCGATTCTATTACAGCTGCGGTGAGTATCGGGCTCTTTGCGATCGTGGCGCGCGAAATGTGGCTTTATGCTGCTGAACTATCGGTAAAAGGCGAGGTATCCATGACGGTGCAAATTCCCAAAGCACCCTTTATTTACCTCATTTCAATATGTTTTATTTTTCTCTGCCTCGTGCTGCTGTCCGATCTTTTTCGCAACATCCGAAAGGCGGTGCACCAATGAGCGCTGCTACCATAGGCTTAATCGGTATTGTCATTTTGGTGGCCTTGTTTTTCACGAGGATGCCCGTCGCCTACGTCATGACTCTGGTGGGGTTTTTAGGGTTTAGCTACATCATTTCTTTGCAATCAGGCTGCAAGCTTTTGGCGCGTGACATCTACGACATCTTTTCTTCGTATGGGCTGACTGTCATACCGATGTTCGTGCTTATGGGGCAATTGGCGTTTAACGCTGGTATCGGTAGAAAGTTGTACGACAGCGCCTATGCCTTTTTGGGCCACACCAAAGGGGGTTTGGCCATGGCCACGGTAGCGGCCTGTTGCGCGTTTGGCACGGTCTCCGGATCGAGTCCAGGTACTGCGGCGACGTTTGCGGTGGTCGGGTTACCCGAAATGAAACGATATCATTACGGAAATCGATTGGCCTCCGGGTGTGTCGCCTCAGGAGGAAGTCTTGGAATGTTGATGCCGCCCAGCGTGGTGATGATCGTATATGGTATTCTTACAGAACAATCCATTGGCAAATTGTTTGTGGCCGGAGTCCTGCCGGCAATCTTTATGTCCATTCTCTTTATTGCAGCCATCTGGGCGTATTGTGTGATTAGTCCTGAGGAAGGCCCAGTGGGGGATAAATTCACCTGGAGTGAAAAGTTTCGCTCCCTGACAAAATTGAGTGATACGTTAGCCATTTTCATCGTGGTCATGGGAGGATTGTTTCTCGGTTGGTTTACCCCGGGGGAAGCAGGCGCAGTGGGCGCATTCGCCGTATTCGTAGCGGCGCTTCTCAGAAGGTCGCTGTCCTGGGCAGGCTTCGTAAAGTCATGCTACGAAACACTGCGCACATCTTGTATGATCCTGCTGCTCGTAGCCGGGGCTGTGGTATTCGGTCATTTCCTCGCGGTCACCCGCATCCCCTTCGAGCTGGCTTCGTGGGTCGCAGCGTTGAAGCTCCCGTCGTGGGCAATTGTCCTGGTCATTGTATTGGTGTACCTCATCGGGGGATGTTTTATCGATGCATTAGCTCTCACTATGCTCACAATTCCAATATTCTATCCAGTAATCACAAATCTCGGATACGATCCTATTTGGTTCGGAGTGATCATTGTCTTGGTAACCCAAATGGGTGTCATCACCCCACCGGTAGGTATTAACGTATATGTGGTCAATGGAATCGACAAATCCATACCCTTGGAAGATATATTTGTCGGCTCGATGCCTTTTCTTATAGCACTGATTGTGGGCACCGTGCTCATGGTGGTTTTTCCAGGCCCCATAGTCTGGCTGCCTAATCTCATGTACTAGAGGCCCATAACGGCATCCTAGGGAGAATAAACGTCCTTACGAGGCCTGCGAAGGCACGCAATGTATGTTCAGGGGAATTCGTGAGATGACACACAGCGGGTCGCCATATTGGAACCCTTATCTCGAGACGTTACCTCGAGAGCAACTTGAGGAACTTCAAATAAGAAAATTCAAGCGCATTTTCGCGTGGGCTTATGAACGTTCGCTATTTCACCGCGCCCTCTATGATTCCGAGGGGATACACCCGGAAGATATACACACTTTCGAAGACATACGTCGAGTTCCAAAGGTCGAGAAATCAATGATGCTGTCTGTCCAATGCAAGGAACCCTACCCCTATGGCGATGCGCTCTGCGTGCCGTTGGAAGAGGTCACCGAGTTCCGACAGACCAGCGGCACGACAGGAAAACCAGTCTATCAGCCAGATACCTGGCAGGATTGGGAGTGGTGGTCAGAGTGCTGGGCTACGCTCCTCTGGGCCCAGGGGTACAGACCGATCGATAGGGTGTTTTTACCCTTCGGGTACAACATATTCGTAGCGTTTTGGGCCGGCCACTATGCCAGCGAAAAAATTGGTTGTGAGACAATACCTGGCGGTGTGCTGGACACCAAGGCGCGCATACTAAAGATGCAGGAACTTCGTGCGACTGCGATGATGGCGACGCCGACGTATGTCCTGGGGATGGCGGATACGGCTATACGCTCACTTGGCATCGACCCGGCCCAAGGGCTTTCCATAAGAAAAATCACCTGCGCCGGCGAACCTGGGGCGCTGATCCCAGCCACCAAAAAACGGATACAGGAAGCGTGGGGGGCGAAGGTCTTTGACCACGCAGGGGCCACAGAGATTGGGGCGTGGGGCTTTGAGTGCGCGGACCAACCTGGAGCGCTCCACGTGAATGAAGCGATGTTTCTGGCCGAGTTCGAAGATCCTGACACCGGCGAACCCGTAACAGAAGCAGGACGTTACGGCAAACTGGTAATCACTGCCTTGGATCGTATTGCGCAGCCGTGTATAAGGTTCGACTCGAAAGACATTGTCCAACTCAGCGACGAAAAGTGTTCGTGCGGGCGTACGTACCGTCTCCTTACAGGCGGCGTGCGAGGACGCGCCGACGACATTACCAAGGTGAAGGGAGTGTTGCTGGCCCCGGCAGCCATAGAGGACGTAGTGAGAAGCATCGAAGGCCTCTCGGACGAATACGAAGTCATTGTGGATAAGAAAGGGGATGTGGATACCATCACCCTCAAAGTTGAGCTCTTGGAGGGGATTGCCGAGCCCCCAAGTTCCCTCATTGAACGACTTCAAACCGAGTTGCGAGTGAAAACCAACCTAGGATATAAGATTGAAACGTATCCATACGGGAGCCTCCCCCGCTACGAGGTGAAAGCCCGAAGATTCAAAGACCTGCGGAAACAAAGAAGCCAGTCATGAACGAACAAGTGCGGCGAGAAGAAATGTTGGAAATGATCCTCGAAATGGAAAAGCTCGCTGAAAAATTGTCTGCGGTTTCAGAGCGTTTTCCCGCGATAGAACGGAATGCCAAACGTATCAAGGCCTCGATTATAATGATGAAACTGAATCTCGGCGAATGACGCAGCCATCGCTGAATTTATGAGTCCCTTTAGACAATCGTAATCCGCCCCAAGTGATATTCTCTTACTGCAATACTTTGGCAAGCCATACTCATCCGATTTTTGTTTGAAAATGTATCGCTATTGCAACAGTGGGTCAATATTGTGGTATAAGGAGACAACAGCATCTCAACGAACTTGTGTGGAGTAATCTTGTCTCCTCAAAACACGATTGGCCGCGACGTCTTGGCTGAAATAGCTCTCCTGAGAAGATCGGGAAATATCAGTAAAGAAATCGACGAACTGCTAGGCCGTGTGGAGACGACACTGACGTTTCTAGAAAACAGGTTCAGGAGTGTGGCTGATTCCGCCGTGGACGCTATCATCTCCAGTACCTCAGACGACAGAATCGTTTTCTGGAACAACGGGGCGTCCAATATCTTTGGCTACACGGAGGACGAGGTTTTAGGCAAGTCCGTCACAATGCTCATACCGCCGTCCCTACGGGAAGCGCATCGAAAGGGGCTCAAGAGGTTTCTAAAGACAAGGGTCCCCAAAATTATTGGGAAGAAAGTAGAGCTCCAAGGCCTTGCAAAAGGGAAAAGAGAGTTCCCCATCGAGTTATCCCTGGCGGTATGGGAAACCAGAGATGAGCTGAGCTTCTCAGGTATTATTCGAGACATAACTGAGAGAAAGAAGGCGCAACAAGCTCTGGAAGATCTCAACGCGCAAGCCATGAGAAGGACCGAGGAACTCGAGACGCTGATCCAGATGGTAGCCCATGATTTAAAGGCGCCCGTCGTCACCATAGGAGGGTTGCTGCGTCTGCTCGAACGGAAAGTCGCATGCCTTACCAATGAGCCCGATGTGGAAAACATATTTCGTCAACTCAGGTTGTCTTCCAAGACGCTGGAAAATTTTCTCGCTGACTTGTTGGATGCCCTTGCTGTGGAAAAAACTCAGAATGCCTTGGAAAGCTTCGAGCTTGACAAACTCCTCCGAGAGGTCTGCGAGAATCTCGATGATGAAATCAGCGTGAAGGGAATTCAAGTGGATTTGACGAACTGCTCGCCCGTCACGGTGTCAGGGGATCGAAATCGCATCAGGCAAGTTTTGGAAAATCTGATAATGAACGCAGTGAAACACATGGGCAACCCACAGCATCCATTAATACAGGCGACAATATCCCAAGACGATGATGAAGTCGTCACTACGGTCGCGGATAATGGCATTGGAATACCCAAAGAATACCACGAACGCATATTTGATCGTTTCTTTCGGGTACCCAAGGCAGACGGGGCTAAAGGTACAGGGCTTGGTCTTTCCATCGTCAAACAGATTGTCGAGTCGCACGGAGGTCGTGCGTGGGTTGAATCTGAAGAAGGAAAAGGCGCTGCATTTCATTTCAGTTTGCCGAAGGCAAAAGCACTCCCTGGCAAGGAGTCGAGTGGCGGGTGAATGAAAACCTGTTGGAGAGCGTTGAACGACCTTGGTACCTTGCCCTCGGAGGCTGAAGAGCAGACAAAAGGAGGATCTTTATGGGCAGATATTTTTCAGACAACGCTGATTCCACAGGAGGCACTCCACTAGTACGCCTCACTCGGGTGTGCGGTCAAGGACAGAATAGCCGTTTCCATGATAAGAGACGCTATTCGGTCAAGGACAGAATAGCCGTTTCCATGATAAGAGACGCGGAAGAGCGTGGTCTGCTTAATGCAGACATCGAGATCGTGGAACCGACCAGCGGTAATACTGGCATAGGATTGGCATTTGTGTGCGCCCTCAAAGGATATTCGCTCACGTTGACGATGCCGGAGACCATGAGCATCGAGCGGCGCAAGGTGTTGAGGATGTTCGGGGCTAATCTCGTGTTGACAGAGGGGTCCCTCGGTATGAAAGGAGCTGTTGACAAGGCAACAGAAATAGTAGAGCGAAACCCTCAACGATACTTCATGCCGCAACAGTTCAAAAACCCCGCGAACCCTTTGGCCCACGAGCTGACCACAGGGCCGGAGATATGGGAAGCCACGGGAGGCGACATAGACGTCTTTGTCAGCGGCGTTGGCACAGGCGGCACTATTACCGGCGTGACGCGGTTTCTGCGGAATGTCAAAGGAAAAAACGTTTACACCGTCGCTGTCGAACCGATGGAAAGCCCAGTCATCGCCCAGACACTCGCGGGTAAAGTCCCGGTACCAGGACCCCACAAAATCCAAGGAATCGGCGCGGGCTTTATTCCAGACATCCTCGATCTCAATTGCATCGATGACGTCCAGCACGTATCAAGCGCTGAAGCCGTGGAATACGCGCGCCTTTTGGCGCGCTCAGAAGGACTCCTTTGTGGTATATCGTCAGGCGCTGCCGTGTTGGCTGCAATCAGGATAGCTGAAAGAAAAGAATTTGAAGGCAGTACCATCGTCGTAGTTCTTCCCAGCGCCGGCGAACGATACCTCAGTTCGGTGTTGTTTGAGGGTATTCAAGGTTGATTCAAACTTTTTCGTTCAAATCTGAAAATGCAAGCGGGAGCGCCAATGAACGTGCGAAGTGATTGCATCTTTTGTAAAATAGTGGCCGGGGAGATTCCCTGCACAAAGGTGTTTGAGGACAGCCTAGTCTTCTCGTTTATGGACATTTGTCCGCTAAACAAAGGACATCTCCTCGTCATCCCCAAAGAGCATTTTGAAACAATTCTCGATATTCCTCCCGCCGTGTATGGTCATGTGGCCTCAGTTGTCTGCCGCATTGCCAAGGCAATACAGAATGCTCTCGCTCCTGAAGGTATGAACGTGATGCAGCTCAACGGGAGAGCCGGCAATCAAGTCGTACCTCACGTGCACATCCATTTGGTTCCTCGATGGAATGGCGACGGTTTGGCGATTTGCGGCTGGGAGCCTGTGCGGGGGGACGGCGAGGAGATAGCCTCGGCTGCCCAGCTTATCAGATCGAAAATACTCGACTAAAATGACCGAATGATCAACTCTTCGGAAGACAAATCCAAAAGCATTGATAAGAGGTCGCCGACCGAATTCTTTCATTATTTTGGCAAAGATCGGGTCATTCAATTTTGGCTGAGGGAAAAACGTACCCACCTTTTCGCCTTCCTGTTCACTCGCTTCCAACGTTGGGGACTGGTTCCTGATACCATCTCGTACATAGGCATTGCGTGTCTGGCCGGGGTTGTCCTTTATTTTGTAAGGGATCCCCTCGTGGCGTTCCTTTTCCTGCTTGCTCACATTGCGTGCGACGGTCTCGACGGCGCATTTGCTCGCCATAGCGGTCTTGCGTCACAATCCGGCGCCTTCACGGATTTGGTATGCGATCAACTCGGTATGATCGTCGTAGGTCTCATGGCCATCTTTCACCACATGGTCTCGCCCCTTCTTGGCGCGGTGTACGTCACCTTATATCTCATTGTGGTGGTCTTTGGCGTCATTATCAACGTGATGGGACTCAAAACCCGCATCACCATTACCAGCAAGTATTTCATGTATGGCGTATATGGGCTCTGGTCTGGATGGGAGATCAACTTCTTCCCATGGCTCCTCTCCTTTTTCTCTGTGATTATGGTCTTCGAGGTCATTGTTGGCTATATACGCCTGAAGAGAGGCCTGAGAAAGAGATTCGATTCAACCATCGATTTCGCCGATGGCAGTCGTCTCTCAGGACGCATTCATCGATTGCTGAACATAACGCTTCCCATTCTAGTCTTGTTCGCAATTCTTGTGTACGCCAATATAATTCCCATTCAGGCCATCTTTGCGCACCCCACGGAAGCAGACTCGTGGGAAGAAGGACCGCTCATTGTCTCTGCGGAGGAAAATGTGGAGATCCTCGGACTGAGCGCCCATGATAACCGTATCACCACAATGGTCCGGTTGGAGGACGGTGGCATCGAGGTCAGACGATTCCTCAATCTCGACCAAGCCGTATTTGAAAGCTTTACAATCCCCGACTACGTAAATCCCTCTTTTAGTTCGTTTCCGGTGGAAGGGGACACCTTGTTTGTGGCCGACACATCCACTAGGCTCTTGCTCGGCATTGATATGGAAGCATCGCTCGCAACTCGGAAGGCGGTTATCGTGATGACTTTGCCGCTGGGATACCTCAGAGTCACTGCCATGACCACTGTGGATTGGGACGCAAAAAAGATGTGGCTTGTGGCTAATTATTTGTATACGCGAAAAACGTATCTCATAGATCCGGAGAAAGCGCTTAAGAAAGGGTACATTTTGGGTGGGGTGGTGGCCTCATATTCCAATGGATCATTCCCCGCCGGTCTTACCGCCGTGAGGCAGACCATTTTTGAGCTGAACAAAGCGCCTCTTAATCCTTTGATTTTCCGAGCGTCTTTGAAAAGGATGGTGCGCGGCAAGAGCTTGATTGAAGCCTCGCAGATGCGACTTGCGCCGCCGCGGCCTGATGCCATGGGGCCAGTGCAATGCGACGGATATCTGATCATGCTTTCCCCGGAAGGTCGCATATACCGAACATCTCTGCAGAAATACCTCCCTCGAGATCAAGGCAAACAACCGAACACCTAATTGACGAAAATAGTCGAGAACAACCATCATGGACAACATCCGGAATTTTGGCATCATCGCCCACATCGATCATGGTAAATCCACGCTTGCCGATAGGCTGCTCCAGATGACCGGGGTCGTGGGAGATCACGAATTTCGCGAACAGATGCTGGATACCATGGACATCGAGCGAGAGCGAGGGATTACAATTAAGAGTCAGACGGTGGCGTTGCCATATAGGGCATTAGACGGAAAAGACTACGTGCTCAATCTCATCGATACGCCAGGCCACGCTGACTTCTCTTATGAAGTCTCTCGCGCCCTTGTCTCCTGCGAAGGAGCCCTGCTTGTCGTAGACGCCAGCCAAGGGGTGCAGGCTCAGACGCTTGCGAACTTCTACATGGCCTTGGAGCAAGACCTCGAGATTATACCGGTTATCAACAAGATAGACTTGCCCTCTGCGGACATCGAACGGGTCAAGGTTCAAATCGAAAAAGACTTGGGGCTCGACCCCGAGACCGCGGTTCTCATTTCTGCGAAAGAAGGTATCGGGATAGACCTCGTACTGGAAACCATCGTGGCAAAAATCCCGCCCCCGAAAGGAGATATCCTCGCTCCATTGAGAGCCCTGATTTTCGACTCACACTGGGATTCATATCGGGGCGCGATCGTGCACCTGCGGATATTTGACGGAGAGGTTCGGCCTGGTCAGATCATTCGATTCTGGTCCAATGGCGCGGTGTATAGGGTGGAGGAAACAGGAATCTTTTTGCTCGAGCGACAACCCACCAAAGTTTTGCGCGCCGGAGAGGTAGGATATATCATTGCGGGGATTAAAACTGTCAGCGATACAAGGATAGGAGACACAGTAACCCTTGATGAGCAACCCTGTCGAGAGCCTTTGCGCGGCTTCCAACTTGTAAAGCCAGTGGTTTTTTCTTCCTTCTATCCCGTGTCGTCAGACGATTACGATGAATTGGCCGAGTCTCTCGCCAAACTGAAACTCAACGATGCGTCGCTCACTTTCGAAAAAGACCACTCCACTGCATTGGGGCACGGTTTCCGATGCGGATTTCTGGGGCTCCTGCATCTCGAGGTGGTTCAGGAAAGGCTGGAACGCGAATTCGGGCTTTCGTTAATCCTCACCGCTCCCTCTGTCCAATATGTGGTCCTGCTCAAAGATGGGACGGATGTGGTGATCGACAACCCCGCAAAATATCCTGATCCGGCTCTCATCCAGGCGGCCAAAGAGCCTTTTATCCGAGCTTCCATCATCCTCCCGGAACAGTACCTTGGCAGCGTCATAAGTCTGTGTATAGAACGACGAGGTGTTCAAAAAAACATCCATTACCTTGGTGCCAACAGGGTGGAATTGGTATTCGATCTCCCCCTGGCGGAGGTCCTATTCGACTTTTACGACAGACTCAAATCGGTATCCCGGGGATACGCGTCATTCGATTACGAATTTCTCGAATACCGAGAGACCGAGTTAGTAAAAGTCGATATTCTTGTGGCTGGCGAAAAGGTTGATGCCCTGTCCATGCTTGTACACCGCAACAGGGCGTACACGCGAGCCAGAAAGGCGTGCGAAAAACTGAAGGAGGAAATCCCGAGGCAGTTGTTCAAAGTGGCCATACAAGGCGCGATCGGGGGAAAAATCATTGCGCGGGAGACGGTATCAGCGCTCAGAAAAGATGTGACCGCGAAATGCTATGGGGGTGATATTACTCGTAAAAAGAAATTGCTGGAAAAGCAAAAAGAAGGGAAGAAGCGGATGAAGCAAGTCGGCAATGTGGTCATCCCACAGTCAGCCTTTTTGGCGGTCCTCAAGATTTCCGACGAAGATTGAGACCAGGCCGGCGCCCTGGCCCAGCGAAAAAAGTTCCCTTGTTCGCTCCGCCTAAGCCATCAACCAGCGATACAGCACGCTGGCAATGAGAATGATAGCGCCGGCTGCGAGCAGATAAGGCGCCGCGCTCACCTCTTCCATGGTTTTCTGGTCGGTCTGCTGGGAGGTGCACCCTGCTGAACATGATTCGCATTTATGATCTTCGCTCACGAGCTCGTTGGTACTCCTTTTATGCCATTCACACATTCATACTATGTCATTATCACTATGACAATCCAAGTTCCGATGTGGTTTGCGAAAATCGCTGAGAATTGAAGTAAGGGGGCCTGAGCCCTACAGGCGCCACGGCAATGCTAGTCTTTGTCTCGATCGGGAGACAGAGAAGTATGCGAGAGAATATCTGCTTTTACCGCCTCAAGCTCTTCCCGTATAGACTCGCGACTATGGTGGATGAATATTTCGCTTTTAGCGATTCTATCCTGCAAGACCTGAATTTTGGGGAGCAAGAAAAAGATGATGTACCCTGCAAGTACGGCAAGCACGCCTATATTTACGCCGAGCGCGATCCATATCTTGACGTCTGACGAGCTCGTCCGCGGCGTGACAACCTCCCGTTCTGACCCATGGCCTGCCGGCGTGGAAGCAGCGTCCGAGGCAGCGGGCGGCTTTCTCGTTTGGCTGGGCGATTGCGCCGAGGCCGAAAGGGGCGTCGCCTCTAATCTACTCGGCGTCTCCGCCGGTACCCCTGACAAGTCCGAAGCAACAGTGATGGGCACTCGCAAGGTGTCCTTGACTGTCGTCCCCTGATGTACACGAATTAAGATGTTCTTCCCATTGATCATGGCCAACTGGATTGGATCGGGTTCCGGGATCAACACCACGAAAACCCCGGAATCCGGCGGCATGGTAAATCTCTTCCAGGCTTCCCGAGGTATCTTGGTTTGTTCAGGCTTTTTTATGATTTGGTAATATAGAAGACCCTTTTCCGGCAGTTCGATACCCACCACCTGGTTTGCCCCTGATCTATTGTCGATATTGAGTATTTCCCCTTTCTTGAAATTGGTTTCATTAAATACAATGGTCTGTTTGTCGATGTTGAGCGATACGTCTCTCCCATGCCCCATCTGCACCGTGCGGTCCTTTTCGGTCACGGATTGGGAAGAGACGAGGAGCATGTCGTCCACATGGATGTCGAAGAGATCAGAAAGAGACTTTCCTGCGAAAAGGTTGCGATTGGACTTATCGAGAATCCTCACCTCTATGGATTTCCCCATGGCGTCTTCAAATCGTCTCGTGGTAGGATCATATCTGGGCCCGGCAAATTGAACTTCTTTACCCGCTTTTCCCGCGCTGTTCACCCATTCCATGTTCAGCAGACCAACATTTCTGATGAGCGTGGCGTTTTTCGGGTTGAGCGTGATAGCGAGCGAGCGAAACCGATCCTGGGGATTCACCTTTTTAAGGACGACCTCTTTGTTCCCTACGGTGATGTCCAAGCGCGGTTGAAAATTTCCCGCGGCGTCTTTCACTCCATAGACCTCGGCCGCTGCGTCTTTTGACAGTACAAACAACAGAGCGGAAATGAGGACGGCGCTCAAGAGGCGTCTGCTGTTCTTGCCAGGATTCGGGTGATTCGAGAAGTCCATGAGTCACAACCAGTTGCAGCTCGTGCCTGGAAAGCGCAACCTTTTCTGAAGGATAGCTTATCTTATCAGGGAAAACGCCGAAAATCAATGAATAAGTTTGTAACTTAGAGCTGCTGATCATTATAATGAACAGCAAGAAGCCGATGCCTCGATGCGGCTGAGAACACGCGCCCACTCCAGCGAATGTGGGGTGTTAACCAAGTCCTGCATGCAAACCTAGGTCGTGACTGACAAACTCAGACCGCATCTTGCGGTGGAACGGTCTCTCAACGGAGTGTGAATTGATGTCGAAACTCGAAACGCTTATTTCACAAAAATCTCAAAACATTCCTCCCTTCTTGGTCATGGACGTGCTCGAGCGAGCTGTCGAGATGGAGCGGGCTGGGGAAGATGTGGTTCACCTTGAAGTCGGGGAACCCGATTTCGATACCCCTGTGAACATTGTCCAGGCAGGCGTCGAAGCGCTGCGTTCGGGCAGGACCCATTACACCCCAAGCGTCGGAATCCATGAACTTCGGGAGGCCATCGCGCGCCGCTGTGAAACTACGTACGGAGTGAACATCGATCCGGGTTGCGTGGTCGTGACATCCGGATGCTCGCCGGCACTTCTCCTTGCCCTTGCTTCCATTATCGATGATGGCTCCGAGGTCATCCTCTCCGACCCCCATTATGCCTGTTACCCCAATTTTATCCGTTTTCTTGGAGGCTTGCCTGTATTCGTGCGAACAACTGCGGCAGACGGGTTTCAAATGGATCCCGACTGCGTGAAAACAATGATCAACAACAAGACCAAGGCCATTCTTATCAACTCCCCTTCAAATCCTACCGGCACGCTTCTCGAGCCTGAACGCATACAAGCGCTGTCATATCTTGGCGTCCCCATCATTTCAGACGAGATTTACCATGGTCTTGTGTACGAAGGAATGGAGCACTCCATACTTGAATACACAGATAAGTGCTTTGCTATCAATGGTTTTTCGAAGCTCTATGCGATGACCGGGTGGAGGCTGGGATATGTCATCTGCCCCCCTGCGTTTGTGAGGCCGCTCCAGAAAATGATCCAGAACTTTTTCATCAGCCCCGCCGACTTTGTCCAATGGGCAGGCTTGGAGGCCCTGAGCAAAAGCTCCCAGGCCACGGCAATCATGAAAAACACGTTTAATGAACGTAGGATCTACATGCTCAAACGATTGAGAGATATCGGCTTCCAGATCGATGTCGATCCGACCGCCGCCTTCTATATCTTGGCCGATGCCAGACGGTTCTCACGGGATTCTTATACGTTCGCCTTTGACATTCTCGAGGAGACAGGGGTAGGCGTAGCCCCTGGTATTGATTTTGGCGAAACCGCCGAGGGGTATCTCCGCTTTTCTTATACCAACTCTTTAGAGTTGATCAAGAAAGCCCTCGACAGGATCGAGCTGTACATCCGACAGCGATTCGGTTAGGCGCCGCGCATCGCAAGGCCCCGCGCAGGGCAGTTGGGAACTCGCCTCGTGCAGCCTTGCACGCTCTGTCCACGTCACGGTCATGTGAGCCGGTCTTAACAAGATAGATGCGACGACGATGACGCCGAACGTCGATCTATAGAGGACCATGGCAGTGAATACCTTTGACCAAAGAGAGACTTCAACATGCGAATCCTTAGGGTGGTTGCGTCCAATGAAGAATTCCGCCAAGGCAGTATAATCTTCTCGAAACGCAACAGTCGGCATCTCCGGCTTGTGCTCCGACGTCAACGAGGGGACCAGATACACGTACTGTACGCCGGGGAGACGTACCTCGTCGAGCTCGGGGAGTATAAGGGTGGAACTGTACACGGCAAAATCATCCGCAAAGTCGATATTGCCCCAGCAAGCACACTGCACATCTCCTTGGCTTTTTCTTGCATTCGGCCCGCGCCCACGGAAGAAATCCTTCGACACGGTACAGAACTCGGAATAAACGAATTCTTCCCCGTCCTTGCTGAACGGTCAAACCGCAAACCTCTGCAAGCCAAAGATCGGTGGCGACATATCATAGAATCGGCGGTGTCGCAGTGTGGGAGAATCGACGCGCCGACGATACAGGATCCCCTTGCCCTGCCGGATTTCTTACACGCAATACCGCATCCTGCAACACGCCTGGTTCTATCCACGGAAGAAAATAGCCCCAGCATGTTGTCCGCTCTCGGCAATCAGCTCTTGGATCGGGTGACGATTCTTGCTGGACCGGAAGGCGGCTTTGCCGACAGAGAAAAGCGGCTCATTCTCGAGGTCGGCTTTCAACCAGCAAGCCTCGGTGGTAATATTTTGCGGACAGAGACCGCTGCCCTGGCGGCTGTGAGCATTGTGTCGGCTTGGCGCAATTGGATGGCAGCGAGTACACAGATGCTTTCGCAGACCAATCGATGACGGGCGCAAGACCCTTATCGGAAAGGCAGCCTGCCTACCTCAAAAAGACCTGTGGGAGGAAAAGCGAGAGAGCAGGCACAAAAGTGACCAAGAGAACGCAGCAGAGAAGCAACATGAGGAACGGCGCCACCCCAGCGGTTACCTCGATCAGACTTTTGCGAGACAAACCCATAGCCACGAAGAGGTTCAGGCCAAAGGGCGGCGTCAGGAAACCGAATTCGATCAACAACACCATGATAATGCCATACTGTACATAGTCGATCTGAAATCGATTCAGAGTTTCGACAAAAAGGGGCGATAGTATGAGCATAGCTGACACGTTATCCATCACAGTCCCTATCAAGAGAAAAAGGACGTTCACCATGACAAGAAATACCCACTTGCTTTGTACATAGGCGGTGATTAGGTCAGCGAGCTGTTGAGGAATGCGTTCCGCCGTGAGGAGCCATACAAGCGTCATGGCGCAGGCGAGTATAAACAAAAGGCACCCTGATAAAATTGCTCCCTCCATGCATACCCCAGGGACGTCCTTAAGCTTGATTTCTTTGTTGATCAGTACTTCAACAATCAACGCATAGGTGACTCTGACAGCGGTTGCCTCCGTGGGGGTAAATATTCCGCCGTAGATACCGCCCAACACAATGATCGGCAGCATGAGCGCCCAAACGCCTTGTCGAAGCGATTGAGCGGCTTCCCGCCAGCCTGCCTTTTCTGCGGCAGACCATCCGGAATGGTATGACATGAAAATTGTGTAGGTGACAAACACGCCGGCAATGAGCAACCCCGGGATCACTCCCGCAAGAAAAAGCTCCGCCACCGAGACGTTCATCACGAGGCAGTATAGTATCATGGGAATAGATGGCGGGATGACTATGCCGAGGGATCCGGCTGAGGTGACTAAGCCAACCGAAAAACGATCCGCATAACCAGCCTTTTTCAACGCTGGCAGCATGACAGATCCGATGGCCACCACTGTCGCAGGGCTGGAACCCGAGAGAGAAGCAAAAAACAAACACGCCAGGGTCGTCGCAATGGCGAGACCTCCAGGATATCTCCCTACAAGGCAATTGACTACCTCAATGAGATGCCTGGCCATCGAGCCGCGTGTCATAATACTGCCGGCCAAAATAAAAAACGGCACCGACATGAGCACCGAATTGTCAAGGGCGTTATACAACTGCTGAGGGAGGATGAGCAGGGACGTGGATGAATGCAAGACCAAGGCCAGGGATGTCGCGGCCAGGAGCAGCATCGCTATGGGAGTTCCCATGAGCAACAACAAGACAAATGATACCACAATCGTCGCTATCATTTGTCTCGTCCCCCATGCGGTTGAAAGGGTCTTGTAGAGATGAAGTCTCGCAATTGATCCGCCCCTTGCTTAAGAAATCGCAACGCCATGACCGCTGAGAATACTGGGATGGGAAGATAAGGCAAATACTTCGGTATCCTAAGCACAGCGGTCAACGTCCCGAAGCGTCTCAGCTTCATTGCCTGCTCCCACCCGTACCAGGCCACCACCAGGAACACCACGCAACACACCAGATTTACCAACAGCAGAAGCATTTGCCTGACGCGATCATTCTGCACGCGCTCATACACAAAAAAAAAAAAAAAATGCGTCCCATACTTTACTCCAATGGCGG
>CAYRVH010000016.1:0-10641 GCA_964427855.1 uncultured Syntrophaceae bacterium
TAAAACGACGTCAAGCGTCGCCTCGGCCCCTTGGCCGGTCGCCAATATCGGATGCCAGCCGCCGCTGTAATTGTTTGTGGATCCGAAGAAATGCATGTAAGTAGAATCAAAGCCGATTTTCACATTTGGCAGGACGCGCACCGGCGTGTACGAAGCTTTGATGTTGTACGCCATAGCATTGCTAATTCCTAATGATGAGAAGTTTACCCACGGGCTGCCGGAATCGACGCCGTTACTCCCGCCGCTTCCAAAACCGCCGCTTACATTAAATGCAGGCGAACTCCCTGACCCGTCTCCCGTGGCCCCGCCTCCGAATCCGCGTGGCGCTGCTTGATTAGCGCCTGGCCCGGCTGGACCTACTGGTCCCCCGCACCATCCTGTGGCCGCCATCAGGAGCACGAGGAGCGTCGCAATGGACAATGTGAATGTATGACGACTCCTAGACATATGACTACCTCCTAAGTCACCCAAAAAAACAACATGTTTATAAAAGCCCTGTTCGTGTGATACCATCCTAAACTATCCGCTTCTCGCATGTCAAGGGAAAAAACCTTTTATTTACAATTAAATAAGGCATCCTCGAATACCTGTAAATCAAACCAGCTAATAAGGACCTTTCACCCAAAACCTGAATTCTCTGTGGACTGCACTTTCAACAACGTGTGCATTTTACCTACTTTCCTAAAGAACCGTGCTCGCTGAAGTCTGATCTTCGCGGCTCATCTTGCCTTTCATGCGGCGCGACCCGCGGGCCACTCACCACCTATTGTTCCAACTCGGACGCAACCCAGGTATTACGGTGTAATTCTATCAGAAAACAACCTCTGCATGCAATGGAAATTCAATGAAAAACACCAGTCGCGACAAAAAAAATCGGACCTTTCATGCAACTGCACACGAATCAGCTGTCTTTTAGAAAAAGAGCAAGACGACGGAGCAGCCTGGATCTTTGTCCGCAGTGCTAATGTTGATTATTGGAAACATTGGTAACTAATTGATTAGTCATTTTATGCTGCTTGACAATTGTATGGCATCATACTATTTTCCTCGAAGCTTGGAGGCGCCTTATGCGACATCCCCTGACGAAATGATTCGACGTACAATGCGCGCACAAGAAAAAACCAGAGATCGAACGTGGCAGGAATGCATTTCATGGCGATTCGCATTTTCGCCATCTTTTTCGGAGGATTGAACAAAAAATTTCTCGTCGCCATAGCCAAAGCTTATTTTGAGAAAGCGATGAAAGTCCGGGACGCGAGAGCTCGTGCGGCGTTGATGGGTCCACTTGGAGTATCTTGGCGCTGGAACCCCAGGCCGGCGGGAGGAGGATATAGCGGCGCGTGACCCAGAGGAACATTCAACGAGGCTTTACGATTAGTAGAGATTGGGTCTCATACATGCCCCACATCCACATAATCCTGGTTCATACCACGCATGCGGGGAACATTGGGGCGGTTGCACGTGTCATGAAAAACATGGGATTGAGCAATCTTACGCTCGTTTCTTCCACCGACTCCGGGCCCGAGACAGAGGCGTTTGCCACCGCCTCCGGCGCGTACGACATCGTGCTGAGAGCACGCAGGACGGAGACGCTGAGAGCAGCGCTTGAAGGAATGGTCATGGTCGTTGGTACATCAGCGCGGTTAGGAAAGAAACGAGTCGCCGCGCGCACCCCTGAAGAGCTCGTCCCATCGTTCATGGAGAAGGCCAGGCTTGGTCAGGTAGCATGCGTCCTTGGCAGAGAATCCCGAGGCCTTACCAACGAGGAAATGAAACTGTGCACGGATCACCTTATTATTCCAACCCATGAATCATTTGCCTCCATGAACCTCGCACATGCAGCGGCCATATTTGCGTATGAGGTGTTCAAAGTGGCATGCCAACCTTTTGGATACCAGATTCGCCATTTCCGTCCAGCTACGACCGAGAGCAGGGAAAAGATGTATGAACATATCGAATCCGTGCTTCTTGCGGCAGGATTTCTCGATTACTCAGACCCATTGAGGATGATGAGAGAGATTAGGCGGATTTTTAACTCTGCGGCCCTCGATGAGCGTGATGTCGCTATCGTGAGGGGAATGTTTCGAAAGGTAGGAAACCTTGTCAAACGCCTGTCAGATCGAGCCTTGCCGCACACACAGGACGAAAGGTAACCGTCGTGGATCACGGACCATATTGTTTCATCGATCCAGTCCTCATACGTATCGGTCCCCTCGCGGTGCGGTGGTACGGCATTATGTACCTCTGCGGGTTTCTATGCGGCTATTGGGTGATCAAGTCCGAGCTCCGGCGGCGGAATGGCCCGATTCCCTCTTCAGACGCCGGCGATTTTCTTTTTTATTTGATTGTCGGCTTGTTGATCGGGGCAAGGCTCGGTTACGTGTTGTTTTACAACCTCCCTCGCTACATGGAAGCGCCGTGGGAAGTCTTTGCCATCTGGCACGGCGGCATGAGCTTCCATGGGGGGCTGCTGGGGATGATTGTGTCCGGTGGATGGTATGCTCGGCGAAAAAGGGCCCCTTTCTTCGAATTGGCGGATATAGGGGCCCTTGCCGCCCCCATCGGACTCATGTTGGGCAGGATTGGCAATTTCATCAACGGCGAACTCTATGGAAGGGTCACCACGCTGCCATGGGGTATGATATTCCCTGCCGGCGGCGGCATGCCCAGGCATCCTTCGCAGCTCTATGAAGCGATCTTAGAAGGTCCGGTCTTATTCGGCCTTTTGTGGTGGCTGAGAACAAGGACCGATGTGAACGGCGTTGTTCTTGCCGTGTTCCTCATCGTGTATGGGGTGAGCCGCTTCTGCATCGAGTTTGTCAGGGAACCCGATCCTCAGTTGGGCTTCGTGTTCTTGACGTTCACCATGGGGCAAATCCTATGCGCTTGTATGATCGTCGCAGGGGCCGGCCTGCTCATCCGTGCGCGGCACACAAGTCTCGACCGAGGCGTAGACAGATGACGGAGTCAGGTCTTGACGGTATAACCCCGTCAATATTCGGCTTTGAATGTACTGCCGGAGCTTTGGTAACAGTGCGCCGGCCTTTTACCTCAAAAGATTTTTTGCACGAGGCGCCATGACTATAATCACACGAAAGCGAACAATCATGACCGCCGTGGGTCTTCTTCTGCTGTGGTCATGCCTCGGAGTGCGTTCATGGGCATCGGATACCCTTGTGTTAGACAAGTTGCTTTCTTTTGCATTTCCGCTGGTAGTAGCCAAGGTTGACGAGCAGCCTTCGAACCATGACACGAACCACGTGAAATCATCTGGCAAACAAGAACACCAGCCGCCAGCCGCTGCTGATGGTTCAGAAACCTCCGCAAGCAGCCCCAAGAAGAGGGGCGCCAAGTCGGTGAAATCAGAGGCTGTGACCCCCCCCCTGCCTGCGGTCCAGCCCGCGACCAAGGCCGCAGGCGCTTCAAAAAAGCAGCGACAAGGGACTGAAGACCATTCCACGCCTGAAGCGAATATCGCCACGTCGGCAACATCGTCACAAGACGCGCAAACCGATCCTGACGTGTTGATCGGCCAAGCACAACAACTCGAGAAAGCCGGAAACCTGCAACGCGCTCTCGCCGTGTACGAAGAGGCAGCAGCCGCAGCAGCGTCGGCAGGAAAGGATACAGCCCTCGCCTCAATATTTCTCGGCATGGGGAGAGTCAGCGCGCAGCTCGGTATGGACGACCGTGTCCGTGAAAACATCAAAAAAGCCATCTTATGGAATCAAAAAATCAAAGACGAACCTACGAGGTGTCAAAACGTCATATCAGCAGCGGAAGTACTCGTGGAGCATGGAGACTATGTCATGGCGCTGGAGGCTCTCCAAGAGGCCGCCAAATATGTCTCAGCCGCAAAATCTGCAGAGGTCTCTCGCATACTGAGTCTTATCGCGCTGTGTGAATTAAGGCTCCAGCGCGACAAGGAGGCTGCCAAGACGCTCACGCGATTAGCCGGGGTGGTAAAAGACGCCAAACCCGCTGAGTTGGCGCGCATCAATCTTCAAATAGGCGATATCGCGGCATCTCGGGCTGATTACCGACAGGCACTAGATTATTATCGGAAAGCCGAAAAAATCTGTAAAGACGCAAAAGACTATTCAGTTCTTTCTGAGGTTTTTTTTCGAAGTGCGTACGTCTCTGAAATGACTGGCGACGCAAAGGGTTTCACCAAGTGGTTTCAGGAAGCCCAAAAAACTGACTCGAGCAAAGAGCGCCAACGGAGTTCGCCCTATGCTTTCTTGGACGCGGGGTTGGCAGGGCGACGGGATGGAGACTATAACGCCGCGCTGGATAGTTTTTCTCGAGCTCTCAGTCTTTTCGACGCCAGCGGTCATACGCTCATGGCAGCCCGGACGCGGCTCTTCATGGCAGAAATGAGCGACAATCTTTCAAAGCTTTCACCAGCGCTTGAATTAGCCGGCAAAGCCCTCGAGGACTTTCGAGCCAATGCGTTCCAAACGGGCGAAGCAGAGGCGCTGCTATTGATAGGCCAGGTATATTTCAGGCAGGGCTTTGTGCACAAGGCCCTCGAGTACGCCAGGGAGTCTGCGTCCATCTCGAAGAAGGCGGGAGATAAGGACGGCGCAGTCCGGTCTTCTCTTTTTTTGGCGGAGATACTCCTCGCATCAGGAGACATAGAGGACGGAGCCAAGGTTCTGAAAGAGGCCGTAGATGAAGTAAGAAACGGGGTCAGTGTCAGGACTCGAGCTCTCTTGAGGCTCGGTATTGCTCGGTTCAGGCTCTCACGGGAAAATTTGGACGGAGCGCTCCATGATGCGTTGGAAGCCAGGAAAGATTTTCAAGAGGCAGCCGACAAGAAGGGCATGGCTGATTCCGATCATGTTACCGGGCTCGTCTATGAGATGAAAGGCGATCGAGTCAAGGCCCGTGCGCTGCTGCAAAAAGCATTAGAGGAGTACATTGCGGTCGGGGACAAGGTCGGCGAAGGCCGAAGCCGCGCAGCTTTAGGAATACATTATAAGAATATCGGGGACTATGACTCGGCGCAGCGCTATTTCAACGAGTCTGTGGAGTTGAGAAAGAGCGCGAACGATAGACGCGGCCTCGCGGCGAGCCTGGTCAACCTTGGCAATCTGCACCGATTGCAGAGCCGGTTTTACGAGGCGCAGAGCAGCTTGGACAAGGCCGTTGCGATCTACAAGGAGTTGGGCGACCGGAAAGGCGAGGCAGATTGCCTCACCAACCTGGGGCAGGTGGAGACGGCTCGTGGGCTGAGATCGGTGTCATTGGAACGGTTCAACGCTGCGCTCAAGATGCATCGTGAACTAAAAGACGTGAGGGGAATTGTTACCGATCTCATCAACATTGGAAACTTAGCGCTGCTCAGGGGCGACGTGAACGGCGCGGCTGCTGCGTTGGAGGAAGCATCCAAACTGAACAAGAGCATTAGAAATCCTAAGGGCGAGGTCGCTCTTTTGAGTGAACTAGCCATGCTCAAGAGGGCCCAAGGCAATGCGAAGGAGGCTCTGGCAAGGCTGAAGCAGGCCATTGCCGTGGCCACGCAAGAGAACGACGGCCGTTCTCTCCCAGGCCTCAATATGAAGCTAGCTCTTGTGTTAGAGGATCTGGGCGAATACCCTAAGGCGGTGGATATTCTGAATGCCAGTTTGGCGGACATGCAAAAAGCGGGGGACAAACGCGGGCAATTGCTTGCTTTAGGGAGTATCGGCGTCATCCAAACAAAGCTCGAAGACTATGAGCACGCCTTGCCCAATTTGCTGGAGGCCTTGCGCCTTCAAGATGAGTTGGGGCTCAAGGATTCGGCATATCCGGACATCGACTACGCTCTTGGAGAAATATACGAGGGTTTTGGGAATTATGACAACGCTCTCGACCATTATCACCGAGCGCTCGCCACGACGCAGAGCCCAGGCAATGAGGCGTTAGCTGGCCGCATATATGACCGTATTGGCCATTTGTACTATGCGCTTGAAGACTATGTGAAGGCACGCGAGTTCCTTGAGGAGGCGCTTCGGCTCAGCGCTGAAACAAGAAACACGCCTATGCAAAAAAGCCAGTTGATAAGGCTTGGCGATCTTTCCAGCAAATCAGGGGACCTGGAGGCGGCCCTTAAGTATCAGCAAAGGGCCCTGGCTCTTACAAGAGAAACTAACGACAAGAAGTATGAATCGAAGGTATTGACGAGAATAGGGATTCTGAACCAGCTTTTGGGGAAACCAAGGCAAGCGCTTGAGAACTATAACGAAGCTCGGGATATACGGACTGAGGCGGGAGATCAGCGCGGAGTCAGCGAAAATTTGCTCCAAATAGCCTTGGTGACGTCCACGCTCGGCGACTCAGATGCCGCCGTGGAGAGCCTACGTGCGGCCCTCTCCATTGCCCAGTCATCAGACGATCGCAGCATGCTTTGGAAGGCCTATTTTATTATGGGGCGAACGCTCGAAGCCAAAAAGAGCCCGGGCGAAGCTCTTGAATCGTATCGCAAAGCCATGACGATACTAGAATCTATGGATGATGAATCCACAGCAGAGAGCGAGGAAGATGATTTCCTTTTTGGGGGTCGCCGCGCGCTCTACGAGGCCGCTTTGAGGGTTCTGATGGGCCTCGCTCGAAGAGATCCCGGCGGGGCCTACGACAGTCAAGCCCTGACTATCGTGGAAAAACTCAAGGCGGTTGATTTTGAAAAGGCGTTGTCATCCATCAACGTTGAGACATTCTCAGACCTACCGAACGAGTTGGTGCTCAAGGAAAAGAGCCTTCGTTTCACGCTGAGGAACCTCGCCTTAAGACTCGAGACGGAGAGGTCAAAAACGCGGCCGGATCAAACGACAATCAAGAAGCTTGTAGAGGAGAGGAAGGCCAAGGAAAAGAGTTTCAAGGAACTTAAAGCTCGTTTTGGGCAAGAGTATCCGGCGTATGCCGAACTCCGCTACCCGCTGCCTGTCTCAGTGGCGAAAATGCAAAAGGATGTCATCGACGCTGATGAAGCGGTTTTGGAATACGTAGTCACAAGGGGACGGACGTACTTGTTTGCCATTGACAAACAACGGTTCCACACGTTCTCCATAGATTATGCAGCCCAGGAGGCAGAAAAGGATGTTGAGAGCTTGATGCGTCCCTTGCTGCGTTCGGAGACCCTAGCGAGTTGGGACCCATCAGTGGCTTATCGCATCTACACCAAGGTTATCAAACCCGTAGAATACTTCCTGGCGGGAAAGAAGACGGTGACGATTATCCCTCATGGCGTCCTCACCTCGCTCCCCTTCGAGATCCTGGTCGATTCTAAGTCGCACGCAGCCAAGAGATTTTGGTCGGCGGCGGACCCTCCTACCTATCTCGTTGACAAATATACGTTTACTTATGCGCCTTCGGCGTCGCTCCTCGCATACATCAGGACTAGGAAACACGACAGAATGCCCGGATGGAACTTTGTGGGATTTGGCGATGCCGACTACACGGACCTGAACAAAACCGGCACCCCAAATCCAGGAGCGGAGAAGGTCATCGCCGCACTGAGTTCCTCGTCAACAAACACCAGGAGTCACAATTTCAAACCCTTGCCAGGGGCTCGAAAGGAATTGACGGAGATCGTCAAAATAGTGGGAGGCCCCTCACAGACATATGTTGGAACTCAGGCAACGGAAACGTTGTTCAAAAAGGCTGACTTGGGACGATACGGCTACGTGCACCTCGCGACGCACGGGGTTCTCCTTGGCGGCCACGGGCGCTTTCACCACAGACCCGCTCTCGTGTTCTCGCTCTATGGCGACAAGGAAAACGACGGTTTTCTGCAGCTCAACGAGGTGTTTGGGCTCAAGCTCAACGCGGACATGGTGGTGCTTTCCTCGTGTTTTGGGCAGACCAAAGTCGATAGCTCCGGTGTGAGCAGCGTACTTCAATTGGCACGCGCGTTTCTTTTTGCCGGCACGGATGCGTTGGTCGTGAGCCTCTGGCAAGTTCATGACGACAGCACTGCAAATCTTTTCGTCGAGATGTATCGTAACCTCAATGACGAGTCCAAGGCGGTCGCATTGCGTCGAGCGAAACTAAGTCTCTTGAGAAATTCTGCCACGAGTCATCCTTATTATTGGGGACCTTTCATCCTCATAGGGGACTGGCGTGTGAGGCTCAATCCCGCGAAGAATAGGCTGCCAAGCGAGACGGCGAAGTTCAAGGGAGTTTCCAACTGGAGACGATTATTCACTTTTTGAGTTGAGATTTGTCAAAATGGGACAAAACACCAGAGGCTCCGTAACGAATAGACGAGGCGGGGCCCACATGAATGTTTCCAGACGGCCCCTGCGCCAACGAGTCAACTACGCACGACTCGCAGTTTTCTTGCTCCCGCTGTTCCTCGCCATCGCGGCTGGCGCGCCTGCGACCGTGCGGTCGGCTTTCGCCGACGATTGCGCAAAGTTGAGCAAAGAAGTGATTCGCCTCAGGGGCGAGTACCGACAGGCGGCGCAGAAGGCTTCCCAGACGGACGCCGTTGTGGGATTTGATGACCTGACTACAATTCTGGACAAAATTGTGGACGCGAAAAGACGTATGCGGGGCCTGGGATGCGGAGAACCCAAAAGAGGTCATAAAAAAACTTTTTGACGTTCGTGTGCGCCCTATTTTTGGGTCTTCTCTTATGATGACCTGAACGGAGGCCCCGTGTCATGCGCTGCATGAGTTGCAACACACAATGGAGCCACGGACAGTGAGTAGAGGGGTGCAATGGATCGATCCAGTACTATATCCACGATTGCGCGCATGCTGAAGGAGGCCAGGGAAGTGGTGGTTTTTACCGGTGCAGGCATCTCGACTGAGTCTGGGATACCGGACTTCCGGTCGCCCGGCGGCGTATGGTCTCGTTACAATCAGGACGATCTCACGTACGAGAAATTCAGGGCCAGTGAGAAGTACCGCAAGCTTTACTGGGCATATGATCGCGAACGCTATCCGGCCATGCGGGACGCGCGTCCCAACGCAGCTCACCTGGCGATCGTCGACTTGGAACAGGCAGGAAAGCTGTTAGGTCTGGTGACCCAAAACATTGACGGTCTTCACGCCAAGGCTGGGAACAGTCCGGACAAGATATGGGAGCTCCACGGGACCGTCCACGAGGTCGTCTGTCTTGACTGCGGACGGCGCTGGCCAAGGGAAGAAATCACCGCCCGTATGGACCGGGAGAGCATTGAAGTGCCCTACTGCGACGAATGCGGCGGTCCTCTTAAAGTTGCTACCATCGCCTTTGGGCAAGCGCTTCCCCAGAAAATATTGGCAAAAAGTTTCGAGCTTGCCCGTCGCTGCGACCTGTTTATCACAATCGGCTCGTCGCTTGTGGTGCAGCCGGCTGCGATGCTGCCCCTCGAAGCTTCCAGGCATGGGGCGACACTGGTGTTGATAAATATGACGCCGACCCCCTATGACGCAGTGATGAATGTCATCGCTTTGGGCTCCGCAGCATCCATAATGTCCGAGGTGATGCAAGAATTTAGGTGTTCGACCGGCGCAATGGTCGATCGAGGATCGCCGCAAGGCTAACGCAACGCCTGGCAGCGGCTCCATGGGCAAGAGGAAGATTCTGCAAGACAACGGCGTAAGGGACTCGGCCGAGGCAACGCGAGAGGCGTGCGCTGCGGTTGCTTCGCCGCCGGTGGGGTCTTCGCAATGACGAGACTGTAATGGATGAGTTAAACTGCGCGAAGTGATGTAATCTCGCAATACATTTCGAAAAAAATTATAAGGCGCTTTTAGCGTTTGGAGAACTGGAAGCTTGCGCGGGCGCCGCGTTTCCCGTATTTCTTTCGCTCCTTCACCCGGGAATCTCTTGTCAGAAAACCTGCGCTTTTGAGTACTTGCCGGAAAGAGGGGTCAACAGCGAGAAGGGCTTTACTGATGCCCTGCTTGATGGCGCCTGCTTGACCGGACAACCCGCCGCCTCTCACATTTACCACAGTATCGAAGCGGCCTGTCGTCTGGGTGAGTTCGAACGGCTGCATGACCACCATTCTTGAGGTCTCTCTTCCAAAGTACGCGTCCATGCTCCGGTCATTTACGATGCACGCTCCTGTCCCCGGCCGCAACCAAACCCGGGCTATGGCGTTTTTCCGTTTGCCGGTAGCGTAATACTTGTCGTGTTCCATGCCTTGTTTTCTCCCAAATTAAAGGTGATACGCTTCAGGTTTTTGTGCAGCATGAGGGTGTGCGTCGTCGGCATAGACCTTCAATTTCGTGTATTGGGCGCGTCCCAATCTGTTTCGGGGCAGCATACCTCTCACGGCCTTCTCTACGACGCGCTCCGGATGATTTTTGAGCAGTGCGTCAGCCTTGATGCTCTTCAATCCGCCTGGATATTGGCTGTGGTGATAATATGTCTTTTGCTGGAGCTTTTTCCCCGTGAGCCGAATTTTCGAGGCATTGACGATGACGACAAAATCGCCGGTGTCTGTATGGGGAGCAAACTGTGGCTTATGTTTGCCGCGTAGTATGCGAGCCGTTTCTGCAGCGACGCGACCGAGGACTTTGCCTTTGGCGTCAATGACAAACCATTTTCTTTCGACTTGGCCTTTTTTTGGCGTCCACGTTTTCATTTTCCACCTCAAACTGCAATGAACCTTATTGTGTATCATCGAGCTGCATTGCTGTCAAGGAGCGGTTTGAAAATGC
>CAYRVH010000016.1:10742-29053 GCA_964427855.1 uncultured Syntrophaceae bacterium
CGGCTCTCGTGACGACCGGGCTGTTCGGGAGGGGCGAAAGCCCCCCATACTCCGCAGAAATCGCTTCTTTATACGGACATTACGGGACATTCAAACCGCGGGGGAGTTCAACCATCGCGATTTCCTTGGAAAACCATGCTTGTGCGCTGCTCGACGAAGCAGACAGGCAGCCATAACCTGAACCATAGTTGCGCCTTGCTGAGTGCATAAGCAGCTCGCTAAAAAACAAAGCCCATGGCTCCGGCTAAGCCGTCCATGCTCGTTTTGTCCGTATTTGTGGGGTAATCCCGGTTGAGCACGACCCATCGCCAGCCGACTTCCATGTATCCAAATCGACCGCAGTCCATTGGTACGGTGATGCGAGCCGCTGCATACCCGTCGTAACCAAAATAGCCTTCGCAAAATTGGAGGCTCCATCGGCACTGCGTAGACGCAGTCGATGCGCCGAGATTACGGATCACCCTCTCCCAGCTCAATCCTGCAAACACTAATCCCCATCCACTCGATCGAGTTCTTGATTGATAGAAATTCGATATAGTGAGTTTATCGTCGTACAACGCATATCCGGCGAATACGCTCGAGGTGGCATGACATTTTTGGTACCAATCGTACACAAGGTCCCACCGATAGATGTTTCGATCCCATTTAGTGAGGGTATTGGTGGCCGGCGCATAATAGGTGTTGCCGAAGAAGAAGCCGTTGGGGGGATATGCGTTGTCGCGATAACGCAGGGGCATAAAGGAGAACCGGATGCCCCAGTTGGGCCTGACCTGAAATCGGGCTTCGTACTCGGCAATGTACTTGTATTTCCCAAAACTAAGATTGTTATGGAAATCGAGCTCGGTACCGGGTCCACCGATGGTGTTGGTTCCCCATTTTATTGTTGTGGCGTTCAGTTTTGACCGCCACAACTTCGCGCTGAGATTGAACTGGCGGAAACCGATCCTTGGCAATACCGGCCCTTGGTACGCGGCGCCGAGGGGAATGCCCCCAGTTGAGAATAAACCTGTTGGCGGTGGCAAGACTGGCCTGGCCTGATATGTAGGGACTCGGCATCCGTCCGCGCTGCACAGGGATTGAACCGGTTGCTGATAACTCAACGCCGGAAGTTCCCCCACGGATATAGGCGGGCTCTGTCCGTAACTCGAGGGGATCCCGCTCGATGACTTGGGTTTGTCATACCGGTGAGAAGATGATTGCGAACCGCTGGGATACGACCGAGCGCCGGGCAGGCTCGGCAGGGATTGATACGTCGGTTGTCTAGTCGGATCAGTTGACAAAACTTCACCGCTCATGCCAGGCCCCCCGGTTGCAGGGTCGGCACGCGACGGCAAAAATGAAGCTGACACGATAAACCAGGAGATAGCTAGATAAACCAATACCTTAAAGGGCTTTATTATCACCATACCCTCCCTCCTTAACTGAATGTCCTGGGATGAGGTAATTATTCATCCCTAAAATTATGTCAAGTAAATTATGAAGCAAAAAGAGAAAGAAAAGAGGACGGCCAGCTAATATATTGTGATCACCAAGGATTCATGTGAGGCCTTCAACGTATTTTTTTGAGGCCTGGAATTGCGAAGACGGGCATAGCCCTCGGGGGGACTCCCCCACAGGCTGTAATCGACAACAATTGCTTCTATACCAATTTCAATTGACCCATTGACGACCCAACCACTTATTATCGTTAATGAATAATGACAGCAGATGCAGCCCCAATTTCCATTATGGCCTCCTCGAATGCGCGATGATTTGGTTTAGACTCCAAGAATGTGTATTATCGAGCCGGCTTCTGAGGAGACGCGTACATGGACCCCACAGCTCGACGATGTAATCCTCGACATAAGAATGGCGCTGCTGCGGTATTTCTTGACAGGGACGGCGTGCTCAACGTGAAGCTTCCCGAGGGTCATTATGTGAAGACGCCTGACGAGCTCGTCATGCTTCCCGGAGCGGTGTCGGCGCTGGCTGTGCTCAAACAATTGGGCTACCTTCTTGTAGTGGTCACCAACCAACGCGGCATTGCGTT
The DNA here is from genome assembly GCA_964427855.1 of uncultured Syntrophaceae bacterium. Classification (GTDB taxonomy): domain Bacteria; phylum Desulfobacterota; class Desulfomonilia; order Desulfomonilales; family Desulfomonilaceae; genus JAUPKT01. Next base: position 12,772 of record CAYRVH010000016.1, read on the forward strand.
GGGTTATATGGACGACGATGACTTGCGGCGCGTACATGGGCATTTGCGCCGGCGCCTCGCGGCTCATGGGGTCGCATTGGACGGACTCTACTACTGCCCGCACGATGATGCCGCATTGTGCGACTGCCGCAAACCTCAATCGGGTATGCTTTTTCGCGCGTCAGAGGAATTGGGTATATGCCTGCATGCATCATACATGGTGGGGGATTCGGCAAAGGATGTGGAGGCAGGGAAAAATGCTGGGACCAAAACTGTACGAATCTCTACCGAGTATGACGCAGAGGCCGATTTCACTTTTCCGAGTCTCAAGGATTTCGCCCTTTTTTTGAAGCATCGCGGTCGGACGACTGGAGACGACGCGCTGGCCATTTGTGTAAGGAAGGTAGATGAGTGATGGACGCTGAAGACGCGGGGTGCCGCGAAAACTGGGAGTTTGGTCCGAGACTCACGGCCGAGGATAGCTTTGGGTTTTCTTGCGGACCGGCGGTGTCGTGCTTCACCGAGTGTTGCGGCAAGCTTGACCTCATGCTCACACCGTATGACGTATTACGGCTCAAGAACAGGCTTGGATTGACCTCATCGGATTTTCTCGATCAGTACACCTATATGAGACAGCGCACCCCTGTCGAATTCCCCCAATTTTTCATGAAGATGAACGAGGACGACAGACGATGTCCCTTTGTACGCGCCAGCGGGTGCGCGGTGTACGAAGATCGCCCGGGAGCGTGCAGAATTTATCCGGTGGGGAGGGGTTCGACAAAAAGCCAAGCTGACGGCGGCTCTCGAGAATTCTTCTTCCTCGTCAAGGAAGAGCATTGCAAGGGATTCAGAGACGATTGCCAGTGGCGCATTTCTGAGTGGCTGCGCGATCAGGGAATGGAAGAATACAACCGAGTGAACGATCTCCTGATGGAACTCTATGTCCGGCGGGCTCAGCATCAGGGCGTTCAACTGAGCGAAAAACATATGAAGATGTTCGTTATGGCGTGCTACAACCTAGAGCGCTTTCGAGATTTTGTATTTCAAAGCAACTTCTTGGAACGCTTCGAGCTCGATAAGGAGCGCGTCGAGGAGATCGAAGGATCGGAGCTCGCGTTGCTTGAGTTCGCTTTTACGTGGCTTCGATTCGCCCTTTATGGGGAACTGACGCTGAGAATACGGCAGCCCCGCGATGCCGGCGTCTTTATTTCTTGAATTTCTTCTTAATCCTATTGATATGGCCTCTGCCTAATCCTTTGACCTCGCAGCCGAGCTCGAAGTAGCGGGCAATTTTGTCGTCGTCGAGGATGCCAAAGCAGTCGATTACGGCAATGGGGCCGCCCGCCATAGCCACAATATCATCGGGACGTAGGCTGAGAAATTGTTTGTGCCTCACTGCAAAAACCACGGCGTCAGCTTCCCTTAGAGCCGCCTCGAGGTTCGTTTCTATACGGAGGGTCTCGAGTTTTTTCTGGCTTCTAAAGAAGCGAGCTCGGCTCTTTCCCGGCCCAGGATAGGTTTCTTGCGCTTCAAACTCCCACCAGTGGTCAACGTAAGGGTCATGAACGCAGACGTCCGCGCCCATTTCAGCCAACCTTCGTACGACTATTTCTGACCCGCTGTATCGCGTGTCGCCAACGTCTTCTCTGTACGAGGCGCCGAGGATAGCGACCTTGGACGCTGAAATATAGCGTCCCATATTCCGCAAGGCGTCTCGGACGAGTTCCGGCACATGAAGGGCTCGAGCGTCATTTATATTGATAGCTGCGGGGGTTATCTGAAAAAGGTCGTCTTCGAATCCCAAGAGATGTTTGTACGCCCAGACCGCGAGCCCGCCATCTTTTGGCAGGCAGTAGCCGCCGATACCCGGTCCGGGAAAAATGATGTTGGAATGCGTGGGTCGAACCTTGATCGCCTCGATCACTTTTATGAGGTCCACGCCGTTGCGCTCCGCAAAAAGACTCCATTCGTTGAGAAATGCAAGTATCGTTGCCCGATAACTATTTTCAACGATCTTCGCGGTCTCGGATTCGATGGGTCTGTCCAAGACCGTCAGGGGGAAGCGCTCGGTATCGATCACCTCTTTGAGAAATTTGACGACCCGGTCCCGCGACTCTTGATTGATGCCGCTGCACACCCTCCAAAAATTTCTGATGGAGGACACGTACTGCGCCCCTGGCATGACGCGTTCGTAGCTGTGGGCGATCAGGGGCTCCGAGTCAATACCTCGCTTACGGAAAGCCTTTTTGATCAGCGGATACGCGACCTGTTCAGTTGTTCCCGGCGGCACCGTGGTCTCGATGAGGACCAAGGTGCCTGGCATAATCTCTTCACCAATGATTTCAAGAGATTTCTCCAGGTCATCCATAAGGACATAGCCGGTACTGACGTCCTTGAGCGAATTCTTGACATAATCGCACTGCACGTCCACGACGACAACGTCGGCCAGGGCCAGGGCTTTGTAGGAAAACGATCCGGTGAGGGTCTTTTTCTCTATCACCGTGCGATGAATGATAGCGGAAACCTCGGGGTCTTCTGCCTTCATGGGGGATTTTCCCTGACAAATCAGGGGGATTTTCCAAAAAGATCGGGTGCTCGGTCTTTGCATGCCAATGACAAATTTTCCGGGCCTGCCCTTCTCGTCCACAGAATCGGCTACGACTGCAGCCATAACCGCGCCGACGAAGCCCAAACCCATGACCACTACTATCTCTCTGCCGGCTGCCCTGTTCTCTGCAACCAATTGTTCGAGGCGAGCCAATTCAGCGAGGTAATCGCACTCCGTAGGCAGGGTAAACTTTTCGCCATCGGGACTCAGTGAATATTCCTCGGCCATGTAATATCCTCGTTTCATTGGGCTCTTCGGCCTCATCACGCTTTTCTCGTCGCGGTCGGAGTCCACATTGCGGTGAGAATTAGACCACACCATGTCCCCATTGGTCGGCGCGAATCGCGGCTGGGCTCTGAATCTCGACCAAATCGAGTTGATGTCTGTTGTAAGGATTCACCCGCACACGCAGGATATAATCCGAAAAGGATTGGGTGGTCAAGTATCAAACCCGTTGATGCTCCTTGCATTGGTATGATAGAAAGGCAGACATTCGTTTTAGTGAAGCGCGGGAGTAATCCATGGATCAAAAATACTATCCGGAAGCCGTGGAAAAGAAATGGCAGTCATACTGGGATAATGAGAAGATTTATAAAGTTGAAGCAGATGCTTATCGAGAAAAATACTATGTATTGGAGATGTTTCCCTACCCATCGGGACGCATCCACATGGGACACGTCCGCAACTATTGCATTGGGGACGTATTGGCCCGTTTCAAGATGATGCAAGGGTATAATGTGCTCCACCCCATGGGGTGGGATGCATTCGGTATGCCTGCCGAGAATGCCGCCATTCAACATCAATCCCACCCTGCCACGTGGACCTACAACAACATTCGGGAGATGAAGCGCCAATTGAAGCGCTTGGGCTTTTCTTACGACTGGGATCGTGAGATAGCCACATGCGACCCCAGCTATTATCGATGGGAACAATGGCTGTTCCTTCGCATGCTGGAACACGATCTCGTGTATAGAAGAAAATCTATCGTTAATTATTGTGAATCGTGCCAGACGGTTCTGGCCAACGAACAGGTCGTCGACGGCTCCTGCTGGCGATGCGGAGAATCAGTCGTCCAGAGAGAACAGGAAGGGTGGTTTTTCCGTATCACAAAGTATGCTCGTGAGCTGCTCGAATGGTGCGATAAGCTGACTGGGTGGCCTGAAAGGGTTATTACCATGCAGCGCAACTGGATTGGGTACAGCGAGGGCGCTCGAATATTCTTCGAGGTTGAAGGAAGCGACATTGTCATAGAGGTTTTTACGACTCGACCAGACACCCTTCACGGCGCGACGTTCCTCAGCCTTGCCCCCGAGCATCCTTTGTGTTTGAAGCTGTCGCGAGGGACCCACCAGGAAGTAAAAGTAAAGGAGTTTATCAATAGAGTCTTGACTCAAGATTGGGAGAGCCGAGTGGGGGAGCAGGCGGAGAAGGAGGGCGTCTTTACGGGGGCCTACTGCATCAACCCCTTGACAGGGAGGCGACTTCCTATTTTCGTGGCCAACTTCGTGCTTTATGAGTACGGGACAGGGGCGGTCATGGCGGTTCCTGCCCATGATCAACGAGATTTCCTTTTTGCCAGGAAATATGGCCTAGATATCGTGGTCGTCATCCAACCCGAGGGCGAAACGCTCGACCCGGACCTCATGGTAGAAGCTTATGTGGGGCCAGGCTTTCTGGTCAATTCCGGCGATTTTAATGGTATGGAAAACGTCTCTGCCATGAAGGCTATTGCCGATCGCCTTTCTGAGCTGGGAAAAGGGGGAGCGACCGTCAACTATCGCCTCAGGGATTGGGGTATCTCTCGGCAGCGCTATTGGGGCGCGCCGATCCCTATTATACACTGTCCCCATTGTGGGATTGTGCCTGTTCCCGATGATCAGCTTCCCGTGGAATTGCCCACCGACATTGAGTTCCCCCAAAGCGGGAGATCTCCTTTGCCTGATCTGCAATGGTGGGTCGAGGTCTCATGCCCGCGATGCGGCCGACCGGCAAGACGAGAGACGGATACCATGGACACCTTTGTCGAGTCATCTTGGTATTTTGATCGTTACGCGTGCCCCACGTACGCCGACGGGATGATAGATCCGGAAGCAGACCGCTACTGGCAGCCTGTGGACCAATACATTGGGGGCATTGAACACGCGATCCTACACCTCCTCTATTCTCGATTTTTCACCAAAGTATTGAGGGACATGCGCCTGAAGCAATGGGACGAACCTTTCAGTAATCTGTTGACCCAAGGGATGGTGATAAAAGACGGGGCAAAGATGTCCAAATCCAAAGGGAATGTCGTGGACCCCGAGGAGCTCATAGACGCCTATGGCGCGGATACCGTGCGACTGTTCTGTTTGTTTGCCGCGCCCCCAGAACGGGATCTTGAATGGACGTCTGAAGGGGTAGAAGGCGCGTATCGTTTTCTTAACAGGGTTTGGGGGCTCGTCTATCAGCATCTTGAGAGGGCTCGAGCGGCTGCTTCACACCACGGTGAATGTGAGAGGGCCAGGAGTATTCGGCGCCTCACTCATCGAACCATCAAGAGGGTGACCGACGACATAACCCACCGTTTTCACTTCAATACCGCAGTGGCTGCCATCATGGAAATGATCAACGAGCTGTCCAGGGTTACTATCGACGAACTCGAGGAATCCACCGCTACATCCGACGCATTTGTCGAGGGTCTGCGCACCGTTGTCGTGCTCTTGTCCCCTTTCGCGCCGCACGTGTGTGAGGAGTTGTGGGAGGCGCTGGGTGGGCGCCCCGGTTTGGTGCAAGTGCCGTGGCCGACATTCGATCCCAACTTGATCAAAGAGGATCAGCTTACCATGGTGGTGCAAGTGAATGGGAAGAGGCGCGGCGAAATCACCGTGCCGGCCGACGCTACGGAAGACGTGGTAAAGCAAAAAGCCCTTGCGGAACGTAATGTGCAGCGGTTTATCGAAGGTAAGACTGTCAAAAAAATGGTGGTGGTCCCTGGTAAATTGCTCAATGTAGTTGTGTCGTAGTCGCCATGATCCGCGAGGCGGCGTCCGCGTCAATCTCCCCGATCGGATCAACGTTGCTTTCTTGTCGTGAGGTGGATCGGAATCAGAACCGTGCTCAAACCCATCTGTGTCGCGCTGATAGCTGTGGGCATAGGCCTCACGGGCTGCGGGTATCGTTTCGCGGGCGATCCGGGCGACACTCCATTTCCTCCTGAGCTCAAGACAATAGTACTGGAAAGCGCGATAAACAATACAACCGTACGAGGCATAGAGACGGAATTCACCAATGCGCTCAGGAGTGAGTTTGCACTGGGAACTCGTCTGAAGCAGGTACTCAGCGGGGGCGACCTGCAAATGAAGACACAGATTGTGTCATTTGAAGATACACCGTCCGCGTATCGCGCTGATGGGAAAGAAGCAACGAGGATTGGAACGCTTACGGTACGATGCAGCCTCCAGAGGTCGGACACCCACAAAGAACTATGGAAAAAGGACTTCTCCGCTTCTCAAACGTATGATGTCACAGACTCTGTTGCGGAGACTCTTTCGAACAGACGGCGGGCAATCTCACGAATGATCAGGGATCTGATACCCAGAATACACCGCTCGTTGTACGACAGCTTTTAGGAATGTGGGAGGAGTGGGCCACAGACTTTGACGGCATTTTCATGAACCGGCAAAAACTCATGCAATTTTTCATCGTAGAGTAAGAGATGTTCAGGAGATGGAGGTCACTATGGCACGGAAAAAGATTACGGTAATAGGGGCGGGCAACGTAGGCGCGTCTGTCGCGGCGTACGCCTCCGCCGAAGAACTTGGAGATGTCGTCCTTGTCGATATATTGGAGGGCATCCCTCAAGGAAAAGGTCTGGACCTATATGAGACAACACCGGTGTTGGGCGTCGATACCATGGTTGAGGGGACCAACGACTACGAAAAGACCCGGGGAAGCGATCTTATTATCATCACGGCAGGGATTGCGAGAAAACCCGGTATGAGTAGAGATGATCTCCTGTCAACCAACGTCAAGATCGTCGGAGAGGTTGCAGCAAAGGCTGCTCTTTATTCGCCAGGCGCCGTGATGATGGTGATCTCGAACCCGCTTGATGCCATGGTTTATACTGCGTGGAAAAAATCTGGATTTCCATCGAGGCGGGTGATGGGAATGGCTGGCGTGCTGGATACCGCTCGATTCCGGGCCTTTATTGCGCGCGAGGTAGGCGTTTCGGTCCAAGATGTGCACGCCCTCGTCTTGGGAGGGCACGGAGACAGCATGGTTCCTTTGACGCACAATTGCTCCGTCGGCGGGATACCCATTTCGCAATTCATTTCCGCAGAGAGACTTGAAGAAATCGTGCAAAGGACTCGGGATGGTGGTGCAGAGATAGTCTCACTTCTCAAAACAGGCAGCGCGTATTACGCCCCGGCTTCGGCTGCGGTCCAAATGGCGAAGTCCGTTGTGCGCGACAAGAAAAGACTCTTGCCGGTTGCTGCGTATCTCCAAGGAGAATTTGGGGAGGAGGGCGTGTTCGTAGGCGTCCCTGCCATCCTTGGGGCTGCGGGCGTCGAACGGGTTGTAGAACTGGAACTAACTGCTCGTGAACGGGAAGGGTTTTCGCGATCAGTGGCGGCGGTGCGCGAGTTGGTGGCGCATGTGGATCGATTGCTGTAAAGAACCGAAAAAGAGCTGTTTATCACTTGCGGGGCAAGGCAAATTGGCGGGAGACGCGTACTACATAGAGACATACGGCTGCCAAATGAACGAGCACGACTCGGAAAAGATGGCCCGACTATTGGAGGACGAGGGGCTGACCCCGGTGGACAGCGCGGAACTTGCGGACGTGATCGTCATCAATACGTGCGCTATCAGAGAAAAGCCCGAGCATAAGGTTTACAGCGCTTTGGGGAGGGTCGCGTCGCTTAAGAAAAAGAACCCCCGTTTGGTTGCTATCGTCGCCGGATGCGTGGCGCAGCAGCACAAGAACGCTCTCCTCTCCCGAGTTCAATCCTTGGACGGCGTTCTGGGAACCCACTGTATAAGCGACCTGGCTGTACTTGTGAAAGAAATACGGCGCACGGGCCGGCGTTTATGCAAAACAGACTTTTATTGCGATGCGCCGTCGCTTCATCTGCCGTCGCGAGGCAAAGCTTCGTGTAAGGTCTTTTCGTATGTCACCATCATGCAAGGATGCTCAAACTTCTGTGCCTACTGCATCGTGCCATATACTCGCGGGCCTGAACAGAGTCGCAGGATGAGAGAAATCGTGGATGAGGTGGAGCAGTTGGCCGACCAAGGGGTCAAAGAGATTACTCTCCTGGGGCAAAACGTAAACGCGTACGGCAAAGACTTGGGCGGAGAGGAGACCTTTACCCGTTTGTTGCCTCGTCTCTCCGAGGTCGAGGGGATCCAGAGGATTCGTTTTACGACCTCTCATCCCAAAGATTTCGACGAAGAATTGGCGTGGTGTATGCGGGATTTGGAGAAGGTGTGCGAGCACCTTCATTTGCCGTTGCAGGCGGGATCGAATCGCGTATTGCGGGCCATGAAGAGGCGGTACACATACGGAGAGTATTACGAAAAGGTGGCGCTATTGAGACGATTGATCCCCAAGGTTGCAATCACGACCGATATTATTGTGGGGTTCCCGGGAGAAACCGACGAAGACTTTGAGGAAACCTGCGAAGCGCTGAGAGACATTCGCTTCGATCAAATCTTTTCCTTCAAATATTCATCGCGTCCTGGAACCGCCGCCGCATCGCTGCCGGGTCATATCCCGGAGACCGTGAAACAAGAGCGGCTTTTCGCGTTGCATGAGATCCAATCCTGTATCACGGAGGAGTATCATGCGGAGCTTGTCGGGTCAATCGAGGAAGTCTTGGTAGAAGGGGCGAGGAGACAAACCCGCCAACCTTATGGACGGACGCGGTCCAACAAAGTGGTCAACATCGAGACGAATGAACCAGTCCAACCCGGCGACGTGAGGCGGGTGAGAATCACAAGAGCTCTCAAACATTCCCTCGTGGGAATTCTTGATTGAAAAAAGAAAAAGCCCGACCGAAGGGGTCGAGCTGGGAGACGCCGTCAAGCGGCCGGGCTCACAAAAATAAAGACCGGTGATTCATACCAACTGCACTATCTTGTACATCCGAGGATGGCTCTCATGAGGCCAAGGGTCTCGAGATTCCGGAGTTTTAGGTAGTGTGCTGGTTCCACCGGTCGATCCAAATCGTGCAATCTAGAATATGAAACCGCCCTCGACGAAACCTCCTTCGATGTTGCTCTTGAAGAGGAAGTCGTATTGGGTTTTCTTGAGCTGTACGAGACGGTAACCGCCCTTCACGTAACCGGCGCGTCCGCAGTTAAGAGGGATTGAGTAACGGGCGCCCACTTCAACGTCCCAGCCTTCCACGTCATCAAGGAAGATACCGCCTGCCTTGCAGTCCCAAGAAAGGGTCCCGCCGTTGAATGCGGTCTTGATAGCCCGCTGGAACTCGAGGCCGGCCATCGCTGCGTTGATGCTGTTGCTCCACACGGAATTGAACCAAGGCCCACAGACGCTGCAATTTGCCTCTATGCGCTCGTCCGTGTGCACCCAATCGGCAAAGACGCTGACCTTGGCGTTGCATGTTCGTATAGCGTCATAGACGAGGCCGACTCTCTGATAGGTGTGTACCCATTTGGTGCTCGCCATTTGCCCGAAAAGAATGAATGGGTTGTATGGATTGCCAAACAGGAAGTATGTGTCTATCCAGCCTCCGCCTTTGAGTTCGCTGCCGAGGATCGTGTAACGAACCGCCCAATTCGGCCTGAAATGATAGCTCGCAGTGAATTGAGGCCACACTTGATACCTCGGTAGTTTGAGGTCGTCGTTGAAGTCCGCGTTGTTTTCCCAACCCCAGTAACCCGAAAACCACGGCGTGTAGCGCGGCCAGGCTATGGAGCCCCTGGTATTGGCAAAGATAAACTGGACGCTCATCTCCCACTGGCCCATCTTTGGGGCTGGAAGTATGGGGGTGAGCGGCCCTGACGGCCCAGCCACTGGACCGCATATAGGAGGCTTAACCTTAGAGATCCCGATCGGGGGGGGCGGGAAGCAGCTTACAGTGGTAGGAATGGTGGCGACTTTTGCTGCGCGACGCGCTTTCGCGCCTTGGGCAGCGGGCGCTGCCACTGGCGTTCCCTGATTTGGTTTGAGGAGTAGCTCCAGCGACTCGTCAGGGCCGGCAGCCCACGCGGTTTGGGTTGTAAAAAGTGACACACAAAAAATTAGACATACCAACAGCGTAGAAGGTATTCTTCTCAACATACCCTTCCTCCCAGCTCGAATTGTTGAAAATTGCATTAATAATGATTGGATTATTTTGTCAAGAAAAAAATATACCCTTTTTACAACTAGTTGTTTTTTATTTCGAGACTATTACATTAGCAAATATGTACCACCTTAATATCATTGTTTTTATAGCCATCCCAACAACCGCACCCAGTTCGCCTCCCTCATCCTACCGAGCTGCCCCCGCCTTCATTGACGCGCACTCAAAATTTGGATAAAGCGGTGTCCCTGAGAAAACACATGGATACCTTCCCCCTTCTATTTCAACGTGGATGTATCTGGAGGATTCACCGTGCCGGATTGTAGGAATAAACGAAGTGATATTAAATGATAATGTAAATATGCTCGTGCAACGACTAGTATTGGGCTGGTCTGTCGCGGGGATCTCTTGCGGGGGGGATACGCAAGGAGCGTCTCATCCTCGCCAGGGCGCGAGACTTATCGTATTGATTCTGCTGGCCCTTTTTGCAGGGATGCCTTTAGACCGGCGACAGGTAGGCGCTTCAGAGGCCCCTTTCAACGCGCAGTTGCGCGCGGCGGCGCAGCGGGAAGTCCCCCCCGGTTGCGCGCTGTCGATCCAGGTGGTCGACATACAAACCGGGCAGGCACTCATGGAACTGTCTCCCGATACGCCCCTGTGCCCGGCCTCTACGATGAAGATCATCACCACTGCGGCAGCTCTCGCTTATTTCAAGCCGGACTATACATTTGTGACCGAGGTGTTTGTGGAAGGGGAAAGGGCGGGCCGCGCAAGAACGCTGTATCTCCGGGGGGGCGGGGATCCGCGACTTGTGAGCGAGCAACTATTTTTATTAGCCAAGGAAGTGGTGGACAGCGGGCTGGAAGAATTGACCGGCAACATTGTCGTTGATGACAGCTACTATAAGCCGAGCCTACCTCTGGACGAGGCGGACAAGCTGGGGGTTCGCTCCTACCACGCGCCCTACGGGGCGCTTTCCCTGAACTTTAATTCCATCAAGGTCATTATTTGTCCAGGGCCTCGAGTAGGCGCAGCCGCGCGGGTTGTTCTCGACCCATATTCCGGCTATGCGGACCTTCACGCCAATGTGATGACCATTGCGGGAGACAGGCCAGCGCACGTGAACATCAGCAAGGAGGTTAAGTCGGGAGGCGAGATCATTAGGGTAAGCGGTGAGATCGGCGTGGACGCTTCTCCCAGGAAGCGATATGTCAATGTGGCACAGCCCGCGTTGTACACCGGCGAAGTATTCAAGCAATACTTGGTACAAGCCGGGATAAGCGTGCGAGGCGGCGTCATGAAAGGCCAAACCCCTGAGAATGCTCGGCTCCTTGTGGCGTTTCCGTCTCAGCCGCTGGCCATCAACGTGTATTGGCTCAACAAATTCAGCAACAACTTTATGGCTGAGCAGATAGCCATGGGCTTGGGGGCGGCCATGTATGGTCCTCCGGGTACGCGGGATAAAGGCCTGGCTGCCCTGAGGCAGTATCTCATTGCGTGTGGGGTTCCCGAGGGGCATTTTCGGTTGGCTGAGGCGAGCGGGCTTTCTCGATCCAACAGACTGAGCGCGTCGGCATTGGTGAGAGTTCTTCTTTCCGCATACCGTGATTTTAGCTATGGCAGCGAATTTGTGAGCTCCTTGAGTATTTCAGGAACCGATGGGACGCTGAAGGAGAAATTTGTTGGATCAGGCCTCGAGCGGCTGATAAGGGCCAAGACAGGCACGCTCAAAGGGGTGAACGCATTGGCAGGCTATTGGCGTTGGGGAGACGGCAGGATCGCCGCGTTCGCCATCCTTGTGAACAGCCAGCAGCCCAATGCGGGAATTGTAGATTACGCGGACCGCATAGCGCGCGCTGTGTTTTCGCGGCCGCTGGGGCGCCCATAGCAGGCCCAGCCTCGTTGGGCGCGAGGACATCCCCACGTGGAGTGATTCGCCGAAGACATATACCACGCCAATCGAGAGAACCCATGCAATAGCTTCCCCCTTTACAGAGGCGAGGCCATATACTATACGCTCCCACAAAGTCAGTATGCGTCCAGGTCCATGAGACTCAATAAACTCGAAATCAAGGGATTCAAGAGCTTCCCCGACAAGACCATCCTGGAATTTAGGCGCGGCATCACGGGAGTCGTGGGGCCAAACGGATGCGGCAAGAGCAATATACTCGAGGCAATCCGTTGGGGCATGGGGGAGCAACGGCCTCGAACGCTGCGAGGCGCGCGCATGGGCGATGTCATCTTCAACGGCTCCGAGACGCGGCGACCGGTTGGCATGGCAGAAGTGCGTATGACGCTGGAGGTAGATCCTCGTTATTGTCCACCGGCGCTCAGAGACTACGACGAGGTGATGGTGGCGAGACGGATCTTTCGAGATGGAGAATCCCAGTACGAAATTAATAGGATCCCTTGCAGGCTCAGCGACGTAGTGGACCTCTTCCTCGATACGGGTTTAACGCAGAACTCATATGCGATCCTGGAACAAGGTCGCGTCGAAATGGTGGTGAGTTCCAAGCCGGAAGATCGTCGGTGGCTTATTGAGGAAGCCGCTGGCATCACGAGGTACAAGATACGCAAGGAAACTGCGACGAAAAGGCTCGAACAGACGCAGACAAATCTTGAACGCCTACGGGACGTGCTCAGCGAAGTGGATCGCCAGGCCTTGGCGCTTCGAAAGCAGGCCAAAAAGGCTGAGCGATACAGAATGCTTCGGGATAAGCTGCGATCTCTTGAACTGACCTGGAGCGCTTCAGAATGCAAGAAACTCTCGATGCAGATTCAGGAATTCAACGCCGAACTATCTCAACTGCGTGAAAGCCTCATCAAGTTGCAATCCCGCAACGCCTTGGAAGGGGCAGCCTTGCAGCGAGAGCGGCAGGCCCTCGCTGAGACGGACAAAACGATCCTTGAATTGCATGGGCGGCAGCACACGCTGGAAATGGCCATTGAATCCGTGCGAGTGGACTCCGCCCGATCTCGGGAGAAAATGACGCACCTTCAAGCTCAGCGACAAAGGCTTCTGCGCGATCAACAGGAAAAAGGCGTCCTTCGAGATCAATGTGCGCGGCGTATGCAGGAGGTGCAGGAAACCGCCCGCGCGCTTGCGTCTCGAATTCTCGCGGGTCAAGAGACCCTTAAGACTGCGGCGGAGGCCTTGGAGAGGTTTCGCACAGATTCTGAGCAGGTTCAGGAGAGGATCGAGTCAATCAAAACCAGTTTGTTTCAGGCGCTCCAAACCTGCGCAGCAAAAAGGAACGACAAGGAGGCAGCTCAAAGACGCATTCATGAGATACAGGTCAGACAAAGCAGAATCGCTGCGGAGATGCGGGACGCAGGAGCTCAAGCAGCCGAGTCATCGGCTCGTTTAGGAACCCTGCAGGCCGCGCTCGCAGAGGCGCGAACCAAGCACAGACAATCGTTAGAGAAAAAAAATGAGTTGCTGAAGCGTCTTAAGGAGCGTGAAGGATTGTTGCAGGATTTGCGGGATAGAATCCGCAGTCTTGAGACGGAATATGCCAGAATAGCGTCGAGATTGGCGTCGTTGGAAGAGGTGGATAAACGCGGCGCCCATTATGATCAGAGCGTTCAATACATGTTGGCCCAACGCGCAAGCTGGCCGGAGGGCGCCCTCATAGGCCCTTTGGCGGATCTCATCGAAGTGACCGCTGGATATGAAAAGGCATTAGCTGCGGTATTGGAGAAACGCCTTGGTTCACTCGTCGTCTCTTCCCTGAATGATGCGGCGTTAGGAGTAGAAATGCTGCGTGAATCAGGACAAGGCCGTGCGACATTCGTACCAAGATTACCCCGTGGATCGGAGGCCCCGAACCCGCCAGCGAGCGACAAAGGACTCACAAGCCTCTTTGATGTCGTTCGATTTCGAGAAGGTTTTGAGGAGTTGGGACGACATCTTGTAGGACGTTGCGTAGTGGTTGAAAACATCTGCGAGGCCCTGCGCCTTTGGTCACGCAACGGGGCCGTATTGGACGTCGCGACCCTCGAAGGAGATTTTCTTGACCATACCGGCTCGTTGACTGGGGGTTCCTGGAACACGAGGGCGGACAAGGTTTTCTCCCTCCGTCGAGAGATAGGGGATCTAGAGACCGCTAAGGAATCGCTTGAAAAGTCGCTGGAATCCCATCGAGCCCGCCTGTCCGACACCGAGCGCCAATATGCAGAGACCAGCAGGGAAAAGACCCTGGCAGAAGAAGCCGCTACGGAACTCCGCGTAGAGGAAATAAAAAAAGCAAATGAGATCGAGAGGCTTCAAGGACTTCTCACCAGCCTCGAGCGCAAAATACAAACAATGGCTCACGAAATGGACATGCTCGACACCCAGAAGAGCTCCCTCACGGTCGCTTTGGCTGCTTCTCAGACGGAGATCGACAAGCTTGAACGGACTGTCCACGACCTCAAGGAGCGCGCGACAACCTGCCGGGTCGAGTCGGATGATTTGAATCGCCAGCGAGACGAATTGGTACGGAGACATGCCGACATCCAGGTGGAAGTCGCCAAATTAGAGGAACGTCACGGTTCCACCTTAAAAGAATTTGAGCACAATAAGCGACTTTACGATCAGTTAGAGTCACAGTTGGAGTCCATCCAGCGAGAATTGGAAGTGAATGCAAGTGAGAGCGAGGTCGTGAACGAAAAACTGACGAATGCCGAGCACAACGAAAAGGCCTACATGCTAAGTCACAAGGCCTGCTCCGAACAACTCATCACCTTCACCCGCGGAAGAGAATCCGTGACCCAGAACATCCAGAAGATCGAGGTCACCTTGGCGGCATCAACCTCAGAAGAAAAGATATTACAGGGACAAATACACCAGCGGGAAATTGCCCTCATACAGTTGAAACAGGAGCTACAGCATCTCTCGCAAAGTATGATCGAGCGCTACGGCGTGGACCCCACTGCGGTGGCTTGCGAAGCTCTCAAGGGAGATCAAAACGAGATTGAAGGAGTTCGAAAACAGATAGACGAGTTGGGCGACGTGAGTTTGAGCGCTATAAGAGAATATCAAAGCATACAAGAGCGATTAATGTTTTTGCGCGCCCAAGAATCTGACCTCAAAGAGGCCATGCGGTCCCTACAGGATACAATAGGAAAAATAACGATCACTACAAATGAATTGTTTATGAATACGTTCGAATCCATCAATGAAAAATTTCAGGAGATGTTTTCCTTCTTATTCCAAGGAGGGGAGGCCAGCTTGGAACTCGTGGGGTCCGAGAACGTCCTGGAAGCAGGCGTCGATATTGTAGCCCGTCCTCCTGGGAAGAGGCGGCAGGCTATGGGCCTTCTTTCAGGCGGTGAAAAGGCCCTTACCGCCATCGCGCTGATATTCGCAATTTTCCTTACCAGACCTTCTCCGTTCTGCCTGCTCGATGAGGTCGACGCGCCTTTAGACGACGCCAACATCGCTCGATTCAATGACATGCTGCGATCTCTCAGCGACAAAACTCAATTTATTGTTGTCACGCACAATAAGAGGACGATGGAAGTCGCTGATTGTTTGTATGGAATAACGATGGAGGAACCTGGGGTTTCCAGCATCGTTTCCGTGGATCTCCCCCGTTAGCTCGCCACAAGCGCCTGCATTTCTCTTGACTTTTCATCAATATAATTATAATGTTTGCCTACTTTTGGAATGTGTTAGTTTACGGTTTTGTCGTAGGCCCACGATCATGAAAAAATACGCGATAACCGCTTGGCTCACCGCAATGTGCTTCCTGCTCCTGGCTAATGTCCATGCATGGGATGTGCCGCCATATCTACGAATTTCAGCAGGATCGAGAATGTGGTTTACCACCCTCGAAGGAGATTTGATCCAGAAGGACAGGACCAAGTTGGGGTTATCGGAAAATCTTGGCCTCCAGAAAGACGTCTTGAGTTGGGAGTTTTTTGCCACCGCGCGTGTGAGCAATATACACGTCTTCCGGATCAAAGGCGAGCCGACCACGACGTACAATCAATCACGCTCAGATTCTTATCAGAAGATACGGGCAATCAACATCGGGTATGATCTCGATTTTTTCATGTCCCCCCAGATACTCTTTGGCGCCAACACTGATTTCAACATCCTCTCGCTGGATAGCAGGCCGCGGGATGTGACTGTGGGGGGTATTCAATACAATTATCGGCAAGACGGCATCCACGTATATCCGACGTTTGGTCTTCACGGAACGTTTTATCCTATTTTTGAAAGCGTTGCGCTCCGTCCAAATGTTTCAAGCCGGGTGAACTGGTGGAATTATAATGATTTTGAATGTTGGGACTGGGAAATTGCCACCGCGGTCGATATCCCGGTAAATCGGCTTTGGACGTGGACCGTCAATGGCGGGTATCGCTATTGGCACACAAAGATGCGTCGCGATAGAGATACCGCTGACCTCAACCGCAT
>CAYRVH010000016.1:29063-47967 GCA_964427855.1 uncultured Syntrophaceae bacterium
GGGTTTTTTTTTTTTTTTGTCTGTCTTGTTCTAATCACTCCCTTGGCTGCGAGCCTTCATGAGCTCCTCCACCGCGCTGAGCAGTTGTGTCATGATCTCGGCGGCGCTGCCGAGCATCAGTATGTCGGCGACTTGGTCGTGCAGAGCAGAGGGCTCTCGATTGATTTCTATAACTGAGGCCGGCGGATATTTGAGTTTGACGGACATGGGGATCTGGGCTGCAGGATAGACCTGGAGGGAGGTGCCAATTACAAGCAGGACGTCGCATTTTTGCGCCTGCACCTGAGAGATAGTCATAGCCTTTGGGGGTATTGCCTCGCCAAAAAATACTGCGTCTGGTTTCAATATTCCTTGACACTTTTGGCACCGAATGGCATTGGGATCGCCTGAGGCAAAGCGCGCTTCGACCTCTTCGATGGGCTCCGAACTCTTGCACCTTATGCATGCAGCGCGAAGCATGTTGCCGTGAAATTCCACAACTTCCACAGAGCCGGCTTTTTGATGGAGGTTGTCAACATTTTGTGTGATGACACATTTGACGACGCCGAGCTGCTCCAGACGGGCCAAGGCGCGATGGCCAGGATTGGGCGCTGCGGAGGCAAGATTGAAGGCACCCGATACCTTCAGGTCCAGGTGCAGCTTCCAAAACCGCGTGGGATTCTGAAGAAACCGGTCGATGGAGAATTCTCCGGGATCTACTTTGCTCCATAGTCCTCCCGGACTCCGGAAGTCGGGAATACCCGATTCTGTGCTAATGCCTGCACCGGTCAATGCTACAGCATTGGCCGCATTAATGAGCAGCTCAGCAGCCCTCTGTATGCTCTGTTCCATGGAAGCTTCTCCCATTACGACGATAATGATCGCCTCACCGACGCTAGGGCACATTGTCGGTGTAAACGAGTAATCAGATCGCGACGCTCCTTGCCCACGCAGCTCTCGGCTCGTTTTGCTCGCGCGTCTAGACGTTGCGCCTCCCCTGATTTGAAAAAGGGGGTTCGGCTTGACAGCAGTCCTTTCGGAAGAATATCTATTATGAACGTTTACATGAATCTTTTCCTTTTGTGAAGCATCTTATGCGTAGGAACAGTGATGGACAATGACCGTGAGATAATTGAAAAAGTCTTGGCGGGTGATTACGATGCGTTTGAGGCTCTCGTTGACAGGTATGAAGGACGGATATACCGCCATTTGAGAAAAATGGTGAAGGATCAGAATGAGTTACAGGATCTACTACAGGAGACGTTTTTGAGCGCTTACAAGGGTCTGGCAGGCTTCTCGGGCAATTCATCCTTTGCGACATGGCTTTTCAAGGTGGCTAACAACACTGCGCTGATGTACCTCAGAAAGAAGAGGCCTGAACTTTTGCAGCACGCGGAAGATATCGAGAACATGGAGCAGTTTGAGTTTATGCCGGCTTCGGCGGAGTTTGTGAGTACACCGATGGATGTATTGTTGTCCCAGGAGGGTCGCAAAAAGATTGAAGAGGCGTTAGACCGCCTCCCCATGGTGTACCGCACTGTTATCGTACTGAAAGACATAGAGGGATTCTCCCTGGAAGAGGTGGCAGAAATCACCGATTCTTCCGTACCGGCCGTAAAATCAAGGTTACACAGAGGCCGAAACTTCATACGCGCGACCTTAGGTCAATATTATACGGAGAAAAATCCCACGAAGAGACGTCGAGGTTAATGGCAATGAAGGATGAATGCAGAGAATTCTGCAAAAAACTATCGGATTATCTTGATGGCCAACTCGATGAAAATATCTGTACGCTATTGGTAAAGCACTTGGAGGAATGCCCTCCATGTGGCCTTGTGTATGAGTCTCTCAAGACTGCCGTTGAGCTGTGCCGAAAAGGAATACACGACGATATTCCTGAAGAGATGTCGAGAGAGCTCAGGGCTTTCCTTCGGACGCATTGCAAGGGATCGTGAAAGCAAGAATTACAAGAGAGGAGTGTTTCGTATGTCTGACAATCCAAACGTATTACATGTAACCGACACGGATTTCGAGCAGCAAATCCTTAAATCTGACCTTCCTGCGTTGGTTGATTTCTGGGCCGCTTGGTGTGGGCCTTGCAGAACCGTCGGACCGGTAGTGGAAGAACTTGCAGGCGAGTACGCTGGAAAGGTCAAGATTGCGAAGATGAATGTGGACGAGAATAAGTCCACACCAGGGAGGTATGGTATCCGCGGCATCCCCACGTTGATACTGTTCAAAGATGGTCAGGTTGTGGATCAAATCGTTGGGGCCGTGCCCAAAAGTCGGATCAAAGACCTTTTGAACAAGGTAGCCTAAAATGAATATTGATTTGGTCATCTTAGGCGGTGGGCCAGCGGGTCTGACAGCCGGTATGTATGCGGCGCGCGCTCGCATTCCTACTATTCTCATCGAACGGGGGCAGACGGGCGGTCAGATGGCCGCCACTGCCACTGTGGAAAACTATCCTGGCTTTGTCGACCCGGTCTTGGGTATAGATCTGGCGCAAAAAATGGAAGCGCATGCGCGCAAATTCGGGTTGGAAATTTTGTACACGGATGTCTCCACGGTAACGAAGGAGGCCGACGGCTTCGTTATAAAGACCGAAGAGCCAGATTTTGTCCGCTGTAAGGCCATCATCCTTGCCACCGGCGCTTCCCCCGTCAAAATGGGAATTCCGGGGGAAACTGAGCTATACGGCAAAGGGGTGAGCTATTGCGCGGTGTGTGACGGGCCTTTTTTCCAGGATATGGAGGTGGCGGTGGTGGGAGGAGGGGACTCCGCAGTTGAAGAATCCGTATACCTTGCCAGATTCGCCAAGAAAGTCCATCTCATACATCGTCGCGATGAGCTTCGCGCCTGCAAAGAAATCCAGGAAAAAGCCTTTGCAGAAAAAAAGGTCTCAATACACTGGAGCACGGTACCGGTGGAGATCGTTGGCGACAAGGATGTGACAGGAATTCGAGTTCGTGGGGTAAAAACGCACGCAGAAAAAACGCTGCCGGTGGCAGGCGTTTTCTTTTACGTCGGATTACGTCCCAATTCTGAGCCATTCTTGGATTTAGTTGAAACAGATGCTCGGGGCTTCGTTGTCACAGATCAGGAAATGCGTTGTTCGACGCCGGGCGTTTTTGCGGCAGGCGATGTCCGAGCAAAGGTGTTGAGACAGATCACCACGGCTGTCGGGGATGGCGCTTCAGCGGCCTATAGCGCGCAATATTATCTAGAAGGCTTGTCCGCGTGAGCGGGATGACACCGTACGGGAGTCCTCCCAAAAAGCAGAGAATTTGAAGGCAGCCTTTCTCTTTGATTCACACGAGCTGAAATGGCGTCGTCGCCTTTGTTCGCAGCGATAAGAGGCCGATGATGAGTCATGGCGAGCGAAGCAAGCGATCTTTTGGTAGGTTTTGAGAGAATTGCTTGATGCGATTTTGATCAAGGCGTCCCACGCGTCTCTTAAACGCGCCGCCTCAATGAGAGCGAGGCGCAGGTGCGTTACTCTTTCGCACTGTCACCAGTTCCTTCCCTTAAGCCACATCTCGATCCTTTCTCGAGAAAGAACGACCACACCAACAAGTATGAGGCAGGCAGCAGATACCACAGCCAACGTCGTCCAGTTTTCGTCAAATACCGCTGCGCCGCTTATACTTAACATAATAGTCCCAGGGATGCGCCCCAAAAAGCACACCAACACAAAGGGAATGAAACGCATGGGGCTGATCCCGAGGACGTAGCACAAGATGTCTTTGGGGAAACCGGGGATGGTGAACATAATGAGAGCCAAGAGATTGCCATGCTTCTCGGTCAGGTAATGAAACCTCTCAAGAGACTTCTTACCGACGATTACCTCAACCACCGGTTGTCCCACGATTCTCGCAAAGATGAAGGCGCCCATGGACCCTAGAGTAAGGCCAATCGTAGAAAAAACGACGTTCGGCCAGGCGCCAAAAATAAATCCTCCCGCGGCGCCGGTCACTTCACCGGGGATTGGAGCAAACACGACTTGCATTGCTTGAATGGCAATGAACACCAGCGGGGCATAGGAACCCCAGCTTGTCACGTACATTCTCAAGCGCTCTCGGCTGCTGAAGACTTCCCCCGCCACGCCATACCAGTTTCCCAGGTGTCCGGTGAAGGCCAAGGCAAGCGTCGCAACGGTCATGACTGCAATGATGGCGAGGGAAAGTCGGAGCTTTTGGCTTGCCATACGACTATTCTCCGCAGCTGCCTGCACTGAGAATGCCCGCGGGCGCATCTATGGCATAAGGGTCAAAGCTTTGGAGGATCGCGTCTTCCATCCTTCGTATGAGACACCCGAATGTCTTGGGGTCTTTGGCTGATATGCCCACTCCATCATATCGTTCGCATAGGTTGTGAACCATCTCTTCGGACACGAGGTCTATTTTGTTGAAAACGCGAAGAATTGGCGTGGAACTCAGCGTCAATTTCTCCAATATGTTTTCCACGGCCTTCATTTGATCTTCGAAGTCGGGATTAGAGCAGTCCACGACGTGAACGAGGAGGTCAGCGTCCGCGAGTTCATCGAGCGTGGCGCAGAATGCCTTCAGGAGTGTTTCAGGTAGATGCTGAATGAATCCAACGGTATCCGTGATAATCACCTCGGTCTCTCGGGGAAATCGAAGCCTGCGGCTTGCAGGGTCCAAGGTCGCAAACAGCTCGTCCTTCACGAAGACATTGGATTTGGTGAGCGTATTTAAGAGAGTGGACTTGCCCGCGTTGGTGTATCCCACCAGTGATATAACGGGCACATTGCGTCTGTTTCGAAGTTGTCTACGCAATTGACGTCTACGTCCCAATTGTTCGATTTGTTTTTCCAACAGGGCGATTCTGCTGTGGATCCTCCGTCTGTCGATCTCGAGTCGCGTTTCGCCCGGTCCTCTTCCTCCTATGCCGCCCGTAAGCCTGGACAAGGCGTCGTCTTTTTCGCCGAGCCTCGGCAAGGCATATTTGAGTTGGGCAAGTTCGACTTGTATTTTTCCCTCGCGCGAGGTGGCGCGTTGGGCGAATATATCGAGGATTACCTGCGATCGATCTAATACCTTAAGCTCGGTGAAATCACCGATCGCCCGCACCTGGGCGGGCGTGAGTTCCGCGTCAAACACTACTATGCCGGCGCCTTTCTGAAGCGCGTCTATCACGATGTCCCTGAGCTTGCCCTTCCCCACTAGGTAATGCGGATGAATGGATTCCCTCCTCTGGATGGCAGCGCCCACCACCATCAGGCCGCAGGATTGGGCGAGCTGCTCAAGCTCCTTGAGCGACTGCTCTGCCTGCCACTCTTTACCGGTGGTAGCGCCCACAAGATAGGCCCGTTCGGAACCATTTCCCGCATCTCGGCCGGTGACCGAACCCGTGATTTCATCTTCTAGGGCCTTGATAAAGTCTGTGAAGTCCAGATCAAGCCGGGCGGGATGGACGGCATCCAAGATTTGCCAGACAGCGCCTTGGGGATTGGTGGGCAACAAATGGGCGATATGGATAAGCGTTGGCAGGCCGGAATGATCAACTCCGACGCATGCCACCAAATCCAAACGGAGCGTGGCAAGGTCTGTTAAGTCTTCCTGACTCAGGGGCTCGTCTCGAAGATGGCTGTGAATAAAACGCAGTCCCCTCAAGCGACCCGCGCCAACGCGCCATCCACCAAGTTTGGGAATCAATATCGATCGCGCGTCGCCTACCAACACCTTGTGGACATTGCCCTGTCTATCGACGAGTATTCCGACCTGGCGCCCGATCTCAAAGGAGATTTCAGTGAGCTTTCTCGACAGCTCCGGGCTGATCACCCGATCGCGCGGAAGGCGTTTGAGGGCAAGTCTTGTGAGCCGATCCTTTTGGGATGGCTTGAGCCCGAGCAATTCTCCAACGACAACGCTCAATGTGAGAAAATATCCTCCCGATGTTTCATCCGCTCACGCCTCACTCTTAAAAGGATTCGTGACATTTGCAAATACCGTGGCCACATTTCTCTTCGCCGGCGAGCCAAATACCGGACACCCAAAGCTTCTTGTTGGGGTTTGACTGGGCTGTGAACCTGTCCTCTCTGAACTCACTGCGGGGCCTCATCGGGGAGGATCTTCACCACGGCGCACTTTGTGGGATCCAGATACTTTTTTGCCACACGGAGGACGTCCTCGGATTTCACAGCCTTGATTTTTGCAATGTACTCAGCATCGTAGTCGTACCCCAGGCCGTACAAGGTGTTGAGAGCGGTGTTTTCCGCCCTTGCCCAAGAGCTTTGCAGGGAAATAAGGTGGTTCCCGACCAGGTTGTTGATAGAATGGTTCAATTCATCCTGACTGACGGGATTTGATCTGATCCCTTGAATTTGTTCAAAAAGGCCTTGTACGGCGCGCTGGACCTTTGGGAGGTCACAGGCAATATAGAAGGCAAACATGCCTGGATCCAATCCTGGTCGGAGAAAAGAGGCCACTGAATAGGCGAGTGACTGCTTATCTCGCAATTCAAGAAACAGGCGTCCACCCTGACCGGACAAGATGTTGCTAAGAACTTCGAGCGGATAACGATCGGGATCAGAGAAGGTGGTCGCCAAAAAACCAATGGAAATGTGGGCCTTGGCGCGAGGTATCTTCACGATTTCCTCTCTCACGTTTGAGAGGGGAGCTTCCCTGGGAACCGCCGGGGCGACAAACTTCTCCCCTGGAATGACGCCAAACAATTCCTCTATCTTCTTGAGCGTCTTTTCCACATCGAAATCACCCACGACGCTTATCACGGTATTGGCTGGCGTTGCATAACGTTTATAGGTGTTGAGGAGGTCGTCCCTGGTAAAGCTTGCTACGGTCGCCAGGGTTCCTTCTTTGTCAAATCCGTATGGATTGTCTTTGAACAGAGTCCTCCCCAGGACGGTAAGCGCGTAGGGGACAGGCCTATCCGGTTCAGTGCGAATGCGATTTATTATGAGAGCCCTCTCTCGCTCCATCTCGTCTGAAGGAAATGAGCATTGCTTGTGGATCAAAGCCAATAGTTCAAGCCCCGGTTCAGTGTATCTGCTGAAGAAGCTCGCGGAAATGCCAAAGGAATCGTAGCCGGAAAAACCTGTTAAACGGCCTCCCATGTCTTCGATCTTGCGAGCGATTTCAAATTCCGACAGGTTTCCCGCACCCTTATTTATCATCTGGGCAATAAAGTTCATGATCCCTTCTGTTTCTTTGGTCTCAAATCTTTTTCCCCCCAGATGGACTACCCTCACGGACACGACCGGATTGGATTCATCCTGACACGCGACAATGCGCAGGCCGTTTGGCAGCGTCTTCAATACGACGTTTCCATTGGTCGTGGTCTTTTCATAGGACACGGTTGGCCGCGTGGTATAGCCTTCCACGGTTGACAATAACTGCTTTTCGTTCACTGGTTGATCTGTTTCTGGGATGAGAGCAGTCAACGTCAGATTAGGTGGAAAGAGATATTTTGCGACCACTTCGGAGATCTGCGCGGGCGTAACCGCTCGATTGAGCCTCAAATATTTCTCTTCGTAATTTCCATAGCCAAGATCGGCATGATAGTTTCCGATACTTCTGGCTATTCCCTGCACTGTTTCCCGCGCGTACACATGCTGGGACTCAATATACACTTTAGCCCGCTCCAATTCTTCCTCTGAAGGCGGTTCCTTTGCCAACTTCACCAGCTCATCCATCACCCCTTTGGTGACGGCGTCGAGATTCTTAGAATCGAGGGTCGCTGAAATGAGCATGAGGCCTGGTTCCTTGGGGGTGAGGGCGTAGGTGGAGATGGAATTGACCAGCCCCTTCTCTTTCTTGAGGACCCTGACCAAACGAGAACTGTCCCGGGCCCCTAAGATGTCGGCGGCCAGGTCAAGGGCATTCACGTCGTTGCCTTCCACGGAAGGGATATGGAACGCGAGATGCAGCCTCGTCTCACGTGCATTTTTGTCCCTCTGAAACAAAGATCGCACCGCATTTTGAGCAGGTTCCGAAGGCCGCGGAGGCCTGAAAAAACCAGTGGGCTTCAAATCCTTTGTCATGGATTCCACGTCTTTCATTACCTGCGAGCTGTCTACATCTCCCACGATAACAAGAAACATATTCTCGGGCACATACCATTTTTTCCTGAAGTGCAAAATATCGTCTCGAGTAAACTTTTCCACGGTATCTTTGTACCCGATGATGGGATATTTGTAAGGACTTGTCGTGTACGCAGTTTTGAAAAGCATTTGTGAAGACTTTCTCTCAGGCCGTTCTTCGCCTTCCAAAATTTCTTCGAGCACCACTTGTTTTTCTTTCTGCAATTCATTGGGATCGAGCGTCGGTCTCAGAACTGCGTCGAGGAGGATGTCCAGCCCTTGTTTCGTGGCGTTGGAAGGGACGATTACGTGAAACACCGTCTCATCCCAGCTCGTGTATGCGTTGATATCTCCCCCTAGTCCCTCTATCTCAGCGGCGATCTGCCCCAGGCCTCGCCGTTCGGTCCCCTTGAATGCCATATGTTCAATGAGATGACTAATGCCCTTCTCCGCGTCAGTTTCATCCGCCGACCCGACTTTGACCCACAACTGTAAGGCAGCAACTTTTCGGGCATGATCTTCCTTGATGAGCACCTCTAATCCGTTGGGAAGAAAAAATCGTCTCAATTTGACCTCCGAAGCATCAACTCCCATCGCGAATCCGCACGACCACACGAGAGCTAAGGCGATGACAACGGCATACGTTAAACGATGAACCAGGAACATTACAATCCCCTTTCGTGATTATATCAATCCTTTGTGATGCGGCTTGGCTCTTTGGACATATCAGTATTAAAGACAGTACTGCGGTGAAACAGTTTCCGGTTCACAGCAGTAAGATAGGGCGTAAAAAAAGTGAGTCAATTCTGATCGCCTCAGAAACGCCCTTCGCTCCGAATATTATCCGACGTGCCGCAGGCCTTCTGCTATGCCTGTACGGGCCACCTGCCATACCGGCGGCATAGCTGCCGCTAACCCGACGCAAAGGGAAATCATCACAATGTACGCCAAGGTCTGTTTCTCCACCTCGAAGACCGGTAGGAACGATTGCAATTGGAGTTGAAAGGCAGCCGCCACAGGGATGGTCAACGCTGCGCCCAGTATGCCGCCCATCACTGCCAACGAAACCGATTCTCCGGCAATAATAACGAATAGAAACAGAGGCCCAAACCCCAGAGTTTTGAAAACTGCGTATTCCGCAGCGCGTTCCCGCGCAGTCATGGCCATGGTGTTGCCCACCACAATCAATATGATGCCTATGACCACCACGGATATCACCTTGATCGCGCTGACGATGGCTTCCGTCATTGCCACGAAGCCCTGCTGAAATGCCTTTTCCGTTTCAGTTAACGTTTCTGCTAAAGAATTCCTGAACAATGCATCGATCTCTTGAGAGATCTCTGCAGCGCGGTCGCCGTCTCGGACGCGTACCAGGTACCACCCCACTCGATCTGCAAGTTGGGGCATTGTCCTCTTGAGCTGTTCATTAATGTAATCGTAGCGGAAAAAAAGCGTCGTCTCGTCGACGTTTTTTCGCCTTCCTTCATAAATGCCTGTCAAGATCAATTCTATTTTACCCGGGAAGATGGTACCTTGCAGCGTGATGAGGTCTCCTATGTTCCATCCAAACCTTTGAGCTAGTTTTCTGCCCGCAATCGCCGCGTTCTTTTGCGATTCAAATATTTTTTTTTGAGCGCCTGAAATGAGTATGTCAGGGAATAAATTCAAGTAATCGACGCCGCTGACTGCGAGCTGCGGGAAAAAATTTTTCTTGTCTTTATAAATTCCTCCATACCAAATCCCATGGCCCACTCCCTCAACCCCATGCACTTGAAGTATTTTGGTCCTATAGGCGAGGGGGAGCATGTACACGAGAGAAATTTTGTTCCTCGTCACCAACCTGTTTGCCGAGGAGGATTCCACCCCGACGTACCATGCTCCCACGAGGGTGGTAAGAATGCCAAAGGCGAGCATGGCCACCGCCACGCCTAAAATTGTGAGAACAGCCCTCAAAGGATGTCTAAACGTGTTTCGGAGGATTAAGGTAATCACAAGGGGTTACCGTCATCACATAGCTGGAGGCGACACATTGCGTCATTACCACGCATTTTCCGAAAGTCAGCGTCAACAACGCACAATATGACCCTCTGAGGTTTTTATGACGCCACAAGGTTCGAGTGGTCATTAATAGCGGCTTAGCCTGAGCCCCAGTCGGTAAGAGAAGACGCACGTTATTACTAAGGGGCACGGCAACCGGCCGTCCCCGAACATTCGGTATCGAGCGGTCGGAGCCAAGGGAACCAGAAGGGGACCGGTTTGAGAGAGAAGCACGGAGCTGGAATATTTACAGACCGGCACGTGCCGGGCAAACATATGGAAGCCTTGCCGAATGTGACCCATGGCAGGATATGGAACTCCGTTTTAACTATAGTGGGCCATATAGGTATGTCGAAAGGCACAGGAATGGGACCTACCGACTCGGGTGGAATAGGCCGCTCCGGCAAACAAACCCGCGGATTGCATGAGTCGCTCCAGCAGTAGCTTCCACTCGTCAGAACTATACATATCCCTAGGGTCAGCGCTATTACAGGTCCTCGTCTCATTGCAATCCCTCGTCTCCGTACCACCACGTTCGCTCTACGATGGAAGCCTTATACCATTACTACCGCCGCAGGCAATCTGTCAAGAATCCCGGCTTTTTGAGTTCAAGAGGCCCACTCGACCATGACAGGGTCGAGTGGGTCGTATTCGTCGGAACACGGACTTACCGTTAATCCCTTTTTTGATTTTTTCGCGCCCTCGATCAATTACGCCTCAAGGCGTCAGGGTCAACATCCGCCACTGTGTTCTCCGCTCAATAGTCAAAACTTGCCTGCGTCATGGCGGCGTGGGCTGCAGCCAGTCGAGCGATGGGCACCCGCGGCGCGGAGCAGGAGACATAGGTGAGCCCCGCGTGGTGACAGAACCTTATTGACGCTGGATGTCCGCCATGCTCCCCGCATATTCCTATCTTGAAGTCTGGCTTTGCTTTTCGAGCCTCGGACACCGCAAGTTTCATCAACTGTCCTACGCCCTCGACATCCAAAGCTTCGAAGGGATTCTCAGGGATAATGCCTTTGTCTTGATAGAACGGCAAAAACTTGTTTTCTGCATCCTCACGGCTGAAGGAAAAGGTGGCCTGGGTTAAGTCATTGGTGCCAAAGGAGAAAAACTCCGCGACCTCTGTGAGTCGAGCGGCGGTGAGGCACGCCCGAACGACTTCGATCATTGTGCCATACTTGAAGTCCAGAGTGACATTGTATTCTTTTTCTACCTCTTCCCTGAGTATGTCCACATATTCCTTGACCCATCGAAGCTCGGCCACCGAGCACACTTGAGGGACCATGATCTCAGGATGCACTTCCACCTTTTCTTTCACACACTCCGCGGTTGCTTCCAAGATAGCTTTGATCTGCATCTTGTAAATTTCGGGATTCGTGATCCCGAGTCGAACCCCTCGATGTCCAAGCATGGGGTTCACTTCTCTTAATACTCGCGCCCTCTGCAGCATCAGGTCTTTATCTTTAATCGTCTTATCTATGAGCTCTGCATCCAAACTGAGGAGTTTCATCTGGAGCCCCTCAGGCGCTGCCATGTACGTTGCGGGCAACTGCGGATCCACCAGCTTCAAGGTGTCGAGGGTTTTCTGGCTCTTGGAGAGGGTTTCCTTTAGTTCCTCCAAGTCGGCCAACTGCTGGGCAAGTTCGGTCTCGAGCGGCAGGAATTCATGCATGGGTGGATCCAAGAGCCGTATGGTTACGGGATACGGCGACATGGCTTTTAGGATTCCCTTGAAGTCTTCTCGTTGTATGGGGAGGAGCTTATCCAGAGCCGCTTGACGCGATTCCGTCGTGTCCGCCAGAATCATCTCCACTACGATAGGGAGACGATCAGAAGCGTTGAACATGCGCTCCGTCCGGCAAAGCCCTATTCCTACAGCCCCATAATGACGCGCTTTGGCTGCGTCTTCAGGCGTGTCCGCGTTGGCCATGACCCCCAAGCGCGCCTTCTCATCGGCCCATTCTAGAAGGGTATGCAACTGTGGGCTGAACTCAGGCGCGATCGTCGGGATGGCGCCGAGATATACATTGCCTGTTGCCCCATCGATGGTGATCACGTCCCCTTCGTGCACAACTTTATCCCCCATGATGGCCAGCCGATGAACCGTGTCCACGGAAATTCCCTCGGCCCCCGCAACACAGGGTTTTCCCATTCCTCGCGCCACCACGGCAGCATGAGAAGTCTTTCCGCCCCGACTCGTGAGGACCCCCCTTGCCGCGAAGAAACCATGGATGTCCTCCGGTTTTGTCTCCTCCCGGACGAGGATCACGTGTTCGCCTTTTTTTCCCATTTCTTCAGCGAGGTCTGCATCGAAGACGCACTTACCGGATGCCGCGCCGGGCGAAGCCGGAAGACCTTGCGCCACCGGGGATGCTTTGTAATTTGGGTCTAAACCGGGATATAGCAGCTGTTCAAGGTGCTCGGGATTGATCCGCAATAGGGCTTGTTCCTTGTTTAACAGGCCCTCTTCCACCATCTCCACCGATGTGCGTACCATCGCAGTCGCGTTCATCTTCCCGTTTCGAGTTTGCAAACAATAGAGTATGCCCTTTTCAATCGTAAACTCAAAATCCTGCACTTCTCGATAATGCTTTTCTAGTTTGTCCCGCAACTCCTCCAATTGTTTGTACAGATGAGGCATCTCCTGGGCCATTGCCTGAATGGGCTTGGGCGTTCTGATGCCCGCCACGACATCCTCGCCCTGGGCATTGACCAGATACTCGCCAAACATCTTGTTTTCGCCCGTTGCGGGGTCGCGTGTGAATCCAACCCCCGTTCCACTGTCATTTCCCATATTGCCGAAGACCATGGCCACTATGTTACAGGCGGTGCCGTTCGCCTGGTCTGGGGTGATGTTAAATTCTCGGCGATAATCCACGGCCCGTTTGCCCATCCACGAACCAAAAACCGATTTGATCGCGGTTTTGAGCTGCTCCCATACGTCCTCGGGGAATGGATGCATTCGCTGCTCAGCCACCACGTTGCGGAACAGTTCGCAGACTTCTTTAAGATCCTCAGCGGTCATATCGATGTCAGACAAGGCGCCGGAACGAACTTTGACCGCATGCATAGCCTTGTCGAATTCTTCGTCAGGGATGCCCATGGCCACCTTGCCGAATAATTGAATAAATCTGCGGTAGGCGTCGTAGGCAAAACGCTCGTTTCCTGTTTGTTTGGCAAGCCCCACGACGGTGTCTGAGTTGAGGCCGAGGTTAAGAATGGTATCCATCATCCCAGGCATTGAAAGAGCGGATCCAGATCTCACAGACACAAGGAGGGGATTGTTTGGGTCTCCAAAGCCCTTGCCAGTCGTTTTCTCCAGAGCGTTTATGTGCTCTTTCACCTCCTCCAAGAGGCCGTCGGGGAGATCACCCGTTTTGGATTCCAGGTAGGCGAGGCACGCCTCTGTACTAATCACAAACCCTGGCGGCACATTAATTCCTATCTGGGTCATCTCGCACAATCCTGCGCCTTTGCCCCCCAATAGTTTCTTGTTCTTGCCGTCCCCTTCGTGAAATGAGAATACGTACTTCGGTCTCATAACTCTCTCCATTAGTTTGATCTTGTTGACACTCGAGCGGTTAGATCATAAGTTTACCAGATTAGACAGGGCGGTTCCAAACAAATTATCGTCCTCATTGAGCAGACGTGAACCATGGGATCGAAAAGTATTTCTCCTGAACGAATACAGTTCCTCAAAGACGATTATCAGCGTGGGTTCATTAAATTTTGTCAATTCAAGCCCGAGAAAGTGGAATGGGGAAAGTTCGAATCCAGCGTCGAGGTTACCTCAGATCATCGACAGCAGGACGGATTTATCCATGCGGGCGTCATGGCTACCATGGCAGATCATACGGCGGGGTATTCCGCGTTTACAATCGTCCCAAAAGAATTCCAGATCTTAACCATCGAGTTTAAGATCAATTTTTTAAGGCCCGCGTACGGAGAAGCGCTCAAGTGTGCTTCAAAGGTTATTCGAGAAGGGCATCGCATTATTGTTGCAGAATCCGAAGTCTTTGATATTCGCCGCGGTAAAGATGTAGCCGTGGCCAAGGCGCTGGTGACCCTCATGGCGGTGAGCAAAGAATCCCTCTCCAAGACTCCTCACGAGTAAGAAACAGGAAGCCCAGGTAGCGTGGATCGCAAGACCGCATTGCATGCATCGGGGGCTTTGAACACAGGGTTGATGGAAAGCCTGCATCGTGCTATGGGAGAGCATCGTCCTGCACGTATTTAACGGAGCGATTTTTCTTGGAAGAACCGTCTTTCTTGACCAAAGGT
This sequence comes from uncultured Syntrophaceae bacterium, assembly GCA_964427855.1. Classification (GTDB taxonomy): domain Bacteria; phylum Desulfobacterota; class Desulfomonilia; order Desulfomonilales; family Desulfomonilaceae; genus JAUPKT01. Next base: position 43,426 of record CAYRVH010000016.1, read on the forward strand.
CTCTATATTAACCCTTCTGAGCGGGGCCGCAGGCTGGCGCGATTCTTTTCGCTGCTCATGGCGCTCGTGATCCGGGATGTGACGAGTCGTTATCGACGCTCCTCGCTCGGCATGTGGTGGGCTTTTCTACAGCCCTTCATATTGATGCTGTTGTTCAATATGCTTCGCGGGTTTGTCAACATTCCCAGCGACGGCGTGCCGTACATTCTCTTCAGTTATTCAGCGTTAGTTCCGTGGACTTTTTTTACCAACGCGGTCGCAGCCTGCGGCCCAAGCATTACCACAAACGCCGAAGTGATTAAAAAGATTGCCTTGCCGCGGGAAGTCTTTCCACTCGCCGCGGTTACCGCCACGCTGTTTGATTTCGCCATGTCGGCTATTCTCCTGGCTGGTCTTATGATTTGGTTCCAAGTTCCTGTGGGCGTCAGCCTCTTATGGATCGTTCCTTTGGTACTCCTTATGGCGGCAACCGCGTTTGCCATTGGCATACTCTTGGCGGGACTTGGCACGTTTCGGAAAGATTTTATCTTTGCCACTCCGTTCATCACGCAGGCATGGCTCTTCGTCACCCCCGTGATTTATCCCTTGAGTTCCGTGCCGGAACAATGGAAACAGCTCTACATGCTCAATCCCATGGTGGGGGTGATTGAAGGATTCCGCAATGTCCTGCTCAAGTCGAGCGCCCCCTCTTCGGAACCGATTTTTTTTGCCGTCATCATGACCATCGTCATGCTGGCTGTTTCGTGGCCTATTTTTAGGCGGCTTTCTTCGTACTTTGCTGATGTGCTGTGAGGACGTCCGTTGTCTCAAGAAGCAGCAATAATAATAGAGGGTCTTTGGAAGCGATACGGTTTGCCGCTTCCGAAGCTTGTTGAAAACGGCCTAAAGTACCTGAAGGGGCAAGCAAGGTCACCTTCCGGGCCGAGCGGGCGAGGTCCATGGGCTTTGAGGGACATCAACCTCGAGGTGCGAAAGGGCGACACCGTGGGCATCGTGGGCCGAAACGGCGCGGGGAAGAGCACTCTGCTGAAAATCCTTGCCGGTGTGACCGCACCAACAGCGGGCAAAGTGGAAATACGAGGCCGCATCTTCCCTATGATAGAGCTGAATGCGGGTTTGCACATGGAGTTGACCGGCCGGGAGAACGTGCGGCTTCTAGGGGCTGTCATGGGTCTTTCCCGCAAAGAGATAGAGGAAAGGCTGCCGGAAATAGAGGATTTTTGCGAACTTGGCGATTGGTTCGACCGGCCCGTGCGTATGTATTCCAGTGGGATGCTGGGGCGTTTGGGCTTTGGGGTGGCTGTCAATGTGGAAAGCGACGTCATCCTCATTGACGAAACCTTTGCCGTAGGGGACCTGAAGTTTCAGAACAAGAGCCTTGCTCGAGTTCGGCAAATGAGGGAAAGTGGCGCAACAATCCTGCTGGTGAGTCACAGCCTGGAAACATTGCAGTTCGTGGCGCAGCGGGGGATATTGTTGGAGGAAGGAAGGCTCATCGCATCTGGTTCGGCCCTCGAAGCCATCAACACCTATGAAACGCTCGTGTTTAGAAGCGAACAGAAGCGTCTTGAGCATCGCGTACGGAACAGGATATCCACTGAGGAAGTGAACATCTTTGGAGCTCGGCTGTACGGACCCGACATGCAGACCGTTGTGGAAGTCCCCTCTGGCTCACCCTTTGGAATCGAGATACATTTAAGGTTGAACAGACAAGTAGATCGCCCCATGTTCTCCTTGGGAATACTCAACGCGGCGGGAATACTGTGCAAGTGGAACATTTCCGAGGAAGACGGTCTGGAGGTAAAAGGACGAGGCGACGAATATTTACTCAGAGTGTGGTACCCCCAAAACCATCTCGCCAACGGGGCATACGAAGTTCATTTTGCCGCCCGAGATGCGGCGAGCTTCGAGACGATGGAGCGTATTGCAGGCATCGTGAGTTTTGCTGTGGTTGGGCCAAAAAGGGCTCGGGGGATCATTACGGGCGAATGCGTATGGAGCTTGGAGCCGTACGAAGCGCAGCCTGAGGCGTCAGGTTCTCACAGCCTTCAACGAGCCGGACGCGGGGCCGCAGCGGGCGTGCGTCATCCTTAAGGTGTCTTAAACGACAGGAGGGGCGTGACGCATCGTTGCGTATCAAAGGCTTATGAGCGAGGTATGTGGCAGCGATTGGTAAAGATGTATGAAGTATCATAAGTTTAATCTGGCGGCCGGCGCGGTTGCTCGGGAAATTGTCATCGACGGCAAGACGTATTGCGCCTACATCGCACGTCGCCGCTGCCTATCCCCAGACGCGCATCGCTTAGTGGTAGTCTCGCGCCTTGCCAACAAGGCGTCACAAAAAATATTGTGGATGTGCGTACAGTCGATCGAGCGATTTACTCCCCAACCCCATGAGCTGTGGATTATCGACAACAATTCTCCGGAAGACCAGCTTGGCGTCCTGAGCGACCTGCGTGAAGTGAACGTTGTCTTTAATCGCACAGAGCCACTGCCGCCGGATGCCGGCGAGGCAGCGGCGGCATCCGACCAAGTCGAGTGGGGGAGTTATGCGAACGCGATTGGGCTGGAGTTGGCGGTGCGCGTGATTGATCCCGCTGCTCGATATTTGATGACTTTGCACATGGACAGCCTTCCTTGCCGCACTTCATGGCTCTCTTTTCTTACTTCACAATTGACGGTGGGCAGGGTTGGCGAAAATACTCACGAGAAAGGGGTCGCTGCAGCAGGCGTGAGGATGGATAAGACCCGTTCTCCGGAGGGGGTCTTGCACATACTGGGTTGCCTCTTGGATTATCAAGTGTTTCGCGCTCTGGGTTTGTCTTTCTTTCCTGAGCTTCCCGCCTTTGATGTGGGAGACAAGGTCACCATCGGGCTTAGAGAGGCCGGGTACGGGGTGTTCGCGTGTCGAAACACCCTTTGGGAGCCTGAACTTCAGGAAAAGATCGACCCCGCATCTCCATGGCGGTCGGTCCCCGTGGATCGCGCTTTGGATCTAGACCACAGAGTCATCTTTTGCCACCTCGGTCGAGGAGTACGAAAGGCTTCGGGTTCCGTTGCCAAAGGCGCTACCATAGATGAATGGCTCGAGGCAGCTCAGCGCACTCTCGACAGCGACTATGGAGGGGGCGCGGGCTTGAGATGAACCCCTCCCAGAAAACATTTCTGAAGGACCTTTCGTATTCCTTGAGACGATACTACGTGGATGACTTTTATCTTCGCCACGCACGAGATGTTGACCCGGCTGCCATGGTTCTCGACGTGGGAGGAAACAGGGTGCAAAAAAGGGGAGCTTTTGACGTGGGCCAATGCCATGACCGCGTGGTGTATGCAAATCTGTCCGTTGTAAAAAGGCCGGATGTTCAATGCCGCGCCGAGCGCCTGCCGCTGCGAGCGTGCAGCGTCGATGTGGTCATCTGCTCGGAATTGCTGGAACATGTAAGAGGGCCTGCGTGGGTATTGAGGGAAATATTCAGGGTGTTGCGAGGCAAGGGTATCCTCCTCTTGTGCGCCCCGTTCATGAATCGCATCCACGCAGATCCATCTGACTACGGGAGATACACGGAATATTATTGGCGCGAGACGCTCACCAACATAGGATTCAAAGACATCATGGTGGAATGGCAGGGCGGTTATTGGAGTGTGTTGATTGAAATGTTGAGGTACGCGGTTTCTCATGCAAGTCTTTCATGGGGGCCAGGGAGATCATGGCTCATTCGGCCTGCTGCCCAGGTCTTCTACTGGCTCAAGATTGCGGCAATAGCCATGGATCGGGCCGGCAACGGATCAGCAGCGCACAAGTCCCTTGGCTTCACCACAGGCTTTGGCGTGAAGGCGGTGAGACCGTGACGAAACCGAAAGTATTCCTTACGGGCGGAGATGGTATTGGCTGGGCTGTTGACGAGGACTTGAGGCTCACTCGCCAGGCCCTAACAGGTCTTGTAGAGTTGGTTCCCCTGGAATATTGCGACGTCATTCACTCTGTGTGGTGGGAGGGACTGATGGGTTTTGCGCCTGGGCAGTTAGGAAACAAGATCGTCGTGTGTCATGTCCCTGGGGAACCCTTTCGTTATTTTGGCGTTCCTGCTCACAGGCGGGCCATGTCGGCGGTACATCTGTGGGTCCCGAGAAGCTCCCAGGCAGAGAGAGAACTACGCAGCGTCGGTATTCACTGTCTGAAGATACCCTATTTAATCGACGCAACTGTATTTCGCCCCATGGCAGAGGGTGATCCGGCGTTGTCTCGGACAAGACAGGAGTGGAATATTCCAGATGACGCGTATCTGATCGGCAGCTTCTCGCGAGACTCAGAAGGCGCAAACCTTTCGACGCCAAAGCTGGTCAAAGGACCTGATATGTTTTTAGAGATAATTCGAGGCCTTCATAAGAAAGGGGCGCGCATTCATGTCATCCTCGCCGGTCCTCGCCGACATTGGTTGCTGGCAAGGCTTCGAGAGCACAATATACCATTTTCCTACGTGGGAACACCGACGTCCGAGGACGATATCCACACGAATTTTCTGCCTCGAGAGAAGCTGAATG
>CAYRVH010000016.1:48002-63741 GCA_964427855.1 uncultured Syntrophaceae bacterium
TGACCTGTATGTGGTTTCCAGCAGGTCAGAAGGAGGCCCTCACGCGATCTTAGAAGCGTCTGCCGCCTCTTGTAAGATAATTAGTACAGATGTCGGATTGGCGCGGGACGTGCTCGAAGAAAGATGTATCTACCATTCCGCGCCGCAAGCTGTGGAACTCATAATGGACGACATCGAAACTGCGAGCCTGAACTCGACCATACATGCACACTTGGCAAGAGTTCTGGAGAACCACACCGCCGAGGCGTCGCGGCCTTTGTTTCGAGATCTTTACGAGCGGGTGCGAGAGCGGCAAGCCAGCGGCGTCACGGTTGCCATTGACGCGCATCCCGAAGAGGCCTTAAACAACTCCACTGCGGGACAAAAACAGAATGGAAAAAGCAGACCCAAAAAATTCACCATTGGGCTCTGGCACAAGTTTTTTGCCCCGCCGTACGGCGGCGGCAACCAATTCATGATGGCTTTGCGAAAGGCTCTTCAGAAGAAGGGGATCGAGACAAGGGAAAACGTTCTAGATCCCGATATCGACGTCTATATTCTTAATTCAGTTCATTTTGACGTCGAAGCGTTTCTTGAATTCAATCGCACGCATAGGATAAACGTCATTCACCGTATCGACGGCCCCATTCACCTCATTAGAGGATTCGATCGCGAGAAAGACGAACTTTGCTACGAACTCAACGCGCGTTTCGCGTCTGCCACCGTGCTGCAGTCAGCGTGGACGTATCAGCGGATTGTAGAGATGGGCTATCACCCGATTTCCCCTATGATAATCCATAACGCCGCAGACGACGACATCTTTCACCCGAAAAATAGGGTGCCTTTTTCCACGAACCGTAAAATCCGTCTCATTTCTACAAGCTGGTCAAACAATCCACGCAAGGGGGGCGCGATGTATAAATGGATTGAGGAGCACCTCGATTGGGAGAGATACGAATTCACTTTTGTCGGGAATGTATCTGCGCCGTTGGAAAGAGCATGTCATATCCCCCCTGTTTCGTCCCACGAGCTTGCGGATATCCTGCGCAACCACGACATCTATGTGACGGCGAGTCAAAATGATCCCTGTTCCAACGCCCTTATCGAGGCCATGGCGTGCGGTTTGCCCGCCCTGTATTTGGAAGACGGCGGGCATCCCGAATTGGTGAGATTCGGCGGCGTACCTTTTCATTCTCAACACGATTTTCTGGGGGCATTGGACGTCCTCACGAAGAATTACGAGATGTTTCAGGCGTTGATCACAGTCTCCCGCCTGGACGATGTGGCCGAGAAATACCTTACCCTCGCCAGGGACGTGGCCGCTTCATGAAGTTTCATCTCGTCCTCTTTTTCACCAGGGGCGTATCTCTGCGGACGTGGGCTTTCACGGGAATGTTGGAACGGGAGATCGCCATCTATCAGCGCTTGATCCAGCAGGGGGCGGAGGTAAGCTTTGTCACCTATGGAGACCATTCTGACCTCGATTACGCTAAGCGCCTTGGAAACATAAGAATACTTTGCAACGCTTCCTCGGAACCTTTGGAGCGGTACGAAGAAAACCTCTTAGCTATACACGGAAAAACCCTGAAGTCTGCAGACGTTATCAAGACAAATCAAACCTATGGCGCCCAAATCGCGTTGCGAATTGCGCGCCGGCTGGGCATACCATTGGTTGCGCGTTGCGGCTATTTGTGGTCAGCCAATGCAGCGCGCGAGCACGGAAGCGACTCTGCGCAGGCTCGCGCGGCCTGCTGTACAGAAAAAGAGGTATTTTCCGCGGCGGACGCGGTGGTAGTCACCACGTCCTTGATGGAGCGGGATGTCGCAGCCCGCATCCCCGAAGCGGCTCACAAAATAGAGGTGATTCCAAATTATGTGGATACGGATCTTTTCCGCCCCATGGCCATGGAGTCAGTTCCTGACTCGGTACTCTTCGTCGGGAGAATAGCCCCCGAAAAAAATCTCGACCTTCTCCTGGAAGCATTGGCATCACTGCCGGCAAGGCTTCGGATCATCGGCGAGGGACGATTGCGGCCGACGCTGCAAACTCGATTCTCCTATCTCGATGACCGCGTTGCCTGGGAAGGGACCGTTGCCCATAGGGAGCTCCCACGATTCATCAATGAATCGGCGATCTTTGCGTTGCCTTCGAGGTATGAAGGGCATCCCAAGGCCCTTCTAGAGGCTATGGCCTGTGAGTCGGCGGTTGTCGGGGGCGACTCCCCTGGGATACGAGAGATCATAACCCATGGAGAGAATGGGCTGCTGTCTGAATTGAAGCCTTTTTCCCTGAGAGAAACCATTCGCCGCCTCCTCAATGACTCTCAGCTCCGACGACATCTCGGAAAGACCGCCCGGCGCTACGTTCTCAATCGATACTCCCTCGAAAAAATAGTGAAAAAAGAGTGGGACTTGTTGTGCAGACTACTTCAGAATGGCGCCCCTCGCAGGGAGCCGAGGAGCGGCGAATGGCAGGTGTAATATGTCAGCGCAACAGTTAAAGAACCAAATTTTGGCCGCATTGTCCACCTACGTCTCCCAAGAATCGCCGGAGAACGGGTTGCGCCTTCTTCTCGACCTCGACAATGCCCTCTATGAACTTCAAGGTCAGCTTTCAGTTGCCTACGGAGGCGGTCTTCATACAAAACACCGGCATACGAGGTACCATGATTTCTTCACGAACCGCATACAAGAGGGCGAGCACGTTCTCGACCTGGGCTGCGGTATAGGAGCGCTCGCCTACGACATCGCAAAGCAGACGGGCGCGTGGGTGGTTGGCATCGATTTGAATGAAAAACACATTCAAGCTGCTCGAAGCAGATACGCCCACCCAAGGATCACATACCTCCTTGGAGACGTCTTGAACTCTCGGTTTCAAACGACCTTCGACACCGTCGTGATGTCCAACGTACTGGAGCACCTGGAGCCGAGAGTCCATTTTCTTCGGCAGATTGCGCAAGTGATTGCGCCCCAACGACTGCTCATCAGGGTACCCTCTTTCGAGCGAGATTGGCGAGTACCCTTGAAACAAGAGTTGGGAATTGACTACCGACTCGATCCGACCCACTGTATCGAATACACTTTGGAGACGTTCCGCACAGAGATCCAAGAGGCTGGATACCAGATCACCCACTTGGAGTCACGTTGGGGCGAGATATGGGCGGAGATAAAGCCGGCTCTTCAGGCGAGCCCAGAATCCGATCAGCCATACCTCTGAGAAGCCTCTCTCACATCACCTCACATGCCCACCCGGCGTCCAACCTTCATGAGGCTGGAGAAGATTTAGGGCGTTGCTCTGGAAAAAACTCCTCCGGATAGCGGCGCGCCAGGACTTCCAAGACGGCAGCCTTCAAGGAGGCGGGGTCGGCTTTTTTTTCAACAAGGGCCTCGGCCGAAGCCAAAAGAGGGTGAGTGTAATATTCACCGAGAAACGTGTGTATGACCACCGGTACGCGTGGTTTATGTCTGGCCACGGCTTCAAGCAACTGCCACCCCTCGATCAGAGGAATCTCCAAATCTAAGACGAGGATGTGCGGCGGATCCTCGAGTCTGGCGAGGACTTCCTGTCCGTTCGCGGCCAGTTCGCACTGATAGCCCGCAGACGAAAACTCGCGTTGCAGGAATTCCCGCACGTGTCTGTTGCGATCTGCGATAAGAATCCTAAAGCGTGGGTTCATGTGCTCGTCAATTGCCAGCGGCGTTTACATTACGCGGTTCTTTCTGACGTCTCGCTGCGGGTTATCCGAAAAAACCCTTGTCGGCTTGTTCGCCGCGCATATGGGTCAGACGCCGCCCTCTCTGGTGCTGCATTGAAGGTCGCGACAAAGGCTCGACGGGAATTTGCCGCAACTCCACATACGAGCGTAGAGCAAAACTCGTGCCGCCAAAAAATGCCTGCAGGTCGAGAGAGCTCCAAATGTGAAGATCAGTTTATTGCGCAGGAAATGTCTTTGGGCGTGAGGTCTGCACCGTACAATTCGAGAGTACCTTCCAAAACTGTTACGGCAGCGAGGAAAACTGAGCCCATGTCACGACGAAGGAGCGAGGCTCGAACCAATGTGAGACGCCAGGGGCGCCAGGTCATTTCGAAGGTGTCTTACGACCCAGAAATCTCTCTCGCGAGGACAAGATTTCCCGCTGCGCTCGAAATGACAGAGAGGAAATTGGCCGCAATGACGGCCAGGTTCTGGAATTCGTCGGTAATTTTTAGACCTTTATTTTTTGGATTTTGGTGGAAAGGTGGTAGTGCTATTTGCGACGCTGCTGCCGAAATGACCGCGGCCCCCGTGGAATTCGTGCGCATTTTTAAGAACCGGTTTAAGGCTCAGGGAGTGTGGCGCTTATGGCGTTGCGGCTGTCAATATTTCTTACATGTTGTAAAGACGGTCATGGGGGAATGTGAGGTCTTTCTGGGGCTGCCAGGGCTGAGCCATTCTACAATCATTCTTATAAAGAAATTACGAAATAGTCCCATCTCAGATTGTCCTTCTCATGAAGGAGGGATTACAGAATACTCAATATGGATTCCTCGTTTTCGTGAGGATGACGCCATGATGGGACACGCGCCCAATTCCTGCTCAAATTCGGGAATTCCCATAACGCCTGACGCAAAAGCGCCTCAGGCTGTTCAGGATGGCCCTGCTTTGGTGAGGAGTTCCACTTCGTGGAGCAAAGCAGGCAGCAGCTCATCTTCACGATAGGTCCCTATCGAGACGCCGTTCTTAAAGATGACACCCATGCCTTTGCCGCCTGCAATACCGACATCCGCCTCACGGGCCTCTCCCGGACCATTGACCACGCATCCCATGACAGCCACCTGCAGTGGCACCGCGATATGGGACAACCGACGCTCTACCTTCTGGGCAAGCCCGATCACGTCGATGGACGTCCTGGCGCAGGTGGGACATGCAATGACTTCTATCCCCCTTTTCCGTATGCCCAACGCCCTCAGAATGGAGTAGGCCGCCTGCACTTCACGTTCCGGGTGTGCGCTCAGCGAGACGCGGATGGTGTCCCCTATTCCCTCGGCCAACAGCATCCCTATGCCGATGGCGGATTTGACCGCGCCCGCGAGCAAGGTACCAGCCTCGGTGACGCCGACGTGAAGTGGATAGTCCACTCTCGGCGCCAGCATACGATACGCGTCTATGGTTTTCATGACATCAGCGGCCTTGAGGGGAATCTCTATATCCTGGCAGCCCTCTTTCTCGAGAATGGCCGCGTGCGTCAAAGCGCTTTCCACCATGGCCTCGACCGTCGGCCCCCCGTACTTGTGCAGCAATCTCTTCTCAATCGAACCCGAATTCACTCCGATGCGTATCGGAATACGTTTCTCGCCGGCAGCGCGACACACGTCCCTGACCTTTTGCGCAGACCCGATATTTCCTGGATTGAGTCGCAACCCGGCCACTCCTTGCCGTATCGCCTCCAACGCCAATCTGTGATCAAAATGGATGTCGGCTATCAACGGAATACGAGCCCGCTCTCTGATGCGAGCGAGCGCCCGCGCGGCGTCAAGATCAGGGACGCCCAGCCTCACGATCTCGCACCCGACCCTTTCGAGGCGTCTGATCTGGCGTATCGTGGACGGGACGTCTCTCGTATCCGTGTTCGTCATGGACTGCACCACAACGGGAGCATCGCCGCCGATGGGCACCCCGCCCACGTAAACGCGTCGTGTCTTGCGTCTATTGATGATCATGCCGTACAAACGTTGCGTTTTGGCGCTATCTCAGCGCCTCGCAGCCCGAGACGTTCGGACGTTCGAGCAGTGGATGCCGTACACGGATCGTCTTACACATCTCCTGAGACCTCGCATTCAGGCAATTCTGCCGCCGTACCATTTCTCGTAATAGGAGAGGTACTCGCCAGTCTTGATCTGCCGCCACCATGCGGTGTGTTCCTGATACCATTGCACCGTTAACGCGAGGCCCTGTTCGAACTCCACTTGAGGCGCCCACCCCAGCTCGTTCCTCAGTTTCGTGGCGTCCATGGCATATCGCCGGTCATGGCCAGGCCTGTCTTCCACAAAACGGATAAGAGTGTCCGGTTTTCCAAGGATTTTCAGTATGAATCTCACAATCTCGATGTTGGACATTTCCTCGCCCGCGCCGATGTTATAGACCTGGCCGCTTTTCCCGCGTCGCATGACGAGATCAATGGCGCGGCAGTGATCGGTCACGTAGATCCAGTCCCTGACGTTCAGCCCGTCGCCATAGACCGGCAAATCCAAGCCTTCCATGGCATTGGTGATCATCAGGGGTATCAACTTCTCGGGAAATTGGAATGGCCCATAATTATTGGAACATCTCGTCGTGACCACGTCCATGCCGTGCGTTTTGTGATACGCTCGGACGAGCAAATCAGCCGCAGCCTTTGAAGCCGAGTAGGGGCTGTTCGGCGCCAATGCATGTTCCTCGGTAAAAGCGCCCTCGGGCCCCAGCGACCCATACACCTCGTCAGTGGAGATTTGTACAAAGCGCTCAACACGGTGCGCCCGACACGCATCCAGAAGGACTTGAACGCCCAGTATGTTGGTTTTTACGAAAGACGATGAGTCCAATATTGAGCGATCCACGTGGGACTCGGCGGCAAAGTTGACGACCACGTCCGGTTTGTCAGTGAGCAAGGATGCCACGAGGTCTCGGTCTGCTATGTCCCCCCTCACGAATCGATACCGATCTTGGTACGCCTTGGCTTCCTCGAGGTTGGCAAGGTTGCCTGCGTAGGTGAGAAGATCCACATTCGTTATCCGCACGTCTTCATAAGAGCGAAGCAGATGCATCACGAAATTTGAGCCTATAAAACCACAGCCGCCGGTAACAATCACATGCATCTATTCACCTCGCGCCGAGAAAAATCTTGTCTTAAGACCCATCCTACAGATTGTACCCGTCCTCGAAAATTCTGTCGCAATGGACGCCGCGCCGCCATGAATATCGTGGTTCTTGGAGCAGTTCTCCAGTAAAACCTGAATTCCATGGAGGTCTTCTTGCTTGATTGATGTGTGCTGAGATTGCCTCGTGGCTTTTGCCTCCTGGGAATGACAAAAAGGCCATTGACGAGTCATTGAGCCTACGGCTCAGGAATACCATGTAAACATTCAAAAAAGCTATACGCTTGTGTCCATTGCTGCTGCAAATGACGAGATCGCTTCCCCGGCGGCGAGATCACCCAAACCGGCAACATGTCAACGAGAGGACGGCGATAAAATCTAGGGCCGAACCATGCCAACGGCCATGCCGTAACGCTATCCATCTTTTCGCGACCAGTCGTATGGTATTCCGCCTGTGTGGGGATGTACGCGATATTCATCGGGGTCAGTCCTGTTGTACGGCCGCGAGGGGACATTGATGACGTAGGCCTCGTATTCGCTGACACACTTCCAGCCGTGGTACACGCCGGCAGGGATGACGATTAAGCAAGGCTTGTGCTCGCCTGAATATATCTCGTTGAGGCAGCCTCGCGTGGGAGAGCCCTCCCGGTCGTCATACAATACTGCTTTCACCATGCCCCGTACACAAGTGAAGCAATCCACTTGGACTTTGTGGTAATGCCATGCCTTGACGACGCCGGGATACACAGTAGAGAGGTACACTTGACCGAACTGGGTAAAAAAGTGATCGTCGCAACGCATGATCTCCATGAGCCGTCCGCGTTCGTCGGGAATGACCTTGAGCGGGTGAATGCTCACTCCGTCGATGGGTCTGTATTCCGGTTCCTTAAATTTTTTTTTCAAGGTCATGAGGGGAGCTCCTTATTGGCGCCGCCTTCGGCCACGAGATTGGATGCCCTGAGCAGTGAATCAAACGTCCCGGCATCTGTCCACCAACCCTCTAAAACGGACCAATACATACTGCCTTGCTCTATGTAGCGGTTATTCACGTCGGTGATCTCGAGTTCGCCGCGAGCAGAGGGCGTCAGGCCTTTGATGAAATCAAAGACGCTTGCATCATACATATAGATGCCGATGACTGCGTAGTCCGACGCCGGGACTTTGGGTTTCTCGTCGATGCGAACGATTCGATCGCCTTCAAAGACCGGCACACCAAAGCGCCGCGGGTCATGCACCCGCTTTAACATGATGCGAGCCCCGTGCGGCTGCTTCTTGTAGTCTTCGACGGCAAAGCGAATGCTGTACTCCACGATGTTGTCCCCGAGTACGACGCATATTGGGCCTCCGTCGGCGTGGTCTTCCGCGAGCGAGAGGGCGTCAGCTATACCTCCTTCGCCTTCCTGATACGCGTAGTTGATGTGATCGAGGCCGAACTCTTTCCCGTTTCCCAACAGCTTCAGAAAATGCCCTGGATCATTGCCGCCGGTGACGATCAATATATCCTTGATGCCGGCCTTCACAAGGCATTCTACCGGATAGGTGATCATGGGCTTGTTGTACACGGGAAGAAGATGCTTGTTGGTAATTTTGGTGAGGGGATACAGACGCGTACCCAACCCCCCTGCTAATACTACTCCCTTCACAGCGGCCTCCCTGTTTGAAACACAACGTCATGCTCTATACGCGGCGAGCTAATGTCAAGTTCCAATGAAACCAAGAAAGTTTACCATTTATGAGGAGCTCTGAAAATTAATCACGAATTGGGCGCAGGGTGACACTCTGTCATCCTCACGAAAGTGGTTATCGTTGGTGAGTTTCCTTGATGCCCATGTTCGTGGGAATGACAAGTTTCATGTGGCCGCGTCGCGATTTCTTTTGAGAACGGTTACAGCTTCCAAAAGGCGACAACCTCCCTCTCTCATTCCAAGAATCAGCTACTGCCCATCAATTATTGGGGAATGTCCTGCTCATGGGATTGGCCGCGGGCTCGCGCCTCGCAAACGGGGACCGCCCCTTCACAAAGCTTGCGCCATGCATGCACGCAGCCAAGTCCGATCATCTAAGCTGCCGCTTTGGCCTTCTTTTTCTTGGGCCTATCCACAAGCCTCGAGACAATGGAACCCGCTATGGACAAGGCAACATACAGGACAAATAAGACGACGAATACCCCTACAAATCGGATGACCAACGTTCCTATAATCCATGTCCAGTTGTCTCTAATGAGGATAACGCGTGTGGCGTCTCCCTCGCCCTTTATGATGGTGATGGAATGCCAAGGACGGTTTAAATGGTCCTCCATGTAGGTGGAGTCCCCTCTATCCCAGACCTTCACGTACTTAAAGTCTTTCAGCGCCTCTTTGTAAAATTTTTTTACCTCGTCGTAGGGTATGGCGTATTGTTTTTCCAACCTGTCTTCTCGAGAAACTATGGTATCTCCTCCAGGGGGTACCGGAGCGCCAAGGAAATCATCGGCAGCAACATATGCCGGAATACACAGGATGAGCAGTGTTATTTCAATGACCCATTTTTTCATCGCTCTCATCTCCCGCGTCAGCCGCATGCAGCACACTGACGAGAATAACAAAACGTATTACTTGAGATCCTTCCTCGCCTCACGCCATGAGAAGGCATAGAGCAAAGTTTCTCTGCATGCAGCTCATTCGAACATGGCTATGAACATCCCCGCAGCGGCAGCAGCTCCTACTGCGCCGGCAAGATTGGGTCCCATCGCATGCATAAGCAGGTAATTTTTCTTGTCATATTGAAGGGCTATGTTCTGCGAAACTCTTGCGGCCATGGGAATGGCCGAGACACCGGCTGATCCTATCAACGGATTGATTTTCTCCTTGAGAAAGAGATTCATGATCTTCACCGTGAGAATTCCTCCAAAAGTACACACTACAAAGTCAATCATCCCGAGAGAAAAAATGAAGAAAGGAGTTGAGCTAAAAAACGCGTCTGCATGCAGAGTAGCTCCTATGGTCACGCCCAAGAAAATGACGACGCCATTCATGAGGGCATTTTGGGCTGTATCTGTAAGTCGTCCCACTACGCCGCTTTCTCGCATCAAATTACCGAGCATGAACATCCCCATGAGAGGAGCAACCGCGGGAACCAAAATATTGATGATGATAATCGCAATGAGGGGATACAGGATCTTCTCCGTTTGCGAGACCGGTCTCAATTGCCTCATGCGAATACGGCGCTCTTCATCGCTGGTCATAAGTTTCATTATCGGGGGTTGAATGAGCGGGACCATGGCCATGTATGAGTAGGCAGCCAGGGCATTGGCGCCCAAGAGTTGTGGGGCCAGGAGTTGGGTGAGGTAAATGGTAGTGGGCCCTTCGGCTCCGCCAATGATGCCCACTGAAGCTGCTTCTCGAAGGGTGAAGCCGGCCAGGACGCATCCGCTGAAGGTCACAAAAACCCCAAGCTGCGCGCCGGCTCCAACGAGAAGCATCTTAGGATTCGCAATGAGTGGCCCGAAATCGGTCAGCGCACCGAGTCCTAAGAAAATGACACAAGGGATGATCGCCCACTCTATGCCATAGTGATAGAAAAAACGGAGCAGTTCTGGAGAGCCCTCATGAGAATAACCCATCAGCGGAACAAGCGGAAAATTGACGATGAGAATGCCGAATCCAATGGGAAGCAGCAGCAAAGGCTCATATTTCTTCACAATGGCAAGGTAGAGGAAAATTCCTCCCACGCCCCACATGGCGACATATTTCCAACTCAGGTTGAGAATGCCCGTTGTCAGAAAGATGCCATACAGCATATCCATAACTTCTTGTACTGTCATACTGGACCTCCACACGCGAAGGGCGTGCGCGCGCTCCCGAACTCTCGCCTTACCTGTAACTGGGGAGCGAAAGCCGCGAGCAACCCTTCACGACCTTACGGCGTCTGATGATAAACTCGATTTCCTACCTTGAATTGATCTTTCATTTCACCATGCGGCGCAACCATGCCAGGAGGAGATAACCACGTGTGGTATGATGCATTTGCCCCATTGAGGAATGTGATTATCGTTTCTCTGACCCTTCCCGTCAAGTGAAAAAACTAGGCGTGACATTTGTCGATTCGATACATTTATGTCATTGAAAATGCCCAGTTTAATGAATGATGTGTCAGGAGTGAAATGCGATTGGCGTTCACCATAGCGAATACATTTGGCGAGGAACGCCCGGCTCTCTCCGGCGGCAACGCCTCTGTGAACTATTGAACGAGAGCATCGTACGCTCATTAGGACAGTCCCACGGATTCTCGACATTTCTGTGGAAATGATATCTAAGCCATCCATGTGGCGAGTGTTTTCGGGGACAGCAAGATGGTCAAGGAATCAGCCGACGCTGTGTCACTTCGAAGGTGCGAGACGCCAACGAACGTGAGAGGCCGCGATGCCATGTCATTTCGAAAGAGCCGTACGACTGAGAAATCTTCCAAGCTGAGTCAAGATTTCTCGCTTCGCTCGAAATGACAGGGAGAAAATTGCGCGGGATGACGGCTGCATGGATGAGGTAAAACCTTTCTCAAAAGAAAACTCGACATGGCCACAACCTCATTATGAAACTTGGAACCGGGGAGACGCTCTATGTATCCCTATTTTGGTAGGGATGACGGCATAATGCGACACGCGCCCAATTCGTGATTAACTTGACGAATTCTCATGGGGCAAGCGTTTCCAACAAGCGCGACGTGAGAGGTATGACAAAAGGCTCGTGACAGCTCGATCGTAAAATTCTTGTTTGAAATGAAGCCACCCCCAGGCGCCCCGTTGACTTCCCCCACAAAAACCGTTATTCAAATCCCGGACAACGAAGTTCTGAACAGGGTACCTGCCCGACGAGACAATTGTTACACACGGCAGGGGAAGAGTTTCAAGAATCTCTACTCGTGGCAATATACACGCCGTCAGTCGTTTTTGCCTGCGACCTAAAAGCCTACACCTGAGACAGCAGTACGGAATGCATGCATGGAACCCCGAATTCCAAAAAGCAATGACCCGCTATTCGAGTCAGGTTTGCACGTACCGGCAAACTGGCTGCTCGAGGGTATCGCAAAACCATGCGCCCTCGTATCCCCAGACTATACAGTCCTAAGGACTAATTCGCTCATGGCGCGGCTGTTGCCGGAAGGCCGCAGCGAGCCTTGTTATCGCGTGCTGGCTGGCGCTGAGCAGCCATGCACTTTTTGTCCTTTCACGGATCTTTGCAGCGGCGCTGTTGCCGAAGTGCTTGGCCAGATTCATGTGAGACACGGCAGAAGGGTCTCCGTGGATCTCCGGTCTATGAAATCATCGCGAGGCGCCAGGGTAATACTCGAGACGGTGCAGGACCTCAATCCCGACTTTTTCTGCCTCGACGCAGACTCCATGGCAAAAACCGTCACGCCTGAACTCTTGAAAAAGTTGGCCGGGCTTCTGTCTGTGAGCAGGGATCTCATGGGCAATGCCCCGCTGCGGGAAAAGATGGAGGACGTGATCTCCCACATCAAGTCGTCGCTCGTCGATTCCGAGCATCGCGTCGTCTGGTGCGAGATAGATCAGACGGTGTACGGTCTTCCCGGCGACGCCTCAGAAACGCCTGTCTTGATCAAAGATATCCTTGTCGAAGGAAAACGCCGAGGACGGCTGCTTGTCACCAGGCCAGTGATGAATGTGGGGAGCCCTGAAGAGGACTATTTTCTTCAAGAAGTTGCCAACCTCCTCGGCAGGCAGATTGAAATCTCTGATCTCGAGGCCATGCTTAGGCGCTCTGAAGAGCGGTACAAGAGGCTGGCAGAGAACCTGAAAAAGGAGATGTGGACGAGAACTGAGGCCTTGGCGAAGGAAACAGGCTATCTCGAAGGGATACTGCGCTGTTCAGAGGACATGATTGTGACCACCGATTTGAACGCCCGTATCGTCGAGTTCAACCCTGGCGCGGAGAAGATGCTTGGCTATAGCGCCGAGGAAATGCAGGGGAGGAAGATCGGAGACGTATGGGTGGACCCTGAAGAGCGGCAGCGCATTCTCAATGCCGTGACTGTCTCCGGCGGCATTCAGAACTATCAAACGAAGCTCCGAACAAAAAGCGGAGAAATCAAGGAGATATCGTTGTCCCTCTCCCTGCTTAAAGATGAAGAAGGAAAAGTCTTGGGCACAGTAGGGATCAGCAAAGATATCGGCAAAGAAAACGCTATCCGGAGGGAGCTGGAGAGGCTCAACCGCAATTACAGGGAGACGATAAATTTCATCAGCCACGAAACAAAGAATTCGCTCATTGTCATAGCTGGTTTCGTCGGCCGCCTTCTCGACAAGGAAACCGATCCCGCCAAGAAAGAGCAGCTCAACGTTGTGTATCATCACGCGAAATTTTTGGAAGCCATGAGTAAAGACTTCCTAGTCATGGCGGACATCGAATCTGGGAAATTTCACGTCCGCAAGGAGCGGATCGACAATTTTTATGAACAGGTGATTCTGCCGGCCATGCTAGGGTTAAGAGAGCGGTATCCGGACTCTTTTCAGAGTTACGACGAAAGCATGGGGGGCGTCGGCGCTATACAACTCAATGGTTCTCCTGGCCTTCTTGAAATCGTGTATCGAAACCTATTCGGCAACGCCCTCAAATACCGCAAACCTGGCGGAAAGATTGCCTACGGCGTAAGGCTTGAACAAGACGGCTACGTATTCAATGTGTGGAATGAAGGGCCCGGCGTCCCGTACGAAGAGGTGGAACAGATATTTGAAAAATTCTATCGATGCCAGAACGACGCAACCCGGGACAAAAGAGGAACTGGGCTGGGCCTTTACAACATCCGCAAGATCATCGAGGCCCACGGCGGACGGATCTGGTGTGAAACCAAGCCGGGGGAATGGATCAACTTCTTGTTCTATCTTCCCAAGGAATGAACCTGGCAGATCTTATCGGACGGCCGGGGCTTTTGAAGCCCCTCGCTCCGGCTGTGGGAGGGCGGTCTTGCTTGCTTCAGATTTCTTCAGCGCAAGGCGATACACTGCTTTTGTGTCTCGGAAATGATTCGGGCTCCCCAATACCACGATCAGCAATGAGCTCTTTCCTCGCCGAAATTCACTGGCAAGACAGTGGCCCGCGCGATTGGTAAAACCGGTCTTTGCCCCGTACAGGGGCAAATCATCCCGTAAAAGCTTATTGGTGGTGCGAACGGGGTATGAATGCCCTTTTTCACCCCGCAACATGTAGCTTTTCTTTATGCTGATCATTCGTATGATTTTGTTTGTGAATGCGGCGCGCGCTATCTGCGCCATTTCCTTGGCCGTGGAGACATTGCATTCCACGGTCTCCGCCTGTCTCGCGCTTGGCTCAGCTCCCATCTTTTTATCTAGGCCGCTGGGGGTGTAAAAGCGCGTATGGGTGAATCCGAGGCTGCGCACCTTCTTGTTCATGGCATGAACCAGCTTCTCCTTGCCCCCGGGGAAGGCGCATGCAAGGGTTTCTGCGCAATCGTTTCCCGAGCCAATGAGCAGGCCGTGAAGCAGGTCTTCGACGCTCACCCTATCGCCCGGCTTCAACCCGATCACGGTCCTCGGCACGGTCTTGATGTGGTCAGGCACGATCACCTTGGCGTCCATGGGGAGGTGTTCCAGGATCACCATAGCGGTAACCAGTTTGGTCAAACTCGCCACCGGCAGCTGTTGATCAGCATTTCTCTCCAGAATGATCTGATTGGTCAATGGATCGACGCAGTAAAATGCCTTGGCGTGAATCGGCTGGGGGCTCGCCTTTGTGCGCTTGGCGGGGCTCTTCTTGTGGATTACAGTCGGCGGCATCTTGTCGCCGCCCTCGCCCTTTTCGGTGCTCTTAGGCTCAGCCAAGGCATTGGAACACCACAAGAGCGTCAACACAAGAAACATCGCAGCCACCCGAGCAACCGCCTTGCTCATCTCTTGGACGAAAGACGTGGGGCTGGGAAAATGAGTGGTGTGTTTCTTGAGGTTTTGCAAACCGCTTTCTCGTGTGTAATTCGTTATTTGATTCGTCATCCTATAGCACAATTCGGGCGGTTTGAAAAGTTATTTTTATTTGGTAACATACGCGCGGACAGCAGCGGCAAGTTGAGATTATTTTGTTAATGCCCTGATGTAACCGTGGAAGACAACCATGATGAGGCTTAAGAGACAAAAGCGCAAGGGGTGACAGAGACTATGGTGAGAGCAGATATATGGTTTCGGTGCGCAGCACTTCGTGATCCCGTTTCTCCCATATTGGTAAAACCCGCGGTGATTGGTTGGCGGGCCAAATTTCGGGAGGTGGATCTCGTGATCGAGCGACCCTTCGACGGCCCCGAATTACTCACACGCATGAAGGGATGGATCACCATCGACCCGAAGAAGGCCATTCAAATTATACAGTCTCATGGCAGGCTCCGGTGTTTCGAAGATGGGCGGCTCGTGGTCGAAACCGAGACTATGGATGATTTCGAGGCGCTGCGCAAGGATATGGCGGCGGCCTTTGGAGATCAGTGCGACCTTGAGGTCATCCCCAAAAGGGGGCACGCAAGCAGTTGAGTGGGTGTAGGCGGCCCCCCGTCGCGGCAGACAACAGCCGCGGGGGTCTCGCGGTTTACGGCATCAGTGCGTCTGGTCCTTGTTCACCCGTGCGAATCCTCAGCGCTCCGACCATGCGCTGCACAACGACGACGCCGTCTTCGGTTCGACCAGACGAGCCATGGAGACAGATGGCCTCTATGACCCGCGCGGCGAGCTCTTCAGGCGCAGCGATCTCGACTTTGATTTTAGGGACCGCATCCGGTCCAAGATCGGTTGAGGCCGAGGGTCGTCGCCAACGGGACTGGGACGTTTGCAAGACTTCAGTGATGGTGAGTCCGCCAACGCCGAGGTCTTCCAAGGCGTCTTTCAAGTCGTCTAGTTTAAATGGCTTGATGACCGCTTCGATTAATACCACG
>CAYRVH010000017.1:0-62634 GCA_964427855.1 uncultured Syntrophaceae bacterium
CTAGAGCAGCCTACCCACTTATGCCACTGTCCAATTTTTCCAGACCATCTCTATGAGCCAAATGGACTTCAAATGGATCTGGGGCTGCTTGGCTGGTATGTGCTTTGGCCTGGCGTTGATCACCAAACAGATCCTGTTGCCTTTTGTTCCAGCCATCCTAATTTTTGCTCTACTTTGGTCTCGAAAAAAGAGCGAACCCCAATTGAATGCAGGGCGAACGTCAAGGGCAATCTATTTAGCCTCCTTTTGCTTAGCCATGTCATTCCCCGCTCTTGCAGTTTCTGCGTGGAAGTTCCACATTCATAGGCATTTTGTCGTGGCAGGTAGTGCAGTTTTTAATATCTGGGTGGGTCTTAACGATGTTGGATGGGATGACCACGGCCCTCATGAGATTACTCCTTGTGAATGGGAGAAATTCTCAAAGTCAGCTCCAACACTTCGGGAACAAAACGAGATTTATTTGAAAAAGATTCATGACTATCTTTCCCACCGCGGTTTGTCGGAAACACTGTTCATTCAGGCAAAGAAACAATATTTTAGGCTTTTTAACAGCAAGACTTTTTTTAACCACCATCTTCCTGGTGGCAAGCGAGAGGCGTATTCCTGCACTTTCAGTCCGTTAATAATCTTTCTAGATAAGGCATCTCAATTATTATACTCTCTGCCTCTGATACTTGGGATCGCCGGCCTCTGCTACACTAGATTTGCACATCCTGGACTGGTAAACTTATTGGCCCTTTTTGTGATCTACAATCTGGCCGTTTTTCTGTTTTGCCACGCCATCACTCGGTTTGTCGTCCAATTTTTACCGATGCTCATGGTGTTCTCTGCCTATACTCTCTGCAGGATTCGCAATTTAATGTCCCGGCAAAAAGACCTATTGGTCGCACCAGAACAGTTCACAGCCAATGTCGCAAGAGATTTCTCTGCACTGCTGGCGGGGCTGGTAATGATTTATTTCTCTTTCGGCAACTATCTTTAAGTGGTGGAGTAAGCGTTCACCGGGCACCCCCATTTTTGGTTGAAATGTGGGAAGCGGGGGTTTTTAGTATGTCTCGGCTTCTACGATGTGCGAAGATACCCAGAATGAGGCCGAAAGTCATTACAACTGGCTCTTGCTTGAGTATTGAAAGTTATTCTTGTTGGCGGGAGCGACGGGACTCGAACCCGCGACCTCCGGCGTGACAGGGCAAAAAAAGAACCCATAAACAAGCGATCTACCCGAGAATCCCTAATGATTTCAGTTTCCATTTATCGCGATTGGTTGTATTCGATCCCTTTCGGTCCCCAAATGTGGGAACAAAATGGGGACAAGAAATTGGTGCTGTTGAACTCGCCAGATACACGGCAGCAGCAATGACGTGGGGAGATTCTTTATGGAAACCCTTCTCAGCATTGGTCGCCCAGCTCCCAAAATAGTGTATGTGCCTGAGTCCGGATTCCCTCGAAAGTGAACTATTCGCAGGTCTTGTGACACAGTGGGCCGACGCGATCCGGTTCTCCTAATACTCGGGAATGCTGTGCGCCTCTTCTGTGAGATCTGTTTTCAATGACAACGTTTTTCCGATGGCGGAGAACTGCTTTACTCGACGAGAATCAGCAAGTCCTACCGTGTAGCAACCCACCCCTACCCTCTCCCAAAAAATCACCGCACCTTCCATTTTTCCCTTGTCCCGTTTGTCCTTGTTTGACACAAGTGAATTGCCCGACGTCAATTACATTTGTGCAGTGATGACAATTATACTTGTGCAGGTTGATGGTAAAACCAGGTCGGTTCGTGACTCCCTGGCGTTGTTACACCTCCTTTAGAGCGTTTTCATTTTGTATGAGTGCGGTATCGGTTCGATAGCTGGAGCCATTGAGTTCCATGATAGTGCAATGATGGACTATTCGGTCGATGGCCGCGGCAGTGGTCATGGGATCTTTAAATATCTTGTCCCATTGAGAGAACACGAGGTTGGAGGTAATCAGGACACTCCTTCGTTCGTATCGTTCTGCCAGGAAGGTGAAGAGCACCTCCATTTCTTCCTGTTGCTGTTGTACATATCCTATGTCATCGATGATAACGGCCTCGAATCGATCCAGACGCCGCATTTCCCGTTCCAGTTCGAGGTCACGTTTGGCCGCGAGCAGTCCTTGGACCAGGCGGTATGCTGGGGTAAATAGGACTGAATGGCCTTTCTGGAGGAGTTCGTGGCCGATGGCTGAGACCAGATGGGTCTTGCCTCTTCCGGGTAGGCCGAATACCAGGATATTTTCTGCCCCCTTGAGAAAGCGACCTTCACACAGAGAGGGTAATTGTCGTCGGACCTTGGCGGGGAGACGGGAGAGTTCAAGGGTGGCCAACGTCTTGCCTGAAGGGAGACGGGCTGCCTTGAGAAGCCGCTCTATCTTTCTGAGTCGTCGGCCTTCAATCTCCAGTTCCACAAGGTGCCGCAGGTATTGTGTAAGCTTCCAGCCCTCGTTTTCACCCTGATCCGCGACGTGCTGATAGTGGAGAGAAAAGGAGGGGAGATTGACGCTCCGTAGGAGAAGAGCCAAGCTTTCCTCGCCCATCATGCCACCTCCTGAAGAGAGTACAACAGAGCGTCGTAGCATGAGAGATCGACCATAGGAGCGACGATTTGAGGAGGTGCAACAAGAGAGTTGGTACCCACCAGGGCCTTGATCTGGTCTCTGCTTAAGAGTGTCTGGTCTTCCAGGACAAGTTCGAGGGCCGCTTCCACATCCGACTCTGTGGTTGATGCCGCCAGGTGGAGAATACGAAGATACTCGAGACTGCCCTTCCGATCTCCCTGTTTCGTACACAGAGCGTCATAAGCCCTTCGAAACGTAACGGAGGGGAACATGTCCTCCCGGTATTTGTAGAGTCGGAATGCCCCGGGTTTGCGCACCAGGGACCAGATGATATGGCGGTAGTTGATACGATGCCCTCCTCTGCCCAAGAGCCGCTCCACCGTCATCTGATGTGTGCCCCGGTAATACACCTCGAGACGATCATCATAGATCCTGACCCGCACCAGCTCCCCGATGAGCCGGGAAGGAACCGAGTATGCGTTGTGCTTGACATGTATGGTGCTCCTGCCGCTCACACGGATCTCCTGTTCAACAAATTCCGGAAATCTCTCCACCGGCACGGGGCGGATCACCGCAATCTCTTCGTTGAGCCGTCGCGTCCTGAGACGGTTGGCCTTCTCCATGACCTGGGTCAGCCATTCCTCATACTCCCCCAGACTGTCAAAATCATTGGATCCCCTCATAAGCAGGTGTTGCTTCATCCGACGCTTCAAAGCTCCGTGCAAGGCCTCGACATCCCCGTTCTGATTCTTTCTCCCCACTGCAATGGTTCGGGGCTCCATCCCCAAATGGTGGATGAACTCCACATAGTCCCTGTTGAAGATTTGCTCGCCGCTGGTGATGGTATGGGTAGCCGCAGTGGAATTGTCCGTCTGATGGTATGCCGCAACACGGCCCAGACGATACACCCCCTCCTGAAGCCCTCGTTTCAATGCCGACAACGACTCCGATCGACACACCGTGACCCACCCCCAGTTGGAATACGGCAACACCACGTGACAAAGCATGTGAACAAAAGGTTCGCCACCTATTGTCACCCCAAGGCTCGAAGCCCAGGTGAAATCCGTCTGAAACGCTTCTCCCGGACGATGCTCCTGGGGGAAAATACCTCCCTATCAGGCCCCTCACTGGCTCGCCAATGCCTCAACCGGCGCTGAAATGTACGCAAATGCCCAGAATGATACCGATCAGGATGCCTCCTCAAAAGATCCTCGAACAGAGCCTTTGCCTCCAACTCGGGAGCATCCTCAAGTCGCCGTACTATCTCCTCCCAATCCTCTGCAAAAGGATCTGACCGAGTACGCCATGTCCTCAATACCTTCAACTCAGAGGGCAACTTCCCCAACTTCACATACTTCGCCGCCGTGTTCCGACTCATCCCCGATCGAAGAGCCGCTTCTCCTATCATCCCCGTCTTCCGAATCTCCTTCATAAGCTTCCTCACTTGAGCGTCTGTCGTCTGCACCAGATACCCCCTTCTCTCTCTTCGGAGGATCACCTATCAGACAACTCCCCTCTGATACATGCACAAATCTAATTGTCGCTAACGCTCAAGTGTAATTGTCGCCGAACAGGCCACAGGCATCAACAAATACGAATATCCTGTCCGGATGCAATAATCGGAGCATATAAGGGAAGAAGCCTGCCTGGTAGGAGTAGATCACCGGTCTGTTGCCACACAATGCGAGATCATGCTCAAAGGAGTCCATTATGTATGGCAAGATACGAGGATATCACGCTTGTGTGGTTCATTCAGAAGCATGAGCCAGCGGACGGTTGGCTCAAAATCTCTCACTGAAACACGGCTCGAGGCATTCCCTGGCTCTGAGGAAACAAAACTGAGCGTGTATGGCATCGACAGCAACAGGAAAACAAGAGCCAGCGTCACGCCGCGGCGAGACCGCCGTCCAAGGTATTGCGCGATTACTTGAGCCCCTCCGAAAGCAAGTGCAGGCATGACGGGTACGAGAAATCTTCCGTATTCCATCCAGTCGCCGCCGGACAGCAAGCAAAAACAGATGTAACCCACTACGGCCAAGAATATCACTGTGACGGATGGATTGAGGGTGCGTTTGTACAGAGAGCGGGCAAATTCATAAAGTAAGAAAACAAGAGGAACGAGGACCGAAACGACTGCATATGGTCGTGAAGCAAGTTTTTGAAGATACTCAAGTCCTTGAATCAAGAAATCCTGAGAAAGCTCTGTCTTAGCATAAACTGGGCAGGGGAAAAAGAAGCCAAACTCCAAGTACCTAAATAGGGTGAGGGCAACAAAATGGGTGATGATGACGCATGTCGAAGCCAAATACCATCGGGGTAGCCTCGCCTTATCAAGAAATCGGTAAAGAAACCATGTACTAATGCTGATGAGAATAACTATGAAGCCCTCAGGCCTGGAACTTATAAATCGTAGCCCGAATAAACTGGTTATCCGAAACGATCCTGTATTGAGAGACTTGGCTAAACAGAGACAATACCCGAGCATGAGGAAGCTCGCGAGCGAGGTCTCTAACCCTCCAAACGACCAGTAAAGGAAAGCTTGATCCGATAAGAGAAAAAGTGCAAAGAATGCTGATGATAAAAGGTCGACACTTTTCATCATCCCGAAGAGCAACGTTGCAAGGCCGAGAGCAATACCAAAAAAGCGACCTATGACGTACATGTCGATTTGGAGCAAATAATGGATGGCAGCCAAGCACACAACATGAAGTAGACTCGAAGACACCTCGCAGGGCTCATAATTGTAATTCACCAAGCCGTTGCCTCTCGACAATTATAAAGACGACCAGTAGGAAATAAAGCAATCGTCTCGGCCGGCTCCCAAGAAAAAATAGGATCCAACTGCAAGAAAGTAAGCGGTGGACCTAAAGATCAATACAACCCGTAATGCAAGCTTGGAATGCCTGCAGGAAAGTGCCTTCATAATTTTCTTGACTTCCTCATAAGGGAACCTAAGGAACCCGCGCAATGGTCTAGGCTCTTTGGACAGCCCTACGAGTCTGAGAAGTGGTACGGTACTGGTTCATGTTGGTACCGTGGCTCGGGACATGGTACCGCAATAAACCACATCCGAAGCGCTCCAGTCAAGACCCTGGGGCCTCGTTCGGGGGATGTAAATCATCGACCACTCGCTGACGGGCCTCTCCAAGGGAATGATGCGACTTCGTATAGACTGCTTCGCAATCGACGCACTTCCACGACCATCTGGTTCAGATGTACCTAAAAACGCGCTGGTTTTCTAAAAGAGTTCGGAGCGCCTTGACATCATCCTGCAACGCGACATTAGCATCTAATGACGATCCATGGCGCCTTTTGGGGTTTCTTTCCCGCTGCCGCTGCCCCCTCTCCTCCTTGTCGTTTAGAAACGCACACCCACTTACGCCGCGGTCCAATTTTTCCAGTCAGCTCTCTCTCCTCTTTTCCGCTAGGGGGATGGGCGTCCAATTTTCCACCACATCTCCGCTCGGAGAAACGTACAGGATGCTTTTCCCCCTTGCCCGCTCGAGCACTTTTCGGCTCAGCCGGCGGCGTTCAGCCTTTGAAAGGCCTAAGACAGCCCCATAGGCGCTGAGAAACCTCGCCCTATCGCTGAAGGTTATAAATAAAGGGGTGGATAAAAAGAGTTGGGCGAGGTTCTTGATTCGCCGCCTCTCGGGAACAGACGCTGAAAAGCACACGTCATCGTAGTCTATTGGCACAATTCGCAGGATATCGCTTCCGCTGCCCGGCGCAGAGCACCTGCGGGTGAGCGACTCCCCAGAGGCGTCTTCCTCCACAGTCTCCGCGACCAAAATGTTGCAGGCCTTGAGGTCTGAGTGGTAAATCCCCTTGGCATGAAGGGTCCCAAGAAATTCCCCTAAACGTCTCACAAGGTCTCTCTTTTGTTTAAGCGGGAATCCTTCGTCTCTTTTTCGGAGGAGATACCTGTCCAACTCGAGAGCTCCGGGGATTACCTCCATCACCACCCATTCGGTCAGCGGCAGTCCCCAAAAAGTGTTTCGAACCAGGGCCAAAGGTTTGGCCACGTCTATGCCCTTTTCAGCGAGCCGTTTGCCACAGAAGTAGGTCCTCCGCCCATGCGAGGGCCTGAACCATGACTTGACGGCGTGGACCACGCCGCGCCAATGAAACTCCTTCACGCACACCACGGAGCCTTGGTCAAGCTGCACCAGAGTCACCGTTGTCTCAGGTGAATGCTTACACACCTTTCGGCGATTCTGGCGTACCACAGCTTCATGCTGCTTCAAAATCTGTAGAAGAGCGGATTCTGGGTTTTGTGGGGCGGTTCCAAGGAGCGAGCCGATATCGCCGCTGATGACTATTTTAGTTTTTTGTGGTGCGTTCGCTTTCAAGAGTGAACCTTCACGTCATTGGCGGACAGCGTCCCAGCGGCCCACTATCTCCTGAAAAACCACTTTGCCATCTGGTACTTGAGATAGTACCGCCAGGTCCTCATCCTCAGCGGGGCGCGGGACGTCGACCGCCGGAAGCAGTCAACGGCAGATTGGAGATCGCCGGCTTTGAGGTAGGCCCGGCCATAGGATATGTCGTGGTCTGACATGGTTTTCTGAAAGACCCGCTTCGAAATCCTTTGAGGATCGTAGTGCGTGAGGAGGATATCTTCTGTGTCTTTTCGGAGTCCGAGTCTGTCATGGCTTGTATTTGCCTCATAAAATCTAATCAAAACGAGGGGTTTGTCGAGGTACGCGATGGGGTAATCCCGGGCAATTTTCAGCCAGACGTCGAATTCGTCGGCGAACCGATATCGTGGATCAAATCCTCCTATGGATTGAAGCACGTCCTTTCGGATGATGACCGATGAGGTATGGATGAAGCTTTCCGCGTACACTGCGGCAAAAAGGTCGCCGGACTTCCACTGGACGCGACGCGGATTTCGTATTCGACGGCCCATGCGTACGTGGCGGGCGGCCACCATGGCAATATGAGGGTTTTCCGCAATAAAGCCCATTTGAAGCTTAAGTTTGTCAGACAGCCACAAGTCATCATGATCCAGCAGCGCCACCCAGGGGGCGCGGGCCTCGGCAATTCCCACATTTCTGGAAGCGGCAATTCCTTGATTCGTGTGCGTGAATGCCCTTATGTCGGGCTGGCGAGACAGCCAGTTCCAGGTATCATCAGTGGATCCATCGTCCACGACGATAATTTCGAAATCTTGAAACGTTTGTGATCTCACTGATTCAACGGTCTGTGTGAGCAGTGAAAGCCTATTATAGGTCGGGATGACGACGCTTACAGACGGGACCTTGGGCATGAATCTTCCTGCGTCAAAAGCAACTCAATTCTGTCGAACACCATCTCGGGCGTAAGATTCCTCATACATGGATGATCAGGTCTGGGGCATTTGAAATGCTTGCAGGGGGCGCAAGGAGCAGCGCCTTGTATGGTATAGGAGGTCGATCCGAGAGGGGCGGTCGCGCCCGGGGATGTAGGCCCGAAGAGCGTGAGAACCCTGGAACTGGCTGCGGCAGCCAGATGAGCGCTTCCTGTATCGTTGGACACAACCATTTGGGCCAGAGACATGACGCCCATCATGCCGAGCATGTCTGTTTTGGCGGCGAGATTGATCGCCCGGCAACGTTTTTGCTGGGAGATGATTTTGTCTATGAGGAGAGCCTCTGACGGCGCGCCGCAGAAAATGACCTGAGCATGGAGCTTTTCGATCAACACATCGGCGAGTTTTGCAAAATATTCAGGAGGCCATCGTTTTGCCTCTGAGTTTGCAGAACCGGGACAGAGGCAAAACCAAAGGGCTTTGCCGGTTCCGCCAAAAGAGGCTATCAATGCCGACGCAGCCTCGACATCCTGCGGTCGAAAATGTATGCGACAATCAGGGACGTCTCGTTGCTTCCGGCGGCTTTCGCCCTCCCACAGAGATTCGATGAACTCTGAGATACCAAGATAATAGAATACCTGATGTGCACTGCTTATATTCTTGGGAAAGGGTATTTTTAGGTTTATGATGGGGCCTCGCAAGTCGGTAGGATACCCCGCCCTCACTGGGATCCCTGCGAGCCATGTCGTAAAGGCTGATTCGAAGGCATTCTGAAACAACACCGCCACGTCGAAAGAGCAGGCCGCCAATCGTCTTGCCATGCGAAAAGATCGAGTGAGTGGATGACGTTGGCTGCTCGGTATGGCGATGACATCATCACATACGCCCGCATAGGCTATCAAAGGGGCGAGGTTCTCAGGCGCCCAGAAGGTTATCCGCGCCTGAGAAAATATGCGTCTTATCTCTCGGGCCGCGGGGAGGCTGATCACGGTGTCGCCAGCCCAGTTGGTACCCCGAACCAAGACATTGCGCACAGGAGATTGAAGCAGAGAGTTCACGTTCAATTGGGCTACTCGGTTTTCTTAAACCTCAGTGCATGAGACGCGAGGCCGAAGGCTTGGCCGATTCTCTTCTTTCTGGTTTTCCTCTTGAATTTTCGATGCATCCAGAAACCTTGAGAGGGGTCATCCCGAAGCCACCTTTCAAACACCTGATGAAAACGCTGCGAATTGACAATCAAATCCTCTTCATAATCTCCCGTCGATTGGATGGGTATCTCTTCCTCGAATCTGCACAAATATCGTCCATCGGACGTCCTCACGGCAACTACTGGAAACGTGCGGGCTTTTCCTTCCATGGCAAATTTGGCAAAGACGCCATTCGCCAGCACCTTGACCCCAAAGAAATCAACCCACACGGGCCTTGTATCGTCCCCTCTTTGGTCAGCCAAAACCACGGCCATTTCACCCTCTTGAAGCGCATGTATCACCCGCTTCACTATCCCGGTGTGAGGGAGAATGGACAAGCCCGACTCGCTTCCGCCTCGCCGAAACAACATCCGTTCATTGACAAAGCGATTGGGGGCCTTGGTCACGATCAGATTCCCGCGCAACCCTAGAAATTTGCTTACCGCGGCCAACACCTCAAAGGTGCCATAATGCGCAGTGACGTAAAAGATTCCGTGTTTGCCGGGCGCCCAGGCGAGATCAAAGTTTTCCTTGCCGGTTATAATAAGTTTTTTGGCAATCTCGTTTTGGTCCCATCTCCTAATCCGGAAGAATTCCACTGTGAGCATGCCGAGATGTTCAAAATTTTTTCTGGCCAGCGCTCTGCATTCATCACGCGACATTTCATCACCGAACGCTACGCGCAGATTTTCTATTGCGGCTTTCCTCCTGTCCCACGCCAAGAGGAACATCAATCTGCCAAGGAGTCGGCCGATCTTCAGGGCCGTATCATGGGAAGGAATCACGCAAAGCGTCTCTTCCACAAGCCGCACGAGGAGATAGACCACGTACTCCCAAAAAACCCTTATCTTCGGCCCCGAATAGGTTTGAGGCACGGCATCCCTCACGAGCCCGCACAAGCATTCGTCACACGAATCATGACCGATCAAGCTGCCCTGGTATGTTCTCCTGATCCGGCTCCAATGGCGTCGCCTCGTCGATCAGCATGATAGGTATGTCGTCCCGTATTTCGTATTTCAGCTTGCAGGCATGGCAGATAAGGCCATCACCAGTTTGAGTGAGTACGAGATCGCCCTTACATTTCGGACACACAAGAATCTCCAAGAGCTTTTCGCTCACCGCCATGGCATCCTCCTCATTCGCGAGATCCATTCACCTTGCTTGGATATGCTTACCACAAGATGAGCGGTTTTCTCAAAAATATTTGCGTCTCTCCGTAGTTGCAAGGCCATGGTCTTGGGTATGCCACCTTATTAAGGGCGAAGCGCGGTCTCTTATAGAAGTATAAGTTGAGAAAGTACAAATAATTTACTGATATCAAGCTTTAATTGACATCAGCTATGTGGTATGGTATTGATGATGTAGCCCATGTGCCTCATAAACTGCTCGAGGAAAGAGGGCGTTAATATACTACTCGTGGTTGCGTCGGCAACTTGACGGCGCGGCCTGGGAGATTCAAGACAATGGCAAGAGACAGAGCGAGCGCGATATGGCTGTTTGCGGCCGCCATTGCCTGCGTTCTCTGTCCTGGGCTTGGCGGGGCGGATCAGGGGGAGATTTCCTCAGTGCAGGTGGCGCAGGATTTGTCCTCCATAGCCATTTACAGCCACGGTTCTCTTGGAAAGCATACCGCGTTTGTCATCGATCGTCCGCATCGCCTCGTGATCGATTTTGAATCCGCAACCATCGGGAACACTAAGACGAGGATTCGGGTGGAACGGCCCCCAATCAATGAAATCAGACTTGGCTACCACAACAACCGCGCAAGGGTAGTGGTTGATTTTGGCGAAAATCCTGCACCGCCATATCATATTGAACGCACTGGAGATGGGGTTATTGTATCATTGGGATCCTCTCCTGGGATTCCGCCAAGTCAGGCGCGGCCGAGACCGGAATCGACTGCGAAGAAGCCGGCGCCCAAACAGCCTGAACGCTCCGCGGCCCCCAGTCAGACTGCCGCCAAACCATTGCCTGCCTCGCCGCCGGTCATTGAAAGCCCGTCCCCCGCCGCTTCCGCCGCAGCCCGACCTGACGAGGCGCAAGAGGGCGACTCCAGCGTCGTGGTGAAACATGCCGGCGTAAAGAGCAATCTGGTGTACGTGGAGCTGGTAGATAAAAACGATCCCCGCATCTCTTACCGGTTGATCGTCGATGTGGACCTTGAGGGCCTCAAGATGCGCAGCGCCAGTTTAAGCGATGCGAAAGGGAACATACGGAAGTTTCACGTCGCCAGGACCGACACAGAGAAAATCAACAGCATCGCCCCCGGCAACCGATTCACATCGGGTCCGAAGCGTTATTGGCCGTCTAGTTTGACGGCGTCGGCGCCGAATTTTAGTGAGGCACACATAGAAACGGGTCCGGAGAAAAGACGGGAGGCTACTTCCCGGAGTCCTCAAAGTGGGTGGCCGCTTAAAATAGAGGCATTCCAGCCCCAACCAAAGAACGCGGTTCGCTAACACGGCTTGCGTTTACACAAAGGCGCGCTCGGAGCGAAAGGAGACCTCACGAGTGCATTGACTCGCGAGGTCTCAGCCTCAACTCAAATACTGAAGAAAACCTTCTGGAGCACTTTAGGTGTATAGCCTACCATGTCAAGATAAAGGGTAATCCCTCCGTTAAAGAAAGGCCAACCTGCGCCGAGAATCATGGCCGTGTCTATGTCTTTCGGATCAGAGACCACCTTCTCTTTCAGGATTAAGTCGATCTCCACGGTTAAGTTGGTCAACAGGCGATCGAGTATTTCTTCTTTGAGAAACTCCTTTGGGGCCCTGTCTTGCCATATTTCGGCTACCTTTGGGTTGAGCTGCTTTCCCGGTCCGAATCCATCGTAGATAGAGGTCACCTTTGCTTCCACTAGTCGCTTCAGGCGTTCGTTGATAGGGAAGCGTTCCGGCCAGGCGCGGTGGCACGTCTCCAGTACATGGAATGCCACCGCCGGACCGACTAACGCAAGGAGATCAAAAGGCGCCATGGGCAGCCCAAGCATAAGCACGGCCTCATCCACAAGGGCGAAATCGGCTCCCTCGTCCACTATTTCAAAGCAATCGCTCAGCAGCTTTGTCAGGATTCTATTTACGAGAAAAGCAGGAGAATCCTTCACCAATATCGCCGTTTTCTTGATCTTCTTGGCGCATTCAAAGGCTGTGCTCAACGTGACGTCGTCAGTCTTTTCACCCTTGATTATCTCGAGCAGGGGGAGAATCGCCACGGGATTAAAAAAGTGGAAGCCCACCACCCGCTCAGGATGCTTTAGCTTAGACGCCATTTCGCTGATGGAGAGGCTGGAGGTATTTGTCGCTAAGATACATTGGGGCGAGACTACCTCTTCTGCTTGCGCGAAGACGCTTTGCTTGACCGGCATTTCCTCAAAAACCGCCTCTATGACGAAATCACAGTCAGCAAAATCCTTCCATTCGAGCGTGCCGATAAGGATATGAAACAAATGATCAGCTTTCGCTTGCGGGAGACGGCCTTTACTGACAAGCGCGGCCAATTCTCCCTTCACGTATCCGAGGCCTTTGTCGAGAAATTCCTGCTTTATGTCTTTCATCACGACTGGCACGCCATACCTTCTCAAAAAGAGGAGAGCCAATTGGGATGCCATGAGGCCCGCGCCTATGATGCCGATCTTCTTGATAGGACGCGGTTTGACATCTGCAGGACGGCCTGCCGGTTTCTTTGCGCGTCTCTGGATGAGATCGAAGCTGTACACTCCCGCCTTACACTGACGAGATTTGACGAGGTCCCCCAAGGCCTTGTCTTCTTCCGCAAAGCACTCGTCGATGGTTTTCGAGAGGTCACACGCACCTTTTATCAACTCTATCGCCCTGTAGGGCGCTGGAGCAGCGCCATGGACCTTCATGTCCACAAAGCTCAAAGCCTGTTGGATGTTGGACGACAGTTTGGAAAGATCAGGCGGCTTTCTTTCAATGACCTCAACCCCTTGTATGATCTTCTCCAGTAAGTCAAGGGATTCGTCAAAGAATTCAACTGACTCGAAAAGCTTGTCTGCCAATCCCATCTCATAGGCCCGCCTTCCATCGATCAGCCTATTCTGATTCAGGGGATTATAGACAATGAGTTCGAGAGCTTTTTCAGGTCCAATCAGCCTCGGAGTGAGCGAAGAGCCGCCCCAGCCCGGAACGAGTCCCAGGAAACATTCCGGAAACCCGATGGCAGTCACAGCCTTGGATACCGTACGGTATTTGCAATAGAGGGCTATTTCAAGGCCTCCTCCCAAAGCCGCCCCATTGATGGCTGCGAGCGTGGGAATCTTGAGGTCCATGATCCTTTTCATGGCGGCATGTCCCGCTGCCCCGATCTGTCTCCCCTGCTCAAAGGTATTGATGAATGGCACTTGCATGAGATCTGCCCCTGCAGCAAAAATGTAGTGCTTGCCGCAGAGCATCATGCCCTTCACCTCTTTCTCGGCCTCTATCTTGTTAATGGCCTCATGAAGGGACATGAGAGCCTTTTCTGCAAATGTGTTGGGTTTCTTGTAATCCTCGCCGTTATCCATAGTCACGATTGCAATCTTTCCCACTCGTGACTGAAAGTAATTGGTATAAAACAGTGTGGGTGACTCAGCCATGACGATTCCTTTCATAGAGTCTCGATGTTTTTGCGTGCACAAGACCACGACAGAAGGAGATTGCCTCCCATGTCATCGACGTATCTTTTCTGCATCGCATCGATGCGACCAGTGGCTTGCGAATAGATCATCAGTCTTCCTTTTTCTTTTTGTCTTTTTCCTTTTTTTCCTCTGCTTTTTCCTTCTTGCCGTTTCGCTGTAAGTTTTTCCAGATCACCGAGCCGCCCTGCCCCAGACCAACGCACATGGTGGTGAGTCCGTACTTAACTTCCGGATGTTCGGCGAAGGCATGCATGAGGTGGCACGCCAGCCGCACACCGGATGACGCCAACGGATGCCCAAAAGCGATGGCGCCTCCATAAATGTTGAGCCTCGGGTCATCGGGAAACGTGAGCCCGAATTCCTTCATGAAGGCGACGGCTTGCACTGCAAAGGCTTCGTTCAGTTCGATGAGACCGATGTCATCTATGGACAAACCAGCTATTTTCAAGGCCTTATGAGTCGCAGGGATTGGACCGATGCCCATGATCTCGGGCCTGACCCCGGCATAGGCAAAGGCTTTCATCTCCATTTTTGGTTCGATCCCGAGTTCTTCGGCCTTGTCCATGGACATGAGGAGCGCCCCAGCGGCCCCATCGTTCAAACCGGAGGAGTTGCCTGCGGTGACCCTTCCCATGACTCTGAATGGGGTGCGCAGATTCGCGAGCCCCTCCAAGGTCGTCTCTGGTCTCGGCTGTTCATCCTTGTCGGCTACCACCCAGCCATTCTTCGTATAGACTGTCATGGGCACAATCATCTCGCCAATCTTGCCCGATTGGATAGCCTTTGCCGCTTTTTTCTGGCAATGGAGAGAGTACTCATCCGCCATTTCCTTGGTGATATCAGGGAACATGTCGTGGAGGTTCTCTGCAGTTTCTCCCATGGACATGGCGCTGGGATCAACGAGTTTATCTGTAAGAAAACGAGGATTAGGGTCTGCAGTGGCGCCCATTGGGTGGTGCCCCATGTGCTCTACTCCTCCCGCTATCGCCACATCACATGCTCCAACGGCTATCTCAGCGGCGGCGGAAGTGATCGCGCTCATGCCTCCCGCACACATCCTGTCTATAGAATAACCGGCAGTGGTTACCGGCAGTCCTGCAAGGATCACCGAGGTGCGACCCAGTGTGAGTCCCTGATCCTTCTCTTGACAAAACACTCCCCACGCATTTTCTTCAATCATTTCGGGTTTTACCTGGGGATTCCGTCTCACCAGTTCCCTGATGACCTTCACCACCATGTCATCCGCCCGTGTAAACCAAAACACGCCTTTTTCCCCAGCTCTTCCGAAGGCGGTTCGAATCGCATCCACCAAAACTACTTTTCTTGTTTTCATAGAAAGACTCCGTTGATAGACTAGAAGAGCGCAAAGGACTCTTCCGGCAAATCGATTGCTGACCGCTCTCCGCTCATTATGGCGCGCGCCTTCCCTTTGGAGAGGGACAGAATGGTGTTTGCAAAAAATTGAGCAGAAGCCATTTTGCCCCGGTAAAAGGCCGCGCTTCTATTTGTTGTGAGAAGTTCAGCCTTTTGTTCGGGTGTGTTGGCCTTTGCATCACTGTATAGCTCCTCGAGACGACGATCCGCGATAATGGCCTGCCACAGCAGCATGAATCCCACCGCGACGTCGCCAAACAACTCAAGGTAGGGCGTGGCATACAAAATTGGGGTCATGAAGTCTTCTGTGATACTCTTTAACCCAAAATATCGCGTCACCTCGATGAGCTGACGTCTTGCATCGTCAAAGGGCTCCACAATATCCTTGAGCCGGTAGTTCTTTTTGGCGAGTTTCACGATGTTTCCGGTTTCGGCGACGATGCTCTTAAACAATGCGCCCTGTTTGTAGCCAAGTTTGCGTCCTACTAGATCAAGGGCCTGTATGCCGTTGGTCCCCTCGTAAATTGAGGCTATCTTGCAGTCCCTCAAAAACTGCTCCACGGGGTATTCTCTGCAATAACCGTAGCCTCCATGAATCTGAACCCCGAGTTCGGTGACCCTGAATCCCATATCAGAACTCCATGCCTTGCACACAGGAATGAGAATGTCCAGAAAGCCCTGATATTTGGCGGCTTCTTCCTCGGTCTTGGCGATGTGGACCCGGTCTTCGCAATAGCCAGCATAGTACAACAAAGCCCTGATACCTTCAGTGACACTTTTCATCCACATCAGCATGCGGCGCACGTCAGGGTGCTGAATGATCGGGACCTTGGGCGCCCTGGGATCTTTCATCATGGTAATATCAGATCCCTGATATCTCTCCTTGGCGTACCGGAGGGCGTACATGTACGAGGCGCTGGCCTGGGCCAGACCTTGGAACCCCACCGCAAGCCTCGCCTCATTCATCATGTTGAACATGATCCGCATGCCCTCGTTTTCTTTCCCCAGAAGATAGCCGATGCAGTTGTCCTTTTCTCCAAAATTGAGCGCACACGTCGCAGAGCCGTGTATGCCCATCTTCTTTTCCACCGCAGTAGGCACCACATCGTTGTCCACGAGAGTTCCGTTCTCGATGCGTTTTTTAGGAACGATGAAAATACTAATGCCCTTGGTGCCTGGGGGAGCGCCCTCTATTCGAGCCAAAACCATGTGCACAATATTTTCTGCGAGGTCATGATCCCCGGCAGAAATAAAAATCTTGTTCCCTGATATTCGATAGGTGCCGTCAGGATTCCTGATGGCTTTTGTCCGCAACGCGCCCACGTCACTCCCTGCCTGCGGCTCGGTGAGGCACATAGTGCCGCACCATTGGCCGGTATACATGTTGTCCATATAGGTCCGCTTCTGGTCTTCTGTCCCATATTTCTCAATGAGCCTCGCTGCACCGATGGTCAGACCCGGATACATCATAAGGGCCTGATTGGCTGACCCGAAAAGCTCCATGGTGGCGCAGTACATGACGTTGGGAAAACCCTGCCCCCCGTTCTCTTGTGAAACCGGCAGCGCAGCCCAGCCTCCCTCGCAATACTGTCTATAAGCCTCGTGGAAACACTCGGGCACATACACCTGTCCTGACTCAAGACGCACTCCTTCAGCGTCACCCTTTGCGTTCGTCGGCGCCAAAACCTTTTCCGCCAGCTTCAGCGCAGCATCCAGAACCATATCAAACATGTCGCGCGAAAATTCAGCGTACCGCTCGGACTGACACAGTTCTTCAATATTCAACTGTTCATACAGCACGAATCTTACATCGCGCTCGTCCACTAAGAGATTAGCCATTCGATTCTTCCCTCCTTCAAGAATTCCGTTGCCCAAAGGATGCGGTGATGACATCCAATTCTGTTGAAACTATCCTGCCCTATTGGATTTCCCTTGCCCACAAGTGCGACTGCGCGCAGCGCGTTTCTCGAGAGGAATGCATGGACTATAAAGACATCAAAATGAGAGCGACGTCCCCCCTTGAGAGTCTTTCATTGCAGGACGCTCTGACCAACAAATGCCATTGCATAAAGTTAAGAAAAAGTCCTTGCACTCCTTTTGGCAGGGATGTTCGCTATGAGCTTCCTGGATATGTGAGTACTCTAGCATCTTGAAGTGTAATTTTTCAAGAAAAATAATTACTTACTGAATCAGTGTATTTATTAATAGCTGACTACACTGAAAAAGTAAACTTTTATGGCGCCACACGCACCAACGTTGACACCGCCCTCCCGTGAACGATACTCTGGGCGGTGAGC
The DNA here is from genome assembly GCA_964427855.1 of uncultured Syntrophaceae bacterium. Classification (GTDB taxonomy): domain Bacteria; phylum Desulfobacterota; class Desulfomonilia; order Desulfomonilales; family Desulfomonilaceae; genus JAUPKT01. The sequence continues at coordinate 17,365 of CAYRVH010000017.1, forward strand.
TTCTTAATATTATATGGTGCGGACACTGTGGTTCGTACAGTCGGAGGCAAGAGCAGCATGTGGGACGAGATGAACAACCGCACAATCGACCTTTTCCGTGCAGGCAAGATTGCCGAGGCCGAGCGATCGGCCAAAGACACGATCTCTTCGATGAGAGAGGCTGGCGCGTCGGAAGACACGGCCATGGCTCGCGCCCTTCAGAATCTGGCAGAAATTTACCGTGTACAATCTCGCCATGCAGAAGCAGAGCAGCTCTGGCGAGAAGCTCTCGGCGTACGACAAAAGGTTCAGGGGCAGGACCACCCCGACGTTGCTTTATGTTTAAATAATCTAGGGGGGGTTTATTTTGAGCAGGGCCAATATGACAGAGCAGAAGAGTTTTTTCGCAGGGCTTTTAGGATCCTTGACCGCTCTCGAGGCCGCAACGACCTACAAACCGCCCATGTTATGGCCAATCTAGCAGCAGCGCTGCGGGCCTTGGAAAAATATCCCGCCGCTAAGCCTTTGTACGAGGAAGTCATCGCGATCAGGGAGGGTATTCTCGGCGGGGATCATGTCGAAGTAGGGGCGGCCTTGAATGACTTCGCAGGGCTGTACGAAGGTCTCGGTCGTTATGTCGAGGCAGAGCCTTTGTATAGAAGAGCCCTTGCAGTGGCGGAGGCCCATTTCGGCCCCATGCATCCGCACGTCGCGAGCTCTTTGAACAATCTTGCATTTTGCCTAGCGGGTTTGGAGCAATACGAAGAGGCCGAAGAATTGCTACTCAGAGCGCAGCGGATACTCGAGATGAACTTCGGCGAAACACACCCGATTGCCATGGACGGTTTGAACAATCTCGTGGAGTTTTACGAAGGCGTTGGGAATTCAGGGCGTGCGCAGGAAGTGAGGAACAAGATAATGGCCGTTCAGCCCACCTGAGGATATAGAGGAACTCTCGCAATTGATCACGAATTAAGAGCGCGTCTCGTCGATGGGGCCTTTTGGGGAGAGTGGGTATTCATAGTGAGTTGCGTGCTTCTTCATTTTCATGCGAATGACAATCCGACTTATGGCCATTTCCCGCGTTCTTTTGAGAAAGGCCATAAATTTTGAGTCAAACTGTCGCACGAGCTGTAAGCTCTCCCCTAGATATCGCGAGTTCACCCTCCGCCCCTTCGCCATGCCATTATATGACTAGCCTTATTTGAAGCGAAGCGACGTAATGTGGCCATTAATTTGAGACGCTATTAGAGTCTCAGAAGAAAAGGCCGGGCGATATATGGCGGTTTTTGAAATCCCCGTCGTAATAAGGTTCGCATCATCGAGGAAGTGAGTACCTTCGAAAGCCGCTTGTGCACTAGGAGACCTGAAATCTGGTCATTTTGAAAGGAGCGAGGCTTGAACGAAGGAAGAGGCCACCACGTCATTTCGAAGGAGCCTTGAGACTGAGAAATCTTTCCCGCTAGCGCAGGATTTCTCGCTTCGCTCGAAATGACAAGAGGAAATCGCTCGAAATGATAGAGCGGAAAAAGGTGGAGATGGCGGCTACCTCCGCCGATTCGTGAGTAGTTCCGAGATCACGTATAGCACGTTCGCGGCAGATCGCACGTCTTCGGCGCCCACTTCATGTATTTCACGCGGTTGCCTGGCCTGACCCCTCTGGTTGTACGAGGAAGCAATGCGGGAGAGGGGCCGCTCACGTGAGCCACCGCTTTCGCCGCTTGTAATGCTTTACATCTCTGTAGCTCTTTTTTTCGCCCATTTGGGTGAGACCGAGATAGAATTCTTTAATGTCTTCGTTCTCCCTCAGCTTTTCTACAGTGTCATCCAAGACGATCTTGCCATTTTCCATCACGAAGCCATGGTCGGCGATGCTCAGGGCCATCCGCGCATTTTGCTCGACAAGGAGAATAGTGACCTTTTCTTCCTCGTTGATGCGCTTGACAATATCAAATATTTCTCCCACGAGCATTGGGCTCAACCCCATACTGGGTTCATCAAGGAGCAGGAGCTTGGGGTGCGCCATGAGCCCCCTGCCGATGACGAGCATCTGTTGTTCGCCGCCGCTGATATATCCTGCGAGCACATTGCGGCGCTGCACCAATCGGGGAAAATAATGGTACACCCTTTCCAAGTCTTGCTTAATTTGTGTTCTGCTTTTGATCGTGTGAGCTGCCACGTACAGGTTCTCCTCGACGGTCAGGTCTTCAAAGGCCTTGCGACCTTCCATGACTTGAAAAATACCAAGGCGAACAATGTCCTCCGGTTCCATTTTATCGATCCGTTGGCCCATGAAGCTGATGGTCCCGTCGGTGATCTCTCCGTCCTCAGATTTGAGGAGTCCCGAAATGGCCTTGAGGGTGGTGCTTTTACCGGCGCCGTTATTGCCGAGGATTGTGACGATCTGTCCTTCATCCACCTTGAGCGACATGCCTTTGAGCACGAGGATGACCTCGTTGTAAGTGACTTCGATGTTGTTCACTTCGAGCATTACTGACATATATGGTTAGGCTCCGAGTCGAGAATAGGTGAGATCTTTTTCGCCGAGATAGGCTTTTATCACCCGTTCGTCCTTGCGTATTTCCTCAGGCGCGCCCTCGGCAATCTTGACGCCGAAGTCGAGTACAGTAACTCGATCAGAAATATCCATTACGACACCCATATCATGCTCGATAAGGATGATGGTCACGCCCCATTCCTCGTGGATGTCAAGGATGAATCTCGTGATATCTTCCGTTTCCTCCAAATTCATCCCTGTGACGGGTTCGTCTAACAGGAGCAGCTTGGGCTGCATGGCAAGAGCCCTTCCCAGCTCTACTCTTTTTTGGAGCCCATATGGAAGAGCTCCCACCCTTTTCTTCCTTATGTGCTCAATCTCCAAAAGATCGATGATGTTTTCCTCGATATCTTTGCGAAGGGCCAATTCTGTTTCTCGGGCCTTTCCAAAAAAATATCCGGCTGACAACAGGCCTGTCTTAAGGTGGACGTGTCGTCCCAGCTTGATATTGTCCAATACGGTCATGCCCTTGAAGAGTTCAACGTTCTGGAACGTCCTGGCAATGCCGAGGGACGCTATTTGATGAGACTTGAGACGAGTAAGATCGACTCCTTGGAACAGTATTTCACCTTGCGCCGGTTGGTAAAATCGGTTGATGCAGTTCAAAAGGCACGTCTTTCCTGCGCCGTTGGGCCCGATAATGGTGAATATCTCACCTTTCTTGACTCCGAGGGATACGTCAGTCAGGACCTGTACGCCGCCAAAGCTCAGAAAAAGATTCCTCACCTCGAGGATATAATCATCCTTGTTCGGCTCAATGTGCGAGGCTCTCATGTCAAAGGTCCTTTGGCTGACGCAACGGTTTCCGGGACTTCCTTGATTCGAACGGTTGTCTGCATAGTGAAGGCTTTTCCATCCCTATATTTGATGTGGGAAGATACGTTCAAAACCTCTTGGTCCCCGTACAGCGCTTCCACCAGCGCCGCGTATCGCTCCTCGACCACAGACCTTCGAACCTTTCTCGTGCGGGTCATTTCATCGTCGTCGGCGTCCAATTCCTTGTGCAGCATCACAAATCTGCGCACCTGAGCGGCCTTGGGCAGGCTTTGGTTCGTCCTCGCTATTTCCCCTGCAATCAACTGATAGACGTCTTCCTTTTGAGAAAGGTCCGTGTACGTCGTGTAGGTAATTTTTCTATTTTCGGCCCATTTCCCTACGTTCGCCATGTCCATATTGATCATGGCGGTCACAAAAGGTCGATCCTTGCCGAGCACCACGGCCTCCGAGATATACATGCTAAACTTGAGTTTGTTTTCGATGAGCTGCGGCGAAAACTTTGTGCCGTCGGATAGTTTGATGACATCCTTCATCCTGTCTATCATGATCAGGTGATTATCTTCGTCGAACAACCCTTGATCGCCTGAATGGAGCCACCCATCCACTAGGGTTCTCTTGGTAGCTTCCTCATTTTTGTAGTATCCGAGAAATACCGTGGGGCCCCTGGTGAGTATTTCACCGGAATCCGAGATCCTGATCTCTATTTCTGGTATGGGGCGACCTACCGTGTTGAGTTTGATGTCGCCATTCCTGTGCGCTACAGATATGCCTGCCGTTTCTGTCTGCCCGTAAAGCTGTTTGATGTTGACGCCCAGCGCAAGGAAGAGATGGAAGATTTCTTCACCCAGCGCTGCTCCTCCTGTGTATACGTTTCTGAGCCGCCGAAGTCCAAAGTAGTTTTTCAAAGACCTAAAGAGGCACAGGTATCCGAGTTTATCCAGCATGTACATGAGCGGCCCGGGCGACTGGCCAGCCAGTCTTAGCTTCGCCATCTTGTAGCCCACGGGCATGAACAGCCTATAAAAGAATCTCTTGATCCACACCGCGTCCTGAATCTTTACCTGGATATCCGAGCATATTTTCTCCCAGAAACGCGGGGGCGCAAACAAGATATTCGGCCCTACCTCTCTGAGGTTTTCGGCGACTGTTTCCACTTTCTCGGGAAAATTTATAGTGAAGGCTTTGTATAAATTCCAGGAGACTGCAGTCATCTGCTCGCCAATCCAGGGCAACGGCAGAAAAGAGACGTGATTGTCCGTAGGAAAGGCGGGATCAATGGAATCATAATTCACGGCCATTTTGACCATATTTCTGTGGGTCAACATGGCTCCTTTGGGAAGACCTGTAGTCCCGGAGGTGTACGCGATAAGAGCGACGGTATTCTCGGTGACCTTGCCCAGATATTCATCGAACAAGTGGGGCTCCCGTTCGTCCAGTTGCCTGCCAGCCTCCATCACACGGGTCATGGGGATGAGTATAGGATCGTCATAGCGTCTCATTCCCTTCATGTCATCGACAATGACATGGCGCACCTTGGGGCACTGCTCTTTAATCTGGAGAAACTTGTCAGTTTGCTCTTGGTCTTCGACCATGAGGAATGCCGCGTCAGAGTGGTCGATGATGTACTTGACCTGGTCTAAATGGCTGTCGGGGAATATCCCTACGGCGGCTCCGCCAAGGGACTGTATTGCAAGCTCCGAGTAAAGCCATTCGGGCCTGTTATCACCGAGCATCGCCATCTTGTCTCCATCAACATAGCCCAGCGTGAGCAATCCTAGCGCCAGATCACGGACGTTGTGGAAGTATTGCCGCCAGGTCACGGACTGCCAGATGCCAAACTCCTTTTCGCGGAGCGCGACCTTTGAGTTGCCATATTGTTCAGCTTTTTCTTTGAGTAAATGCGGTAGCGTTCCGACCATGCGTGTGACCACTTACTAGTTTTTAAGAGTCATTATGAAGGGAGGCCCCAGCAGACGTATTGCTGGGGCTCATCCCGGTTTGCGAACATTATTCAACCGTCATCCAGTCTGATACTGGCTCAAAGATCTTTTTCTCCACGTTTACCTTCCAGACCCTTGCCACTGGAAACTTGTTGTTCTTGATTGTGAGCGGAGCTGAGAGACCGCCGCTATCGAAGTCCTTGAGGGAAGCGAGGGCTTTTACAAGGCCTTCGCCATTGAGTTGCCCAGCCTTATCGGCTCGCTTGAGGCACTCAACAAAAATGAGACCAGACATAAAGGCCTGCATATAAGAGTTGTCGCGATACTTGACATCGGGGTGAACCCTTTGTGAATAGTCCCTAATTTTTTTAATCATAGGAACTTCCTCGTTCCACCAATACATGTAAGGATTGACGGCCAAATACCCCTCAGCCAATGGACCGAGATTGTCTATGAGCATCTTTGAGGCGCCCCAAAAAGTACCCATGAACTGGCATGTCATGCCAAAATCCCTGCACTGCTTAATGACGGTCGCTACAGGGGCCATGACATACCCTTGGAAGATGACGAAGTCGGGATTTTTCCTTTTAAGATCCAGGACCTGGGAGGTGACGTCCACCGCGCCAACGGCTGCCACTTCTTCGGCGACGAGATCAAGTTTGAGTTTTTTGCACAATTCCCTGCCGTACGGTATGGGGTCTTTGCCAAATTCGGTGTCGCTGTAAAAGAAAGCCACTTTGGCGCCCGGCTTCTGCTGGGCAATGTAGTTGAGCAGCACGCCGAACATATCCGAATATGTGGGGCCGGGAACAAACATGTACGGATTATTGGCTGCATCGGCAAGCTCACTTGAAAATGAAGTTGAGCCGTAAAGGATTTTGAACCGATCCTTGATCTCAGGGGCCATCGCCTTCCCCAAACCGGTACTCTCGCCGTACATGATCAGAGGATTGTCGCGAGACATGATGCGCTTAAATGCAGCGATGGCTACGTCGAGCTGGTACTGTCCGTCTTCCATGATGTACTTGATTTTCTTGCCGTTGATGCCGCCCTCTTCGTTGGCCATCATGAGTGCATCTTCCAGACCCGCATTAATGTTTACCCCGGCAAAAGCGAAACGTCCGGTGATTGGTTGCACCGCTCCCACTTTGATTTCGCCTTGGGCAAACACCACTTGGGCGCATAAACAGACTAAAAGGCACACCACTAATCTCACACATACGTTATTGCCGCTCATGAACACGTCTCCTCTCCTTGAAATTAGATGAAGAGCGGTTGCACCGCCTTTATCCTTCGCGACGACTTGGACTCTTTCGAACTCTCAATGATCGTCCTTTCACAATTACATCATTCCTGACGTATTTTCCCAAGGCCGCGCAACAGCTAATATGAAAACGGCCAAAGCGAGAAGAAGTTCTTGATTCGGTGCCATATCTCTGCCAAGCCATGGGGTTCGAAAATAAGGAAACTCACTATGAGAGTTCCAAAAATCACATCCTTTAATGGAATAAAGTTTTGGCCAATAGACGGGAAAATATCTTTGGCAAAGCTCGTGAACACGTTCAGCAATTCAGGCACGAGGGTCATAAAAACCGCCCCAAAAATGGACCCGATGACACTGCCAAGACCGCCCACGATGACCATCGCCAAGTATTGGATGGACAAGGAGAAAGGAAAGTGCTCTGGGGTGACGACCTTGATAAAACCAACCCAAAGACCTCCTGCAACGCCGGCGTAAAAGGAACTTAACGCAAATGCGGCCAGCTTATAGCGGAACAAGTTGATCCCCATAATTTCAGCAGCCAGGTCTCGATCACGGATAGCCACAAAAGCTCTTCCCCATTTTGTTCGCAAGAGGTTGCGGGCAAAACCGACGCCAATTATCACAAGTATGAGGACGACATAGTAAAAACGCGGTTCTGTATCAAATACAAGCGCCCCTATCGCAGGCGCCGGCATATTGATTCCTCTTATGCCGTGCGTAAGAGACTCCCAATGCAGGAAGACAAATTCGAAAATGAACTGCGCGGCCAGTGTAGCAATGCACAGATACAGGCCTTTGACCCTCAGAGATGGGATGCCGATAATCATGCCTGCTGCGGCTGATATGACGCCAGCGCATGGCAACGCGAGCCAAAAGGGTATGCTCAGTTTAGTGACGAGCACCGCTGTGGCATAAGCTCCGACGCCCATAAATGCGGCGTGACCAAGAGAGATCTGCCCCGTAAAACCGGTGAGGAGGTTAAGCCCCACTGAACCGATAATGGCGATCCCGATGAGATTGGCCACATACATTACGTAAGGACTGGCAAGCAGTGGGAGGATTACGAGAATAATCAGAAGGACGGCCAGCCAAAAGCGCACGAAGAACGACTGAAAGATGATCTCGTCTTCCCAGTACGATTCCTTGAAATCTCCGCATCGCATTATGGCAAACCTCTTGAGCTTGTGCTGGTTATATTGTGAGCCCTTCTCGGGTCAGGCCTGATTGTTTTCTTTGTGCCTCACCGAAGGCTATCGCGAGCACCGAATCTAGACCCTTTCGATGAGGACTTTTCCAAATATTCCATAGGGACGAATCATGAGTATTGCCACCAAGATGACAAAAGGTATTACTTCTTTCGAGCCGCCTCCGACGGCGGCATCGAGGTACACCCCAGCGACATTTTCCAACACCCCTACAATGAAGCCCCCGACGATGGCGCCGACGATGCTGTCGAGGCCGCCGAGGATAATTACGGAGAGCACCTTGAGGCCGATATGCCCAAGATGTATGCTTATGCCGCTTATGTTGCCGATGATGATGCCGCCTATGGCCGCGGTGATGGCCGCGAGACTCCATGAAATGGCGAACACCCTCTTGACGCTAATACCCATGGAAAGCGCTGCTTGCTGATTCCCAGCGGTCGCTCTCATGGCCAGGCCAGTTCGTGTGTACCGGAAGACGCAGGTAAAAATCACGGTACAGAGAATCGCGAAGACGAACCCCCATAACAAACCCGAAGGCACTATGGCGAAGCCAAGGTCAAGAGGCTGGGGTGGGAAGATCGGTGGGAAGGAGCGATACTGCGGCGACCATATGAGATGGGTCAGACCGTTCAATATGCTTGCAAGACCAATCGTCACCATAATAACTGCGATGAGTGGCTCCCCGATGAGCGGCCTTAGTACAATTCTCTCAACCACAATGCCGAGGATCGCAGAAAAGGCGAGGGTTACAGGAAAGGCAATGTAAAAGGGAGCGGCTATGTTGCTCATCAATGTCAAGCAGACGAAGGCCCCAATGGTCATGAACTGCCCTGTGGCAAGATTGAGAATGCTCGTCGCTTTATAAACGAGAACATAACCGAGCGCGATCAGGCCGTACACGCCTCCTGTTGCCAGGCCGCTGATTATGATCTGTAAGAGGATATCCATGACAGACTCCAGCGTTGTTTCATGGGTTGAGGCCCTACGCGGAACAGTCGGTCGAACAAGATTATATTAGCGCTTTGGAATACCGCTTGTGCGTCACGAGGCGGCGACGCTTTCTGTACGGAATGAACGTGTTTCTGCTTGCGCAAGAATAAAACAGAAAACGAGTCGCATGTCAACGAATATGTTGTTCGCGAGAGGCAAACATTCTCGGCTCATCAAAAACAGTAGGATAGTCCACTTTCGTAAGGTATAGACCGTGAGGAGGGGCGGTGGGACCTGACTTGGAGCGGTCGCACGAATCCAAGATGGAGAGGAAATGATGAGACGATATCTTGCTATGGCCTACCCAGACCAGAGTTCCTACAAGACGACGTACCATGTATCGCAGAAAACCTGAGCCCTGAATAGCGAATTCGACCAACCCCAGGGCTGAGTCAAACTGCCAGAAGGCCTGCGCGACATGCCGCACTGTCGAGTCAGTACCATCCGTAGGCGCCCCAAAAGCCGCAAAATCGTGGGCGCCCTGTATATGTCTGGCGGCGTCGTTCATGGATTGAATATCCAGGGGCTCCTTTACGTGCCAGGCGTAAGAGCGCCAGAAGCATGACCTCATGGATTGATTCAATATACGATAAGTATAGAGCTTGGCGACCGCGGAGTGGCGTGCATGGAAATCGCGTCCGACCGGACCGAGCTCGCGTATGAGAATATCTGAAGGAAGCAGCGCGTTGCAGGCCCGCTGCAGCTCCTCTGCCGTATGCGACCAGGCGCTTTCAAAGTGAGCGACTTGACCAAGGGCGTGCACGCCAGCGTCGGTGCGTCCAGCGCCGTGGACGCGAACCGGTTCCCGACATATCTGTGAAAGCACGTGTTCAAGTGCGCCTTGGATGGTAGGCAGACCAGGCTGCCACTGCCAACCGTGGTACATCGTGCCATCGTACTCCACGACGGCTTTGTACTTGGTCATGCGCTATCCGTGAGGTTTAGGAAATATTGATGAAGCCTATCGTCGCCCGTAAGTTCGGGATGGAAGGCGGTAGCCATCAACCGGCCTTGCTTGACGGCCACCACTCGGCCGTCTTTAAGGGTGCACATCGGCTCCGTCAAAGGCCCAAGGGAGGTAATAATTGGCGCACGGATGAATATGCCCCTGAATGGTCCCCCATCGAGGCCGGTGATCATTATCTCTTCTTCAAAGCTGTCAACCTGTCTGCCGAAGGCATTTCGTTTGACAACGACATCCAGGACGCCCAAGACCGTTTGATCGGTCCCCACCTCAGAAGCCATGAATACCATGCCCGCGCAGGTTCCCCACATGGGAATGCAACGGCTGATCTCTTTTAGAGGCTGGACGAGGCCATACGCGACGGCCAACTTGCCTAGAGTCGTGCTTTCTCCGCCCGGGATGATGAGGCCGGCGATTCCCTCTAAATGCCTCGGTAGGCGTACTTCACGGGGCTCCGCTCCAAGACGATGCAGCACTGCACAGTGCTCTTCGAAATCTCCCTGGAGTGCGAGGACGCCTATAACCATAACCGCCCTACCATCCTCGGACGGCGAGTCGGGCCTTCTCTGGGAGTTCGGTCACTCCTATGCCCACCATGGCCTCGCCGAGGCCTTTACTCACCTCTGCCAAGATGGCTGGATCGCGGAAGTGCGTGACGGCCTTGACAATGGCCTTTGCGCGGGCTGCGGGATTGCCGCTTTTGAAGATGCCGGAACCGACAAACACGCCATCCACTCCCAACTGCATCATGAGCGCAGCGTCAGCGGGTGTGGCGATGCCTCCCGCCGCAAAATTAACCACGGGGAGACGACCTTTTTCTGCTGTTGCACGTATGAGTTCTAAGGGGGCTCCAATCTCCTTGGCGTAGGATACGTGCTCGTCAGGGCTCATCGTCTGCAATCGGCGGATGGCGCCGAGGACCTCTCTGGCATGTCTCACCGCTTCCACCACGTCGCCGGTACCTGCCTCGCCCTTGGTCCTTATCATGGAGGCGCCTTCAGCAATCCGTCTGAGAGCTTCCCCGAGGTTCCGACAGCCGCAGACAAAAGGCACCTTGAAGTGCCTCTTGTCTATGTGATGCTGCTCATCTGCGGGGGTCAATACCTCGCTCTCGTCGATGTAATCGACGCCGATGGCTTCAAGAATCTGAGCTTCTACAAAATGCCCAATGCGACACTTAGCCATCACGGGGATCGTTACGGCATCCATTATCTCGAGGATGAGCGCTGGATCGCTCATTCGAGCAACGCCGCCATGGGCTCGAATATCCGCCGGTACCCGTTCGAGCGCCATCACCGCGCACGCCCCGGCGTCTTCAGCGATACGAGCATGCTCCGGCGTCACCACGTCCATGATGACACCGCCCTTGAGCATCTGCGCGTGTCCTCGTTTTACTGTTTCTGTACCCGTTTCCATCTCTGCTCTCCTCAATAGCAACTCGCGTGAATGTATCCGCGCCTCACTTTTCAGTTTACTCTTGTGATTGTAACAGTGCAACACCAGAGCCGATGGGTTCACGGGAGTTCGCTGCATGCAGGAAGCAGTCTGCGTCACGGGTGGTAGGCATGTCGGCTTGATTGGTCTTCTTCCTCAACATACTCGACTCGCTGACCATCAAGCTCCACAGGCATGACATCGTGCACCCTCGACTTATCGGACATCTTTTTTGCACGAGAGGTTTTTCGAGAGCCGTGCAATCGTTCATCGATGGGAGGAATTGGTTTACCCGTCATCTCTCCGTAGATGACATTGAGAATTTCCTGGACGCTGTTGAGCACGGTCTCCACGACGGAAGGGTCTAAGAGCACATCTCCATCAACGGTACGCCCTTTTTCCAACGTCTCTTCCACCACATTGTAGGCGGCCAGGACGCTTCTCACTATATTATTCTTCTTCTTGATTTCACGCCAAGCCACCCAGGAGACTAAGAAAGACGTCATCCCGAACAGCACGCAGAGCACGAAGACTATCATGTTAAAATATTTGATTGTAATGTCCAAAAGGTTCATTCCTTCCATGTTTAGTCCCCCTCCCGGCGTGCGTAACATGTACGTGACTTACGGCGCACGACGCGACCGTACCTGCGAATCCCAGTGATCAACTGCATATCGTTTGGAGGCCGAACTCGGCATTATTCAGCCCTAGAGTCGGTTGCATCCTTGAGTGCGTTCGAAACATGGTCCCCTTTCGGCGGAATTGAAACTCGACCAGTCAAGGGCCTGCGCGGATGCCTCCTGCCAGAAACGCCATTATGTTGACGGCTACTTTGTTTGAGCTGCGATCTTCTCGATTTCTTCAGCAATGAATTTTTGGAAGTTGTCGTCTGGGGACATGAGACTCGCCATCTCACTTTCAAGATTCGCGGGTCTTATTTTGCAAATCCAACCGGCGCCGTACGGATCTTCGTTTATTTTTTCAGGCTCGTCTTCCAATGTCTCATTCACCTCGACAACAACTCCGGAAACAACGGCATATATACGGCCGACCCATTTCCCTGATTCAATCGAGCCATAGGGTTTTCCCTGAGAAAGCTCATCATCCTCCTGAGGTAAATCCACGAATGTGATCTCGCCTGCTTGCTTAGAAATGAATTCTGTCGCGCCCGTGACAACAAGCCCCCCTTCGATTCGAGCCCAATAATGATTTCTTTCGTACTTCAGATCATCCGGAAAGAAGTAGCCCTGAAATTCCATAAGCACCTCCTCAATTTCCCCTGTACGTTCAAGGGAATGACAGGATACGCGGGATTCCTACCTTTGGGCGATTTCTAGCAACTCGGTAGGTTTGACCCGATTCAGCCGAAAGCCCAGCTCCTCGGCTGAGAAGCCCAAAGCCAGCCCAAGGATTTGCGGATAGTAAACCACGGGTACCTTTAGGTCAAGACCACTTTTTTTTGCAATCTTTTTTTGCTGCCCTTCATACATCACGTTGCAAAAGGGACAGACAAGGACAAGAGCGTGAGCTCCACTCAGCGAGACTTCTTGCAGCTTGGGGGCAGCCAACGCATTTGCCGCGTCTTCCGACAAGCCTAGCAATCCTCCCCCGCAGCAGTCCTTGAGGGTCGCGTAGTCCAAGAGCGAGGCGCCTGTTGCCTCGATGAGCTCAGAAAGGGTGTTTGGGACATCTGGCGAATCAAAGCCTTGTGTCAACTCGGAGGGCTTGAGATAGTGACAGCCATAGTGAGGGGCAAGAACGGCGCCGGTGAGAGGTTTCACGATTTTTTGTCTCAGCTTCTCCAGCCCCACCTCTTCCCAAAGTAGCCGCATATAATGGCGGACTCGAACAGGGCCCTTATAGTTGAGACCTACGGCAGTCAGCCTCTCGTTCACTGATTCTTTCAGCGCTGGGTCAGCTTCGAGGGAATGGACGGTTTCCGCCAATGTCGCGGCGCAGGCGTTGCACAGGGCGCAGATTTCCATCCCTCGAGATTCAGCTAATGCCAAGTTCCTTGCGGCGATCACCAGGGTATCAGCGGCGTCCAGAGATTTCAGAGGGAAGCCGCAGCACCCAAACGAATCCAGATCGTGGAAATGTATCCCTAAAGCTCGAGCAGTGAGTCGGGCAGATACTTCGTAATTCAAATTTCTCACTGGCACCGTGCAGCCAAGATATAAGAGCACGTCCATCGATCGTTTCTTCCTAACGGCCTTGGTCGCCGCTGCCGGACGACAGGTTGAGATAGCTCGTCAGCGGCGTCACATGAGCCAGCTTGCGGTTTCGCTGTTTGCACCGGCACTTACAGTAATTTGTCATAGTCGTCGGCCATTTCCCGGATGGGAGGGAGCCCCATTTTTTCTCGTTTTTCGTTTTCAAAGTCTCCGACTTCGTACAAGCGACCGCGTTTTTTAAGAATCGTTTTCTGCCCCATGAGTCCCGCAGGAACGCAACCCTCCTGCGCCGCAATATTTTTTATTGCGAACATCACGTCCGTAAATCTGACGTCTTGGGGGCATACCTCTCGGCAGCCATAGCATGTGGAACAAAGCCATATCAGATCATTTTTGAGCACCTGTTCTTCCATGCCCAGAAGCACCATACGGATGATCTTTCTCGGGTCGTACTTCGGCTCTATCAAGCAGATGGGACAGGCTGCTGAACATGCTTTGCATGAGAAACACTTGGTGATTCCCTCGCCCCCGGGCTGTCGCGCGACTCTCCACTTGAACGAAGCGTCTAGGTCATTAATTCTGGTTCTCTTCATGACGTGCTCACTGTCGGCGTGTCTTGAGCGACAAAGTCAGTGGATCTTAAAAGCTCTTCAATTGCCGATGCAAGAATGTATGGGGCATTGGATGCCGCAGGTACGAACATCAGACGATCCTTATTGAATCCAGCTCCGGCGAGGGTTTGTTTTATGAAAGCGACCCGATGGGCGGCGCGGTCCGTCCCATAAACAGACGCGCAATTCCCATGGAAACAGCCGACCACAAGCACTCCTCGGGCTCCAGTGAGAAGCGCCTTCATCACATCCAGCTCTCCCACGGCACCAGCGCAAGGCACCACAACGGGCTTCAAAAGGCCTCTGACGGCTGAGGGCAGTTCGGCAAAGGCGTTGGCCCCCGAATGCGCGCAAAGAAAGGCGACAAGATTCCCGTCACACTCAGGCGGTGACGCCAGTCGGCCCTGGTCTTCAGGATTATCACCACACAAGGTCTTTCTTTCGGCAAATGAAATGGCAAGCATGGGGCATTCGGATACACAAATCCCGCATCCCTGACAAGAATCCTCGTCCACAAAGGCAGAGGCGCCAAACTGTATCGCGCCATGGGGACACGTACGGACACAGGTGAGGCACAATGTACATTTTGCGGGTTCGATCCCGGCAACCAACGCCGGGTTTGGCCCTTTGGTCAGCGTCGTCATTTTTTTCACGCTTCCAACGACCAACTCGATATCATTCTTGAGTTTGAAAGGATAAAACTCGCCGCGAGCAGGTCCTAAAGCAAACACCCCCACCTTGGCTGTCTCAACGTGAGGAAAACGCGGGGATGCGGGTGTCACATAGGGTCTGGCGCGTAGGCTTGATGGGATCATTGCCCAGACAGGTTCTAGAGAATCAGGGGGCAAAAGCCGCTCATCAACCACTAACACATCTGGTATCAGCTCAAACTCTGAAGATAGGTGTGGATCCGTAAACACAATCTTTAACATGTCGTTTGTTTGTTCCACTACTGGCGCATCTCGCTCGAAGGCAAAGAAAAGCGTCCCAGACTCTCTCACCCTCCGATAACGCGCTTCCAGACCATTTTCGGCGACTTTGAGGTGGCGTGTGAAGACGTAACATTGATTTTTCTTTTGAGCGGTAAGGATCTCTATGCAATCGAATATTTTGGCGAATGTGGCGGTGTCAGCAATGTCATCCAACCCTGCAAAGAAGGCGACATGGAGCCGGTCCGCTCCTCTGAAAGCGCCTATTGATCCTCCTTGCAACTGTTCAAGAAATCGAGACAGGCACACCACCCCAGGCGTTGGTTGTACTCCGTACTGCTCGTACTTCGGAACGATCATGGGCGGCTGGGCGATTACCACGAATCCCACTTTTTTTTGAACCACACCGCGAGGTGTTTGGATTGAGGCGTGGAATGCCCCGAGTACGCCGCGAATGTCCCTCAGCACTCCATTCACTATGCACTCGAGCTGGTCTGCGTACTTTTGATGGGCAAATATAGGTTCCGAGCCACCTACGTACACTACCGAGAACCCTTCCTCGCAGAGGCGCTCTGTCAATTCAGCTGCGACGGCATCCCCCCCAAGAACCAGCACGACGCGGAAATCTTTGGCGTCGGCGCTTTGTAAGCTTTCGGCTGAAAAAGACTGGGGGCTCATGTTCAATGCAACGCTCCTTTATCACCTCGTCCCACATAGCCGACCACGCGTTCGGCAACCGCAGCCGCGTGGCGTATGCTTTCCGTTATGGATTTTGGCCCTTGGCATGCCCCAGCCACAAATAGCCCTCGGCTTGTATTCGGTTGAAAAAATCCGTGCTCGTTTCTTCCTAGAAAATCGAGCCCAGGGATAGACTCGGGTGGAGACATCCCGATGCTCAGAACCACCATATCAAAGTTATCCCACACATTGGTTCCATGGCTGCTATGGTAAAGCACCTCGACGCCTCCTCCCGCCGCGGCTCGGACCTCAGAGGGAATAGCTCTACAAAGTTTCACTTCCTCGCCGGCTTCTTCCAGCCGTCTCGCAAAATTCCTTTCGAACGTCTGGATGTCCATGTAGAAGACCGTTATCTCGAGGTTAGATTTTTTTGCCTTCAGGAGACGTGCGAGTCGCAATGCATAGGCGCAACAGACCTGAGAGCAATAGTTTCGTCCTATGTGCGCATCTCGGCTTCCGACGCATTGAATAAAAGCTACACGGGAAATCGAGCGTCCTGAGGGGGTCCAGTCGAACTGTGCGTTTCGGAGCACCTCCTCCAATTCAAGAGCAGTGAGCACACCGGGTATTCTCCCGTAGCCTAAGCGAGGTTTGTCGGTGGCATCGAAAGGCGTAAAACCAGTGGTTACCACCACCGCATCTGCTCTCACCGTGAATTCGGTTTCCGATGCTGAGAGGTTGAGGGCGGAACGAGAACACACGTCTTGGCACTTAGCGCAGAGGTCTCCATGGGATCTGGAGCACGCATCATATACAATATACGGTGTCTGCGTGACGGGGGATACACGGATCGCTCCGGGCACACAAGCCTGCACACACTCGCCGCACGCCGTACACAGATCCGGAAATATGCGAATAGGTTCCTGGACGATAGTCGCTTCGAAGGCACTACCATCTTCACGAAGGCGCGTCACACGGGATGAAAGTAAATGGATAGTGCGCCGCGATGTGAGACTTTCATTAATTGCCTCTATGACCAGGCACGCGCCGCAGTTCTGACAGGCATGCGTGGCCTTACAGGCCAATTTTACCACATGCCCTCCTAGGAAAGGGCCTTTTTCAACGATTACCGAGTCGTATCCCCGAGCCGCCAATTCTTTGGAGCAAGTAAGCCCCGCTATGCCGCCGCCTATGATGAGGCAATGTGTGTCAATGCTTCGAATCGCGTTCACACAGCTACTTTCTTGCGGCGTCGCCGGCGCGCTCTGCCGCCTCTCCACTCATCGTTATTCGGTAGTCGCCTCGTTCTATTCTTGCGGGGTGCGACCTCAATTCATGCTTCATGGGCGGCGCAATGGCATTGAGCAAGTCGAGGCGAGATTGTCTTTCTAGTCGTTCTATGATCTGCACCCAGGCGCAGTCTTTGATTGGATCTGTTTCGCACTTTCCGTGTGACGGACCTCCGCACGGCCCATTCAGCAAACCTTTTGCGCACATGGTAACCGGACAGATTCCTCCCGTTATTCCGAGGTAGCATTGATTACACGATCGGCAGCGTTCAGACCACACGCCAGCGCCTTCCGAAACGCCTATGAAGCATGTATCAACGCCGGGGAACACGGGTTTCGGATCGTACATTTGCGCGAGAAACTGGATTCCCGCGCCGCATGCCAAGGACACGACGGCGTCGGCGTCGTTTATGTCTCCCTCAATAAGTCGAAGGAATTCTCGATCGCATTGTCGTTCGATCGTGACAGTCCGGAATTGCTTGTCTTTTTTTTCCACAGATGCTGCGAGTTCCAGACTGCTTGCCAATATTTTGGTTTCTTTCTCGCCCCCTGCCAGACATACAGCGACGCACGTGCCGCAACCAGCCACGAGTACGTTGGAATATCCCTCTATCATGTCCAAGATTTCTGTGAGGGGCTTCGGTTTGGCTACTATCAACTCAACCTCCGCGATGCAACGCTGACGCACTGACGCTTAGCTGCTGAAATTTATCCAATGACACTCAGGGTGTCAAGGCCGGCCTCTTCTACCTCCCATTGGGAGCGGGCCGGCCGCATTGTATTGTGAGCCCTCGTTTTTTCATGCTGCAGAAGAGAGCGACTCGGTCTGTGTTGAAAGAGCATCCTTCTGCTTGGACAGATAGGCAAGGGCCAGGACAATTGAGTTGAATTTCGTCCGAGCCGTATCCCCTCTGGAGGTGAGAACAATGGGAACTGTATTGGGCCCGGCTGTGATAATGGCGCCATTATCAACCATGAGGCCAAGGCTTCCCATGGTCTTGGAGAGCATTTTGTAGAGGACATTGGCTGTGTTGATCTCTGTAGCCACCAAACAGTTGGCGTCTCCCCGAATTTTGCCCTCGTAATGTTTTTCATCAGCTACTTCCGGGACAGTCGCCAAATCAAAGGAGAGGGGACCTTCGACGATCATGGGTCCGTATTTTTCCAACAACCGCCCCACCTTTGTGGTGGTTTCCGCGGCCAACAGCGTAGCCGGAATCGCAGATGTTTGTTTTTCCACGGCCGTAATGATCGCCACTTTGAGCAAGAGCCCCGGCTGCGTCACCTTGCGCACCACATCCATTTGATTTTCGATGGCTTGGACCAGGGCCTCAGAACTTCGAAAGCTGGGATTCACGGCGGCGTCTGAAAGAGCGAAGAAACGACCGTCAGGGAGGACATACAACGCGGTGCTCGTGGCCAACGGGTGCTGTTGAATCTCTTTTCCGTCCTGACCGGGAATCGCCTTTTTGTAAATCGAGAGAGCCGTACGCAACAGCGTTGCCGTATCGACACTGCCTTTGACCACGATGTATTCGGAATTCGCGCTCAGGAATTCGCGGAAAATGTTCGCCAGCGAGACTCTTTTCGCCTCAAAGTCAGCAGCGAGGGGATCGATGGACACGATGCGCGTATGGGGATCCAATTCAGGGGCGATGGGCAGTCTAGTCCTTTTGATGGCTGCACGAATTTCTTGGGGATCGCCGAGCAGCGTCAACTGATCCACTAATCCCTGTTCCAAGGCTTGGGAGACCGCAGCCAACACATCTTCATTGTCTCCCCCGACGACCACTATTTTGGCGGGCGCCAGCCTTTTTTCATCTATATCCCTCGTTAATTGTTCGAGCAATGTACTAAAGGAAAAGACCTCTGACGTATCTCGAGACGAACAGATCACTCTCAAAGCTTTCTTGATGCTCCGAGCCTCGATGTCCACATTCAATCGTTTATCGGTTTTTTCTGGGTTGACATACATTTCGAAGAAATGGTTTGCGATAAGGTATTCATATTCAAGGGAATCTACACACATTATAGGAATGTTGTTCGTTGTCATCTGACTTCTGATTTTGTCAAATAACTTGATGAAGTATGGATCGCGCGCCATAGTACTCGTCAGTAAAATATAATGTGGTCGCTCCGATTCTTTCCCTGCCGCCGCCATTTCCATGACCATCGCAACCTGGCGTGCATACGAGTCCACTATATGAACAAGGCTTCGCTTTAATGACCTCGATATGCTGGCTGATTCTATAATCATCATGAGTTCACATACTTCCCGTACGCCTGTCCCCTTGTCGCGCGCCCCTAAGCGAAAATTTTTTGGTATAATGATGTGCTCACGGTAGAGTTGATCCATGACTTTTTTAAAATCAAAATCGCCGAGCATTTTGTTGGCATCTTGCGCAGCCAATTCTCGTTCGATTCTCGGCCCCGTCTTTTTGACGGCGGAGGCAAACCGTTCATCGAGAGTCATCACGACTGTGTTGAGGTTCTCTGGGTTTATCTCTTCTATTTCCGAAATAAGGGCGGCAATGGATTTGAGGGGAGTCACTTTGACGTAGCCCTTCAATTTCGTTTCCATCTCTCGTGAGTCTTGCCGCAACAGGAAATTGATGTCTTGCGCTGAAAGAGTGCAAAATGAGAGAGGGCTGCACACTGAGGCGTTGACCTGAGCGTTTTCGTTCTGCGCCCGCAACAGTTTTGCCAGCTCCCACACTACTAATGCTCCTCTGTTGAGAGAGCTGTTCGCCAATCGCTTTCTCGACTCTTCCTTGACGCGTTCGGTCAACACATAGATGCCATCGGGAACGGGGCCAAGGTCGCCCCCGCCGCAGACAACATCCTGCACTTCAGAAATCTTGACCCCATTCCTTATCAACAGTTTGATAATTTGCAGAGCAAGTTCGTCTGGGGAGGTCCCGAAGGTATCGAAATCTATGTCAGCCCTAAATAGAATGGTAAAACCCCTTGTGACTAGCACATGAACTGCGTACCGCTTGGAGATCAGGGCAACGCACACTTTGCTTTGAAGTTCGCTATACGATCCGTAGATATGGGCATGAGCTAACTCAGGGGCTTTCCGACGAGCGATATTTCTCAAAAGCTTTTCTATAATCGGGCTGTGCCTGCCGCTGCCAGCCCGACGAGAAAGGACCATGATGTACGATGACAGAACATCGCCGTAGCTGCACGCCAGTCTATCGTATTTCTTAAAGATCGAGACTGCCTTTACAAGATGTTCGAGAAAATCGCACAGCGGATCAAAGGCTGACGGCTCAAGGATTTTTTGCTCGAGGTCCAATACTGATCGATTGATTTTTTCCTCGATCAATGAGGCAATGTATGCGAGTTGTCCTTTTGCATTCCAATATGACTGAAGTGCGTCTCTCGTGCGAGGTGCCAGTTCATAAGTGAATGACTTATCCGCACCGTCGGCCGTGGGGAGCAGCTCAAAGTACTTCGATTCGAAAAGTGCCGTATTCATAGTTTCAATCGTGTCACGAACAGTCTCCATTGACTCCATATGATAGTTTTGAGCCTCCTCACAAAATACTAGGTATCCGAATTGCTCGATACACGCCTGAAGCAATCAACAGGCGCTAGTCGCTTTTAGCAGAGGTATGGGAAACGATGCTAAGTAACGCCATCTCGATGGTACCTTTCGTTGACCCGCTGATTCCAATTCCCTATAATTGCGCGTCGTCATCACGGTAGCGTTTCGGCAATAGCGTCTGACATACGCTGTTGCGTTACTATAACAAAATAAGGTTCAGTTGTCCGCACTATTATCAAGGATCTCACTTCAGAAACGGTGAGTTTGGCGCTTTCGGAGTTTTGCAATGAGCACCTCAAGGGAGGCGACGCTGGTAGAGGCGATGCTTGCAGAAGTGGGCGTCGCGCTTAACGGATCCAATCCTTGGGACATCCGGATAAACGACGAGCGAATGTTTGCACGGGTGCTATCTGAGAAAAATCTGGGGTTTGGTGAAAGCTACATGGATGGGTGGTGGGATTGCACACGAATAGACGATCTGATTTACCGCATATTAAAAGGCAATCTCAAAGGAAAGCTCAAAGGGAACTTTCGATTACTTATTCCCTATTTGCTGGCGCGGCTTTCCAACCGTCAATCCAAGAAACGGGCGTATCAAGTGGCTCAAACCCACTATAATCTCGACAACGACTTGTTTATGTCATTCCTCGATCCCTACAACCAATATAGCTGCGCCTATTTCGAGACCGGCAAAGAAGACCTGACGCAGGCCCAGATAAAGAAGATGCAACTTGTCTGCCATAAATTGGGTCTCACAGCGGATGACCATCTCTTGGATATTGGTTTCGGCTGGGGAGGATTGGCGCGTTATGCCGCAGAGAATTACGGTTGCGCCGTGACAGGCGTGAATATATCTCGGGAACAAATCGCATATGCGCAAGATTTCTGCAAGGGCCTGCCGGTGCGCATACTGGAGAAAGATTATCGAGACATAGAGGGACAGTATAGCAAGATCGTCTCGGTTGGTATGTTCGAGCATGTAGGATACAAAAATTATAGGGTATTCATGGAATCAGTATATAAGCGCCTGGACGCCGACGGAATATTTCTTTTGCATACCATTGGCTCAAATGATTCTGGCGTCAACACGGATCCATGGATCAACAAGTACATCTTCCCCAATGGTATGCTGCCAAGTCTCGCGCAGATCACGAGGGCAGTAGAGGGTTTATTTGTCATCGAGGATTTGCATAATCTGGGCCCGCATTACGACAAGACACTGATGGCCTGGAACGGAAATTTTCAAAACTCACGTGACGTCTTCAAAGAAAAATACGGGGAGAGATTCGTGCGAATGTGGGAGTATTACTTGCTGAGCTGCGCTGGGGCGTTTCGCGCTCGTCACAACCAGCTCTGGCAAATCCTCATGACCAAGCCCGGCAGACGTCAGCCTCCGGGCATCCGTTCCTTCATGAATTCCCAGCGGCAAGTTGGTGAGATTACAGACGCGCTTCCCAAACGCTGACGTTTCGTCTCTCCCGCAGGGCTTCGAAAGCTGTATTCGAGCCCCGCGATTTCAGTAAGCGAGCAGTTCCCGAGGAAAACCGAGAATTCGACAGAAGCCACTCTGCTCGAAAGATGTGAGCTGATATTGCTGCTCTCCTTTGACTCGTGGCAATGACCAAAACGTCATTGTCGCGTGACTGCCATCGAAGCGAAGCACGCTTGTGATAGATTGTGGTGAAAACACTGTGTCAGAAGCGCACTTGTCGCCCCGGACTCAATTGGCACCCTCCTGATTTGCTCATCAGAGCAGATGACATATACTGGCGGCTCATCGGATTCTGATCACTTTCTAAGACCGTTACGCGCGGTGGAACACGCCCTCAGATTTCCTTACCCTGCCGGCTCGTTCAAGAAGCGCGAGGTGCTTCATGATCATTTGACGTTCAAAACGGAACTGAACGTTCTTTTGCCTCAAGGTATTACGATAAAAAGGCGATTTGAGAGCTAATTCATCGAGGGTGCGAGGGGTGGCGCAGAGACCGTAGATCAATTCGGTTTGACGGTCAAACGCTTGGAGAAATTTTTCAAAGCACAGGCGGCCCGAACCTTTGATAGGATGTTTGTGTGACGAACAGACGCGTTGGTGGGGAATTGACATGACGCGTTCGACGCTTTTTCGAAAAAGATCGAGATCGGATTCCGGATTGCCACACCAAGGTCCAAAGCTGGATAAATCTATGTCGGTCGTGATGAGAGTACGGGAGTTGTGTTCCAGGAAACAATAATGATCGTTCAGGTGTCCGGGCGCATGGATCGCCTCGAGACGGCAACCTCCTATTTCCAGCACGTCGCCGTTGCCAAAGCGGTCGTCAGGAAGTCTTAAGGCTCGTACGCCGAATTCCTCACTCACAAAGCGCGCCCATTCTTCCCCATCCTCTCTCGTCCCCATGAATCGCTCTCCCAGTGCGCAGAGATCGCACACGGATTCAGGCGTTTCTCGCGGCATCATGATGTGTCTGTCTTGTAAAAGAAAGCCGTGACGGATGTGGTCAGGATGTGAATGCGTTATGATAAGGACGTCTATTCGATGTCTTCGATCCAGCTCAGCAAGCCGCTCCGCTCCTATGCCGGCGTCAACGAGTACATTCTCAGGGCCTCTCATTAAAAAACCGTGGCACGCAGGGAACTTTCCGTTGCCTTCAGCGGCGACAAAAAAGAGGTTGCCCTCGATCAGTGTGATCAATCCCTTCGGTGAGACGCTTTCCTTAATAGACTCAGCGGGCATCTTCTCGTGCGGTTCTTTGGTAAACTTCATGGCGGGGTTGTTTCTCGGCATGTTGTTCGGAGCCAAGTACTAGACTACGCATGCTCTTGGTGACGTTTTAGGAAGTTTTCCCAACGGGAATCAGTCAATTCCTGCAATTGTTGAATTTGCTGCTCAGTCATCTTCCGAAAGCGAGTTTGCCGAGATACATAGTGGTTAATCGGCTTTCTCGTTCCCTTTTCAGCCAGCCTAAGGGATCGAGACGTGAGCCGGAAACGACCGTCCCTTATTTCAAACAATACATGCACACCGCACTCGACAGCCATTTTCCCTATTTTAATCATATCCTTGTTCGGAAAGCCCCACCCGGGGGGACAAGGGGCGTGCACCTCTACGTATCGCGGGCCGTTCATGTCTCTCGCGGCAACAAACTTGTCATAGAGATCCAATGGATGTGCAGGGGAGGCTGTGGCGATATAGGGTATATTGTGGGCTTCTACTATCCGAATCATATCCTTCTTTTGTTGGAGTTTGGTGAGCAGCGGGGTCGTGGTCGTGATCATGCCCACGGGGCTTGCGCTGGAACGTTGAGTACCAGTATTCATGTAACCTTCGTTATCATAGCATACGTACATGAAATCGACGCCTCTCTCCAGAGCGCCGGACAGCGCCTGAATGCCGATGTCGTACGTACCCCCGTCTCCTGCAAAGGCCACGACAGTGTAATCTTGTTTACCGGTTACCTTCAGGCCGGCGACAATCCCGGACGAAGACGCCCCTGTGGCAGCGAAAGGGTTGTTGATACAGTGCACTTTCACTGGGGTTATTGGATAAACGCCGTGGAGCACCGTCATGCAGCTTGCCGGCACCGTGACCAAAACCTTTTTTTGAGCCAGCGCCTTCAAAGCATGTCTGTAGGTTAACATGAGGCCGCACGCCGCGCACGATCGGGTACCAGGCAGTATGTATTCTTCTCTCGGGAGATCTCGAATTTTCTTGGTCATTTTTTCAGAAGCATTTTGCGTCATTTCCACAGCCTTACGTTGATCCATGATACGGCCGGGCCGTTTTCCATATCACGCTTTATTACCTCGACTATTTCGTCAGGCATTATGTCGCGTCCCCCTAGACCCGCCACGTGAGAATTGAACTTTGGATGAAGTCCCTCGTTGAACAACGCGCCTTTCAGGTCCACCGCTAGGGCTCCTTCGTAACCGTAGCTCACGTCTTTCTCTATCACAGTGACGCCCGAAACCCGAGCCAACACAGCCGCAAGGGCTCTTGCTGGGAACGGGCGGTATGAGCGCACCCCTACGACGCCTACTCTATGCCCCTGAGTCCTCAATGCGTCTGCAGCGACTGTACATTCCGACGCTAAGGACCCCATGCTTACAATCGCATGTTCGGCGTTCTCCATCGAGTACAGCCACAACAGGCCGCCCCATGTCCGCCCAAACAATTCCAGAAATTCTTCATCGCAAGATGTAATGACCTTTTCGGAATTTAGAATGTCTGAGTGGAGCCGATACCTCAAGTCCATATAACCAGGCTTGAGTTCTCCCCTCACGTCTCTGCGCGGTTCGCTGAGTATCAAAGGATTAAGATTGCATGGCCCCTGGTCGAATATGGTGGACGCATCACTTCTTGGGGGTAAATATCGGTCAACCAGCTGCTGCGATGGCACATCCACCGGCGTACTTGCGTGGGATAGGATGAATCCGTCATAACAGACCATCACTGGCAAAAGGCACTGCTCGGCGATCTTGTACCCTTGGATGATTGTATCCAGGACTTCCTGACTGTTTCTACAATAGAGCTGAATCCAGCCTGTGTCGCGCTGAGAAATGGAGTCTTGTTGGTCATTGAGAATCGTCCACGGCGCCCCCACTCCTCTATTGACGCAGGCCATCACGATGGGGACTCTGCTTCCGGCTGCCCAATGCAGCATTTCATGCATGTACAGTAAACCGTTGGCGCTCGTGGCAGTGAAGGCTCTCGCCCCGACTTGCGAAGCTCCGATCACGGCAGCCATGGCCGAATGCTCACTCTCCACGGTCAAATACTCCGCATCCAACTCCCCGCCTTCAACCATAGACGCCAATTCTTCAGTCACAGGCGTCTGAGGCGTAATAGGGTAGGCAGCGATGACTTGAACGCGGCAGAGGCCAGCTGCGATCGCGGCGGCTTCGTTCGCTGTTATTATTTTTGTGGCTCCTCCGGTCATATTTGCTTTCCTCTAAACGGATGGCCGCTCTGCTCTGCGAATGTTCTATGGCTGGATTATTCACGCATCGCGAACCGGCTAAGATTGCTCCTTTGCATCCGTTGTTCCTGTCATGACGATTGCGTCTCTCGGACATTCCTCAGCGCATATTCCGCAGCCTTTACAATATTCCAAGTCTATCTCCAATGGAAAATCACGAGAGATCACCCCGTCTGGACAATAAAGCCAACATATCAGGCACGAATCATTGCCAGCGCATTTGACGTGATCGATAACCGGCGTTTGGGATCGCCAATCACCTGTTTTCCCGGCTTCTCCTTTACCTGGCATCGATTTGGCAATACCACTGTCAGCAGAACCGTCAGACATAACTTTTCAACTCCCTTTTTTCTCTACCAGGAAATCGTCTCTGCATGTGTGCTCAGACCAGGGAAGCTCTCGAAGCGAGGTGAAGGACAGCGTCACACCGTTGCGAGGGAAGCCTTCTGCACGCCAGTCGATTCAGCAGGATATACACATGTGCCCTGACAAGCCAAACGAACGGCCATGACATTGCGTTGGAGAGACATGCCGGTGAATTTGTTCTTCAAAGCCTGCTCGAGACTCTTCAGGGTAATCATGTTTGACGCCGCAATAAACGATCCCAAGATTGAAGTAGAGATAAGTACGTTACCCTGTACTATCAAGCCGGCAGCTTCTGAACTGCGAAACGCATCCGTGACGGCGATGCTAAAACGTCCATCCAAGCCCAAGTCCTGGGGTGCCTTGGTCGAATTAACGATAAGGAGACCCCCTTCTTTGAGACCCGACGTGACGTTGACCATACTCAGGAGCTTGTCATCCAAAACCACGGCTATGTCCGGATGCGTCACATTCGAGTAGGATCGAACAGGGTTGCGGGATATACGCGTGTGTACGGCAACTGGGGCGCCTCTTCTCTCTGAAAAGTAGGCTGGTTTGGCGCTTACTCCCTTGAATCCTTCATAGAATGCGGCTTCAGTGAGTATTTTGGCTGCGGTCACCGCACCCTGCCCTCCTCTGCCGTGCCAGATGATTTCGTATTCACCACTCATTGTCATTGTTTTACCTTCATAACCTGGAGTTTACTCAATTTAATCCGACTTGCCCAAAGGGTCAACCCATGAATTACTTCTGGAAACAAAAAAGCGGAGCCCCCGACGATAGCAGCTCTCGAAGAAAAAAGCGAATCCGTCAGCGACGTTTCTGCTCGACTCGCGCAAGCAAGGATGACTTCGCAACCTTCAGTTCCCCGCGATAACGGAAGAGTATTGATGCAGCATAGCACGCAAGGCAACGCAATTTCTTGAGAACTGCTTGCAGAAACTTGATGAAGTAAGCGGCCAACTACTACCATTCCCCAGGAAGGATAACCATGCCTGATGCGACAAGAGGAGCCTACAGGGGGACGCCGCGAGCTCCCCGCATATACGCGGCAAATTCTCTCAAAGCCTTGCCTCGGTGACTGACGATGCTTTTGGCCGCAGAGTCAATTTGTGCAAACGTAACGGCCATCGGTTCGAAGAAAAAGATCGGGTCATAACCAAAACCTTTGTCGCCTCGCGGTTCCCTGGTTATCTTCCCCAGGCAGGACCCTTCAAATACTGTCTCCTGACCGTTTGGTTCGACCAAGGCCAATACGCAGACGAAATGAGCAGACCGCGCAGCTTCGGGAACATGTTTCATTTCTTCAAGGACCTTCTTGTAATTCTCTTCATCAGAGGCTCCTTGGCCTGCGTACCGAGCGGAAAAGACGCCGGGTCTCCCCTCGAGGGCATCCACACAGAGGCCTGAGTCGTCTGCAAGCGTCGTCAGGCCAGTAGCCTGAAATACGGCTCTTGCTTTCTTGAGGGCATTTTCAGCGAAGGTGAGTCCATCCTCGATTACCTCCGGTATGCGTGGGTAATCGCGTAAAGACAAGAGCTCTATAGGAAGGCCGACAAGCACTTCTTGCACTTCTTTCAATTTTCCTTGGTTCATTGTGGCAAAGATCATTTGCGTGGGCAGTTGCGGCATGGCCATAAGCTCCGTGAAACCGCGTGCTGAAGTTAACGAAGACCGCCTATTCGAGAGAGGCGCGTCTGCTGGATTGTACACTGTGGGTGCGTCGCCGCTTCCAGTTCCTTGTCGTGAGACACGCGACGTTGAATCGTCCTCGCGAGCAAGGCACAACAATGGCGCGACAAATTTTGAGACATACGATGTATCATTGTAGCACAGGAGGCGACTTTGTGGAGGGTTGGAAAAGGACTGCATTGCGTCCGCCTGCACCGGGCTCTTGCACGGTTACTGCCAATACAGCTAATCTTCCTGCCTCCCATGCGGACATCTCGTTTTTATAATGCGACGAGAAGAAATGGGCGGAGTTGCCCAAAGGAACCGAACTTAGCAAGACCGGCGTAGGCGACATTTCTATGAGCTGCGTCAACGAACATCCTACTGTTTTTGGAATAGAGGGGGTGGGCGTCCAATCAGAGAACCTTATGGCGTCCCAGTAGCCGTCGACGGGAACAGGCCCTACATCGAAGAACGCAGCGAGGAATGACGAGTGAACGGCAAGGGGATGTCGGAACTCGACCTTGTGGAGGCTGCCCCACCTCCATTTCGCAGGTTCGTCTCCGAGGAGCTTGCTACCCAGCGCGACAGCCGCTCGGAAACTTTTTCGCAAGAGTTGCTTTGCCTCATTGTCTTGAGAGTCGGCGTAAGTTGAGTGACGGAATTTCTTTTGGGCTGCCAACGCCATCAACCGAGAGCGTCCTGCGAAGCCCTGATAAAAGCTGTTTCCAACTTTTTCCCGTAAAAGAGCGTCGAGAAAACTCTCGTACCAGAGGGCAAAGACAGCCGCCCCTGCCGAGTCTCTGCTCATGATGAAATCCCAATCTTTCAAGATCCTGAGCGCATTATTTTCCGATTCAGAGAGGCCTTGTACGCCTTCGAAGTCGCTAAGAAGAGTTGGAATGATCTGCGCGGCCCACGGGGAGTAGGCATCCAGCGCGATTCGGGCGAGGCTTTCACGATCAACCACGCCGCTGCCTTTCAAGAGGTCTGAAACACGCTTACTTCTTGCCGATACATCTCCGTAAATGCTGGCGAGGAACGGGTACAAGACGCTGTCAGAAACGCTCTCACCCGTAGCAAGGTATCCCTCTTGTGGATTCGTTGTTGACGGCAAATCCTGGGTGGGGACAAAGCCGTACCAACCGTTGACGCCAGTCCAGGCCGGCAGAGCGATTATTCCGTCTGAGTGGGCCGATCGAACAGGTATTTTTCCTGCGATTTGAGTCCCTATGTTGCCGGAGGAATCTGCCCAAATTATCTCAAGCGGAGGCGCCTTGTGACTTAAAGTGGCCATGTGGAAATCAGAGCCGTTGGCAGCGCGGTTCAGTTGGTACATACATTGAAACAAGCCGGTCCCGCTTAGACCTGTCCATCTCAAGGCCATGGCGCGACCCTTTTCGATCTCTGAGACGATGGGACCAGTCTCTGTCCTCAGCAGGGTCTTCGTTCGCGAGGAGCCGCCCTTGACCGTGAATTTTTCTTCCAGCTTCTCACACTTTCGCCACCCATCGGCTCGGTAATATCGGCACTCGTCTCCGTCATCGAGGTGTTCGATGTAGAGGTCAGCGTCGTCAATGGGAAGGACGATGCTTCCCCAACTCATGGACTGATTAGCGCCGGAAAGGGCCACAGGAACTCCTGGGATGAACGCCCCAGCCAGGGTGAGATCGCGCGCCGATATCCTTGCTCTGTACCAGAAGGGAGGAGCCGCCAACGCTTGATATACGAGTGTGCAAAGCATCGCGTTCCCGGATGTCGTACGGTCAGGACGGACGGCCCATGCGCATCCTCCGAGAAAGCCGTTGAAGGGCCCTCGTGGTGGGAATTTTGCCATTTGTTCAAACAAAAGCCCTTTGGGTTCCCATCCATGGAGTTCAGGTGGAATAACTGGGTCAGGGGCAAACGGACTGAGGGGCAGCAACTCTTTGATCGCGGAGAGGCCGAACCGGCCTGCAATGCGGTTTATCAAGGGTTCCACATGCGCGGCCACTGAACTGTCCCACGCCACGGCGCAGATAATGGAGTTTACGTCACCCCTCGAGAACGGCTGAGGAGTATAATCCAGGAGAGAGAATTCAATCGGAAGCTTGCCTTTGTGATTGTAAATGAACCTGTTGATGCCCTGGATAAATCTGTCGAGCCAAAGACTTTGGGCGGGGTTGATGTGGTTTAGTTCGTCTGCCAATCCCGGGGACCGCCTGACGAGGCGGGCAATTTGGTCACGTGGCAAATACGCATTGCCGAGTATGTCAGCGAGCCGGCCATCGCCTGCGCGGCGAAAGTAGTCCAGTTGCCAGAGTCTGTCCTGGGCCATGACATACCCGAGCAACAAGGCTGCGTCTTCTTCTGACTCGGCAATTATCGTTGGGATGCCGTTTCCATCCCGAACCAAAGACGCTCTGGCTTTGAGCTCAGGGATGCTCACGACGCTTTCCGCCTGCGGCAGAAGAGAGGCGACGGAGAAATATAACCAGAGCGCGCCTAGGCCCGCCAAACATACGATCACCACGGGAATACACGTGAACAGACGTTCAAGTTGCGAATCATCGAGTTCTATCTTGGGATAGGCGATATCAAGATTCACGGGATACGCTCCGGAGGAACAGATTGACTAAATCACGAGCTGCTTGGTAGGGGTCAGTGTGTCGATGTGCGATTTTCTCAACCATTTCTTCTAGTCGCGCCGCTCCGGCGCCTTCTTGCAAAGCCTTTCTTGCCAGAGTTTCTTTGACCAAATCAATAAGCTGATGTTTTATCCTGGCGTGTTCTGTTGCGCGCAGCTTCTGGGCACCAGACTCCAGCAGATATTCTCGGTGCTTGCCAATGGCTTGATAGAGGGTCTCCATGCCTTGTCCAGTGACTGCAACCGTCTCGATGATAGGGGCAACCCAGTCGGCGTTCGAGCGACAATCCATTGACATTTGCTGCATAAACCGTAATTCACGCACTGTCCTGGCTGCCCCTTCTCGATCGGCCTTGTTCACGACGAGAATATCGCCAATTTCCATGAGCCCGGCTTTAATGGCCTGGATATCATCGCCCATGCCCGGTATCGTCACCAGCACGGTGGTGTGAGCGTTTTGAGCGATGTCAACTTCGTCCTGCCCGACTCCGACCGTCTCCAAGATAACAACATCTTTGCCCAAGGCATCCAAGACGACTACCGCATCCATGGTGGAACGACTGAGCCCTCCAAAGTTTCCCCTAGTGGCAAGGGATCGAATAAAAACCCCGTCGTCCAAGAAATGCCTCTGCATTCGTACTCTGTCCCCCAAGATCGCTCCACCTGAGAAAGGACTGGTGGGATCGACTGCGAGAACCCCCACAGTTTTTCCGTCTTTCCGATATCTAGCGATGATTCCGTCCACGAGGGTGGATTTTCCGACGCCGGGCGCTCCCGTAAAGCCAACTACGTGCGCCCTGCCGCTATGGCGATAGAGTTCGCCCAATTCATCTCGGACTTGCTCATCTTCGTCGTCCAGGAGCCGGATGAGCCGGGCGGCCGCTCTCACGTTTCCTCTCAGTATATCCTGTGAAAAGGTCAACGTATTACCCTCGGGGTTGTTGCACATTCACGCAGATCCGCCCGCTGGACCGCTCGGTCACGGCCATGGTATGGGCTGATCTCTGAATGGGTTCATTCGTAGTGTTCACGGTGTTGATTGTCAACCCGAAAACAGCGAATATTCTCTTAAGCCTTCTTGCGTCGCTCGCTTCGTCTCATCTGGTGATCCTAGACGAGACGGCGCCTTATGTATATATTGAAGATGTGTTTGAGGAGAGAGGATATACGATGACCTTGTTGTACGAACAATTCCTAGGATCTGATCCAGGAATCCGTGTTGAACTCATTGACGACACCAAGTCCCCTTACAGAGTGAGAACATTAGACGGCTTCGAGTTTCTTGTTAGCGCCGAGGATTTTCGCCGCTTTTACAAGGAAGCAGGATCGGCCACGCCAGAAGTTTGGCGCCCTTTTATCACCGACCAGAGCAACGGCTGGGTCGACGCGAACAAAATGGCTGAACTCATGCAGACGCTTCAGCCTTTCGAGAAGATATTCCAGAATTTTTCTCGAGGTCGTGCCTTTGTAAGGGAGGCTCTGGCGATGGCTGCACAAGGGGCTGATATGGGAGACGCCGCTGTCAAAAGCCTTGCGGAGAAATACACGAGATCCAGTATCGACCTGGCCGAATTAAAAAGGGCGCTGGATAAGTTACATCAGGTGGACAGCGACACAAAGAAGCTGCTCCTCGATGAGTCCTGCTTAAGCTTTTCCATTGCCGTAGGACACATTGGGAGGCCCATTATGAGGCCGCCAGGAGAAGCAAAGGCGGCGCAAACGTTACGCGCAACAAATCAGCCGGCTCCCAGCGGGCAGCCTGTACGCGGTCGAGGCGGCATGAAAAACGTAGAGATGAAGGTTGAAGGCGACTTGCTTACCGTTGCCATAGATCTATCCAAGGATTTCGGACCGTCCAAATCGGGCAAGACTATTATCATTGCCAGCACAGAAGGAAATAAATCCGTACCCGGCAAAGAACACAAAATCGGACTTAATGTGTACAAGTCTCTCGAAGCCACTTCTCAACGAGGGACACGTACGTCTTTCAAAAATGTTGAGACGGAGGTGGACGACTCGATGCTTACAATGCGCATCGATCTATCCAAGGAATTTGGTCCGTCCAAATCAGGAAAGACCGTGATCGTCGCCTCAACCGAGGGCAATCAGCTCATTTACGGAAGACCTGAACGTGTGGGCTTAAACGTGTATCGCAGAGTTGACACATCGGAACCCTAATTGCCTTTCAGGTACGTCCTCTCCCACTTGATCTCGTGAATGGCGTTGTTATTTTTGGTGCAGCGTTCGTTGAAAGGAGCATGACATGTTCGTTTTTGGAAGCGCAGAAGACGTTTTTACCATGGCGATCCGCATAGAAGAAAACGGCACTACCTTTTACTCTTTGGCGGCCGCACGCGCGGCCGATACCGTGGCTCGCGACTTGTTCCTCGACTTGGCCGCTATGGAAGAGGGACATGTACGGGCTTTCAAGACGTTGCGAAGCGATTTGTCCTATTCCCTGTCTCCCGTGATCTGGGACCCTGAAGGACTCGCGGAGAGTTACCTCCAGGCCGCTGCAGACACCCACATCTTTACCGTCGAGGCTGCGGATGACAGGCTAAAAAAAGATATGTCAGCGCAGGAAGTCTTGGAAACCGCACTGCAGTTTGAAAAGGACTCGGTGGCCTTCTTTGCTGGCATGAAAGAGATACTACCGGACGCAGACGGTAAGGCAGAGATCGATAAACTCATCAAGGCCGAGATGGACCATATCCGGATGCTTTCAGCCGTGATGAGAGATTTGTCCGCAACAGGCGCCGCCCGGGTACCGCATTGACGCGAGCGCTGCGCCGGCGAGGGCCTTGCACGGGCCCGCCGGCGCGCTCCCCTCATGAGCATTTCCGCAGCTCCCGAAGACAATCGGGAATTCGATGGGGGCTTTTTGTGCGCCTGTCCCATCTCAAATAAAACGCGAAATCGCCATCAGCCAATGTGACTTGCCCGCAAAAATACAAATCCAGGAAACTCAGTATGAATCCCCACTCACGTGAGGACGGCACAACGGCGCCTCGCGTCCAGTTCGCGATTATAGTGGTCCCCGAAATTTCTATTGGAATGAGGTCCGGATCATGCAGTGAGCGAGTACTTTCGAAAGCCTCTATAAAGTCATGAGAGGTGAAAAGATTTCACTTCGAAGGAGCGGGGCTCGAACAAGAGCGAGTTGCCGCGACGCCATGTCATTTCGAAGGAGCCTTGCGACTGAGAAGTCTTTCTCGCTGGGTCAAGATTTCTCGCTTCGCTCGAAATGACAGCAAGAAAAGCGGCCGAAATGACAGAGATGGACGGATCGAAACGACATGAAGGGAAGCGGTCGAAATAGCAGAAGAGGAAGGCTCGAAATGACGACCATGACATCGAATGCGTGAGCAATTCCGAGACCCCGTATAATTGTGGAAACTCCTATGATTGATACGAGCTGAGACTGGTTCATCGGCTTCGGCTCCACTCAACGACCCAAAAAACCAGGGAGACGTCATTTGGGGCGAAGCAAAGCAATCGTGTGACAGATTTTCAGAAATGCTGCAGCAGATCAGCGCAGATGAAGGCGAAACTTGACTGCGGATAAAAAGGTGGTTTGCCCGCGGTTCAGGAAGTCTTCGCTGTGTCGTATTCAGACGCCATGCGCAATTTGGTCTGAATTTTTTGGCCTTTTCGAGGGCCTTCGAGTATCTCCAGGGTCGCTAGACAACCTTCTTGACCGGTGGTGAGGCAGGAGAGGACCTCGCACTTCGTGAGGATGCCGTCGTCCACTACCTGGATAACGTCCCCTCGGCTGATGAGCATGCCGCCTTTTACTTCTGGCCTTATCTTTTCGCGTCGACTCGACATTGTAGTTCACTTTCTTAAGAACCTGTGGCAGCGAGCAGCCTCTGGTCGTGTTACAATCTCGGCGTTGTCTGAAAGACAGACAAGCCTGCGGCCTTCGTAAGAGTCACTGAGATGGATACACCGCGTCGAAAAGTTCGTTGACCCGCTTTGCCATAGCGCGTTCCCGAGTGGGATCATCATGATGCTGGCCTGACAAATGCACAATGCCATGTATCAAGAGATAGGTCGTCATCTCCTGGAGAGTGTAGCCTAGCTCCGCGGCCTGTTCGCCGGCCACGTCAATGCATATCACCACATCTCCCAACAAGTTCGAATCTGCCGCCGCAAGAGCTTCTCCTTCTTTCTGAGAAAACGAGAGCACATTGGTAGGACAATATTTGTCCCTGTATCGTGCGTTGAGTTGCCGCATTTCTGCCCGATCCACCACTGCAATGGACAAGATGCTGTGCTCACTGAAGCCTAATTCTTCCAAGATCCGCTTCGCTTTGCTCTGCAGGTCTTCCCAGTCTATTTCCAAGAGCGTCTGAGGGCTGTTTATGAGAATCTCCATGTTGTTTGTCCTGCGTTGCGCCGTCTTCTGGATACTCAATTCTCGTATGAAGGATTGCCTGAAAGGTTCGCGAAAAGGTGTTGACGATGGCGTGGATATCTTTGAGCGTCAACGACGATTCATCAAGCTGTCCTTCCGCGAAAAGTCCATGGATGAGACTTTGGACCCGTTTGCGAATTTGGGCGGGAGTCGGCTCAACCAACGTGCGAATGGCGGCCTCTGTTATATCGGCCATCATGACCAACGCCGCTTCTTTGGTCCGGGGCCTGGGACCTGGATAGTGGTACTTGTCTTCAGGAACCGTGGCCTGTCCTTTGGCAGCCTTTTCAAGGGCTTTGTTGAAGAAGAACTTGATGAGCGTCGTACCGTGGTGTTGTTGTATTATGTCTATTATGGGATCGGGAATCCGGTATTCCTTTGCTTTTTCAACTCCATTCTTTACGTGGGAGATGAGGATAAGAGCGCTCATGGAAGGCTCGAGTTTGTCGTGTGGATTCGGGCCGGACGTATGGTTCTCTATGAAGTACGAGGGCTTGAATTTGTTCCCCACCTTTCCTACATCATGATACAGGCCGCCCACTCTGGCGAGCAAGGGGTTGGCGCCTATCAGTTCTGCGCCCGCTTCGGCAAGGTTCCCTACCATCATAGAATGGTGATAAGTCCCCGGGGCCTCCATTGACATTGTTTTCAGGAGCGGATGATTGAGATTGGCGATCTCAAGGAGTCTGATATTCGTGGTGTACCCTAGAGGCTCAAGCAGAGGCGCGAGACCAGACACAAGCAGTCCGCTCAGGATTCCACCGACGAAGCCGAGCCCTATTTCATAGACGTCATGCATATTGGTGAGCTGGCCCAAAGCCATCTTTATGGCCAGAAGGGACAGCATGCTCACCACCCCGACCACAAGCCCTCCCCGCAACACAGAGGTCCTATCGGAAATTCTCGTCATCCCGTGAAGGCCGACTAATCCTGCGACAAAATAATAGAAAAAGAGATAGATGTCTCCCTCGACCGTGAATGCGCACGCGAGGGACGTTAACACCGCGACGAGAAGCGCGATGCGCGCGTCAACCATGAGCGAGGCGAGCATGGGCGCTGTAGCTATTGGCGCAGCGTAAACGATCGACCGAATGTTCAAGTCTTGTGCCGCCTTGCCCAACAAAGGCGACAATGAGCATACAAAACGCACGAGGATGATCGATCCCAACACCAACAGGCAGAACAGCAGGAGATCTTGTGTGGCGTAGCCCGAACGGTCGAGGTACTTCTCTGAAAAATAGAGGGTCAGTCTCAGCAAGAGCATAAGGATGAAGGCGATACCCAAAAAGATCATGTAGCGGCTATAGGCAGGGTTCGATTTGTTGAGACCGGCCAGCTTCCTGAGATGCCCCTCATTGGCAGGTTCTCCCTCTTTAATGATTGGTTCGCCCTTGGAGATTTGAAAGAACACCGGCTTTACCGTCGCCAATGCCTCGCTCTTCAGCGCTTCACTTTTCGCCCTGTTGTACGTGATGTTTACGTAGATGAGGTCCTTGGCTATTTGACGGATGGAGAGCGAGAGGGCGCGGTCCCTCGTATAGTCGCGATCGTCTGTATCGATCATCTCAAACGCCTCACTTAGATCAATGATGCTCGAGATGTCCTTTAGCGGCTCCAATTTCTTTGACGACTTCGTAAAAAGCAATATGCCTTGCTTGCCGTCTCTTCTGAGCAGGTCTCGACTCAAGACAACGCCTCGCAGCATGATCGGCACTACGAGGGACGTGATATCACGCTCTATACGCACGCTAAAGCCATAGGATTTCAGGATCTCAAAACTCGATGGAGGTACGGACGCGCCCAGGAGATTTTCAAAGCGCATTCTCAGCTCTTTTTCGTCCAATGGGCTAAAGGTGGTTTTTGCCGCTTGCTTCTCGTCAGCAGCTGCTGATCCGGAAATTGTCTTGTCCTGTGCATGTTCTTCATATTTCGCTTTCATAGCGAAATAGTCTCGCATGAAGCCAAATGCATTGGCAACACGCTGTTGGACGTCGTTCACCACTTCGTCGTCATAATCATAGACGGGCAACACAGACTTGAGCACCTCGTCTTTGATCTTCTCGGTTGCCGCTTGATCGATTACTTTGAATGAAATGGGAGAAATGATCGTTTCAGCAGCGGGTTCACCAACGGTGAGCGAGTAGTAACGAAAGGACTGCGGGACCATAATAGATGCAGCAAGGAAGGACGTGACAATCAACAGCCCCCATCGCTGGTATTTGCGCTGCAAGAAGCGTGAAAAAACCGGCGATTGCCGCAGATCAAGGGTCTTAGGAATCTTATTGAACCAAGCCTTAGACCCATTCTGACCATTTCCTTCTGTATCAGTCTTGTTCTTTGATGACTGGGGCATAAGCTTCATCTCCCAGCTTTCGCTTCGTGGGGCTTGGTTTCATAAGCCCTTATTATTTCCTGGACAAGTGGATGCCTTACCACATCCCGTTCGGTGAATAAAACAAAATCGATGCCCTCTATATGCCTCAGAATTTCATAGGCTTCCACCAATCCGGATCGAGTTCCTTCCGGCAAATCGATTTGCGTGATGTCTCCCGTGATCACTGCCTTGGAAGAATACCCGAGGCGAGTGAGAAACATTTTCATTTGCTCCGATGTCGTATTTTGAGCTTCATCGAGAATGACAAATGAATCGTTGAGAGTGCGTCCCCTCATGAAAGCCAAAGGAGCGACTTCTATGTCCCCGCGCTCGATCATGCGGGCAGCTTTTTCGAAATCTATCATGTCATGGAGTGCGTCGTAGAGAGGCCTCAAATAAGGGTTGACTTTTTCATAAAGGTCGCCAGGGAGGAATCCCAATTTTTCTCCAGCCTCCACCGCTGGTCTTGCCAGGATGATTCTCCTGAGCTGCTTCTTGGTGTACGCTGCCATGGCCATAGCCATAGCAAGATACGTCTTTCCTGTTCCTGCCGGCCCAATCCCAAACACGATGTCGTGGGTCTGAATCGATTTGACATATTGCTTTTGCTGAAGGGTTTTTGGCGTGATAGGCCTCTTCCCGGCCGAGGTGAAAACGGTATCGGTGAAGAGGTCTCGCAGCCGGGCCTCGCCGTCTTGGGAGAGGAGCCTCACCCCTTGATCGATGTCGGATCGATTGATCGGATATCCTTCGCGGGCTAAGGGATACAATTGCTTAAGCAGTCTCTCGGCAATCTCGTCGTTTGGCGACTGCCCAAATATGGCAAGGGTGTTTCCTTTTATGGAGATCGTGAGGGATAGGGTTTTTTCTATATGCTTGATGTTACGACTTAATTCTCCAACCAATGCCTGAAATGCGCCGACGTCATCAAAACTGACCTTCTTGCTTGGCTTTTCCCCGAGTTGCCGGCTTGACCGGTTTAGAGCGGTGTCTGTTGCTCTCAAGTTGTAATCTCGCTGTCTCGTCAAATGCCGCCGTCGCGCCGCCTCACCTCCCCTTTGCCCACGCAAGAGAGGCGCTCAAGGTGAGAGCGCGCTTTTCTACACATTACTCTTTCACTTTACCATTGCGCGATAATAGCATTAGTGAGGATATGTAATCAACTTTCTTTGTCTTTCCAAAGCTTGCGATCACACGCATTTCTATCTGTTCCACTCAGCTTGCGCGATTACCCGGAAGCTTTTATTATCGTTGCAAGCACTTTTCATCAAATATAATCAGATTTGAGAGTGAGGAAAGACATTGACGTCACTTGAGGTTACGAATAACGATTTAAGCGATGCCTTTTGCCAGCTTGTCACGCTCATAGAAGCTTTGCGGGCTAAGGATGGCTGTCCTTGGGACCGTGAGCAGACACCTTTGTCGTTTCACCCCTATATTCTTGAAGAATATCACGAGCTGGTTCACGCGATGCACAATGGCAATGACGATGAAATAGCAGAAGAATTAGGGGATCTCATATTTCTTGTGGTCTTCGTCGCGTACATGTTTCAGCAACTGGGTAAGGCGAATCTTGTGGAAGTCCTTGCCGCGGTCGTGGAGAAAATGCGGAGGAGACACCCACATGTCTTCGGAGACGTCTCAGTACGTAGTTCAGCCGAGGTGATTGCTAATTGGCGGAAGATAAAGGCAACTGAAGAGAACGTCCAGAAGCGAGGATCCATACTCGACGGCATACCGAGGAGCCTGCCTGCCTTGAGCCGATCGCAGAAGCTCGCCTCACGAGCAGCCGGCGTCGGTTTCGACTGGACCCGACCGGACGAGGTGATGAAAAAAGTCGATGAAGAACTCCAAGAATTCAAGGAGGCAATGACCTCGAGAGACAATAAAAAGATACGAGAAGAACTCGGTGATCTGCTTTTTGTCATCGCCAACGTGTCGCGACATCTCGGCATAGACAGTGAATCGGCCTTAGCCGAAGCAGCGGACAAATTTGAGAGTCGGTTTCGATATTTAGAAGGGGAGCTTGCCAAGGCTGATAAATCAATTCAGCATGCGACTCTGGAAGAAATGGATCGTCTTTGGGAACAGGCGAAAGCGAGACGTATCGACCCGCTGCCATAATTATCCTCTTGCAGATGGGACAGAAGCATGGTCGCCGCCTCGTCCTCATTTATCGTGTGAAGTCCCCCTAGAGGTATCGTGTACTTTGTCGACGTCACCTCGTTGGCGAGCGCAATCCTCACCGAGATACGCAAAACCCAATCCCCCTGATACGATACCGGCTAAATACGGCGCTATTCTCCGGCACCTCCCTCCGAAGGGGCAGCTTCTTCGGGAGCCTGCTCTTCTTCTTTTCTCGGGGCTATCACAGTGGCTATTGCCGTTCCAGGCTCCTCCTCGGCCGCGACGCCGGAGGGTAGGCGCAGGTCGGAGACGTGGATAGCATGCCCGAGCTCCAAATGTGTCACATCCACCTTGATCACGGCAGGAATGTCGCCGGGGAGACATCGAACCTTGAGCTCTCGCACGACCTGTTGAAATATGCCGCCTTTATCCACGCCGATGGGCGTACCTTCGCACTCGATAGGCACATGGACTTCAAGTGCTTCATCCATGGACACTTCAAGGAAATCGATGTGAAGCAGCATGCTGTCCAACGGCCTGACTTGGCGTTCCCTGAGGATGGCGTTGCGCGTCACCACGCTGCTGCCGCTTTTGATCTTCAGCTCGAATATAGGGTTAGTTCCCCCTTTTTCAGCCGCCTTCATGAGATCTTGCTTATTCAGCGTAAGACTAAGGGGCTGCGCCTTTTGTCCGTAAAGGATTGCTGGCACTTTTCCTGCCGCCCTTAAGCGCCTGCTTGGCCCTTTACCCGTCTGAGTTCTTTGTTCCACTGATAAAGATATCCTATTCATAATGCTCGCTCCATGACACGCGCAACGCCTGCCGGCTCAAGAGAGTTCACCCCCTGCGCAAGGCATTACACGAAGAGTTCAGACACTGAGACTTCCCTATAGATTCTACTTATCGCCTCGCCCAAGAGCGGCGCAACCGACTGTACCCGGATTTTTGGACAGATCGAGACCTTGTCTTCAGTAGGGATGGTGTTCGTGACGTATAATCTGTCAATGCACGACTCATTGACCCGCTTTATCGCCTCGCCGGAAAGCACGGGATGCGTACAACAGGCGTAAATGTTTCGTGCTCCCTCTTGTTTCAGGGCTTTCGCTGCCTTGACAAGCGTGCCTGCAGTATCGACCATGTCGTCAAGAACAATGGCATCACGGCCTCTCACATCTCCGATAACGTGCATGACCTCGGATTCGTTGGGCTTCGATCGTCGCTTATCGATGATCGCCAACGTGCTGCCAATGCGCTTGGCAAAGGCGCGGGCTCTTTCAACCCCTCCGGCATCAGGGGACACAACTGTGCACTCTTGAGTGGGAATTTCGGCCTTCATCGCTTCAGCCATGATAGGGCCCGCGTAGAGATGATCCACAGGGATATCGAAAAAGCCCTGAATTTGTCCTGCATGCAGGTCTATGGTGAGGACCCTATCCGCGCCAGCGGCGGTGATAATGTCAGCGATGAGCTTGGCCGTGATAGGGGCTCTGCTCGCCACCTTCCTGTCTTGCCTTGCATATCCATAATATGGCATGACCGCAGTGACGCGGCAGGCCGAAGCCCGCTTAAGGGCGTCTATCATGACGAGGAGTTCCATGATGTTGTCATTCACAGGTCGGCATGTGGATTGCACTACAAATACATCCATGCCTCGCACATTCTCCCTAAACTCCACTTGGGTCTCGCCGTCGCTGAACGACCCGACTACCGCAGCCCCTAGAGGCACTCCCATATAGCCGGTCAACTCCTCGGCTAAACGAGGATTTGAGTTTCCCGTGAAGATTTTGAGGCCTACCTTCATGAACCCATCTCCTGTGTCCGGTACTTGTCATACCGAAATTCTTGACATTAGCGTCTTGGCAGCGATAAGTCAATAACAAAATTTTGTCCGGTTAGCGAGGGCGCAACAGAGCCACCCCCACTTGATAAGACGCAGTCAGCATGACATAATGTGGTGGTTCCTCGAATGGG
Source organism: uncultured Syntrophaceae bacterium (assembly GCA_964427855.1). GTDB lineage: Bacteria > Desulfobacterota > Desulfomonilia > Desulfomonilales > Desulfomonilaceae > JAUPKT01. Next base: position 58,231 of record CAYRVH010000017.1, read on the forward strand.
TCTTGACACCACCTCATTACCATAAACAGCAAACGGAGGCGCTCATGTACTTTCCAGTCTCGGGGGTGGAATGTCCCTTATGGCTCCCTCCCCTCATAGGATTGATTATTTCCTCATTCACATCCATAGGGGGGCTGTCCGGGGCGTTCTTGATTCTGCCTTTTCAGGTCAGCGTGCTGGGTTTCACGACCCCTGCAGTAACCCCTACCAATCTGGTGTTCAACGTCGTGGGCATACCCAGCGGGGTATATCGATATTTCAAAGAAGGCCGCATGAACTGGCCTCTCGCCTGGAATATCGTCGTCGGGACGATTCCGGGCTTGATTTTCGGGCTATTCATACGCGTCTGGTATTTACCGGATCCGAAGGCGTTCAAACTGTTCGTCGGCGGTGTCCTCGTATATATCGGAATTCGCATGTTCCGCCAAATTATCACAGAGCGAGGGCGACACACCTCTGAAAAGGCGGCTGAACAGAAAATGCGTCAGCGGATAAAGGACGCAGCAAAGCCTCAAGCAGTCGATCCTGGCAAGCCAGCCATCCGAACTGTTTCGTGGTCCCTGCGCTGTACAGAGTATGAATTTTTTGGTGAGCGTTTCCGCTTCCATACCAGCGGTCTGTTTGTGTTGTCGCTCGTCGTAGGACTTATCGGAGGCGTGTATGGCATTGGAGGAGGCGCCATTATTGCGCCGTTCATTGTGTCCTTCTTCGGGCTCCCCATCCACACGGTGGCGGGCGCTGCGCTTATGGGCACGTGCGTGACCTCGGTGGGAGGGGTCATCTTCTACGAGGTCTTCGGCCCGTACGTGGCGCTTCCCGGCCAGGCGGTGAGACCTGACTGGCTGCTCGGTCTGTTGTTCGGGATTGGCGGGATCGGCGGGATGTATATGGGAGCAACTCTGCAAAAGCATATCTCCGCGGCGATTATCAGACCAGGTCTTGCCGTGGTTATCTCGGCCTTGGGGCTTCGCTACGTCGTAGGGTTTTTCCTGTGAAAAAGAGACGTGAAGGCGCACGACCACTGCTCGACAGCAGCTCTCAAAGGCAACCACGTATGTAGGAATTCTCGAAGGTAATTACGAATTGGGGGCCTGTGCCATCATAACGTCATCCATGCGACAGTGGGGATGCATACTGAGTTTCCTGGATTTTCATTTTCATAGAAATGACAATATAACGTGGGGGTATATCGCGATTTCTTTTGAGAATGGTCATCGTACGGCGGCCGCTCAGCTCAATTGGGGTGAGCTGAGATTGATTGGTGGTGTTCGGCCCATCACGATGACACAAGGGCGGCTGGTGAGCTAGTGCAAGGGAAGCGAAGCAGGTTCGGTCCAAGTTTTGAGAAGACGTGTGAAGTGGCACAGAGCTCTTGACGACGGGAGTGGGATTGCGGTAATAGTCACCATATGACTAGTTCCTTAGAAACACGCCCCGCCCCTGCCTCACTCAACCCCGCCTGTTTCCCCGTTCTCGCTATCGTCGCTGACAAACCTATCCATGGCTACGACATCTCCCGGACCCTGCGATCGGAGATCGGACAGCTTTGGCGGCTAGGCAAAAGCCAAATTTACGCCCTGCTCGTCAAGCTCGAGAAGGCTGGTCTTGTGCAACATCAACGGATCGGACAGGATGCATATCCCGCCAAAAACATATTTACCATCACCAAAAGCGGCGAAATGGTATTGAAAGACTGGGCGGCCCAACCGGTCCACCGCATTCGAGATATGAGGCTCGAATTTCCCGCGAAACTGTGGTTTGCCTCGAAACTTGGAGACCAGCACAAGCGACAGCTCATTCAGAGGCAGTTAGAGATATGCAACGAGAAAATCGAACGCCTGGAAGCTCTCAAGGCTTCGGAACCGCATTGCGTCGTGAGACAAACGCTGGAACTTCGTCTCTCCATGGTTCGCGGGGCAACCGGGTGGCTCGCGTCTTTGCTGACGGTGTGCGGAGATCCGCTGCCCTCCGCGGCCAATGGCGCGTGTGAGACTCGCGTCGTTTCTGAAAATTAACAGGAGGCGCATATACTTGAGGAGGTCATATGTTGAAATTTTCTTCTGCTTTCATGGTTTTTTCCCTGCTGGGCACTCTCTACGCAACCTTTTCATGCACTACGGTCAACGCATCGCAAGAACTTATGGTTTTTGCCGGCGCCGCAAGCAAGCCGCCTACGGAAGAGGCGGCCAAGGCCTTTGAAGCAAAGTATGGGACCAAAGTGTTTTGCACCTTCGGCGGGTCGGGCTTTGTCCTGTCCCAAATGATCCTGGGCAAGAAAGGCGATTTATTCTTCCCAGGCTCTTCTGACTTTATGGAAGCGGCAAAAAGAAAAGGCGCGGTCATTCCGGAGACTGAACGGATCATCGTCTATCTGGTGCCCGCGATAAACGTTCAAAAGGGGAACCCAAAAAACATTAGATCGCTTCAGGATCTTACAAAGCCCGGCTTACGAGTAGCCATCGCCAACCCAGAATCGGTCTGCGTGGGAACCTACGCAGTAGAGATCGTAGAAAAAAATCTTTCTCCCGAGGAAAAGCAATTATTTCGGAAGAATCTGGTGAACTATACCGAGAGTTGTGAGAGGACAGCGACAGCGGTGTCCCTGAAGAGTGTTGATGCGGCCATCGGGTGGAGGGTTTTCCAGTATTGGGACCCCGAGCGCATCGAGACCGTCCCCCTGCCCAGCGCCCAGATTTCTCGGGTCGGATACATACCCATCGCGATTTCCCGATATGCTTCAAATCAAAAACGTGCACAACAATTCATAGATTTTCTCGTCTCAGGCGAGGGCAAGGACATTTTTAGAAAGTATCATTACTTCATGAGTGTGGAAGAAGCCTGCGCCTGGATTGGGGAGAAGAAGCCGGTTGGGGGGGAGTATAAGGTGCCAGAGGAATGGATGAAGAAATAGTGAGCGTGATAGGGAGCTTCTGCAGGTTGAATGCGCGGATGTTGTTTGTCGCGTGCGCCCTTGGGACGTTTTCTCTCTACTTCATTCTTGTGGCGGCGCTGTTCTATTTTTTCCAGCCGCAGACGTTCCTGGACGTTCTTTGGTCGCAAAGGACGTTATTTACTGTGAAACTAAGCGTCGCTGCGGCGACCCTAGCTACTCTGCTCTCTCTTGTCATGGCTGTCCCATCGGCCTACGCGCTTTCCCGTTACGAATTTCTGGGGAGGCGGGTTGTGGACACAATCTTGGAACTGCCAATGATTGTGTCTCCTGCGGCGTTGGGAGCAATGATATTGATCTTCTTTAACAACCCTGCAGGAATATGGATCCAAGAGCATGGCATCCAGTTCGTGTTTAATTGGAACGGCATTGTCTTGGCTCAATTCGTCACCGTCTGCGGCATAGCCACTCGCTTAATCAAGGCGGCTATGGACGAGATCCCGAGGCGGTATGAGGACGTCGCGCGGACCCTCGGCGCCTCCCCATGGAAGGCTTTCTTGACAATTACTCTTCCTTTGTGTCGGCGGGGAATACTTGCAGCCGCCATATTGACGTGGGCCAAGGCCTTGGGCGAGTTCGGAGCCACCATCATGGTGGCAGGTTCGATGCAGCAGAGGACAGAGACGCTTCCGATTGCCATCTTTTTGAGGCTTTCCAGCGCGGAAATCGAGGCCACGGTCGTCCTGATTCTCTTGTTGCTTACCATTGGTCTGACAACGCTTTATGTGGTGCGTCTGATTACAGGGGCCAGCCGACTTGCTTGATGTAGAACATCTCACGGTAGCAGCCGGGCCATTCGTGGTGCGTGATGTGTCGCTGCACGTCGAACCAGGGGCGTGCCATGTCATCCTTGGATCCACAGGAAGTGGAAAAACCGTGTTATTGGAGTCTTTGATAGGACTACGTCAGCCGCTCAAAGGCGTGATTCGCATCCACGGAGTGGACGTAACCCATGCGCCTGTAGAACAAAGGGGGATAGGGTATGTGCCCCAGGATCTCGCTCTTTTCCCGCACATGACAGCCAAAGAGAACATACTGTATGCCCAGCGTGTGAGCACGCGCGTCCGACATGACAAAAGGCTGCTCACGAGTCTCGTGGATTCCTTGGGAATCCACCATATTTTGGAGAGAGGCGTGGCGCATTTGAGTGGCGGCGAACGCCAACGGGTGGCTCTGGCGCGTGCGATCTTCTCCGGTTCGCGCGTCCTGATCCTTGATGAGCCGCTTTCGAGCCTCCATGAGGGGTTAAGGAAAGAGCTTTGGTTCGTACTCAAAGACCTTGCCAAGGAATACCAGCTTGCGCTCCTCATCGTCAGTCACGACCTTGATGAGGCATTTTTCCTTGGGAACGACATCACCATCCTTCTTGACGGGAAGGTTTGCCAGCAGGGCGCTGCAGTGGAGTTGCTCGCCGGCCCACGCACACGAGAGGTAGCCAAGTTCCTAGGAATTCG
>CAYRVH010000018.1:0-7697 GCA_964427855.1 uncultured Syntrophaceae bacterium
ATGGACTATCACAGATGCATCGGATGCCGTTTCTGCATGGCTGCCTGTCCTTACATGGGGCGATGGTTCAACTTTGCTGATCCTGTGATCCCCGCTGACAAAATCAATACCGTGACTCACTATCTTGGCAATAGGCCCAGGATGAGGAATGTCGTCGAGAAATGTACGTTTTGCATCCAGAGAGTACGGTTGGGCAAATACCCAGCCTGCGTAGAAGTATGCCCCGTGGGGGCCCGAAAATTCGGCAACCTCTTGGACCCAGACAGCGAGATCAGCAGAATCATTCGTACCAAGAGGGTGTTCCGCTTGAAGTCTGAACTGAATACGCAGCCGAAATTCTATTATTTCTTTGCCACCTGATTGACGAGGGGCGAGATGAAACATTTTGCAACGCAGGCCATCAAGAAAATCCTCATAGGTTCCCCGCTCTATTATGCATGGCTGGCCTTCTTGCTTGTATTGGCTGGGCTTGGCATTGCGGCTTACGTTAAGCAACTCCAGACAGGTCTCATTGTGACCGGCATGACCAGCTACGTGTCTTGGGGCTTGTATCTCGGGAACTTTACATTCCTTGTGGGCGTAGCCGCGGCCGCGGTGCTCCTGATTATTCCTGCTTATCTCTACGATTTCGGCCCAATTAAAGAAATCGTCATCGTGGGAGAAATCCTCGCGGTCACTGCTTTGATCATGTGCATGATGTTCGTGACGGCAGATTTGGGAAGACCAGACCGCCTGTGGCATCTTTTTCCGGGCCTGGGAATCCTTAATCTTCCGAGATCCATGCTTGCGTGGGACATTGTCGTGTTAAACGGCTATCTATTCCTGAATCTTTTCATCCCTGGCTATATCATCTATAAAGCGTACAACGAGAAAGAAATCAATTATCGGTTCCTCCTGCCTTTTATTCTGTTGTCTATCCCATGGGCGGTCAGCATCCACACTGTGACGGCATTCATATATAATGGTCTGGCTGCGAGACCCTTCTGGAATGCCTCTATACTCGCGCCTCGATTTCTGGCCTCTGCATTTTGCTCCGGGCCGGCATTGATTATTCTGTTGTATCAGATCATTCGTTATTACACGGGCTTCCACGTGAAGGACGAAGCTCTCTTCAAGATTGCCGAGATGATATCTATTGCCATGGCGCTTAACCTTTTCCTATTGGGAGCGGAATTTTTCAAGGAACTTTATTCCGACACGCATCACCTCTCCCCGTTGAAATATCTCTACGCCGGCATGGAGGGAAAAGGCCGCCTTGTGCCATGGATATGGACAGCTTTCGGGTTTAATGTGGCTGCGTTCATCATATTTCTTATCCCATGGACTCGAAAGGCGTTTGTGACCCTCAATCTCGGGTGCGTATTGATCATTGTCGGGATCTGGATAGAGAAGGGCATCGGCCTAATCGTTCCTGGTTTTATCCCAGCCACACTCGGGGAGGTATGGGAGTATGCCCCGACAACCATCGAAATCATAGTGAGCATAGGGATTTGGTCCATTGGTCTGTTGCTTTTGACCATAGCCCTGAGAATCATCCTCCCCATAGAGACCGGCGAATTTACCAAACACACGCCCGCTGTACCCGGCGCGGTTGCGGAAGGTGTGTAAGATGAGGTCGTTAAAAGTATCACTCGTTGCTGTTCGCATCCCATCTGCCGCCGCCTCGCTGTTGGCGGCAGCCCTGACCGTGGGTCTTGGCGTGCTTTGGCATCAGGCTGCCTTGTCCAGCAGTAACCACGCCAAATCTGATGCGCCTCAGGCATCAAGCCTCCTCGCTGATCTGAGCAGCCAGGACCCGGCGGTCGTATCCCGAGCCATTTCACGCGTGAAGCAAATGAGCATCCCAGCAGCCGATGCTTTGCCTTATCTTATCGCTGCCGCGACAAATTCGTCAGAGTTTGTACGGCTCGGAGCCGTAAATGCTATTGGTGGGTATGGCGGAGAGGCCCGGGACGCGTTGCCAATAATCACAAAGACGCTGAAAGATCCGGATCCCCTCGTGAGGGAAGCCTCGGCTCTCACACTCCTTGCGGTCGGACCTGCAGCTCGGGAATACGCGGCACAGCTCATTCCGCTCCTCAACGATGATCAGAAAAATGTGCGGGATGCAGCGGTTACTGCCTTAGCCGGCTTCGGCAAGGACATGGTACCTGAGCTCATGACGGTCTTGAAAAGCGGCTCGCCGCTCGCATCATCCTACGCCTCAGAAGCTCTTGCCCGCATAGGAGCCCCGGCAGTGCCGCAGCTTGTGGAACTTCTCAAAACGCAAGGGCCAGCTTCCGACAATGCAGCCAAGGCGCTTGCCGCCATTGGGAAGCCTGCGGTGCAACCGTTGATCAAACTTTTGAACGACCCTAATCCCGCAGCGTCAAGGAAAAGTGAGGAGGTTCTTGTCGCCATAGGGCCGCCCGCCACGGAGGGATTGATCAATGCCTTGCGCGCAAAGCCCTAATACAGAGCAACCGACATTGCGGCGGATTTTTGATCGAAGAACCACGATAACGAACAGTCGAGAGGAACGGAACATGAAAAGCGCTCTCTACTTGTTGTTGGTGATAGTCATCACATGCTGTCTTAGTTTTTCAACCAAATCTCAGGGCCAGACGATCCAGGGCATCCCGGGCGACGCTAAAAAGCCAGGCGCTCTGGATCCGAAATGGCGAGAATTCACTGCCCCGCCCTTAGCCCCGGGAGAAAAACCGGACGCTCATCGGGTGCAGTTCGGCAAGCAGGACTGCATGGAATGCCACATGAAAGAGACGCCCGCTTCTTACAATCAGTGGCTGACATCGAGACACGGAATCAACAATGTGAAATGCGGTATTTGCCATGGCGACGCCCTGAACTACCGTGCAAGGCCTGACAAGACAGTGTGCATAGGCTGCCACTCTGAACAGGTGAACAATCTGCCGCCGGCGTCCCTGGTCACTAATTGTTCGTATTGTCACAAAGCCCATTGGTTTACAATTCACAAGATTCAACAGTATGAGAAATTCTCTCCTGGCCGCGCAAATCGTTTCAACGTGCCTGGGTTCTAGATTTGCCACATTCTGAGGACGCCTTGGAGGAACGTTCATGAAAATTACAAGACGAGAAATGATTAAGTTGTCAGCGGCAGCGTTTGCTGCGTCGGCTTTGAACATACCGTTTGCGAAACCAGCCGCCGCTCAAGATGAAATAGAGGTGGATAAATGGATCAAGGGGACGTGTAGATTCTGCGGGACTGGCTGCGGGGTGTTTGTGGGTGTGAGAAACGGCCGAATCGTGGGCATTCGCGGCAATCCCAAGGCTGTGACAAATTTTGGCTTTCTTTGCGTGAAGGGGTTCAAGGGTTACACGAGCATGTACCACCCTGATCGATTGAAGTACCCCATGGTGAGAGGTGAGGACGGAAAATTCAAACGTGTGACATGGGACGAGGCTCTTGACAAGGTGACCAACAAATTCAAGGAGCTTCACCAGAAATTCGGCAAAGATTCCGTCGGTTACTACGGATCAGGACAAGCCATGACCGAGGAGAGCTATACATTTAATAAGCTCTGGAAGGGCGGCTTCCGGTCAAACATGGTTGATGGAAATCCTCGGCTCTGTATGGCGTCTGCCGTCGGAGGGTACATGACAACCTTTGGAACGGACGAGCCCGCAGGCTCCTACGCAGATATTGAAAAGGCAAAAACTATTTTTCTCGTCGGCACAAATACCGCCGAATGTCATCCGATTCTTTTCAGAAGAGTGGCGAGACAGAAGCTCAAAGATCCTGAAAATATCAAAATCATTGTCTGCGAGCCTCGTTTGACTTCAACTGCTCGCATCGCCGATGTGTGGCTGCCTGCCGATCCTGGCACTGACCTCGCCGTATTTCATTGCATGGCACGGGAACTCATCAACAATTGCTGGATCGACAAATTTTTCATCGAAAACCTCTGCAGATTCCACACGGGAAAAGAAGCGGTGGACTTCGGAGCCTACAAAAACTTCCTCGAGCAGTTTACACCTGAAGCAGTTGAAAAGATCACGCGTTGCCCGGCTGCAAATATTAGAGAGGCGGCTCGATTGTTTGGCACGCATGGCCCTACTATGAGCCTCTGGACTATGGGGCTCAATCAGAGGACGAGGGGCGTATGGGCAAACAATCTCATCCACAACCTGCATCTAATTTCCGGAAACATCTGCAAGGAAGGGGCGGACTCTTTTTCCATAACAGGCCAGCCCAACGCCTGTGGCGGCGTTCGAGAGACAGGGTCGTTGTGCCATTTGCTGCCGGGAACGCGATTAGTAGCGGACCCTGCCGCTCGCGCTGACTGCGAAAAGGCCTGGAAAATACCGGCTGGCTCAATAGACCCCAAACCCGGTTTTCATACTATGGAAATGTTTGCCAAACTCGGAGCCGAAGACGATCCATCAAAACCCTTGAAGGCAGTGCTCACGTGCACCACAAATCCCGCTCAGTCCCTTCCCAACGCCACAAAATATCACAAGGGGATGAAAGACGCCTTCTTGGTGGTTCTGGATATCTTCCCCACTCGAACTGCCCAATTGGCTGATGTTATTCTTCCTGCGGCATTCATAAACGAAAAAGGCGGGGTGTATGGCTGTTCCGAGCGCAGGAGCCAACTCACCCAAAAATGCGTCGAGCCCCCCGGAGAGGCGAAACCAGACCTCTGGATAGCGGCTCAAATAGCTAAACGTATGGGCTTTGAAGCTCTTATTCCTTGGAACATGGATGACGCTCCCACTGCGTATAAGATGGCGTGGGACGATTATAGAGAGTGTGTGAAGATGACCGAACATACGCTCTACGGTATGACCTACGATCGTCTCGCCGCGCTTGACGAAGGCCTTCAGTGGCCGTGCCCTAACGAGAAAAGTCCCGGAACCGCAAAACGCTATGTACGTGGCCAGGACCCACTCATGGACATGCCGGAAATAGTCAAGGTACCGCCCACCGCCATGATCTATTTTTATGGAGACAAACAACACCAAGGCAAGGCGAACGTCTTCCTTCGGCCTTACAAGGGGCCGGAAGAACCGCCGGACAAAGACTTTCCCTTTTTCCTCACCACAGGCCGTACCATCGAACAATGGCATACGGGGACCATGACCATGAGGGTTCCGGAAATCGCTCGATCCAAACCCAATGCGTATGTTGAGATACATCCGGCGGATGCGGAAGCTTACGGCATCAAGAACGGCGACATGGTCAAAATAACAAGCAGACGGGGCTTCAACGTTCTGCCGGCACACGTGGTCAAAAACTCGCTGCCGGGAATTCTCTTCGTTCCGTGGTTCGACCAAGAGTGGGATAGAATGATTAATCGGGTGACCATCGACGCATTTGACGAAGGTTCCAAGCAACCTGAATTTAAAATCTGCGCGGTGAAGCTTGAAAGGGTCTCCGATCCTAAAGACGTCGCTGACATGCGGGTGATTCATGATGTGAACGAACCGTTTCCAGGCAAGCTCTAGACAACAAATTTGGGAAACCCCGCTATTCGGCTCACGAGAAAAGCCCATTCACAGGCTTAGCAAGTGATCATCACTGGCAGCGTTATATATGTAAGACCTGAAGACTCGGCGTCTGTAGTCCGCAGACTTGCGGACTACCCCCAAATCACCTTTCATGTGGGATCAGACGACGGCGCAGAACTCATTGTAAATTTCGAGGTACCCACGCAGGCAGACCTGCGGCCCTTTTGCAGCATGCTGAAAACTCAGATCCCTGAGATCGTTGATATCGGTCATGTTTACATCAACTTTGAGGATGAGGTAGATTCCCTGATTGGGAATAAGTAAAGAGGACTAGGATCATTGAGCGAGGTGCTGTGGGGGCGGCAGATGCATGCCGTTAAACTTTACTTTTGTTGGGTACAATATATGGATAATCCATGAGGAAACTTTTCACCGAAATCTTAGAATATCTCCGCAAAGGGAAATCACACGACTATCACATAAACCAGACAAGGCCGCCGGGCGCGGTAGAGGAGCGTCGTTTTATGGCTCTCTGTATCCGGTGCAACCGGTGTCTCGAAGTGTGCCCCTATCATTCCATCGTCAGAGCAGGATTCGGAAGTAAAATTGGGACGCCTTACATCTTTTCTGAGACCAAGGGCTGCTACCTTTGCATGGCGTGTTGCCGACTGTGTCCTACCGGAGCGTTAGACCGCACCTTGAACAACCCCGAGCAGGTCAGAATGGGAAAGGCGAAAATTGATCCGAGAATTTGTTACAGCCATCTTTTCCTGGAACACGACGTGGTCCCCGACGAATCGCTCACCAAGATAGGCGCGCTCTGCAATACCTGCTACAACGTATGTCCGCTTAAAGACGCCGCGATCATACTGAAGGACAATCTGTATCCTGTGGTCACGGATTCGTGCGTTGGTTGTGGTATATGCGTTGAACGCTGTCCGACGAGGCCCTCTCGTGCGATTCACGTTATTCCCACTGACATGGATCGGGTCGATGAGGCAGGGTTCTATTTCCGAAAGGCAAAATCGCATTTTGAGAAGAGTCGCTCTTCCGCCACTCGGCAACCAAATCAAGCGTTGAGCGGCGAAAGGCTGTTGGACGAAAAATTCAAGATTGATGCATCCGGCAAACAGCCGACCTTCGAATTTCCGTACGAGAAGCCTTCGTCTTTAGAGGGTTGGGAGTGATGTACACGCCCTATCGTCGCATACTTCAATCGGTGGTTATGGCCTCGATATTTGCGGTGCCTGTTCTGAATATCTACGAAATCTATTCAGTTACCGGCACGTTGTACGCCCTCAATTTTGGGGGGCTTGGGGTAGCAGACCCTGCTGTTATCCTCCAAGCCGTATTCGCTGCAGGCGAACTCACCGTGCCTTTGTTGAACGCTGTGCTGTTTCCGCTATTCGTCGCCATTCTATTCGGACGAATTTGGTGCGGTTGGTTTTGCCCTTTTCTATTTCTCGCGGAGGGCGCCGATTGGCTGCGAAATAAGATAGGTTTCAAGTGGTGGCCTCGCGTCTTTGGCCGTGGTGTGTGGCTCCAGAATCCATTGGCAGCTAACGTGGCGCGGTACGTCTTTTTGGTGGGGGGTACGGCGCTAGCCGGCGCTATCGCAGTCCCTGTACTCAACTACGTGAACGCCCCGGGCATCCTGAGCACCGAGGCAATGATATTTGTCAAGGAACGAACCGTCTCCATAGAGTTTGGGTTTATCGTGGTCCTATTCGTTCTCCAGGCGACCGTACTCCCAAAGATGTGGTGCAGGCTTTTGTGCCCCACTGGCGCTGTGATATCGCTTTTTCGAAGCCCTATCAGCCTTCGAGTGATTTCGTTGGCGCGACAGACAACCGGTCCGTGCTGTCGGGAAAATACATGCACGTCAGTCTGTCCTATGGGGTTGGCGCCTTTTCTGGATGCAGGGAATTTACTTTGCGTCAATTGCGGGAGGTGTATCGAATCGTGCCGCTTAGGCAACTTGGCCTTCAGCGGCTTTGAGCTACGTGCAGGGTCTCCAAGGCGATAGGATGTGTAATCAGCCCCGAGGGCATCGGAGGGGCGTCCTGATTCTTGACATTTTGCCGCAACGAGACGGAAATCGAACAAGGCTATTGTGCACCCGTTCGGCACCCCAGTCCATGTAACGACACATGACCGGTCTCTTTCATCGGCAGCGAAGGGAAGCAATCTCGTAATAAGTATTGGAAAAAGCTCTGATTCCCACAACA
>CAYRVH010000018.1:7713-8802 GCA_964427855.1 uncultured Syntrophaceae bacterium
AACATCTGCGGTAGGCGCCGCGTGCCCCGCACGGTTGAGAGCATGCGTCGATGCGTCAGCCCCTGTGCACGAGCTCAAATCTTTGAGAAAGAGACAGGTTTGGATGCTCGGGCGTGATCCGTACCATGTAGCCATACAGGCCTGTGTGGTTCAATGGAATACTCCCTTGAAAGAGCACTTTCCCGTCTTCCACCTGCAATTGTGTTGCGGATAGTAGCGTCGAATACCGGATTTTGAAGTTGTCGTTCAAGTCAATGGGACCATGAAGCAGCTCTACGCGGAGTTCTTCGGGGTTGTGCCCAGCCGTCTGCACAAGGACATTCATCTGGAGATTTTTTCCTTTGGCTGGCGCGTCTGCAATGGGAACGGTCACATCGATAATTTGAATCTTATCCCAGTCGTCTTTGATGCGTTTTTTCCACTCGACCATGCTCTTTAGGACAGAGAAATTGTTTGCCATCAAGTGTCGGTAGTTCCGAGCAGCCGGTACGTAGCATGTTTCCACGTAATCCGACACCATGCGATGAGAGTTGAAAAATGGACAGATTGTCTGGATTGACCGTTTCATCATACCTATCCAGTTGCGAGGGATCTCATCCACGGCCCTATCGTAAAATAGGGGGATGACGCTCTCCTCCAATAGATCATAGAGCGCTCGACTCTCTATATCATCCTGATAGTCAGGATTGTCATACTCTTCTCGCCAGCCGATAGCCCATCCGTTATCTCCGTGATAGCCTTCATCCCACCAGCCGTCGAGCACGCTGAGGTTGAGCGCTCCATTGGCCGATGCCTTCATGCCCGACGTGCCGCACGCTTCGAGCGGTCTTCGAGGGGTATTCAGCCATACGTCTGCCCCCTGCACCATGTATCTGGCAATATTGATGTCATAGTTCTCGAGGAACACGAGTTTGCCGCGGAACTCTGTTCGCTTGCTTAGTTCGACAATCTTTCGAATGAAGCGTTTGCCTTCGTCATCTGCCGGGTGCGCCTTGCCCGAAAAGATAAGCTGGACAGGGTGTTCCACATGGGAGAGAATTCTGGCCAACCTTTCGGGATCGCGGAATATGAGAGTGGCCCTTTTATAGG
>CAYRVH010000018.1:8831-60001 GCA_964427855.1 uncultured Syntrophaceae bacterium
CTGGCAAAGCATATGGTCAGTATTTCAGGATTAAGCACGTTTTCTGCTGCTTCCACTTGTTCAAAAGACGCGTTTTGGCCCTTGAGTTGTTGGATGAGCTTTCGCCGCGCGAACGCCACGAGTCGCGCTCGGCACCTCTCGTGAGTTCTCCACAACTCGGTATCAGGGATTTTTTCCGCCCGCTGCCAGATTTTCTCGTTGTCAGGATCTTCGGTCCAACCCGGACCAAGGTATCTATCGTACAATCGTCCTAGTTCACGGGAGATGTAAGAGGGGATGTGGACGCCATTCGTGACAGGAAGGATGGGGACATCGCTTTTTTCAGCATTTGGCCAGACCTGATGCCACATCTCTTTAGTGACCTTTTCATGGAGCTTGCTAACGCCGTTGGCTCGGGAGGTCAGCCGCAACCCAAGCACGGGCATCCAAAAACCTTCTGTCCTGTCGGTCGGCATTTTTCTGCCGAGCCCCAAAAAGGCCTCGAAGTCTATTCCCAATCGAGCGCATAGCGCGCCAAAGTACTTCTGCATGAGCCCTCGATCGAACACGTCATTACCCGCAGACACAGGGGTATGGATGGTGAGAATGCTCTGGCTTCTCACTATCTCCAAAGACTCTTCGATGGACAGTCCCTGATCTTCGACAAAAAATCTGACTCGTTCGATGAGCGTAAAGGCCGCATGTCCTTCGTTGAGGTGATACACAGCGGGATCCATTCCCATAAGCTGGAGGGCTCTGACGCCTCCGACGCCGAGCAAAATTTCCTGTCTAATTCTCATCTCCATATCGCCGCCGTACAGACGAGATGTCACCATTCTGAGCTGCGGGCTGTTTTCAGGGATGTCAGAATCGAGAAGGAACAGGGATACTCTCCCCACGCTCACTTTGGCGACTCTGCATAAAATTGTTTCGCCCGCGAGGTCCACGCTGACAAGGAGAGGCGCGCCATTTTCGTCGGCAAGCCTTTCCACAGGAAGTGTATCGAACTCGGTGGTCGGGTAGTATTCCTGCTGCCAACCCTCAGGAGTAAGACGTTGGCAAAAGTATCCCTGCTTATACATCAGCCCTACCCCGACGACAGGAAGGTTCAGATCGCTGGCTGATTTGAGGTGATCACCCGCGAGTACGCCCAACCCGCCGGAGTAGAGCGGAAGGGATTCTGTGAGACCGAATTCGAGTGAGAAATAGGCGGTGAGGAAATCCACTGGCTTAAGCAGATGATAGTCATAGGATCTTGTGCGGCGCATATAGGTTCGGAATTTGTTCCGAACTCTTTCCGCATGTTCAAGGTATCCCTCATCTTTGCTGATCTCGGCGAGACGAGACCTGGACAGACGAACCAGGGTCTGTAACGGGTTGTGATTGCTATCGTGCCAGAGTTCTTCATCGAGGTATTCGAAAAGTTCTACGGCATCAGGATTCCAGCAAAACCATAGGTTTCCCGCAATTTCTCGCAAGCTTTCAAGGCTTCCTCCGCTGGGGGGAACAACCACATACTTCCTATACGGCATCGTCACCTCGTTGACGGCGGTTCTAATCCATTGGATTCAGGGTCACACAGCTTCACACAGGTTATACGATAGCTTAGCATAACCCCCCTTTGACTGAAAGCGCCTTGGTGTGAGAACAACCTTTTCGCAAGGAATGGCCCGCAATGTGTGACCAGGCCTCGCAGAAACGTTCTTGCGCCTTGAGAGACTCGGATCATTTGTGAGGGGGGTGCGACGGAAAAAGTTGACTTCGGGCCCTCGTATAGGTAAGCATGGATGAGACACAGTCCATGCATGTGTGCCGTCTCACTTCCATGGCACAGTGACCTAAGTAAACAGGGAACCGTTGCAGAGTTCAAAGACATTTGTCTGCTTGACATGACCTCAACCACACCACCTTAGGGGGCGCGGTTCCAGCGCCTCCTTGAAGGAAAGGATTTCCGATGGCGCGCTCTGAAATATTGCAGGACAAGCTGATATTGGCGGTTGACGATGAAGAAGACGTCCTCGAAATCATCGAGGAAGAGTTGACGGATGCGGCGGATGTGACCCTCCACACTGCGACGACCTTCGAGAAGGCCCAGCAATATTTGGTGTCTTACACCTACGATCTTGTCATCCTTGACATTATGGGCGTCCGGGGGTTTGATTTGTTACAAATAGCCGAAAATGCAGGCTTCCCGGTGGTGATGCTCACCGCGCATGCCTTCAGCCCCGAAGCTTTGAAAAAATCCATCCAGTTGGGGGCCCGCGCCTTCCTACCCAAGGAGAAACTGGGCTCGCTGGTCCCTTTTCTCGAAGATGTTCTCAAACTGAGTTATCAGTCAGTGTGGAGCAAGGCCTTAGACCATGTGGGAACGTTGTTCAACAAGAAATTCGGGTCTGATTGGCGCAAGTCCGAAGACGCATTTTGGCAGGATTTTGAGAAGAAGTTAACTATCGACGAAGCCGCCATCATAAAATAGGCGCTTCTGTTCGATCACACAAGCATTCGCAGAACGAGTCGCTCGGCGACGCAGAATGGACGGTTGCGAGCGACAACGCGCGTGTGGGCATTGGAGCGACAATCGCGCCACGTGCAGAGGGGCGACTTTCTGCGCGATGTTACCATGAGAAACAGGAAGGATTGTGTATGTCTGACGTTGTGATTGTTTCTGCGTGTCGTACGGCAATAGGCGCCTTCGGTGGAAGCCTGCGCGATATCCACGCATCGACCATTGCGAGTGTGCCCATGAAAGCGGCGATCGAGAGGGCAGGGATCTCGCCGGACGTGATCGATGATGTGAGATTCGGATGCTGTCTCAATCCCACCGATGCCATGAACGTCACCAGGATAGCTGCCCTGATAGCCGGCGTACCTGATTCCGTCCCCGCGGTCACCATTAACAGGGTTTGCATCTCCGGAATGGAAGCCACTCTTTCAGGGGCCGCCATGATACGAGCCGGGGTTGCCAACGTGATCCTTGCGGGCGGCGTGGAACATATGTCCGGCGTACCTTACACCATAGAGAAGGCTCGCTGGGGCGTGAGAATGGGGAATGACGTCATTACCGATGCGATGCAGACCGGTTTGCATTGCGGCTCTCACATTCTTCCTTATCCCCAGGACGGCCCCATCGAGTTTTTCCGGGGCAAACCCTATATCATGGGTCATACTGCGGAATTCGTAGCCGCAAAATACGGCATTACTCGGCAGGAGCAGGACGAGATCGCCCTCAGGAGCCACAACAACGTCGAACGGGCCACCAACGACGGTTCCTTCGCGGATGAGATAGTGCCTATTTCTGCGCCGCAAAAAAAAGGGCCGCCCAAGATGTTCGACAAGGACGAACATTTCAGGCCAGGTCTCACCATGGAGGCGCTCGCACGACTCAGTCCGGTATTCATTCCTAAGACAGGCACAGTGACAGCCGGAAATTCTAGCGGCATAAACGACGGGGCGGCCGCCATGGTTATCATGTCAGAAGAGCGCGCCAAAGCCGACGGGCTCAAGCCTCTCGCCAAGATAAAGGCAGTTGGTATGGGCGCTTGTCATCCCACAGTGATGGGCCTCAGCCCTGTTCCTGCAGTCAAAAACTTGCTCAAAAATTCCGGATTAAAGCTTGACGATTTCGAGCTTATCGAACTCAATGAGGCTTTTGCGGCCCAATATCTGGGTTGCGAGCGGGAGCTCGGACTGAATCGGGAGATCACCAATGTGAACGGGTCGGGAATAGGACTCGGGCATCCTGTGGGCTGCACAGGAGCACGAATTATGGTGTCTCTCATCTATGCGATGAGGAAGCGTGGGAAAACCCTGGGGCTCGCAACGCTGTGCGGCGGCGGCGGCGTTTCCATGGCGTGCGCCCTTGAGCTCGTGTAGGCCGGCTTCCTGAGAACAACATCCCTACCGGGCGAAATTATTACCGCAAGAGAAAATGGGGCAGGCCTCGCTGTGTTCATGAAGCGTAGGCTCACAGGCAGAATACTTTCAATTTCCCCGGGCGCCTACTACCAAGAGGAAAACTGGGACGAAGAAACGGTTGAATATACTGCTGACCAGTTAAGAAACTTGAAAATGTGGGAATCTGCCTCACCAGGAACCTAGCACATAAATGCCAAGGCGCAGGAGATAGAGACAGACAATCGCCGCAGCGATGATGCCGGTGAAGATATGCACTCGCCGCCCTGCATGTCGCAGTTTTTCCCCCAAGTCGGCAAGCCGAGGAAGCTCAAATCCATTTGAGAAGAGGAGCTGAGTAGCATACAACACACCCAACACTACGAGGACTAAGAGCAGGAATTTCGTCACCAGGGCACACCTTTACCGACTAATGAGGAAAAGTGTCTTAGTATCGCATGAGGAGTGATTTGATTCAATCGAATCAGCATTGCGCCATGAAGATTCAGTTTCAAAAAATGCACGGAACACTCAATGACTTTGTGGTGTTCGCAGACATGGACAACAGCGTCCCTTTGTCCGAAAATACTGTGGCAAGGCTATGCGACCGTCGAGCTGGAATCGGGGCAGACGGTCTGATCGTGGTGCGACCGTCTGCAGTGGCCCATTTTTTCATGGACTATTACAATGCAGATGGCTCGATCGCTGAGATGTGCGGGAACGGCGTACGCTGTATGGCAAAATATGTGTATGACAACGACTTGCTGAAAGAGAAAGACCAGTCCATTGAAACAAGAGCCGGGGTCAAGACGGTATCGTTGGAGGTCGGAGAAGACGGGCGTGTACACGCCGTACAGGTAGCCATGGGCGTCCCGATTTTTGCCGCGTCCAAGGTACCCGTGCTGGTCTCAGGTGAGCCAGAGCCGGTCCTAAATTATTCTTTGGACGTTCGAGGCCGCATTTTTTCCTGTTCGTTTGTATCCATGGGAAACCCACATTGCGTCATATTCGTGGATGAAGACATTGAATCGCTCCCCTCTCAGTATGGTCCCGCCATCGAATGTCATGAGCTTTTTCCTCAAAAGACCAACGTAGAATTCGTAAAGGTTGTTTCGTCATCTCGCCTTTCTATGCGCGTCTGGGAACGTGGGAGCGGCGAAACCCTCTCATGCGGTACCGGCGCGTGCGCTGCGGCTGTGATAGGGATGTTGCAGAATCTAGTGGAGACGCCCGTTGCGGTTGATGTGCTTGGAGGGACGCTCCAAATAGAATGGAACGGGCGAGGACATTCGGTCCTGATGTCCGGAGCCGCGACACTAGTTTATGAAGGATCGATAACACTTTGAATATAGGATCATTAAACTTGACAGCTTGTCGGTCTTGGTTTAAGGATTGGCAGTGGAGAGATGCGTGCTCACGGCTCGTGTGTGGCCCCCCGCCGAATGAGGGCCGGCGCAGCGCACAAGTCGGCGAGGGAACGACTGGTATGGTATGGATCAAGTCACCATGATGACGACAAAGAGGAAATCATCCAAAGGTCTTACCACTATTGAGATGATCTTTGCCATTGTCACTATCGCAGTCTTGACAGGGATATACCTTTTCTTGGTTGACTCTTATAAATACCGGCGCATGGGTGAACAGGCAGCAAAGGTCCTCATGCTTGCCGCTAAGGTTCAGGAGGATTATTTTGCCCGTGAGCATCACTATTTTGACGCCGAAATGTCTGGCAATTCAGTTGATGGCTACTTAGTGACTCCTGATGGACAAAAGACCAATGTGCAAATTCCCCCGTCAGTCGTCTTGAGTATGAAATCTCAAGGCAAGGACAAAACCGCGTTTACGGGTACCGCTTACTACCAGGGAGGGAAGTTTGTGCACTACTACGATTCCACTACAGGCAAAATAACTACTAGCGAGCGACCGCCGGATAAGCCGTAGATGAAGAGAGCCATCTTGTCAGCATTTCGGCGCTACGAAATTTATGTCGTGACGAGTATCATCGCCGTGGTGTTCGTCGCCGCCATGGGAATTGTTGCGTTAGCGCTGCGCTCATCGATGGCCACGCCTCCGTATGAGGCCCTTTCAGAGTCTGATCTTCGTCAAGTATTCGCCACTGCGTATCTGAGATTCAGAGAAGACGACGGCACCCCCTATCTCAAAGTAGAGCTCCACAACGGCACCCTCTGGTGGATAAAGAAAGTTGAATTTGATTTTGAGGGCGCGAAGTACGTATTGCGGGAGTCAGATGCTTTCAGGCCCCTCCATCTGGGCGCCGTGCGTTGCACCCTCAAGAAGCCGCCGAAAGATCGCAACCAAATAGAATACGATGTGAAGATAATGGCTGCGTATGGTTACTCGCCGTCGCAGACAGGAGCGCAAAAGGCGCCTGGGCCAGTGGCGGGGAGAGGCAGCCAACCCGGTCTGTAGCATCTCCTGTTTGCAACCAATGTGCATGGTGAGCTATAATCTCTGTAGCCATGCCCCTGGGGACAGACGGGGACGGGTTGTTCAATACCTTTAGGAACCTAGATTGACATATCCCCACAATATCGAAGGGAGGCTTTTTTGATGAACGAGTATGAAAAGGCCCTTTCAGTCGGACGGCCGCCGAATATTGTTAGGCTTTTCCCCAATTCCAAGGCGCTTATCGTGAGCGGAAAAGTGATTGATCGAGCGGCGCTGGCCAAAGGCAAGTCTATCGCCATCGCCGCGTCGGTGAGGAATTCCTTTGTGGCGCGCGGCGCGCTGCGTGCAGCCCAAAGGGCTAATGCTGCCATTATCATCGAGATCGCCAAATCCGAGGGCGGAGCAGATGCGTACTGTGACGTGAGTCTGTGGAATATGGCGAGACTGGTAGATGCTATTTGCAATGAACTGGCCATTACTGTACCCATCGCTATCCACGCGGATCATTATGGGATCAAAAAAAACTCCGACCTCGCCACTGCAGAGACTGAGATTCCTTCACTCTTCGACGCGGGGATCACCAGCATCGCGATTGACGCATCCCACATGCCGGACGACGAAAACCTTCTTGCCAGTATCGCGCTTCGGAAAACTGTTCCCACTTGGGCGGGCTATGAGACAGAAGTGGGTGAGATCAAAGGCAAAGCAGGGTTGTCCACTGTAGATGAGGCTCTCTTTCTCATCCAAGGTCTGAATGCCCACAACATCTTTCCAGACTGGATCGCATTGAACAACGGCACCACTCATGGCATAGAAGCCAGCGACGCGGGGATTCAAGTCGATTTGACCGCCAGCATTCACAAGGCCTTGGAAAAATATCACGTCTCAGGGGCGCAACACGGAACCTCTGGAAATAATTTCGACCGGTTGAGGGAAATTGCAGCAAAAACTCGCACCACTAAGGCCAATGTAGCCACCGCTCTGCAAATGGTTTCCTGGGGTATTCAGGTCAATGAATACGGGAACGCAGTGCAGGATGAAGAAGGCAACTTTATCAAGATTCCTGACCAAGGCGTCTCTCAGGAGATGTGGAACATGATGGTGGCCTATGCCCGAGAAAAGGGTTGGAAGGGAGGAGATTATAAAAAGCTGAATCGGCCATTTGAGAACCGCTTGTTAGGACAGCCACGTGAGATTCGGGAACGAATGGTCAGAAATGTAGAGGATTTCGTGTATCGGCTTATTACAGATGTATTCAATGGCGCTGATACTGCGCCGCTCGCCATAGAAGCTATCTTGAAGGCCGGCTCCTATGACGTCGGCGCGAAGGCAACCCGTATTGAGGATCCAAACGAGTGGACTGAAGAAAAGATCCGGCAAAGGGCAAAGACCATTTCAGGACACAAAGGCCCTCACGGGGATTTTGACGATTGAACGTTAGTAGGAACATCAACGAGGGACGCGATACTCACATTTTCACGACGCGTCGTTTGATGGGTGTGGCCGCAAATTTCATGTCGGGTCTGATGTGAGACCGGTGTACCAGCAGCGAGCTCGAGCGTGCCCATGAGGACAATGTTCGAAAAAACCTGCGCTCCTCATACAGCGGTTCATGAGGATGAGCTTAAATGCGTCAGCTGCCTCTCTGCCTGATTGATATGAGCTGAGATTGCGTTACGCCTTATGCTCCTCGCAATGACAAAAAAGCCAGTGATATCTCAATGCGGGCGAAGCAACGCCGTATCGTGACATATTTTGAAAAAACTATATGATTCCGAATTGTTCCGCGAACAATCACGGTGCGGCGGTGTTTTGGCTTAAACAAATGTGATCGAGACTATAAGGGGTCTTTCTATCGAAAGGACGCTCATGATCGATTCCAAATATGGGATAACACGTGACCGGGCCGTTGCTCTCATGGAGCAGCGTCTGCAGGCCGATAATTTGCGAAAACATTCCCTTGCTGCCGAGGCGATCATGAGGGAACTCGCGCTCAGATTCAATGAAGACCCTGACCTATGGGGCATAGCCGGTCTATTGCACGACCTCGATTACAACGAAACGCGGGATAATATGAGCCAACATGGGTTGGTGACTGAACAGATCCTGTCGCAGCTTGGCGTGAGCCCTGAGATCATTGAAGCCATTAAGTTTCATAATAATGATCACCTCGGTATGACGCCGGCCAAACCCATCCATTTCGCTATCAGCGCCGCGGAAACCATCACCGGCCTCATCGTCGCAACGACTCTTGTGTATCCGGAGAAAAAATTGGCTGCAGTGAAGGCAAAGTCGGTCCTGAAACGCATGAAAGAGAAGGAATTCGCGCGCGCGGTGAGTCGTGATCGCATAAGGCTGTGCGAGAATATTGGCATTCCATTGCCTGAATTTGTTGAAATTAGTGTGAAGGCCATGTGCGGCATCAGCGACCAACTCGGTCTGTAGAAAGAGGCCTATTTCTTGGCCGATATGCGGCGCGACCGGCGGCCAAGCGTCCTGCCGCTCGATAAGGACTTAGATGGGATTCCCTGACCACAAAACAAAGATTGTCGCTACTATAGGGCCCGCATCTGAAAAGGAGGAAACCCTCCGACAGATGATCGAGGCCGGCATGAATGTTGCCCGCTTGAACTTTTCGCACGGCGATTTCGCGTCGCACGCGAGAATGATCAAGAATATTAGAGCCGCGGCTCGGGCGGTGAACCGGCGAGTTGCCGTTATGGCCGATCTGCCTGGACCGAAGATTCGCATAGGAGAACTCGAGCGAGAACCGTTATTCTTGGAAGCCGGCGGATCTTTCACGTTGACTGTCGAGCCCGTAAAAGGAACCGCTCAGAGGGTGTCGGTTACCTTTCCGACGCTGCCTTCGGTGGTCAATCCCGGGGACACGATATTCTTAAATGACGGCCTTATTGAACTGCGGGTACAGCACACACAGGGCTCTGAGGTCAATTGTAAGGTGGTAGTTGGCGGAGAGTTGCGGTCGCGCAAGGGACTCAATCTTCCCGGTGTGAATCTAGGAATAAGCGCATTTACAGACGCTGACAAGAAGTGGTTGGAGTTTGCCATCGCGCAGGGCGTCGATGCAGTCAGCCAGTCCTTCGTGAACGAAGCGGCGGATATTCGGGCTGTCCGCGCCGCTGCTGAGGCTGTTGGGACTGTACCGTTTATCGTAGCGAAGATCGAACGCGCAACGGCTATAGACCATTTTAACGAGATTCTCGAAGCTGCGGACGGGATTATGATTGCCCGTGGTGATCTCGGGGTGGAAACGCCCATCGAAGAAATTGCGATCCTTCAAAAAAAGCTTATTCATAAAACGAGACAGACAGGCAAGCCGGTAATTACCGCGACGCAAATGCTGGAATCCATGACCGCAAGTCGGCGTCCCACGCGGGCTGAATCGACGGATGTTGCGAATGCCATATTGGACGGCGCCGACTGCGTCATGCTGTCTGAAGAATCCGCAAACGGCATGTTTCCAGTCGTCGCGGTATCTATGCTTGCTCGGATCGCGGCTCAAGTAGAACCTTACCTCTCTGCCAACACGCGATTACAGGAATGGGACAGGCCGGATACCTCATCCATCAGTGATCTGCGCGACCTCGTTTCCATGAGCGTCAAGACTGCCGTACTCAAAGCGCGACCGCTGGCGGTCATCGTACCCACCCGCACGGGTGCCTCCGCGCGCAGTGTTGCCCGATATCGCCTCCCTGTCTGGATTGCAGCCATCAGCCCTCTTGAGTGTACTTGCCAGCATTTGATGTTCTCGTACGGTGTGTTCCCAGTATATTACCAAGATCATCCTAGGGATTGGACGCCTTATGTGCGCAGTTTTCTGTCATCTCATCAATTAGCCGGGGACATAGTCATTCTCACTGAAGGGCCATCGGTGGAGCATCCATCCACAGCCCACCGAATGGAAATAATAGATATTCAAGCCCGTTAGAGGTTTAAGTCTTTCCCAGAGAGGCGTATCTGTACTCACCTCAGCCTGCGGCGGTTCTCGACGAAAACCGCGAATTCGAGAAGAGCATCCTTGATTGCTTGTTGAGCGCTGAGAAGTCTTGGTGGATTTTGGCTCCTTCGAAATGACCCAGAAGCCGCGGACAAGTCATTTTAGGAATTGTCGAAATTTATCACGAATTGGGCGCGCGGCCCATCCTCAGGTCATTCTCACGAAATTGGTGATCCATAATGAGTTTCCTGTATTTTCGTTTTCATGTGAATGACAACCTGACATGTGGCTATTTCCTGATTTCTTTTGAGAAGGGTCATACCCTCCAAGAAAAGCAACGTAGTGGCACATTTTGAAAGAAACGGTGTTCCCTTGGAGCAACGTCAGACTGCCGCTTCCTCTCGTTGTGCACATAACCAAGCCATCCGTTATCGATCTCTGGCGACGAGAAAGATCAGGATTCATCCATGTGGAGGAGCCTTGTTGAGACGTTGCTTCCTCACGACCGATGCTCTGCGAGCCTCATACACCTGACTCCTCTATCTCCCTTGCCATTTCTCTCCGATACACCCGAAGCTTTTCTTTCAATACTGGATCATGGCTTGCCAGCACCTCGACCGCAAACAAGGCGGCATTTTTTGCGCCTGCAACTCCGATGCGCATGCAGGCGACCGGGATGCCGCCAGGCATCTGAACGGTCGAAAGCAGCGCGTCAATACCGTTGAGGGAGGAGGAGGCCATGGGCACGCCAATCACCGGTACCAGCGTGTGGGCTGCCAGAAATCCTGCGAGATGCGCTGCCATGCCCGCGCCGGCAATCAGCGCCTTCCAGCCTTCTTCTTCCGCTCGCTGCGCTATACGCGCGACAAGGCCGGGCGTTCGGTGCGCCGAGGCAACCATCATGACGTAGCCCACGTCGAATTCTTTCAGCACCTGCGCCGCCTTATCCATGGTTTCTCGGTCAGACTTGCTGCCCATTACGATGCCTACTTGCACTGTGGTCACGCGGTATGTCCTTCCCTCTGATGATCGAGATATTCGGCGATAGCCCCATCGTAATGATGTGTAAGACGAAACACTTTTTGTGCAAGACGAAAATTGGTCTGCACAGAAACCGATCCTCCTGATGTGCGGAGTTCTTCGATGACTGTGTGGTAGTCAGCGGGATCGCAGATCACGGTGACGAAGGCATAATTTTTGGCGGCAGCTCGTAGGAGTGTTGGGCCCCCGATGTCAATGTTTTCTATCGCCGCCGCAAGGGTGCAACCAGGCCGAGAAACGGTTTTTTCAAAGGCGTAGAGGTTTACCGCCACCAGGTCTATGGGCAACATTCCCTGCCTTTCCATTGCCTCGCGATGGGCGGGATTTGATCTTACCGCCAAGATTCCCCCGTGAATTTTTGGGTGGAGGGTCTTGACCCGCCCATCTAACATTTCGGGGAATCCTGTAAAGTCAGAGACTTCTTTAATAGGGACGCCGGCCGATCCCAGCGCCTTTGCCGTACCCCCTGTGGACAGAATCTCGACGCCGAGCGCGGCAAGGGCTTGTCCCAACTCCGCGACGCCGGCTTTGTCAGTAACGCTGATCAAAGCTCTCTCAATCTTTGGCATACGCCGCCTCCTCTTTTTTTGCAGGCTTTATTTGCCGCTTTGCATTTGACTGGTGGGCTTATTTGCGAGATTGATTTGGGCAAGGGCATCTTTGCCCCATTGACTTTCTGGCTCCTGCTTGGCCAAGGTGTTCAGAAGTTTCAGGCCTTCTTGAACCCTCCCCAATTTGAGAAGCAAGGAGCCTGCGTGAAACCGGGCCGCGGGATCGTCCTTATCCATTTCTATAATTTTGTTCATCATGTCCAGAGCTGTGGCATATTCTTCACGCTGGGTGAAGATGAGGCCGAGCCGATAGTAGGCCTCCTTGAATCCCGGCTCCGCAGCGATCGCTTTCTTGTAGAGTTCTACGGCCTTTGCCAGCTCTTTCTTTTCCTCATGGCAATAGGCGAGGTTATAAAGGGCCTCAGGGAGGTCTTCCTTCACAAGGATAGCTTTTTCATAGTATTCGATGGCCTTGTCGAGGTCTTTCTTGTTGAAGTAGGCAACGCCAAGGTTGTAGGCCGCCTTTTCCGGCGTTGAATAGGAGGGATCGGCAAGGCATCTCTGGAACTGGGCTATGGCCTCATCATACGACTGCTTGGCCAGGTACGCGGTTCCCAGGTTGTTCACTGCCTCAGTCAACTTTGCATCCAGGCCAAGCGCTTTCTTGTATTGGGCTATGGCCTCGTCATAGAGCCCTTTCCTTTGGTAGGCTAGTCCGAGGGCATGCTCTATATCGGCGTTGTTGGGCTGGATGGCTTGTGCAGCCAATAGTTCCTTGATAGCTTGAGGCGTTTGCCCTTCGGCTAGGTGATTTATCCCAAGTTGATAATGGAGCTGATACGAAGCTTGAGCTTGTGGTGTGGTCTTGTTTTTGGTCGGAATACACCCCGGAGACATCAGCCCCAAAACCAGCAACATCCACAGACACAGGCCGGCAGTTTGCTGAGCGTACTGTTGTCCTTTAGCTCGTTGGCGGACGAGTGTTGCGGCAGCTCCTTTGCAATGATGCAACGAACTCTGCAAGAGGCTTACACCTCGGCTGATAGATGCGAGAACATGAGCTCCTTCACAAGCGCTTCAAGAAAACTCTTCGGATTCTGGCCGGATTCCCATGTCCTCAGATGAGGTATTTCCGATTCCTGGATCGCGTCGAACGCTTCCCTTTGTCGCAAGTATGTTTCCCAGCGCCCGTCCGAAGGATCGGATCTCTCTCTCATTCTTTTTTCAAGCCGCTCTCGGACAACCTCGGTCGGCGCGATACATTGGATGATTAGGAACACAGCGCCGCAACGTTGCGCTATGTCTGCGGCTTGTCGTCTGTGAGAGCTATTGAGAAACGATGCATCCAAAATGATGGGATCTCCTCTTTTCAGATGCTGTTCGGCTTTCTGGAGCATTGTCTGATAGATCAATTCCGTTGTGCTGGGTGTATAGATTCCTGCCCCGTACTTGTCAAGCCTCTGTTCTGTTTCGGACAGGCCGAGGAGGCGTTTGCGCAGCACATCTGAACGGATCACTTGTGTGCCCAACCGCAGGCCCAGCTTCGCAGCAATATAACTCTTGCCGGCGCCCGTAAACCCGAATGTGATGATCAGCGCAGGAGGCGGCGCCGGCTTCAGATATGTCGGAGACAACCTAAAATAGTCTTTGGCCCTCTCGGCGTGAACTGTTCTGTCTTCCTGAGATATCTCTGGCTCCTCCGAAGCGAAACTGTGGACCTTGCCGCGGACGAACGCCCTATAGGACTTGTAAAAGGGGAGCAGCCTGATGATGTCTGGGTCTTCTGACGCGTCAGCGTATTGCTCTTGAATTCGACGGGAAAACCCTGGGTACGCTCTGTCATCGAGATCCATTAACAGAAAACTCAGGTCAGATGCAGTATCTCCAAACCGGAACCGATCGTTGAACTCGATGCAGTCGATCAGCATCATCTTCTCCCCAAACACCACATGGTCCAGACGTAGGTCTCCGTGACAATCACGAATGAAGCCTTGCTCAACTCTTTTGGCGAAAAGGTCAGCGTGATCATCGAGAAAATCGTATGCGAGACGGGCAATTTCCTCGTGCTCACTTTTCGAGATTATCTCAGGAATAAATCGTTCCGTCTGTTTAAAATTCTCTCTCAGATTTTGATAAATCACTGGGATGGAGCCGTAGCTCGCGATGGCTGCACTCGTTCGTAGCTGTCGATGCAGCTCTGCCAATCGTTGCGCAAGTTGATCCAGCATATCTGGTGTGACGAGATCTTGCTCGAGCATGTGTATCATTATGCGGTCTTCCGGAATCCTCCGCATAAGTACAGCGACTTCGATTTCCTTGCCTCGTCCTTCGAGATTGAAAGTTCCCTGATCCCGATATATGGAGACGACTCCTTGATAGACGCCTTCTGAGAACCGAGAATTCAAGATGACTTCCTGATGGCAGTAATGACGGCGTTTCTTCAGGGAGCTGAAGTCCAGGAACCCCAAATTTACAGGTTTTTTGACCTTGTAAACGAGATCGTCTGCTATGAATACAACTGAAATATGAGTTTGAATGACCTCAACAGACCCTGGCTTATGGGTATAGAAGTCTGGTAAGGACATGGCTTGGATGAGACGTTGCAGATCGGTCACGCGGCGGCGTCCTTTGCCAAACCTGCCAATTGACCGCACGCGGCGAGGATGTCCCGGCCTCGAGATTTTCGTACGATTGCAGTCAGAGACTTTGACAGCAGAATGTTTTGAAATGCAGCGACCCGCTCTGATGTGGGTGACCTGAATTCCTGAGATAATTCGTCGTTAAAGGGGATGAGGTTCACCTTTGCTCTCAGGCGAGAGAGCAGCTTGACGAGACGGCGAGCGTCTGCATCCGAGTCGTTGATATCTTGGATCAGGACATACTCGATGGTGATACGCATCCCTCTCGGCAGGGGAAACTTTTGCAACGCAGAGATGAGTTCAGCCAAACTGTGCTTCCTGTTTATCGGCATGATTCGGCTTCTCTGCTCGTTGGTGACGGCATTGAGGCTTACCGCGAGCTTCACCCGAACGAGTTGACCAAGCTGGACGATTTTGTCAGGCAACCCTGCAGTAGATACTGTCAGTCTTCGCCAGGAGATCTGGGGCCCCAAGGGGTGTGTGAGGATCTGAATAGCTGCCACCGTATTGTCGAAATTGGCTAAGGGTTCGCCCATACCCATGAATACCACGTTGGTTATGTTCCGTTCGGGCTCCTGACGCCTCACTTCGTTCAATTGAGCGAGGATTTCCCCCGCCGACAGATTGCGGCGAAAGCCGAGTGTGGCTGTGCGGCATATCCTACATCCCATGGCGCATCCCACCTGCGTGGACACGCACAGCGTATCGTAGCCTTCGCCAGGAATAAGAACCGTCTCGATATACTGACCATCATTCATGGCCATCAAGAATTTTTTCGTCCCGTCTGCTGAAGCGGCCACCGCTTCGACCCGTGGAACCGTGATGAACGCCTCGTTTTGCAGTTTCTCCCTAAGAGTCTTCGGTACATCAGTCATCTCGGAAAAAGCGGTAATCCGTTTTTGGTGAATCCATTTCATCACCTGATTCGCTCGGTACCGTTTCTCTCCCATACGCTCAAAAAAGAGCTCCAAATCTGGATAAGCCATGCCCCCCAATTCTGGGAAAGCGGAGGAAGACAGAGGCGAGCTATTCATGAGGACTCAACAAATCTCCGTTTCACTAAAAAAATAGCTGACTTCAAATGCCGCGCTCTCTGGCGAATCTGAGCCATGCACGATATTGTTTTGTTTGCTGTCTGCCCATTTGGCGCGTATGGTGCCTGCCGCTGCGTTGGCCGGATCAGTGGCTCCCATGAGTTCACGATTGCGTTCAATCACATTTTCACCTTCGAGGACCATGAGCACGACTGGTCCCGATATCATAAACGTCACCAGGTCGGCAAAGAATGGCGCATTTTTATGGACATAATAAAAGCCTTCGGCCTGGGCGCGAGTAAGCTTTTTCATTTTTATAGCCGCAATACGAATACCGGCCGACTCAAAAGTTGCGATGACCTGACCGATAAGCCCCTTCTGTACTCCATCAGGCTTTATGATGGACAACGTTCTTTCCATTGATTTCTCCCTTTAATACGAGGATTTGACTTCTCGCCTTGCAGGAGGCCGCGGCAGTGGGGTGCAAGCCGCGTCCCTCATGGCGTTTGGTTTATTCCGCATTGTGGAGAAGTTTGCATGTTTCGAGGTCATCGTCAACACCTCTTCCGTTTGCCACCGAGGGCTCGGCAAACTCCGGAGGATTTCCCTAGAACAATAAAAATTTGTGCTAGAATGTTGGGGAAGTCTTACACAATGGTTTGTAAGGGGAGAGCGCATGAGAAAAGCTTTTCTAATACTACTCGCTGCCGCTTTTATTGGCCTTGGGATTGGCTTCATTGTATCGGTCAGGGCTCAATCGGAAATTCAGCTCCCGAAACCTTCTCTCACTGGAAAGATGTCGGTTGAAACCGCAATGGCAAAGAAGAAGTCTGTTCGCGCCTTTTCTTCTGACGGATTGAGCCAGTCGCAAGTCTCTCAAATGCTCTGGTCAGCAAACGGCGACCTTCCAGTGGACGCTGTTTCCAGCGCAACGATGAAAGTGCTGCCTTCTGCAGGGGGCCTTTACCCCCTTGAAATCTTTTTGGTCACTGGTACAAACACCGTGGAGGGAATACCGGCAGGGGTTTATAAGTACAACCCTGCGACGCACACTATCAGTCTTGTTGCCGCGGGCGACAGTAGGTTGGCCCTCGCGCAGGCAGCCTTGTCTCAGACATGGTTGGCCCGCGCTCCTGCAATTCTTGTGATCGGGGCAGTTTTCGCCAGGACTACCGCCAAATACGGGAACCGTGGCATCCAATACGTGTTCATGGAGGCGGGGAATTCGAGTCAGAATATCTACTTGCAGGGAGAGGCCTTGGGCCTTAAGGTGGCCACCGTCGGCGCGTTCCACGAAGCTCAAGTGTCCTCCGTGCTGAAATTGCCTGGCGACATCACGCCCCTTTTATTGATGGGCGTTGGAAAATAACTCCCCGCGTCTGTGAAAGTGCTTTTCGACAATCGAATCAGGAAGAGAGGGGCCTGACAACACACATCATGGGTACACAGCATAAGGCAAAGGGATGGTGGGCGTCGCGGTTTGCTTGGCTGGTGGTTGCTATCAATGTGGGGGGAAATCTCGTGGGATTTTTCCTTGTGCAACTGCTCATTGCGTACGCGCAACCGTTTGAGCAGTGGCAGGGCATCGCTGGTCCCTCTCTCAAAGCGAATCTTGCGATCCTTGGAGTCCTCGTGCCATCTGCCATGTATTTCCTCATCGTCCTGGCGCGACCCGTTGATGCGGCCTTGCGGAAGATGCAAGCCCAGGAAACGGTTGCTTGGCGATCACTGCAGCTTGCGCGGCGTCGGGTCATCAATATGCCATTCTATGCCGCAGCAATGAACTTGGCCGCTTGGATCGTACCAGCCTTGGTGTTCCCTTTCCTATTTCAGCTTCATACCGTCAAGTCTCCGTGGACAGTCGCCATTTATGTCATATACGGCTTTTCCAACGCTGCGATGATCACGCTACTGGTGTTCGTGCTCCTTGAACACGCATGCAGAAAGACAGTGATTCCCGTTTTTTTTCCGGACGGACGCTTACGCGATCAAAAGGGAACGCTATGGCTTAGTATCCGCAAACGGCTCATGATCATGTATTTGGCCATTTGTCTCATTCCTATGTTTCAGGTTGCGCTGATGACAAGTTCACGTGCGGGGTGGACTTTCAAGGAAGCTGAGGCATGCGAGGCGCTGCGATCCTTGGGGAGATTCTCTTGGATACTTTTCGCCTTCAGCGCCATATACGGATTGTGGCTGGCCGTACTTTTCTCTCGGAATCTCTCTCAGCCTGCCGAAGAAATCATGGTTGTCACGCAACGAGTAAAAGAAGGGGATTATGACGCTCGCGTCCATGTTGTCAGTAACGACGAAGTCGGCGTTCTCGGAGACAGGGTCAACGAGATGGCCATTGGACTCAAAGAAAGGGAAGAAATCAGAGAGGTTTTCAACCTCGTTACCAGCCCGGAAATAGGACGTGAAATCCTGTCCATGAAGCCCTTTGAGGGGGGAGAGGTGCGGCGGGTGACCCTCCTCTTTGCGGATCTCCGAGGGTTTACGAGCTTGGCGGAACGGCTTCCGCCTCGAGATGTTCTCAAAGCTATTAATAGCTATTTTTCAGCCATGACTCACGCGATCGTGAGACATAACGGCGTTGTCCTTCAATATGTAGGAGATGAGATCGAGGCCGTGTTCGGAGCGCCTCTGGACGACGTGATGCACGCAGACAAGGCTGTGGATGCCGCACTTGCGATGCGCGTCGCTTTGGAGGCATTGAATGAAGAAAGGAAAGCTGAAGGCGACGAGCCGCTGCGCCACGGCATTGGCATTCATACGGGGTCTGCCCTGGCAGGTATTGTGGGGAGTCAGTACAAAATTTCGTATGCCCTGGTGGGCGACACCGTTAACATAGCTTCCCGTATTCAAGATTTAACAAAGGAGATGGGCGCGGATATCCTTTTAAGCGGTGAAACCTACCGCGCTTTGACGGTGGCCCGCAACGTCTCGACGCCAGTGGAGGTCGCGGTCAAGGGCAAAGTAAACACCCTTGATGTGTACCGTCTGTGGTGATGTGGGCAGGATCGCATCCTGCGGGTTCGAGGTGGGGCACCTCTCACCGCTCACCTGGGGCAAATCCGGCAAACAAGTAAAAACGGCCTCTGAACCCTTAGACCGTATTTATCCTTGACAACTCTGCTAAATCTACATAATCTGCAAGCGACAATCGTCTTTTCCACCCTTTATATGTAGGTATGTAATTAAGGAGGTAGGTAGATGGACTGGGTTGTGATCGTGGCCCTTATCTGTGGGGCCGTAGGAGTGGCCTACAGCCTGATCACCGCAGGTTGGGTCTTCAAACAGGAAGCTGGCAATCAGAGAATGCAGGATATCTCCAGCTACGTGGCAGAAGGCGCTATGGCGTACCTCACACGTCAGTACAAGGTGGTGGCAGTCATTGCTGTCATCCTGTTCATTATTCTCTGGTTGACTTTGGGCAAAATGCCCGCGATCGGGTTCCTCATCGGCTTGATCGGATCGGCTTTGGCGGGCTTTCTGGGTATGAAAGTCTCGGTCAACGCGAACGTCCGCGTTGCCGCTGCCGCCGGCAAAAGCCTTCCAGACGCCCTCAAGGTTGCCTTCAAAGGCGGCTCTGTGACGGGCATCGTGGTGACCGGTCTCGCCTTGTTGGGGGTGGCTGGGTTTTATCTCATTGCACGAGCTAGTGATCCCGATCCGCACAAGATTTTCAGCGCACTCGTTGGCCTTGGTTTCGGAAGCTCTCTCATGAGTGTCTTTGCCCGTGTCGGCGGCGGTATTTATACCAAGGCCGCAGACGTTGGATCTGACCTTGTCGGTAAAGTTGAGGCGGATCTTCCGGAGGACGATCCGAGAAACGCCGGCGTCATCGCAGACAACGTGGGTGACAATGTTGGCGACTGCGCAGGTATGGCCGCGGACCTCTATGAAACGTACACTGTCACGATAGTGGCGGCTATGCTTCTGGGCAGTACAATCTATGGTGGCATCAAAACAACAGCGTTTCATCTGCCGTTGCTCATTGGTGGAGTGGCGATCATCGCATCCATCATCGGCACGTTCTTCGTCCGTCTGAGCCGCACTAAGGCTGAAAAAGATCTCTACATAATGGGGGCATTGTATCGAGGTTTGGCGGTCTCAGGGATTCTTGCTGCAATAGCCTTTTACTTTGTGGCGGTGATTCTTCCCTTGGGCGGACCCAAGGGGGGAACCTATGTGATAGCTCCCACGAACATTTTCCTCATGGCGGTGTTAGGGTTGGTTTTGACGGGCCTTATTGTCATTATCACCGAATACTTCACCGGCATGTACGGGCCGGTGAAGTATGTGGCGAAAGCAAGCACGACGGGTCACGGGACAAACATCATTGCAGGACTGGCGATCAGCATGATATCCACCGTGCTGCCTGTAATTGTTTTGGCCGCAGCGATCATGCTTGGATACGCATTGGGCGGAGGATTCTCGGGCAGCCCAGGTACTGGTTTGTTTGGAATCGCCGTAACCGTGGTATCGATGCTCTCCATGACAGGTGTCGTGGTTGCAATAGACTCGTATGGGCCAATAACCGATAACGCCGGTGGTATTGCGGAGATGGCAGAGCTGCCAGAAGAGGTTCGCAATCGTACAGACCCGCTTGACGCCGTAGGAAATACCACAAAAGCGGTGACAAAGGGCTATGCCATCGGCTCTGCAGCTCTGGCTGCTCTCGTGCTTTTCGCTGAGTACACTCGAGCCATTGAAGAGCTGGCAGGGAAGGCCCTCAGCTTTGATCTTTCCAACCCGACAATCCTCATTGGATTGCTCATCGGCGGCATTATTCCGTATTTCTTCGCCGCCCTCTGTATGTTGGCAGTCGGAAAGGCCGCCGGCGCCATTGTGGATGAAGTGCGGCGCCAGTTTCGTGAAATCAAAGGCCTCCGTGAAGGCGTTCCAGGCGTGAAGGCGGAATACGGCAAATGCGTGGAGCTCGTCACCGCGGCGGCTCAGAAAGAAATGCTTATACCGTCGCTGCTGCCCGTGGTCATTCCCCTCATCGTCGCATTCATGCCTGGCCTTGGGAAAGAAGCGCTTGGCGGCATGTTAATCGGGAGCATCGTGGTCGGTCTTTTCTTGGCCATAGCCATGACAACAGGCGGCGCGACATGGGATAACGCAAAGAAATACATTGAAGATGGCAATTACGGTGGTAAGGGAAGCGAGGCGCATAAGGCGGCCGTTACAGGCGATACAGTCGGCGACCCCTATAAGGATACTGCTGGACCCGCCCTCAACCCTGTCATTAAGGTAGTAAACATGGTGGCGCTTCTCATCGTACCGTTTATTCTGTAGTTGTCTGCTGTAAGGCAGCTTGAAAACCTTTACCCGTGCGCCTTGTGGTGCACGGGTTTTTTTGTCAGCCAATGCCTCGCCTGACTAATGTGGAGACCCCTTAGCCACAGAGGGATGAGACCGAAGTCGTAAGAAGCCTGCGGCGAGTCCACTCATCAAGCAGTGAGGCTTGCCAGGGGAAAGGTGATCACGAGCCGTGATGATTATTCAGCCTCGTGGCGCCGTGCCCAAAAAAATTGAAGCGCCCCCCGCGTACATACGTGACGACGTCGATCCCAAATTCTTTTGCCATGGCCACCGCGAGCGCGCTCGCGCTCGAGCGGGATATGACGAGAGGAAAACCGCCACGAGCTGTCTTCGTGAGAACCTCTGACGTGATTCTGCCGGTGCTGAGCAGGAGTTTATCTTTTGTATTGACCTTGTTCATGAAGCAATGCCCCACGATCTTATCCACGGCATTGTGGCGGCCTAAATCTTCCCTGATGACCAAAGTTTCTGATCTCGTTGCCATGGACGCTGCGTGGACTCCTCGGGTTATTTGGTAGATCCCTTGAAACGTGTCCAATTCTTTCATGCGAGCAATTATCTCGAGGCACGAGAGCTCAAGCGGTTCTCGCTTCGGATGAGGCTCGCCCGCCGCTCGTTCCACGGAAAAAACCAGACCTCCTGCGCAACCAGAGGTAAGCATTCCCTTCCCCTCAAGTTTCTCGATTCGATCCTCTGGGACGTCCACGTATATCCTGACCAGCTTATTGCCATGATCAACGAAACAGTCTTCAACTTCTTCCGCGGAGAGGAGTACGCCTTCTGACACGAGAAATCCAATGAACAAGTCATCCAGGTGCGTTGGCAAGACCGCGATGGACAATATCTCTCTATCATTAACGAAAAGGGTGTAAGGGACTTCACGGGCCAACGAGATTGTCCTCGGCTCAAGGAAGCCTTGAGAAAACCGAGCTCCCGCAAAATCCACGGTGAGATTTTCCTTCTGCTCCATAACATCTTCCTTTGGCTGTTGCACTACACGAAGCGACGCATACCGAGGATACGCGTTTTGTCTTTTCTCGAGGCGGCTCTCTAGTTAGCTCTTGCTATTGGATTGAAACTTCTTCCTGTTTTTCTCATCGCGAAAAAGTTCTTCGTATTGAGCGTCGGCATAATGCGCGCAGCGATTTTTGAGTTGCGTATAGGCCATGAGGAGTGCGAGGCCGGCCTCCGTCAATTTCGACCCCTCGTTCGTGGTCTCCACCACCTTGAATCCGCACCTCTGCTCTGTGGCTCTAATTTTCCCCCACACGGCTCGGAAAGGTTGGTGCAATTTTCGAGCAGCCTTGTTCATGGATCCAAGTTCCATGATCGCTTCCAATATCTTGAGCCGCCCTGTGCCTATCACGAGCTCTCCCTGCTCGTTTTCAATCCATATTTTGGATCGCACTTTGAGAGTCATGGGAGCCCTACCTTGAAATTATTATTGAGAGAAAACGTCGATTATCGTGCATGATACCTATCGGCCCTCAGTATTGCAACCCGTCTGACATTCTATTTTTATCCCTCAAGGGAATGTGGTAAAGAGTTTCGTCACAGGAGGTATGTGGAGCCTTATGCATGATCATGTATCAACCGTCGTACTTATTTATGGAGGGCGTTCAGCAGAACATGAGGTGTCATTGCGATCAGCTGCCTCTGTTTTTGAAGCGCTTCAGTCGGCCGGCTATGACACCATTCCTTTGCTGATAACTCGAAGCGGCACATGGTACGTGATGCCCTCGACGCCGGATTCTTTTCTCAGCGATGCGAAGCCCGCCGAAGAGGATCGCGTCGTGTTCGCCCCAGATCCGACGTGTCCAGGTTTATGGTCATTCGGCTCAGGATTGCAGGGGAAAGTCACTAAAATGGACGTGATATTTCCTATGCTCCACGGTACCTATGGAGAAGATGGCACGCTTCAAGGTTTGCTGGAGATGGCCAATGTGCCGTATGTGGGTTGCGGTGTGCTGGCCTCGGCCGTGGGAATGGACAAGGTGTTCATGAAGGTTGCGTTCGCCGCCAGAGGACTCACGGTCGGACCATACTTTTGGTTTCTAAGGTCTGAATGGGAAAACGATCCGCGCTCCGTGATAGATCGGTTTGAAAAGCGCAGACTTCCCGTTTACGTAAAACCCGCGAATCTCGGGTCTTCAGTGGGCATAAGTCGCGTTGAACGGTTTGAGGATTTCTCCAGCGCAGTGGAGCGTGCTGTTGCCTACGATCGCAAGATACTTGTAGAAGATGGCATTGTGGGGAGGGAATTGGAGGTCTCTGTGCTAGGAAATGACACGCCGGTTGCGAGTTTGGCGGGCGAGGTCATATCTCAGGGCGCTTTCTACGACTATGAGGAAAAGTACATCCGTGATACTGCCCAACTCGTCATTCCGGCGCAGTTGTCTACAAAGGAACAGGAACTGGCTGCGTCAACTGCCATACAAGCCTTTCGAGCCGTTGATGGCTCGGGCATGGCCCGGGTTGACATGTTTCTCACCCGAGGCGGAGATATGGTCGTCAATGAAATTAACACCATCCCGGGGTTCACGTCGATTAGCATGTATCCAAAGCTTTGGGAGGTAAGCGGCCTACCGTTTGCCGAACTGGTGAAGAAACTCATCGAATTGGCTGTGGAAAGACATCGCCAGAAGCAGCTTCTCAAGACACATCGGTGAGTGATATGAGAGCCATGATCCTTGCGGCAGGTCTCGGAACTCGATTGAGACCGCTGACCCTCGAACGAGCCAAACCGGCGGCGCCTTTGGTTGGGCAGCCGATTATCATCAGGCTGATGGAAAAGCTTTCTCGCGCCGGCGTCTCAGAATTTCGCGTGAACCTCCATCATCTCCCTGGCTCTATACAATCGATCTTTGCTGATCCTGTTCATGCACCCAAATATCAGGTTTCTTTTTCATTTGAGCCTAGCATCCTGGGAACCGCCGGCGGTCTGAAGGCAAATGAAAAGTTCTTCCGAGACGACACATTTCTCCTGGCAAATGGAGATATCGTTTTTGATTTCAATTTCGTAGATGCGCTCGCGTTTCATCGCTCTCGTGGGGCATTGGCAACAATGATTCTACAGCCACAGAAGCGGCCGTACCAGTTTTACCCTGTGTTTTTAGATGATGAACAGCGACTCACGCATTTCAAGCAGAAGCCGCCCCCAGACGTGGAGACGCGACAGGCGTATGTGTTTACCGGCGTTCATATTCTCGAACCGGAAATATTCGCGCATATACCTGCTGGCGTGTTTTGCGAAATCAACGATTCCATTTATCCAGACCTTATCCAAAAGGGGCGACGAATTCTGGGGTTCGTGACGCGGGGTTATTGGAACGATATAGGAAACCCTGTACGCTATCTCGAGGCCCATAAGCACCTACTCTCCACACTTGAACGTCGCAAAAATGTACGAGACGAAGTCTATATCGAGGAAGACCATCTCTCATGGGTAAGGTCGGGAGTGTGGGCGGAGAAGGGCTGTGTCTTCAAACGTGGGGCGCATGCCCAAGACTGCATTTTCTGGGAAAACGTCACCGTGGAAAATGACGTGTTCCTGAGCCGATGCATTGTAGGGGCCGATGTTATTGTAAAAAAATGTTACGAGAACTGTGTGATCACACGCAACGGGAGCCGCCCCATTGAATGAATTGATGAGCCCCCACGATCTGCCTCGCATACCGCTGCAATCCGGTTGTGAAATCATTCGCATAGACAAAATCGCTGGAGATGCATCGACTAGGAATTATTACCGCCTTTTTTTGACCAAAGGCAACCCGCTGGTTTTGATGGAGATGGCAGATCCTTCGACTGATGAGGCTCGTCGTTTCTTAACCATTCAGCAATTTTTGTTCGACCTAGGAATCCCTGTTCCCTCAATCCATTGGTACGATCTCAATGCAGGCATCATCGTTCTGGAAGACCTGGGGAGTCGCCACCTCGAAGATGTCATGGGAGATTCCAAAATCGAAGCAACACGAGGCCTCTACCAGCATGCTGTCGAAATCTTGCTACAGCTGCAACGCAATGCCAAGCCTTGCCATCACATGTGCGAAAAATTCAATCCGAGGTTCACGCCAGCCAAATTTATGGAGGAATTTGCATTCTTCATCACGCATTACGTCCACAACGTCGCCGAGGATCAGGCATCGCCAAAGGCACTTAAGACACTGACTGAGTTTTTTGACGAAATATGCAGCCAAATTGACTTCAATCATCCTGTATTCTGTCATCGAGATTACCACGCACGCAATATCATGCTCCATAACGGAGGCCTCGCCGTAATCGATTTCCAAGATGCTCGATTGGGGCCGGCTCCGTATGATCTTGCGTCACTGTTGAGAGATTCCTATGTTTCTCTTCCGCAGGACCTCGTCGATGAATTGATAACTCAGTTCTACGATAATGCGGACCACGAGTTATGGGGATCGTTCGATCATTTTCGTTATCTGTTCGACATCGTCTCACTCCAGCGAAATATCAAGGCGCTGGGCACGTTTGGGTATCAGACGTATGCCAGATTGTCCACTCGCTACACATCCGCAATACCTCGCACATGTACATACATCCAATCAAACATGACAAAATATACAAGGTTTCGCCGTTTTGCATCGATTGTTGATGATCTCATCTGTGCGCCGGGCTTGGCGATTTATCATGGCCTGGGCGGGAACGCGGCGGCGCCTTAGGTTAGACATTACATTAAGAAAACGTTGTAGCAAATTTATTTCTATGGTATAAATTGGTGTAAGAAAAAACAGCGTCCCGCCGGAGTCGTACGCCTATGAAAGTCAACGCCAAAATTATCACAGTGGTTTTCGTGGCAGTTCTCTTATGTCCCGTTCTCAGCCAATCCGCTGAGCTGGGTTCCCTTGACGCCACCATCCAAGTCCTTCAAGACCAGATAAATCGCCAAATAGAGCGCATCCAAGCAGCCAAACAAAAAGCTGACACTCAAATGACTCTTGCGCGTGCTCGGATCACGCAACAACTAGAAGCAGCGCAACGGGAACTCGCCGTTCAGGTGGAAAAGCTGCAGCAGCTCCGCGGGCAGCTCCAAGATCGCACCACTGAAACAGAGGCGAAAATAAGCTACTGGCAGACCCAAGGAACTGCCCTGATCAGCAGGACGTTCTCTGAGGTCGCCAGCCAGATCAACGAGACGACGCAACTCATGCAAAAGCTGGATCAACTGAAAACGCAGGTCGATTGCAACTGCACGAGCCCAGGGGGTCCGGGTGAAGGTGCAACAGGGCCTCAAAGCAGGACGGGGAGTGTCCTTGACGCTCCACTGGCAGAAGCGACTGTCTCCCTTGGCCAGAACGTGGCCATGCTCACTTTTCCCGACGCAGAGCCGCTTGCCTTTCCTCCCCTAGGTCCTACAGGCTGAGGCAGCCGTTAAGGCGTGCTGGGCCAGCATGCGCAACGGCGACGCCATTGTTGCCTCAGGGCAATGCCCATGGCCACTTGGCGTTCTGCGTAAATGTCCCCTTTAACCTTTGGCAATCCTCAAGCCTCTTTTCATGGAGGGGGCGCTATTCGTTCTTCCAGATAGGTTTACGCTTTTCTATAAAGGCGTTGATCCCCTCGTTGGCGTCGTGGGTCTCCATCAATTCTTTGAGATAGATGCCCTCCATACGGGGCAAGTCCTCCCAGATGCCTCTGAAAAAGTCTTTACGCACCGCGGAATTCGCTATTCTGAGGCTTGAAGCGCTCTTAGGCAGTATGTATTTTTCAATCCACGCGGCTGCAGCTTCCCAGGCGTCCTGACCTTGATCGGCAAGCAGGTTGACGAGGCCCCGTGCGTGCGCCTCTGCTGCGTCAATGGACCTGCCTGTAAGGACCATGTCGTCAGCCAGGGCCTGCCCCACCTTTTTGGGAAGCATCACCGATGCTGGCGGCGGGAGAACCCCCAGTACGATTTCTGGCTGTCCGAACATCGCTGTTGAGTCGGCGACGATGAAGTTGCAGGCAAGTGCTAATTCCATGCCGCCGCCCAGACATTGACCTCGCACCACGGCCATGGTTGGCGTGGCCATGTGCGCGAGCCGATAGAACACAGCATGGAATGCGTTGAGCATCATCGCCGCTCTATCCTTTGTGTGCTCCGGCACACTCGCACCGAACGAGAAGTGTTTGCCTTCCCCCTCGAAAACCACTAACTTCACATCTTTATGCGCACATGGGCCTTGCAACGCGTGGAGTATTTCGCGCAGCATGGCCGCCTCGAGCACATTGCCTTTGGGGGCGTTCAAAACGATCTTGATCACCGTGTTGTCAAAAAGCGGTTCACACCTTATCAACTTGTAATCCATTGCTGGTACCTCCTCCAGAACACAAAGGCGGGAACCCTCCTCGAGAGGGTCCCCGCGATCACGCGTGTTTTTTTCTGCTATCCTTGGGGCTTGGCAAACACCTGTTCCCAGGTCTCGGGCTGAAATCTTGCGCCTTGGGCGATGAGCTGTCTCCATTTGAGGAAATCAATAACATCTTTGCCGGTAATCTTCTTAGTATTAAAGGCGTTGAATCCCAGGAAGGCTTCATAGGACATATTGGCCATCAGCCAATGCCTGTTTGCCAGTTTTGTCTGATCCCAGAAGAATTTTTTCTTGGCTCGAATGCCGTCTATGGCCTTGATCAAGCACCCCGGGAAGAGATTCGCGAACGTCCAGATGACTCTGTTTACCTCCCTGTCGAGCAGTTCGAAGTCCCTGGGAAGGTCTTTCATCATCTCTTTGGCTTCTTTTGCCGCAGCGCCTGTCTTAAACTCACCGTACACGATCTCGCCATCCAGCACGTACGTGTCTGTAATCACCAGGGGATTGCGGATAAATTTGTCGCCTTGCTTCAGCACAGGCACGACCTTTGAGATGAGGTTTTTGGCTTTCATCTTGTAGGCGCTCCACATCTCGCAGCTTACGCAGTTCCACATGGCGTCTTCCATGGAGAGAAACCACGGGAGAAAATCTGTAGAACCGCCATCAGGGCTCGATCCATGGCGGGCGCCGGCCTGGCCAAAGATTGCCAAGTCGCTGGATATGGCTATGTCGCAGGCCATGCCGATTTCTTGTCCGCCGGCGACCCTCATGCCGTTCACTCTACAGATGACAGGCTTCTTGCAGTTGAGGATGGAATCGACCATTCCGTTGAAGAGGTCCATGTATTCGCCGTATTCGTGCGGCCGCATGGAGTAGTACTCGGCGTACTCTTTTGTGTTGCCGCCTGTGCAGAATGCGTTGTCGCCTGTGCCGGTAAACACCGCTGCGACCACAGAACGATCCTGGCTTGCGGCGGAAAATCCTGCGATCACCCCCTTCACCATCTCGGTGGTATATGAGTTGTACTGTTTTGGGTTGTTTAATCGGATCCAGGCCACATACAGGCCATCGATCTCCTTGCCGTCCGGCGAAGTAAGGGGTTTCTTTTCATAAACCGTGCACGGGGCCTCTGTTCCCCAATGCTCTGAGCCGATGAGGATGTGATCCTTTTGGCTATTATCACGTGGCAACCAGTCTAAGGACATGCTTTTCCTCCTTTAATGGCAAGATATGGATTTCGTCCGGCTGGCCAAGCAACCGGCGCTTGAATAAGATAGTGGAGTTGCCTATGGATGCCCTGGCGCCATGGCTGAAAGCAGGGCATCTTTTCATTTTACTGGTTCAAAAGCGTAGAAGACTCTTGGGATATTCACGACCTCCCTTCCTGACTCTTGCGGTACGGGATCAATGTCAAACACGGCGAGCTTGACCTTGTCGCCGGGCTTGAGCTCTCCCTCTTTGCAGTTGATAATCCTGACAAAGAAAGTTCTTTTTCCCCCAAGATCCACTAAGGCATGAATGAGAGGCGGCTTCCCAAAACCCAGGGGCACGCCCACCACCTCTTCGGTGACATCTATGACCGTTGCTTCGGAAGGCCAATCAATCCATTCCATGTTCACGCTGTAGCAGTCGGGACAAAGGATCCTGGGAGGAAATGGCTCGGCGCCGCAATCCTTGCACTTGGTAGTAGTAAAGCGGCCCTCTTTCAGATATTCGTAGAACTTGTAAACCTGGTTGAACTCTTTGGACTGCTGGGGAAACAGGTCCATGGTAACCATATATTTGCCTTCGAGTACCGAGATCCCTGGGGTGCTCATGCGACCTCCTTGCCGTAAATCAGGACGGTGTGAGCGGCGATAAAACCGCTCAGATTGTGTGTCAACCCAATCGTGGCGCCGGGGACTTGCTGAATGGCATCGCCTCGAAGCTGTCTCGTTACCTCGATGGCCTGTCTAATGCCCGTGCCGCCAAAAGGATGCCCGCAACCCAACAGCCCGCCGTCCGTGTTCGTTGGCACCTTGCCGCCAAAATCATTTTGGCCATCCGCAACAAAGGGCCCGCCCTCGCCTTTCTTGCAGAAACCCAAGTCTTCCATCTCGATAATCTCGGAGATCGTAAAACAGTCATGAGTCATGGCCACGTCGATGTCTTTGGGTTCCACTTTGGCTTTTCTGTATGCCTCTTGAGCTGCGATTTTGAGCGCCTCCCAGGTAGTCCAATTAGGCATATTTGCTGACATGTTGTTGACAGACGCCTGCCCGGTCCCCCGAATATAGACCAACGGTTTATCCGTCATAGCCTTAGCTTTTTCTTCAACGGCCAACACCACCGCTGCTGCGCCGTCAGTGATGGGACAGCAGTCGTAAAGGGTAAGGGGTGCAACGATCATGCGGCCGTTCATGACCTCTTCCATGGTTACCGGCGTCTGAAATTGCGCCTTCGGATTTTTCGACGAATTGCGCCGGTTCTTGACTGATACCGCTGCCAAATGTTCTTTTTTTGTGCCATATTGCTTCATATGCTGCTTGGCGACCATGGCAAAAGCTGGCGGCGGCAGGCCAAGACCCTGGCTGCCGTCCCAGTCGTGGTCCACAGACGCGAGTTCACTGTAGAAGACTTCCCACTTCTGTGGCGTGTAGAGCTTCTCTCCCCCTGCGACCATCACCACATCTGCCTGCCCCGACTTAATCAAAGCGAAGGCCAAGATGATTGCGGAACTGCCGCTGGCGCATAGAAGCTCAACCCTGGCGCAGACACTCCTGGGTTTGACTCCTACATACTCGGCGACCAGCGGCGCCAAATGGGTCTGATACGAAGTGCGCTCGGTATAGGCGGACGCGACTAGCAGCCCGTCAATATCCTTGGGGTTCAGATGCGGGTTGTCATCGTAGCAAGCCTTTGCCGCTTCTTGAAAGAAGTCGCGTTGGCTCCCGTCACGAACTCCCCACTTTGACATTCCCCCGGCGATTACGCACACGTTGCGTTCCATAGCTGTGTACCTCCGGTATGTGTTTCGGGTTGGCTGATTCAGCCTTC
Source organism: uncultured Syntrophaceae bacterium (assembly GCA_964427855.1). Classification (GTDB taxonomy): domain Bacteria; phylum Desulfobacterota; class Desulfomonilia; order Desulfomonilales; family Desulfomonilaceae; genus JAUPKT01. Next base: position 39,012 of record CAYRVH010000018.1, read on the forward strand.
TGGACCCGGATCGACGTTTCTAGGCGCCGCTTTGCGCTTGTGTGTTCGCGGCTGATAGTTTCTCACTCTTGTGGTGATGGTCCCCTGCACGAGGCGCGCGAGGCCGCCCAAACATTTTTTCACTTTACAGTACTATGTCACGAGAAAGCAACTACTTTTTTACGACGGATCGAGAGATGGCGTCTGATTGGGGTGTCTCTAATATTTTGTTATAGCAAGTAAAGTGAGGCGGCCTGACTCGAGATGCGTGATCAACTCAGGCCGCGTTGTCAGGATAGGGCGTTCATTGATCTGAATTTATGAACGGAACCGGCGAGGTCCTTCCAGATTCACACGTGGGGATTCCTGGCTTCCACATCGCTCTCATTCGGGCTTCGCCGCGGCCATCTATGTCGTGAAAAACACGTGGAACGCCTTGTGGCACATCCACACGTCGTCTTTGGCACTGAGCTCCATAGGCGAATGCATGCCGAGCAAGGCAGGGCCGCAATCAATGATCTCCATACCAGAGTTCGCCAAATATTTTGCGACTGTGCCGCCGCCCCCTTCATCAATCTTGCCGAGGTCTCCTGCCTGCCAGACGATGTGATTGTCGTTGAAAAGTTTCTTTACCCAATGCATATACTCGGCGTTGGCCTCAGAGGCCATATATTTTCCGCCGTGACCCGTGTATTTAGTGAGGTTGATGCCATGTCCCAGGAACGCACAGTTTCTTTTTTCGTACACGTCTGGATACGTGGGATCAAATGCTGCGGTCACATCCGCAGACAGGGCCTTGCTTCGGTAAAAGCAGTGATGCAGAGCCCTTGTCGTGGGGTCAATACCGCTGCTGTCCATGAGGTCCATGAGGAACATCTCAAGCACTCGCGATTTGGCGCTGGTGTTTCCTTCGCTGCCGATCTCTTCCTTGTCGTAGAACACAGCCACGGCAGTGTGCTCTGGTTCTTTGGTCGCAAGTATCGCAGTCAGCGAGGTGTAGGCGCACACGCGGTCATCCTGTCCGTAGCCGAGGATCAGGCTCCCGTCGAGCCCAGCATCTCTTGCGGGTTCTGCGGGAACTACTTCTATTTCAGCGCCTATGAGGTCTTCCTCTTTCAGGCCATATTTTTGATAAAGTGTCTCGAGAATCGCGAGCTTTACCCTGTCGCCGGCATCTTTGTCCGGATACGGCTTGCCGCCGACGATCAGGTTCAGATTCTCGCCGGGAATAAACTCCGAGGCCTTCTGATCCATCATTTTCCGTGAAAGGTGCGGCAGAAGGTCTGGAATGGTGAAGACCGGCTCGTCCACTGCGACGCCGAGTTCCACTTCCACAGAGCGACCGTCGCCCCTGATCACCGTACCACAGAGCGCCAATGGCCGGCCTACCCAGTGATATTTCTTTATGCCCCCGTAATAGTGGGTTTTGAGAAATGCCAGCCCAGCTTCTTCAAACAAGGGATTAGGTTTGAGGTCCAGCCGGGGCGCATCGATATGAGAAGTGATAATACGGATTCCGTCAGTGAGGGGTTTTTGTCCCAACACGGCCAAGGCGATAAACTTTCCCCTGGAGACAAGGCGCACTTTTTGGCCCGGTGAAGTCCGCTCCGCAAGAGGAAGGTATCCCTCTTTATCGGCCATTTCCATGATCACGCCTACGGCCTTGCGTTCAGTCCTCGCTTTATTGAGAAAGTGTTTGTAATTCTCACAGTAGGCAAAAATTTTTTTTTGTTCCGAGGCGGGTACAGCATCCCAGCATCTTTGGGGCTCTCTGGCTAGTTGTTCCTTTAACTGCTGAGTTTTCTTTGATCCTTTCTTTTCTCCCATGGCAAAGACTCCTACAAATGGTCATGACTCCTATCAACACAATAGTCCCTCTCCTGCCTCAGCGACAACTGTCCAAGGGATGCGTGGCATAGATTGTCCGCAATTATCGTTTGAATTTCCAGGGTGGATCGAGGGGATTGAATTGTTCGGACATGGTCCTGGGTTGATCTGCGACCGGCCCTAAAGGACCTTCCACGGCCGCGGCGACAGATTTTGAGGGCTCGAGCACCAATTTGTTCCGAGCCAAGAAATCCCGGGCTGTATTGATAGGCGTGGCGAACCCAATGCCCTGACTTTTCCACAGAAGAATCGTGTTGATGCCAATAACTTCGCCCGCCATGTTAAAAAGGGGTCCCCCTGAATTGCCGAGGTTCATGGCAGCATCAATTTGAATGAGCGGTGGGTAGCCAGCGCCTGGTATCGTTCGTTGTTGCGCGCTCACGATGCCGATCATGATAGACTGGCCTATACCATAAGGGTTTCCAATTCCGACGACCCATTCCCCAAGTTCAACGCTGTCTGAATTTCCAAACTTTACAGGCTGAAGTCCGTCTGCATCTATCTTTATAAGGGCAAGATCATTTTTGGCGTCCTTGTAAAGGATTTTGGCGCCGTACTTCCTCCCGTTGAGGAGTTCTACCTCTATCTGACTTCCATTTCGAAGCACGTGTTCATTGGTGAGAATCAGGCCGTTCCGTGCGATGATGAAACCAGCCCCATATCCCATGGCCTTACCGTGGGGTTCGTGGGATAAGCCTATGTTGCCCAAGGACCATTGAGATCCTGGCTCCAACATGCGGATGGATACCACCGACGGGTTGACCCTTTTGATTAACTCCCGTATATCGGGATATGAGAAATATTTTGGCTGCCGCTCTTCATTCTGAGATTCGTAGGCCACTGACAGGGGTTGAGGTCGAAATGGCATTGGCGAGAGCCCGATTGGGCTTTTCGAATTTTCTGCGCTGTGTTCCCTCTTCTGGAGCACGCCGTATGGGTCCAAGGCTGTCGGGCCCGAAGGTGTTGCCGCCTTTCTCACTGATAAATCAGCGGCTTCGACAGAATTGTCGTGCAAAACAGGAAAGCTGACGGCGCATATGACAAAGACCACAAGACCCCAGCGGAAAGGCATCATAGCAAAACTCCTGTTGCGCGCTTTCCCGATGAGCAGCCCAATGTCTGCGCTTAAGTCCGGGAATCGGGAATTGATATATGCAGCTTTGGGGTGAAATGTCAACGGATTTCTCTTATTATTTTATTGACAGAATTCAACAGTTTCCAATAAATTATAATGTTCTATATTAACTATTTCCACAGCCACACGGAGTGTTCACACTATGTATGAAGTCGAAATCATTGACGCTTTTTCGGCGGCACACCGCCTCAGAGACTACAATGGAAAATGCGAGCACTTGCATGGCCACAATTATCGGGTACATGTGGTCGCACGAGCTCAAACTCTAAGCGCCGGGGGTATGGTCGTCGATTTTGTGCATTTCAAGACCATACTCGCGCAGGTACTTACCAAGCTTGACCATACTTATCTCAACGATATCCCCCCTTTTGACGAGAGGGAACCGTCTGCAGAAAATATTGCAGCATTTCTGTTCTCCGAGCTGGATAAGCAGCTCGGGGCAATGGGACCGCTCTTATACAGCGTATCCGTGTGGGAGTCGGACAAATCGAGAGCGACGTTTATGAGAGACGGCTGAGGCGCTCACTAGCGGACAAGGCCGCAGAACATGCGGCGTGGCGGTATCGCCGGCGATCTGTGAGACAATGCCAAAGCTTGATTTCATTAGCGATTTACAGTACTTCATAACGTCATCGCGTGTTCCACCAAAAGTTTCATTGTGACTGACCAGTTCAGCATGCGTGGTCGAACAATGACAGACGAGGAGACCAGAGTTGAATATTCACGCCATACCAGACGTGCAGAGCCGCGCCGACAATAGAAAAATACCCATCGACAAAGTCGGAGTAAAAGGCCTGCGCTATCCCATAAGTGTCAAAGATAGAGTCAAGGGGTTTCAGCATACCGTAGGGCTCTTCGATCTCTTCGTGAATCTCCCTCATAACTTCAAGGGGACGCATATGAGCCGCTTCATTGAAGTATTGAATGAATTCCGCGGAGAAATCTCCATGGAAAAATTTGAGGAAGTGCTCCAGAAGATCAAGAAGAAGCTCAATGCGAAAAGTGCTCACATGAATGTGGAATTCCCCTATTTTGTTGAGAAGAAGGCACCTGTGACCGCCACCCCCGGCCTCATGTCCTACACTTGTTTCATGAGAGGAGCCTTGTCTGATCGATTCGATCTCATCGTAGGAGTTGAGGTCCCTGTTACCACCGTGTGTCCATGCTCCAAAGAAATCTCGCAATATGGGGCCCATAATCAACGAGGGATCGTAAGGGTGCAGCTTAGGTTCAAAAAATTTTTCTGGATCGAGGAAATCATCGAAATCGTGGAATCCTCGGTAAGCTCTGAAATTTATTCACTCCTAAAAAGGCCTGATGAGAAATATGTCACCGAAAAGGCCTATGATAATCCTATGTTTGTCGAGGATGTGGTGCGGGCGTCAGTGACCCGGCTCAAGGCGAGAAACAACTTTCCGTGGTACCGCGTCGAAGCGGAGAATTTCGAATCCATTCACAACCACAGCGCGTATGCGATGATCGAAAAAGACTTTTTACCAGAACCGGAGTGTTTCCAAGGCCCTAGCGTGTTGAGAGGGAATGGGGGTTTGTAAATGCTTAAGATATCATACGGATTTTATTGACAATCACGTCTTCTGATCGTACACTTTTTGGCCGAGAGACAACCAGGGGCTCTTGCCGTGGTGAAGTTTGAAGCCTGGGCTGATGTCATTAGCATGCCGTTTCGAATAGAGTCTCGGGGCGCCGCCCATTTTTCGTATCAGGCGCCACGCATGTTGCAAGGCAATGGATACCACGAAGGAAAAGATGGGTACGACCGTGTCCCCCCTATGACTACAGCGGGTCGAATATGACGCACCGCACATTACCCCGCGCAGCAGTCTTGCCTCCTATGTATTTCGCAATAGTAGGAGTATTATTCGTCGCGGCGAGCTATCCTTTGTCAACGCAGGCCCTTGAGCCTGATTTCAAGGACCTTTCCATGGAGCGCCTTCTCAACAGTGCGCGTCAATTTCAGATAGTTCCGGCCGCTGGGCCGCAACATTCAAAGTCGTCTTCCACTGCGAAACCCGATACCAACCCCGGTGGGCGGGAAACAGCGCGGCTCATAGGGAAGGCGCGGTTTCCTGCTCCAACGATTCCTGTGGGGACGCTTGAAAATCTGATGGGTAGGATGGCATTGCGCGGCCCCACTCACACCAGCCAGGGGTCTGCTCGAAATCCTGGGGCGTCGGAACATGTCTCTGCAGGAGGCCACTCGAATATGAGTACGGTCTCCCGCATCATCGCACTCGGGAACGCATCTTCGTCTCCCCGCCTCTCCAGATCGGCGACTGTTACTGGGGTCAAGGCAAAAGCATTGCTGTGCGTCGATTGCGGCTCCAATGAAATCCTCCTGGACCAAAACAGCACCCAACCCTTGCCTATCGCAAGTATCACCAAGCTTGTGACGGCCATGGTAGTTATAGATGAAATGAACCTCGATGACGTCTGCGAAGCGCCTCGAGACATTAGAAAGGTCGAGAAGCACGTGGTGGGCATCCGTCCAGGTGATCGAATCACGGCGCGCGATCTGCTCCATGGCCTTCTCATCGAATCCGGCAATGACTGCGCAGAGACCCTGGCGCGGGCCTATCCGAGAGGAGGCCGGGCCGGTTTTATTGCCGCCATGAACAAAAAGGTGCAGCAGATAGGCGCTGTAAGGACAAAACTTGTCACGCCGAGCGGTTTGGACGTGAAAATACGTTCTGCCAATGTCGGCGCCGGGGAAGAGGTCGCCCGACTCTCCAACATAGCGTCGGCTCAGGATGTTGCCCTTATAGCCAAGAAAGCATTTTCCTATCCTTTGATACGCCAAATCGCGCGTATGAAAACGTACACTTTCCGCACGCTGAATCCCATACCTCGTGAATATAAACTTGCCTCCAATGACAAGCTGTTGGACAGAGGGCTTCCGTTAGAAGGGGCAAAAACAGGCTACACGGATGCGGCGGGCAAGTGCATTGTTGCGCTGTTCAAGGACCACGGCAAGGAGCGGCTCGTCGTCGTGCTCAATACTCAGCGCCACTTCAACGCTGCAGAGAAGATTTATCGCTGGGCTTCTCAGAGGTGAGGTTCCGCATCGTCCCCGAGTTAACGACACTAGGCCGAGCTCACGCGAACTTGATTGCAAGGACATTAGAAAAACTATCCTGTTCGACACTGGCTCGTGACCTTCCACCGGCAAACTGGGAGTACGTAACGCCCCCAAATTTCATGCTGATGTTTTTCTTGACTCAAGGTAGTGCTTAGAGCAGATTGTTGCCGATACAAGTTTCAATAAGGGGAGATCGCGTTGCGAGACAGAACATGGGCATATCGCTATTGCCGAGATTCATTCTAGATCACTATGACGTTCGTGAGTGGAGACACGCCTGCGCGGTCCTGAAACATGATTTTCCAGAAGAGTGGCAGGACGTTATTGATTTATTAATGCATTTTCGGCTTTGCAAGAGCTGGCTTCTGGTTGGCGGAGGCAGAAAATCCGGAGTAGCCCAATCGATCGACGCCTTCCTTTTCAATCGGGGTTGGATAGAAAAGAAGTTCGCTACGTCAGTCAAAGTCGATAATCTCATACTCGACTCCCCTACCCATAAAGTGGATTGCTACAAAAACAAGGTTGCCCTGGAAATAGAATGGAACAACAAGGTCCTTTTTTCGACCGGGACCTCAATAATTGTCGCCTACTCTTTGACCTGAGGGCCATAAGCATAGGGATTATTATCACCAGAAGCGACCACCTTCAGGAGATTTTCGATGATCTGGGGCGAGGTGAAACGTATGGGGCATCGACGACCCACATGTCGAAATTGCTGCCTAGGATTGAGGGAGGCGGAGGTGCAGGTTGTCCCTTGCTGGTATTTGGAATAACTAAACTCCTTTACAGCGAGGAGTGCTAACTGTGTCTAAATCGCCTCACACAGACGATTTTTTGGCGGCCCTGGCGGGCCGAACTTTTCCGACGATTTTGGCGGATCCTCCGTGGCAGTTCATAAATAGAACAGGCAAAATGGCCCCCGAGCACAAAAGATTGTCTCGATACACTACCTTATCTACGAGCGAAATAGCCTCGTTGCCAGTGTCCCAAATCGCTGCGGATAACTGTCATCTCTATCTTTGGGTTCCGAATGCATTGCTTCCGGAAGGATTGTTCGTGATGAATGCCTGGGGATTTCAGTATAAGACCAACATAATATGGTTCAAAATACGATAGGACGGCGGCCCTGATGGGAGGGGGGTTGGATTTTATTTTCGGAACGCCACGGAGATGGTGTTATTTGGCGTCAGAGGGAGCATGCGCACTAGCACTCCAGGCAGACGATAGGTTAACGTTATAAGGGCGCAGAAAAGAGAGCACTCTAGGAAGCCGGATGAACTTTATGAAATAATAGAAAAATGCAGTCTTGGTCCATACTTAGAGCTTTTTGCGAGGGGCAGGAGACCGGGTTGGGATCAGTGGGGCGATGAAGTCGAGAGTTACGAGATCACATGGTCCACGTACCCCCATAACAGTCAGGCAATGGCCAACCTTAACATATGGGATGTCTAGGCTGGACGGCAAAGGCCTTCGCACGGCTCCAGGCAATGTACAAGTTGACAAGAGGGGCTTCAGTACATTAGTCTGACCGAGCGTGAGGCAACTGGAGAGGAGGGTGCTGTCATGGCAATCGGCAGAGTCGCGAGGGTCACAGAGGTTATAGCAGGCTCCCCAAACAGCTTTGATGAAGCCGTGAAGGTAGCCTTTGAAAGGGCGAATAAGACGCTGCGCAACATTACGGGCATGAAGATTGTCGATATGAGCGTCATGTGTGAAGCGGGAACGATTCAGGAATATCGCGTACGGGCAGAAGTCATTTTTGTTTTGGAATAACAATTCGTTGATCAACTTTAATGACTCATTTTCCCGTTGCCTCACACATCGCAACCGGAAGACATGCCAGTGGTCGGGGATTTTCTAAGCCTCCTCGAAGAGAGCCCCCTGCCGAAAGTCCAGCGCGTCCATTTGCTTCAGCAAATCGTTTCGCACCTTGCGGCGGTCCAGCATCCAGGAAGGAGCGAGGAGCTCTTCGGGGTGGGGATCTGACGTCAGACGATGCACAACTACTTCCGGGGGCAGGACGCTCAACACCGCGATGATCGCCTCTCGGGCGTCTTCTTCGCCAAGCGGTTGATAATACCCTTTTTCATAAAGTCGCGCCAGCTCCGTTCCGCGTACGACATAGAGCGGATGAAGTTTTACGCCTTGGACGCCGGCCTGAGCCACAGCCTTCGCAGTCGCAATCATGTCGTCCAACGTCTCGCCGGGGAGGCCGAGAATGAGGTGCGCCACCACAGGCAGATTACGCTTTTGAGTCCGTTGCAGCGCGTCGAAAAATTCTCCCGATTGGTGACCTCGCCTAATCAGTCTGAGCGTACGGTCGTGGACAGACTGGAGGCCATACTCGATCCATATTAAGCGGTTTTCGGCAAGCTCTGCGATCATATCCAAGGTGTCGTCCGGAACGCAATCCGGCCTGGTACCGATAGCAAGCCCCACCACCTCTGGTCTGGTCAGGGCCTCTAAATAGAGCGAGCGCAGGCGATTTGCCGATCCGTATGTATTGGTAAAAGACTGAAAATATCCTATAAACTTTTCTGTCCCATACCGTCGATTGAGAAAAGCGATGCCCCGATCGATCTGATCTCCTATGGACAGGCCTTGGGAAAAAGCTCCCGTCCCTGAACCGCGGCTGTTGCAGTAGATGCAGCCATGCGAACCAGGAGCGCTTCGATTGGGGCAGCCCAAGCCTGCGTCGATAGTGATCTTTCGGACAGTTTCACCAAAGACGCCTTTGAGCCATGCAGACAAGGTGCGGTATCGGGGCCGCGGTGAATTCATTGGCATGTCGTCAACCTCAATTTCTTGCAGATTACCACGACACGCTCACGCGTGCACGCGAGGTGATAGTTGAAGACCGAGACCGTTTTTGTCTGCCGTGAATGCGGCAAAATCTTTCCCAAATGGATGGGGAGATGCCAGGGGTGCGGCGCATGGAATTCGGTGGAAGAAAGAGAGGCTCATCGGCAAAAGACAGCGCGGAGTGGACGAGTCAACTATGACGGTGCCTCGGTCATTGCCCTCAGCGACGTGGAATGCGGACTAAATGATCGCATCCATACAGGCATCGGTGAGCTGGATCGAGTGCTTGGCGGCGGTATTGTCAAGCGCAGCGTGATCCTTGTGGCCGGAGATCCGGGCATTGGCAAGACCACGTTGCTCATGCAGGCGTTGGATCGACTTTCGTCCGCGGGCGTCAAGACGCTTTACATATCAGGAGAGGAGTCTGCGGAACAGCTTCGACTCCGCGGAGAAAGGCTCGGCATCGCAGGGGATCACTTCCTGATCATGATCGAAAATCAGCTCGAAGTCTTGATCGAAACCTTGGAGAAGGCTCAGCCTGAGGTGCTTGTGGTTGACTCGGTTCAATCCTGTTATCGCGATGAAGTTCAGTCTCACCCGGGGAGTATCTCGCAAGTGCGGGAGACGGCTGCGGGCATCATTCAGTGGATCAAATCAAGTGCTTCTGCATGTTTTATTGTTGGACACATTACGAAAGAAGGTGCCATCGCAGGACCGAAGATGCTCGAGCACATGGTCGATACGGTGGTGTACTTCGAAGGGGAACGTGGACACCCTTACAGGCTCTTGAGAGCTGTCAAGAACCGGTTTGGCGCGGTGAGCGAGATCGGGGTCTTCGAGATGCACGAATCAGGTTTAGAAGAGGTGGCAAACCCCTCGGGGCTGTTCCTGTCAGAGCGACCCGAGGGAGTTTCTGGGTCGGTGGTCACCTCTCTCATGGAAGGGTCCCGACCTCTCCTGGCAGAGATTCAGGCGTTGGTCACCGGGCCCGTGCCTGGCCAGGGCAGACGGATGTGCCTTGGTGTCGATCCGCAGCGCGTTGCCCTCCTGGCAGCCGTCATGGAAAAGAAATTGGGACGGTTTATGGGCGATCAAGATGTTTTTGTGAATGTCGTCGGAGGCATCCGGGCCAACGACCCTGCAGTGGATCTGGCGATCTTCGCTGCGCTGCTTTCGTCTATTGTTGACAGACCCGTTTTGCAGGGAGCAATTGTGTTGGGAGAAATCGGACTTTCCGGCGAGGTGCGTCGTGTCTCTCGATGCTCTGAACGCATAGGCGAGGCTGCTCGTCTCGGCTTTCTGAGGGTCTTGGCGCCTCCTCTGAATCCAGGGCCGACCCGCTTGCCTGAACTCATCGAGTGTACAGAAGTGCGACACGTCAAAGACCTCGAGCAGGTCTTGTTCGGTGAGCCGCTTCGGTGATTTTTTACCGTGTTTTTGAGGAATTCCATCGGGAACGGTCGCGCAAAGCCATCAAATCAGCACTTTCAACATCGGTCTGCGCCCCAAAGAATTGGCGCCAGCCGCCTCGCCAGACAGAGCGCGACCGGTGTGAACCATTGTATGACTCCCGCTTCCCAACGAATGACGGCGTAGGAGCATTTATGGACGGTTTGGCTAAAGGCGTCGGCGCTCGGATTCGGCTCTATAGGAAGAAAAAAAGACTTTCCCTCATTGATCTGTCTCGACTGACAGGCATTGCGGCGTCCAACCTCAGTTCCATAGAACTCAACAAGACCTCCCCAACACTCAATACGCTGATAAAGATTGCTGACGCATTTGAAATGAAGGCGGGCGCCTTGCTCGATGAGATGCTCTATGGACCAGTAGTGTTTTGTCCTGCGTCAGGAGCCCGGCCCAAGGACAGCCAGAAGGCGGGGGTCTCCATCGAGACTTTGACTGACCACGTGCAAAAGCCAGAGATGCTGGCGCGAACCATCACTGTCGCCCCAAGCGCAACCCCTTTCATTCTGGATTCCCAGGGCGATACGTTTATCTATTGCATCCACGGAACGGCCAACGTCGCGGCGCATGGGGCATGTTACGCGCTCCGACCGGGAGACGGCTTATACCTCAGGGCGTTCACAGATGCAGAATGCAGGGTGGCTGGCCAAGAAGATCTTGTCCTCCTGGCCGTTTCAAATCCTTAGCACCTTCCTGACCATAGCCGGACGCCGCTCAGTTTTTCTTTTTGATATACCCATGGGCTGTTAATTGGGCGAGGAACTGCTTTGTGGAGCCCTTGGGGACATGAATCGTGTGGGCCAGGCGCGACCCGGCGTGCCGAGCCGGGAAAACAGCTTTCTCAAAGGGTATGCTCGAATTGAGTTCCCAGATAGTTCGAGGACTCACCCTCAGCATCTTCGCCATGTCCGCCATGGGAAGGTCTTTCATGAGTACAACCTTGTTCAGGGTATCGAAGCTCAATGGCCGGTTCTGAGCTGGCGGGACGCCGTAAAACTCTCGATGATGACTGATGAGACCGATGGCGATCCAGCGGGGCACGTACTGTTCAGTCTCTTTTGGCAAAGGCGTATCCCAATACGAGGTGGTTCTGAATGCATTCATGCGCTGCAGCACACGCGCTGGCCCTGCATTATATGCAGCGGCTGCAAGGAACCAATCCCCAAACCCTTGCTTTTCAACGCCATCATCCAACGTAATCTTTTTGATCCGATTCATCCAGGCAAGATAGCGCGCCGCCGAATGGGTAGATTGTATGAGGTCCGCACGGTCATCCTTCCAATGAGTCATACGCATCTTCCAATCGTATTGATCCGCGCCTGAGGGCCCTTTCTGAGCTGTGGACTTTATGAATTGCCAATAACCAAAAGCGCCTGCGGTCGACAGCGCCCGCCCGCTGTAATTGCTTTCGATAGCTGCGAGATAGATAAATTCCGGGGGAAGATCGTATTTTTTCAAGATAGGAGCGATGGTTGGTCGAAGTTCATCCGCACGTTTTAACCATAAGAGCACCCTTGAGCGTCTGTCGAGCAAAAGGTAATTGATCTCACGGATGATTCGGTCTCGAACGTCATGTCTGGCAAAAGGTACGACTTGCCCGGCAAACACAAAGGTCTTTTTTTCCACCGAGGGCGGCAAACCGTAGCGGAAGCCGTCAGGGAGGGTCTCGAGGTGAGGCGGCTTGGCATCGAGGCAGGTCATTGGCATCCCCCACAAGACCACCAAGAGGCTCACAGCGAACCGCTTTAGCAAAATACGGCGTCCAGAGGTCTTTAGGAGGGCGCAGTGCACAGCCCTCAACCCTTGGCAGCATGGCTTGCTCGGTAGTCGATCCTCGTCGCCACGGCTTGCCGCCTGACGGCGCTGTGCAGCTTGCTCGCTGCAGAAGCTTGGTACACTAGAAAACAACCGCCACCACTCTTTCCAGAAGCATGAGGTCAGTTTTTTTCATGGTGATGCTCCTATGATAAGGGCTCATGGACCTTAAAAATAGTTCCTCGCCCGCGAAATGTACCTTTTTTACGAAGGCCTTTCCACTACTCCGATCCTTAAAGATAACCAGGTCGCCTTCTCGAATCTCCTCCCATGATTCCGGCTTGACGAAGAGGAGAGTCCCATCGCTAAAGAACTCGCTGAGGCTGTCGCCGCGTACCCGCACGCAATAGAGGTCCTTTGCGATTGCGGCGTCGACGCCCGGGGGCATAGACACTTGTTCAAACCCTTCGCCGACGGTATAGCCGCCGTCTGTGTATTCGAACCCTTCTCCTGCGCTTACGTGTCCGACTAATGGGATACTGATCGGGTCGCCCTCCGGTCTCGGGCCTGAAAGGAGCCTCTTGACTGCACAAAGGGCCTCTTCCAATTCAGGCGATTGAAACTCAAGGCGCGCCTCATTGGCGTCGGCGCGCCACGTCCAGGCAAAGGGCTTGTCCGCGAGGTAGTCCACCAACGCGTTCTCGACGAAGAATTTGCTGGCCTTTGCCTGCGCAGCCAGTCCCTTAAATCTCATGGCGCCGTACGCCCTGGCGCCGCGCATCTCTTCATGGACGAACAGGTAGATTTTTGTGGCTACGTCTATCACGTGGCTCTCTGCAGGATGCAGCTCAAAGAACTTGACTTCATTCACGAGGCGTTTCTCATTGCCCTTAAGGCGCTTCATGAGGAGGGCCCGCATCCGTGGGAATCGAGGAGTAGGCAATAATGGTGTGTGGTGCAAATCATGACGAACTATGTCCAGCAGATCAGATTCTGACACCTGTAGGCTTTTGCACCACGCGCTTAATTGTGCCTTGTTCCGCGGGCGTCCAAAATCCGGGGGTTGCTTCTTCCCGGTGAGCAACTGGGAAATGTAGGCCGGAGAGACCTTGAGCTCATAGGCTAACATTTTTTGAGTCTTTCCAAGACGGCGAGCCCGTTCTTTGACGTAAGAGGCAAAAATCTTCACCGGAAATGCAGCGACCTTTCGGGACACGCGGCCCAGCGGTCAGGCCCAGATGCTATACCACGCAAACGTCCTCTTTGAACATTCTTGTAAAAAAGCTAAGTGGTTAATGATCAACTGTCAAGTCAGGACGATGTACGCATCAGTCCACAGGCTCAAAAAACCTGTGGACTGACGGGCACCAATATCAAGAGACTGTTCGTTTAGAAGTGAAGAGCAAAATCCAGGTAGGGACCTTCGACCGCGACATCTGTATAGAGCCTATTCCTGTTCCCCTCAAGCTTCCACTGCTTGTACCCAAGTTTGAATCCTGCATCGACATTCCTGCTCACCGGTGGAGCTATACCGGCGGCCATGTCCCACGTCGAAAGACCCAATCCATCGAAGCTCATCCAACTGAATCGCGCCTCGAGATACGGCTTGAACCAAGAGAAATATCCGGTATTATCCGGCTCATAGCGCACGTGACCACCTATGGCTGGCTGCAAAACCGTCTGTGAAAAATCCACCGTCTCGCCATTTATCTTTGCCACCCGCTCTGACCATTTGATGATGTGCAAATCGCCGTTGGGGCCAAAGACGAAGTTTCGGCCAAACGATACCTCATAATCTGCCCCTAGAATCAGCGACGTGATATTCAAATCTGTCTGCATGGCGTCGTCTTTTTTCAAGAGGAGTCCGGCTACATTTCCGTCAGTGGGAATGTGGCCAGTGCCCGTCCATTTCCATGGCGCATACTCGAGACGCACCGCTACCTTGTCCCAGGCTTTTATGTGAGAATAGAATTCCCAGAGCGTCTTGTCAGAAGGCAGCCTCAAATGACCATTGAGATTGAGGTATGAACCTTCGCCTGCCCTGCTTACCACCTTGGCGCTCCCAATCAAGCTGCTGAATACAGGGCGCATGCCAAGCGCAAACGCATATCCCCTCTTGGGGCACAGGATCTCAGCCCTGGATCGTCCAGCTGCAGCCTCCCAATCCCTATACCTCTCAGGGGCGGCCAGGCGCGCCCCTTGGACGCCCGAACTTTCAGGCTGACTCGCATGACTGCGGACTTTGGAAGGGTACTTGGATGCAACGTCCCACGCGCCTGCCGGAAAAGTCAGGGCCAGGCAAAGGGCAATCATTACACCTATGGCCACGGGAATCATCGTGCGGCCCCTTGATGTCATAAGCCTACCTCCAGACGGTGATGAACCGGAGCGCCCAACCCCACTTCCACGCTGTTTGCCGTTGTTGACACTGGGCTTGACCTTTCCCCGGAGAGCACCGGATTTTCTTCACTGGCTGGGGAATACATTGAGCTGATCCCCATAGGTCGATTAAACTCGTACCGCAAAATCGGCCCAATGTCAAGCTTTTTTGATTTGTAAATTAATTGATTTAGATATGTTATCTCAAAAACGTCATGTTATGCTTCAGATATCGTCGGACAAACTTTCACGTCACACGATTCCCGAAATAGTCCATACCTTTCATCACTTTCCCACACAAAATCGCTCGAACAGTCTGTCCAGAACGCCTTCGTCAACTTTTTCCCCCGTGATCTCTTCCAGCGGCGCCAGAGCCGTCCGCAGTTCATATGATATGATGTCGAGTCTTCTAGAGCGCTCTTCTGGGCCTATTTGGAGCAGGCGCATCAATGGGGCCATTGCGGCATCTAATAGGTGGAGACACCTGTCGCTCAGCACAATTTTATCCTCATTGCTGTCTTCGAGCTGCGTCATCTGTTCCGCCTCTTGCGTCAAGATCTGCTCGAGGGTCTCGATCCCCTCTCCTGTGGCTGCGCTTACCCACACCATTGGTCGGACGGGATTTATGATGGAGAGGTCTAGCGGAGGCTTGCCATGGACGAGGTCGATTTTGTTCAACGCAATTACCATTCTTCGGGACTCGCATATTGTCAGTACCTCTTTATCCAAGGCATCCAGACGGCTGGATGCATCGAGCACCGCAACCACGAGGTCTGCGTGCTCAATGGCCTCTATGGTCCTCCTGATGCCTTCATCTTCTATGACGCCTTCTGGTTCGCGAATCCCTGCGGTATCCCACAGCGCAAAGACATGACCTTTCAGGATGATGCGGTCCTCTAGGGGGTCTCTGGTGGTGCCGGGAATGGGGGTGACAATTGCACGGTCTTTTCTGAGGAGCGCGTTGAACAGTGTGGATTTGCCCACGTTCGGCTTGCCGGTGATGCATATCCGTATGCCCTCCCGCAGGAGAACGGCCTCTTGAGAATCCCTGTAAATAGCTTCCATGCGAGCCAAAACGCCCCTCATATCGACCGTGAAATCCGGTTCACCGAGTTCGTCGTCTTCATCAAAATCCAGATGCGCTTCCACGTCAGCGAGGAGGCGTTTGATTGCGTCCGAGAGTTCCTGAATGCGGTGAGCAGGCGAGGAATCAAGTCGAGAGCGGGCCTCACGGGCGGCAGCCTCAGATTGCGCGTCGATCAGGTCAATGACCGCCTCGGCCTGCAAGAGATCGAGTTTGCCATTGAGAAAGGCCCGTCGAGTGAATTCTCCACGGGTTGCCAGTCGAGCCCCTTGGGCGATGAGGAGGCGTACGATCTTATTCAGCACGACCGGGCTCCCGTGGAGGGTCAGCTCGATCATATCCTCGCCGGTGTAGGATTTGGGGCCTTTAAGGAATATCAAGAGGCCGTCGTCGAGGACGCGGTTGGTTTTGGGATCGATGACATAGCCATACACGCCTTTTCTTTCCGCGATGGGAGACGATCCGAGCGGACGAAAGGCGCGGCGCGCAATGGAAAGAGCGTCTGGTCCGCTCATCCGGATCAACCCTATGGCTGAACGGCCCGGCGGAGTGGACACGGCAACAATGGTATCAGATGAGTGATGTGAAAGAGACTGCAAAGGCATTCCCGACGCGTAGCCGCTGCAACATGAGCATAGAGTATTTTTCAACATTTGTCATGAGATTGCCGCTTTGTTTGCAATGACGCACATCAAGGGATCTTTAATCATTGCGTGGAGGCGAAGACGAGGAAACGATTTCAGCTTGTATCTGTCGAGCAGAGACGCCTCGCACAACTACGCGTTTCTTCGAGAACCGGTGTAAGCGCTAATGACGTGGTATCTCGAACTGGTATGGGTGTAGTTACATGTTCACGTGACGCCGACGCCGCGGCATACACAAGCTTCCGCACGCGAGCACCGACTCGACATCAGCGCCGGCGCAGCATCTCGATCATCATGTGCGGCGCATAGCGGGCCTTGTGGCCGCTGACTGGCTATCTCCTGCGACGCTTGTTCACCCCTGCTTTACGTGGATACACGATGATCCTCCTCATGGGGCCTTCCCCGTAACTTTTGGTATAGACCTCGCTGTCCTCAGCGAGGATCAGATGGACGATGCGTCTTTCCGAGGGCGGCATGGGGTTGAAGGAGACTGGTTTGAGGGTTTTCTTGGCTTTGAGACTCATCTTTAGGGCAGTTTCACGGAGGTTTTCCCTCTTGCGCTGTCGGTAGTTTTCAGAATCGACGACGATTTCGATCCTGCGACTCGCCCCCGCGTTTTTATTGATGCACTTGCTCAGAATGAATTGCAGAGCGTCCAATGTCTGGCCTCTTTTGCCGATCAGCAGGCCGGAGCCATCGCCTCGGATATCGAGATATATGGCTCCATCGACGACTGATGCAGCGACTTCTGCATTTACAGGGATGCGCTGGAGAATGCCTTCCAGGGTTGTACGACTGAGGTTCACCAGTTCCTCGTCAATCACCGGAGCCTGCGGGAGCTCATGATGTTCTTCCGGCTGTCCTGGCGCTTGCGGCTCCAGGTTAAGCTCGGCTTCAGTTTGGTCCTCGGTTGCGTCGTCTTTGTGTTCCATTGCGGGCTCTTCTCCGGCCGAACATACAGCCGGCGCCGGTGATTCCTCACCGGTTTCTTGGGCCTGCGCGTGCGGCCGCACAACAACTCGGATGCGGGCGTCCCTGTGGCCCACAATACCGAGAAATCCTCTCGTACTCTCTTCGATCACTTGAACTTCGAGGCTGTCCTCACTGACATGCAGTTCCTGACAGGCTTTGGCGACAGCCTCTCTTACAGATTTTCCGGTAAATTCGTAGGAAGACATGGTCGCAATCCTCTAGGTAATCTATGAAGACATCTTGTTCGTGATGAGCTGCTGCCCAATGGAAAGCACGTTGCTTACGAGCCAATACAGCACGAGACCCGACGGAAAGCTTAGAAACATGTATGTGAAGATGACAGGCATGAGCAGCATCATTTTCTTTTGCATGGGGTCGCCGGCCGACGGCGTCATCCACTGCTGAAGAACCATGGTCCCGCCCATGATGATCGGCGTCACGTAGTAGGGATCGGGCGCTGACAGATCGTTGATGCAAAGGAATATAGACGGCACACAAACAAACGGGGCGTGCCGCAGCTCAATGGCATACGAAAGGGCTTGATAGAGCGCGATGAAAACCGGGATCTGGAGAAACATCGGCCAGCAGCTTCCCAGCGGGTTGACCTTTTGATCTCGAAACAGCTCCATGGTGGCTTTGTTCAGGGCTGCTTTGTCGTCTTTATACTTTTCCTTGAGTTTGGCAATTTGCGGTTGCAGTTCCTGCATCCGCTTCATAGACTTCATGCTCTTGTGTGTAAGGGGAATAAAGAGAATCTTGATGAGCACCGTGAGAAGAATGATATCTATCCCATAGTTGTTCGTGCCTGGTATCTTGATGCTCCCAAGAGAAAAACCGGAATTGCAGAATCGCAGAAACGCCATGAGGTACTCGGACATGACGTCCAGCACCTTATAATTGCTATAAAAGAGGGCTCGCGACAAATCGGTCCCTGCTTTGGCAAGCGCCTGAGCCTCTTTCGGCCCGAGGTAAATTCCCACTTGCGTCTCCACAGACGATTCAGGCGGCACATCCACGGCGCCAAAACGGATGAGAATCTCCGCTGTACCGTTTTGGGCAGGTTTGACCAGAGTGACCTTGTTCGCCGGGCGGGCGGCGAATACCAACGCCTTGAAGAAATACACGTCCCCGAGACCAGCCCATTTGATCTGACCTGAAGGTTCTTCGTCGCCTTTGATATCCTTGAAGTAATAGTCTTTCAGTTGTTCATTGAGAAGGATTTCCACGCTGTTCCACGCGAAGCGATCTTGTCCCTCGCCCATGTACACCTTTCGCCACGGAAAACTGACCAGGTAGTTTCTGTGTTCGCCTCCTTTGCTGGAGAGCGTAAAGGAGAAGTCAACCAGATATTTATCTTGGTGAAAGGTGAATTTTTTCTGAATGGTGAGTCCATCGGCGGTCGTGGCAGTCATAGTGATGACGCAGGCGGGTTGATCTGGTCCGAGGATTTTTTCCGAATCGGAGCTCTCCATCGTGTATATGAGTCGGCTGTCAGTAAAGGTGTCGTTGCGGGTGGTGAGTACCATGTGCGGCCCCGAAGTGTCTGGCCCACTCGGGTCAAAGAGATTGACCAGGTCGGGTCCCTGAAGCTCCACCGTGAACTTCTTGAGCTTAAATGAGACTAATGCGCCGCCTCTTGACGACAAAACCGCCTCATACAAGGGCGAATTCACTTTTACCACTCGCTCCTGCGCCTCCTCCGACGCCTGGGGCTGCAACGGCTTGACCGCGGGAGCCAAGCCAGACGGGTCCGTGGGTTTTACCGCCGGCGCCTCTGGTTTTTTCTCCGCAGGGGATTCGGGGCGTTGAGAATGACTAATCTGCTCAGTTTTCTTCATCGGGTGCTGCTGAGGCGGGGGAGAGAATTGCTGAAAGATGTACTGGAACCCAACGATGATAACAACGGACAGGACGATTGCCAAAATGAGATTTCGATCCATGCGTACTCTCCCCCTACATGGGGCCGTTTTGTTTCACCAGATACCCCCTTGCAGTCGTACGGGCCAGCCCTCCTAGGGAACCGGGTCATAGCCTCCAGGCCCGAACGGCCGGCACCGTAGGAGCCGTTTGACAGCCAGCCAGGCCCCCTTGGAAGGCCCGTGTCTCATGACAGCAAGTATGGCATATTCCGAACAGGTGGGATAGAACCGACAAGAGGACGGGAAAAGCGGCGAGAGGAATAGCTGATAAAACCTGATAATCCCAACCAGGACACGCCTGGCAAGGCTCAGTGACGTCGCAGGAAAAATCTGTCCAACTCCGCCCGGAGGTGGCGCGTCTCCAATTGAGCCGCTCCGGGAGTAACGATAAATACGACATCCGTATCGGGGGGCATCTTGTCCCGATTTAGTCTGAAGTATTCTCGAAGTCTTCTCTTGATGCGATTTCGAACACAAGCGTTCCCAGCTCTTTTACTCGCAATGATGCCGACCCGCACCCTGCCCGCCTCGTTCTCCAATACGCGGATATGAAAGTTTGCCGTGCGGTATCGAGCGCCCTCCTGCATGATTCGCCGATAGTCAACGGAACGACGGATTCTGTCCCGTTTGCGCAGCCTGAAAGATTTCTGTTCAGACTGCCAGGCGTTTGCGCCCTTTGGCCCTTCGCCGTTTGAGGACAAGGCGTCCACTCTTTGTTCTCATCCGAATGCGGAATCCATGAGTTCTTTTCCGGGAGAGATTACTCGGTTGATATGTTCTTTTCACAGCGAATCCCCGACCTGTTCGTTAAACCTCTAAAAAAACCATGTAACCAAATCGGTCGTTTTAAGTCAAGACCGTTTTGCCAGGGTCAAAAGACGGGCTACAGATACTTACAATATCATATTTATTTTCAATAACTAATACTAATAAGCAATTATTATTATTGCATACCTGGATAAGCGATGATAAATTTGACTTAATTTATGATGGAGGTTCCGGCCATGCTCGTCCACGTCGTCATCATCTCCCTGCAATGCGCCGCCGTCGCCGCGTTCCTCTTGCTTTGGTACTTTTGGGCTAGAAAAAAAATCGAAACCTCATATCTGCTGGAAGATGAGGAACAAATTCTCTTTCCATTCCGATACTTTTCCTGGGCGCTCATCGCCCTCATCCTCGCAACCAGCCTCGCGCAAATCCATTTTGTGAGAACGTCCGCACAGCTCAACGAAAAGATAGCTGGGGTTATCGCGCAGAATAAGATGGCGGTCCAGCACACAAAATCCTTGGATGAACTCAAGGGTCTGATGGAAAAAACCAAAAGAGATATGGACGGCAATTTCAAGAGCTTGCGAACGCAGCTTGCGGACAGAGGCCTGCAGACGAAATCTTTGCAAACCATAGCCGACCTGAGCGCGCCGTCGGACAAAGGCGACAAAGAGGCGTTCCTCAGACCAGAAAAGCCGCGAGCCGATTACACGGGGCAGTCGTTCGCCAAGGAAGCCCGCGCTTCTTCCTTCGAGGCCTCGTCCGCGAAGGCGGGCCCCGACTCATCCGAAGAGCATCGGCCTCGGGAGCTTTCCATGGGACTGAGTCGCCATGGAAAGATATTGAGAGATCAAGTCAGGGTGAGACAAAAACCCAGCCTGGAGGCGCCCGCCGTGGATAAGCTCATGAGCGGCCAGCAAGTGAAGGTGACCGAAAAAAAGCTCGACCTCGACGGAAAGATATGGTTCCGCGTCATCACGCCTGCGGGACGGGCAGGGTGGGTTGATTGGCGGTTCGTGAAGCTTGATCCATCGAATTGATCAGCTTGTGGCTTACATTCCGCACGATTTCATGTAGGTGATTGAGGATTTTTCTGAAGAGGAAA
>CAYRVH010000019.1:0-9433 GCA_964427855.1 uncultured Syntrophaceae bacterium
TCCTCTTCAGAAAAATCCTCAATCACCTACATGAAATCGTGCGGAATGTAAGATATAGGCGAGTAAGCCGCGGAAAGCCGTTCCACTACACGAAAGGAGGCGCGAACGGCGTCTAACGCTTGTTTTGTGCAACGATCCGAGCGACTTGCCTCAAAGTTTCCGTGAGAAAGTTTGCCTTGGGGTCAAGGTATTCGACTAAGCCGTCGGGAATCTCCCCGTATCTCCGAAGTTGGTTGCCTTGAAGTTCCAAGAGCGATACCCAATTGGTAGAACATGACCCCAAAATCAGTTTGTCAGCGCTTCGCACTGTCTTTTGCAACTTCAGTTCGTCCCGAATCTCTCTCAAAGTCTCCCACATGGCGGTCATCAGCAGCAAAATATCCTGTCCTTGTTCAGTCGTCAGAGGATTTTCGATTTCATACAGGACAGACCGTATTTCCCTGCCTCTTGCAAATTCATCAAATTCGCACAAGGTTTTGTCCAGCAGCGAGAGGGTGGTAGAGATGCCTCTGATATGACTGTGGCCCATAAATACGTTCCCTTAGCGGTCCGTGCGTGCATTCTCGGGAAGTCGCCTCGCAGGCTACGGAACTCTTTTCACATACAAGGTCTTGGGAGTTTCTTTCCCATTCCTCGCACGCCCTGCGAGCTCCTCACCAGAGCCAGGAACGTTTCCCAGCCGGTGCACCATCCGACCGCCTCGATGAGTGCCGCCTCATCTTCATCCGTTCGCGTCCCCTGGAATTCAAACTGGAACGAGCGAGCATATCGACGAAGACGTTCTGCGACATCGCCGAATACACCGCGATGGAACTGAATGTCTTTGGCCCGCCCCCTTGAGATGTCTTCTATCAGGTGAATTCGACATCTTAAAGGCGAGTCCGTATCCGCGCAGCGGCCGCATATCTTGTGACTCCAGAAAGGAGCGGTCCTTTCTGCAAGCCCTTGAAATTGCGTCAAGTCACGTCCTTGCTGAACGATGTGAGGTTTGACGAAACCTTTGCTTCCGGCGTCATAGCCCTCCTCACACATCAAGCAAGGCCCCTTTTCCTTGAGTCGCCTTACCAGTCTGACAAGTTGACCCGGCCCACGAAGATCAAAAAGCGGCTCAGCCCCTGACATCAGATCTTCGTAAAGAACAGCAGGTCCATGCATGTAGGCGTTTCGGAAAGCTGCCTCAACAACCATCCAGCCCCAGGCATGGCGCTGACACAATCCCCACGCTCGACGGAGCCGAGTACGAGTCGAGGGATTCATTATGCTTCCTTGAATGAACCACCAAAGAAAATGAATTTCGCCAGCGGACAACTGGAGTCCGTCCACGATTTCATTGGAAAATGTTGCATGCACGATCACGAGACACTCCGATTTGGGGGCTGGCGGTGGCGACGCTTATGCCGCACGATCCAGATGGCTTGCCAAGTCTGTCAGGGCTCGGGCAGTCGACTCCATACGGGCGACTTCATCGGCGATTGCCTCCGCATGCTCTTTCCGCTTCCGGTACGCGGCTTGAATCGCTCCGTGCGTCGCCTCAATCGTCTCTTGAAACCTTTGGTCCAGCGTCAGACCAAACCTGTGGAATGCATCGTTCAAGTTCTGCAAGGTAGCCCAGCGTAAATTTTCCACGTTGTGTCGCACGAGGGTTTGAATCTGTCTTGAGAGTCGCTTTTTCAGCCTTGAGATCCTGATGGAAGTGGGAAGCAACTTATCCAATGCCTCTTCCGGGACGACGATGGGCAGCGTTGGCACACGCTTTCGTAGTACCCAGTGAGGCTTACGTCTTACCTCAAATGCCTCCGAACTTTCCGGCGCGTGATAGGGAATTTCAAAGAGTTCCGCGGCAGCTTTTCTTATCAATTCAATGAGTTCGTCGGCGCGCTGTTGATGCGGTCGCAACACCTCAGTGACGTATCCGCCGAAATTTGTCGATATCTCGCCCGCAGAGCTTTGAAAGAAAGAGGTAACCTCTTCGGCCAAGGCATCCAAGATAGCGGCCTCAGACACATCCCCGTCTTGCATTGCGGAAAAACAGGCATCGACAACCTTCTCCAGATGTTCCGCCGAGCGCTGTCGAAGCTCTTCTGCCCGTTCTTCCAGGAGCTGCAACGCTCGTTTGCGATCTCCGGCCAAAAGATCTTGGGCCGCTACACGTTGGCGTTCCGCATTCTTGACCTCCTTCTCAAAGATTTCAAGACGTTTCTCCAAATCTGACAGCGGCATCTTCATCGACTGAACTGCAAGCCTCAGCCTCATAACCACCTCTTCCAACACGTCTCGCGCCTTTCTGCCGAGGGCCTCGCAAAGCGCGGCAGTCTTTTCTGAGACCAAGAAGTGTACCAAGTGGTGCTCAACCGCGGCCAAGCCACTCTCCTGCCATTCTTTGGAATTGTCTGATAGTCTCCCCTCGAGCGCTCGGCGAGCAGACACGCAAAATATTTTGTAATCTTCAGGAGCTTCTACCTTTTCCTTGAGAGTTCGTTTGAAGAAACCCACTGCTGTTTCCAGCTCATCGGCATTCAAGTAATCGATCTTGTTGAAAATAAAAAATAACCTCGTGACGCCCGATTGCACCCTCTTCAGAAATTCCGCCTCGACTTCTGTCAGAGGGGGATCGGCAGACAAGACAAAAAGTGCAGCATCACATTGAGGGAGGAAATTCAGAGTGGCCTCTGTATTGTGAGTAAAAGTCGAACCTATGCCCGGCGTATCGATTAGCACCACGCCATGTTGCAGTATCGACGCGGGATGGTAGATCTCTACCTGGAGCACGCCCAAGCGGTTCTTTGGATTTCCTTCTTCAGTCACAAAGCCCTCTAAAATCCTCGATAACTCCTCGGCCGGTATGTTTGCATACTGTTTTGGCGGCCGTTCGTCCTGATATAAGACTTTCATGTGCAATTCAGGGCTGTAATGAAGAAAGGTAGGTATAGCGGTCAGGGGAACCACCGAGGTGGGCAAGAGCGCTTGGCCCAAAAATGCATTCAACAGTGTGCTCTTGCCCCTTTTGAACTGCCCCAAGACCGCCAAGTGAAATCTTCCTTCTTCGAGGCGCTCCCGCAAAAAGAGCAGCCTATCATTATGGTTGGTGAAGTCAGAATTGAGGCCGCTCACGATCTTTATGGCCTCGCTCAACAGCATCTGAAAGTCCACGACAGACCGCGAATGCGAGCCCTTGGCTCTGTTGGCCACGCCAGACGCGTCTACTGCAAGGTTTTCCATTATTCCTCCTCTTCCTGCGCATCCAACGGTAACGTCCGTTCGGGGAGCGACGCCAAGTTCGTTTGACAATCTTTCCGCAAGACCTACTGTGTAAGGTTGCTTCTTTGTCGCCCGCGGCTCCCAGAAACAGCGAGAACGCAACTACAACTCTTTGCGGGGGAAGCAACCTCGGCCAGTCGCCCGAAGTCTTCTATGCCCATGCCAACGAAACAGAGCGTTTCTCGGCGATAACAAAAAACCCACCGTGCGGTGGGTATCATCGTCTGCCGCGCTCCCACCGCACTTCCCAAACGGCAGGAGTCATCAGCTTTTGTTAAGCGTCCTGGGGGACTCCATCCCCATCTTGTTGTACGTTAATCACTATACCATGGTCAACGCTGAGTCAAGCCTTTCAAGCACTCCGCAATCAAATGAGACGCGACCGCGCCGTCTCTGAGGATTCGATATTCACTTGTACTCACAACTTCAATGATGGTAGAGGGCTGTCCACCGGGCGTCGGACCGGTATCCCACATCATGTCCACGCGCGTGCTTATGTGATGAGACACGGCAGCCATCGTATCCGGCGGTGGGTCTCCAGAAACGTTTGCGCTTGTCGCAGTGATCCAGCCCCCTGCGAGGGCGGCAACACGCCGACTCGGACAGTCAGGCGGCACTCGCACTGCGACCTTTCCTTCGACGTTCTTGATGCCCGAGGCCATTGGCAAGTCCATCGCCACGACGATGGTCACGCTCCCAGGCCAAAAACGGTTTATCAGAGAGAGGAGTCGAGGATGTGGTTCGCAGATGTGTCTGGCAACAGCATTGATGTCAGACGCTATCAATGGCAGCGGCTTGGATCCGGACCTTTCTTTGATATGAAAGACCTTTTTCACGGCCAACGGGTTAAACGGATCTGCTGCTATGGCATAGAAAGTCTCAGTGGCAACGACCACCACTCCCCCGCTCTTAATAACCCGGGACGCCTTCGCCAATTCGCTCATTGCCCGGCAACCTGCCTCTTCACCGGCAGTTCTATCACAAACGTGACTCCTCGGTCCACGTTGTCTCTGATCCGAACAAACCCATTGTGATCGGCGACGATGGTGTTCACTATAGTCAACCCAAGGCCTGTCCCTCCGGGTCTTCGAGAGAAGTACGGCTCAAAAAGCCGCTCCTTATCCTTGGGGTCAATGCCAGGTCCGTTGTCACTGACCTCAACTGAGGCCAGCGACAATGCCCTGTTGTAGCGCGTGCGGACAATCACCTCGCCGTCTGCGCCGACGGCCGCAGCAGCGTTGTCCATCAAGTTAACTAGCGCCCTTTTCATCTGCTCCCTGTCTATAGCCAGGAGCGGCAAATTCGGGTCCAACTCCGACCGAAAAATCGTCCCCTCGCTGCCTTCCGAATAAAGCTCCACCACCTCCTCTACCAACTTGTTCATGTCATTCGGGGCAAGAGTGGCCGCAGGCATGCGAGCAAAACGTGAAAATTCATTCACCATGTTCTTTAATACTTCTACCTGATCTATGATGGCGCGAGTGCAGCGATCCAACACATCCGAGTCCGGATACAACCGGTCCATATATTTTTTCCTGATGCGCTGAGCATTGAGCTGGATCGGGGTCAGGGGATTCTTGATTTCATGGGCAATCCTTCGAGCGACTTCCCGCCACGCCGCCATACGCTGGGCCTTCAGCAAATAGGTGATGTCTTCACAGACCAGCACGAATCCCATGTCTCTGCCGTCCTCGTCTTTCAAGCGGCTAAAAAAACAAAGCAGGGTCACCACATGACGAGGAAAAGTCAAAGTCACCTGCTGTTCGACGATCTCTTTTTCTGTACGAAAGAGCTCGTCCAATGCATTCCTTACCATGGATGCTGAAGGATGAGGCAGCACGTCTTCATAGAGCTTTCCTACGACGCTGTTCTCCTCAACGCCTAAGATGATTCGGGATGAACTGTTCACAGCCGATATCCTCTGCCCAGCATCCAAAGCAAGCACCCCAGCCGCAATATTGCGGAGTATCGTCTCCATATACTTTCGCCGACTCTCCAGATCCAGATTCATCCGTATGAGTTCGTCTCGGCCCTTCCTCAAATCCTCCGCCATTTTATTGAACGACTTCACCAGCACGCTCAATTCGTCGTCTCCCGTAGGCTCTATGTGCACGTCCAAATCGCCGGCGGCTATCTTTTCTGTCCCTGCAGCCAAACTTAAGATGGGATCGGTGATGTCCCGCGCCATGGTCATCCCAAACCAAAAACCAATGAAGATGACCAGCAACGCGACCACCAGCAGGATCAGTATGTAGATGGTTTTGATCGGGCCCCGCATCCTCTTCGCCTCTTGGTAATCGCCGTATGCCGTGGATACCGTTAAGAGCCTTGTGGCAAGCGAGGTCGGGATATAGTAATCGGCCACGAGCACGGCATGCTGGCGTCCCGCTGAGCTTTCCTTTATTGGGACTATCCCACGAATCAAATCGCTGCCCCCCTCTAGGGGTATAATCTGAGAGGTCTCGTGTCCCCCAAAGCCAATCTTCAGAAAACTGGGAGGTGGCGGAGGCACTGCCACCTGACTTATGGACGCATCTTTGATCAACAGAGGCGGCGAGGCGTCAGCGAAATAAATCTGGACTGAACTTATTCCTTCCAGTGACATCCTGTCTCGAATATATTTTCTCAAGTAATCCTGATGTGAAGAATCGAGCAAGCTTTCGGCTTGGATCGTGCCGGCGAGCCGGGACGCACTTGAAAGGACTTTCTCTGCTGCATACTGATAGTAGGTCTGCGCAACAACCAACGCGGACTGCAATGACTCCTCCACCTGCGTCTTGAACCAGCTCTCGATGGTCGTGTGTAAGACGCCCGCACTCGCAATGAACAAGACGACGGTGGGAATAAGGGTGAGCGCTACAAAAGCCAGGCTAAGCCTTGTTTTGATGTTGGACCCGAGAATGTTCCGCCGTCGTTCGAAGAAGAGCTTGAAAAGGTTCCGGATGAGAAAAAAGATCATAAGGATAAGCAGCAAAGTGACGACGGAAAGGAGACCGAAGAGCAAAAGATGCCCGGCGAGGGGAATGTCGTCCGTGGACTTGGCCAGTTGGGTTTCTGTAAAGAACAACAAACCTATCAGGACGGCAGCGAACAGAGCCACGCCCAACTCTCTTCGCC
Organism: uncultured Syntrophaceae bacterium; assembly: GCA_964427855.1. Taxonomy (GTDB): domain Bacteria; phylum Desulfobacterota; class Desulfomonilia; order Desulfomonilales; family Desulfomonilaceae; genus JAUPKT01. The sequence continues at coordinate 6,376 of CAYRVH010000019.1, forward strand.
TTTTTCTCCTCTCGAGTTCAGGGTTTACCAGTGGCGACATCTGTGCCATGCCCTTCGTCTGGTGAGGCGGTGAGCTGCCACTGAGAGGCGTTCCCTCTGTCCAGCGCGTAGCGTCCTAATTCAGCGGCATAGTGACGTCCTTGCAATATCATTCAGAATCTTCCGTCATTTGCTCCAACTCGTCATCGTCGAAGCCAAAATGGTGGCCGATCTCATGAATCAACACGTCCCTGATAACACGGGTGAGCTCTCTTTGATTGGAGGCCGTACGAAGGATGGGCTGTCGGTATAACAAAATGCGCTGAGGCAAAGTGATTGTTGAAAAGAAACTTTGATGGGTGAGCGGTACCCCCGAATACAGACCCAGGAGATTCCATGGCGACTCTATGCCGAGCGAATCCAGCGTGGCCCTATCTGGGAATTCTTCAATGATAACCTCGACGTTCTCCATTTTCTCCAAAAAAACAATCGGCAAACTGTCAATTGCCTGTTTTACTTTGGATTCAAAGTGCTTCAAACTCATGCTGCTCATGGGCGAATCTGGATCATCAATCACCCGGATGCCTTGACACGCAGCATCCTTTCTGTGCATACAATGAGCTGTAACAGAAAAGACTCTGAAAAGGAAGGGCGCTCTCGGTCGTTGGAAAAAGCACTCATCGTTGGCCTCGGCAACCCGGGAACGGCGTACCGACATACTCGACATAATATTGGTTTTGAGGCAATCGATGAACTTGCTAAAGCGGTAGGAGCGGCGTGGGCCGACAGCCGGCGAAATTGTCTCATGGCGCGTGCCGTAATTGATGATTGCAGTACGGTGCTCATAAAACCCCAAACCTTCATGAACCTGAGCGGCGCGGCGGTGTCAGCTTGCGCAAAGAAATACGGCATCTCACCTCAGCGTATCATTGTGCTTCATGACGATATCGATCTCTCACTGGGGAAAGTGAGGATAAAATTGGGAGGTGGGGACGGCGGGCACAAAGGCGTGCGATCCATCGCCCAAAGCCTGGGTTCCAATTTCTTCAAAAGGGTTCGCCTCGGCATAGGACGCCCTCCGCTACACAAAAGCGCTGAACAATTCGTGTTGGAGCGCTTCGAGGTCGAGGAAAAGCCAGCGGTCCGGTTCCTCATCACGCAAGGCGCCGAAGCGGCCCGATTGTTGCTTACCCACGAGTGCGACCATGTACAAAATGTGGTGCATGCCAAAAAATTCTCCATTGCGGGCGTCGCTGGGGCAACAGATAATGACTTTTCCCTTGCGACTGATGGCGTTCTGTAATATTGTGGAACGTCTGAAAAGAGTAACGAACTACCTTCAGGGGGTATCCGGATGAATGAGTCGATGGTGAGCGAGGATAATGCTCCGTTCCGAAAACTGATGCGGCCGATAGTGAAGGCGCTGAGAACAGCCTACATCCAGGGCACGACCGTGGTGAAATTGATGCCTTCGGAGCGGGCTATCCAGTTGTATTATAAATACAGACGAAAAAGCTACGACTTGCAATGGTCTATGGACCCAGGCTATAGAAAGGGACTCAGGAAACTCATCGAACTGACCATCCAGGATGGGGATTCGGTGCTTGACGTAGGATGCGGAACCGCCTCAGCTACGGTGCTTGCCGCGCAAAAGTGCCGACAGGTCGTGGGCATCGACCTCTCGCCTGACATGATCGAATTGGGCCTAGAGAAAATCAACAAAAAAGATCTAAAAAACTGTTCGCTCGTTGCCACTTCCGTGGAAGACTATCGGCCTGAAAAACCGTTCGACAAAGTGATTAGCTCTTTCATGATACCCCACATCCGTCCATGGATGCGCCCGGCAATCTATTCATGCATGTATAGCTTCTTGAAGCCTGGAGGACTAGTAGGACTCTTCGGGTCCCGAGGAGAAGTCTGCGATGTTTACGAGACGAGGCAAGAGATAGAAGAAAATCTCAGCCGTGCGGGTTTTTCTGACATTAAGGTTTACGATGTCTATGACATATATCGCATCGCCATCGCTAAAAGGCCCGAATAACATTAGTGTGGAAGCGATGTTCGCCGGCTAGTTTTAGAACACTATAAGCATTTCCAACCCCCGAAGGCATGGCCTTCGGGGGTTGCTTTTGACGACTGCGCCTTTCTCAATCCGATCCCGTTTGCTGAGATTGCTCCATCGCCTTAGGCTCCTCGCACTGACAAAAAGGTCATTGATGCGTCTTGGGAAGGAAACGAAGCAATCTCTTGGATAAGTTCTGAGAAAACCCACGTGATGCCGTCTCTGAAAAATCTAAAAGTCTGGCGTTAACACAATTCGCCTCATCAATCCACCGCTATGAGCTTCTTCGAACGCCTCTTTGATTTGTGACATTGGCCTGGTCTCCAACAGTGGATCGATTTTGATCTGACCGCTTTGCACCATCTCGAGAACCTTCGGATAGTACTTGGGCAGGCAGCCCCATGTCCCTATGATCTCCGCGTCAAACGCCATCAAACGAGATATGCTGTAGCTGTTTTTCTGGAGACCGAAACCCACCACCACGAGTTTTCCGATGAAACCAAGCAGACCAAGCGCGATGTCCTGGGCCGATCCGACGCCTGTGCACTCGAAGATTTTCCATCCCACGTTATGCTTCACGCCGGCCTCTTTCGCGATGCCTCGAAATTCCTCTTGAATGGCTTTGAAATCCTTGTCCTTAGAGTTGATCACGTAGTCGGCTCCAAGCTCCAGAGCGCGTTTAAGCTTCGCTTCATTCCTCGCCATACCTACGATGGGACGCGCCCCCAAGGCCTTGGCTACCTGCGCCATATAGACTCCCACGCCGCCGGTGACGCCGGTGATCAGTACAGGGTCATTGGTCTTGAGATCGGCTCTCATGGCAGCCTGATATGGAGTCGTCGCTGCGTCAGCTATCACCGCATAGTTCTCTAGTGGACGCCCCTTGAGGTCCTCGATGACACACAAGTCAGCAGACGGTACCGGGATGTGGCTCGAGAACCCTCCATAGTTGCCCAGGGAATTGCCTGGCATCTTTTGAGCGAGGCATCGATTGTTCCGGCCTTGACGACAGATATC
>CAYRVH010000019.1:9451-36340 GCA_964427855.1 uncultured Syntrophaceae bacterium
CACACGCGTTGCAGGGCATGACGGCAGGCACGATAACATTTTTCCCCAGCCATGACTCGGCGCCCGGCCCTGCGGCAACCACCGTACCTGAAATCTCGTGTCCCAGGGTCAAAGGCGGTTTCGTCACTGTAGGGACGCCGTCGTAAAAATAGGACATGTCAGTGTGGCACACGCCGCAGCCTGCGATCTGAACCAACACCTCGCCCTGACCAAGTTCGGGCACTGGAATCTCCGTTTTTTGCAGTTCTCCCGGGGCAGTCACCTTGCCGGCCGCTTTGTCATAGACCGGCCCCTTTACCATCTGCCAAGTTTGAATTTTACCAGGAACACTCATGACTTCTCCTCCTTACAATGTTTGGGACGTCTGGACCATAAGTTCACAATAACACACGTCGGTGGCACTACGTGATTCGGTGACTAACTCGCTTCAGCATAGGTACCTTCAAAACTTCTGTCAAGGGAATAGTGAAGTGCCTTGACGGGAGGACAGAGCAACAACTATACCATTGATATATATATTGAAATGAGCGAATTGGATGTAAAAGTCGCTTTTGCTGTCGTTCAGTAACGAGAAATTGATGCCACGCGGGACGCCAGAGGGTTTTCAGGAAGCGTCAATAAGTGTTTAGATACTCCTCGAATAGCTCCATAACGCTTTGGGTCTTAGGGCCGGGCCTGCCCTGACCAATCTGTATGTCGTCGATCTTTACGACGGGCAAGACATTTCTCGTTGTAGAGGCGAGAAACGCTTCTGAGGCAGATTTCGCCATTGCCAGCGTGACTGGAATTTCTCGAATCTTTACGTCAGCTCGTTTGGCAAGAAGTTCCAACACGACGCGTCTGGTGACGCTGTCCAAGATTTTGCCATCCAAAGGATGTGTCAAAATATCACCGCCGTCTGTAACGAAGAATACGGTAAAGGTTGAACCCTCCAATACGGTGGCCGTATCATCCGGTGATACAAAAACCACATCATAGGCTTGTTTCACAGGGACGACGGTCTGGTGAGCGAGGACAGCCCCTATGTAGTTCAGAAGCTTTACATCGGCGCACATCCTCTGATGAGGATAAGTAGCGAGGGTGACCCCGGTTTCATACAGTTCCGACGGAGGCGGTTCCAGTTCTTGGACTGCTACATACAGGTGGGACGGATTGCCTGATTGCTGAAAGGTATTCCCTCGCAGCCCCCCACTGAAAATGACGTCCAACACTAAATCAGTCGATAAACCGGTGAGTTCGATATTTTTCGCTACCACCTCGTGCAACAATCTCTTCAGGGCGCTGCGCTCGAGGGGAGGTTTCATGTAAAGGGCGGACGCTGAATAATACAGCCTGTCCAGATGGTCGTTTAGCCGAAAAATCTTTCCATGGGTCGTTTTACACGCCGTGAATATTCGATAACCCCGCAGGGTGCCTCCAATATCGTCAAGAAACGGCAGCATGAGGTCCTGTGTCAGTACGTAGCGATCCCGTTGGTACGAAAGCAGTCGATGCGTCATGTGCAATACCGATCTGTTGATTTGCCGCCGGGAAACGTAATGTCTCCTGCGGCGGCAGTTATTTCCACGATACTATGAATCGTCTTAGTTATTCATCGATAAAGACCTAGGAACCTCACGCCGCCTTGCCGCCGGCTCTCCCACAGCACTTTTTATATTTCTTGCCAGATCCGCAAGGACAAGGCGCGTTCCTCCCGATCTTTTCCGATTGGCGCCTCACCGTACTTCCACGACCATCGCCGCCGTCCCCGTGGGAAAGCACGATTTCCTGATCGGATTTTGGGGCGAATTGCTCCACATCCTCTTCACGAGCTATTCGTACAAGGAAAAGATTTCGGACACTTTCTTCCTTGATTCGGACGCTCATATCCAAGAACAGCTCGTACCCTTCTTTTTGGTATTCCTTGAGCGGGTCTCTTTGTCCATATCCCCTGAGCCCGATGCCGTCCTTGAGGTGATCCATGCTGAGAAGGTGATCTTTCCACTGATTGTCCACTGCCTGGAGCATGATAAACTTTTCAAGCTCCCTCATCAGGTCAGGGCCGATCTCGGCCTCCTTTTTCTCGTATGCCTTTCTCGCTGTTTCAATGAGATACTCGGTCAGCCCTGACCGCGATTGTTGAGTTCCGGGAAGGGACTCGATATCGAATCTCACTCCGAATTGACTCCACAACGCCTCAACCAATCCTTGAATATCCCAGTCCTCAAAATGCGTGCGTTCGTCGGTAAAGCGATCCACAAGCTCTTCGATGATATCCTCCATCATGTCGAAAACGGATGACTTGAGATCGTGCCCTCCGAGAATGAACCTCCTCTGGGAATAAACGACTTCGCGCTGCTTGTTCATGACGTCATCAAATTCGAGCAAGTGCTTCCGGATGTCAAAGTTGTGGGCTTCGACCTTTCTTTGAGCATTTTCGATCGCCTTTGTGGTGTATCGATGCTCTATGGGTTCTCCATCTGCCATCCCTACGCGGTCCATGATCATCTTGACCCGTTCGCCGCCAAAGATACGCATCAACTCGTCTTCGAGACTCAAGTAAAACCGACTTGAACCTGGGTCTCCTTGGCGGCCTGATCGACCTCGAAGCTGATTATCGATGCGTCGAGATTCATGCCGCTCAGTCCCCAAAATGTGTAGGCCGCCGGCCGCCAGAACCTTTTGTCGCTCTTCTTCACACTGCTGTTTGAATTGCTTCAAGAGAGCCTGGTATTCTTCTGAATCCTCGCCTTTCCTGGTCTTGGCCTTGGCCAAAAAAACAGGGTTGCCTCCCAGAATGATGTCTGTGCCTCGTCCTGCCATATTGGTGGATATGGTCACACCTTTATATCTGCCGGCCTGTGCAACAATTTCTGCCTCGAGAGCATGGTTCTTCGCATTCAACACGTTGTGGGGTATGCCCATCTTCTTCAGGCGTCGCGACAGATATTCTGATTTCTCTATACTGATGGTGCCGACTAACACCGGTTGACCGCGCCGATGAAGCTCCTTGATCTCCTCCACCACTGCGTCAAACTTTTCTTGCTCCGTCTTGAAGATAAGATCTGGCCGGTCTTCACGAATCATAGGAAGGTTTGTGGGAATAACCACTACGTCCAGGTTGTAAATCTTTTTAAACTCTGCAGCCTCTGTATCGGCAGTACCCGTCATTCCTGCCAATTTCTCGTACATCCTAAAAAAATTCTGGAATGTAATGGTCGCCAACGTCTGGTTCTCGTTCTCTATCCGGACGCCTTCCTTGGCTTCCAAGGCCTGATGCAATCCATCCGAATACCTTCGACCCGGCATGAGGCGTCCCGTGAACTCATCAACGATGATGACCTGCCCATCTTGAACAATGTAGTCCACATCCTTCTTGAACAGTGTGTGCGCTTTGAGGGCCTGATTCACGTGGTGCAGCGTTTCCATTTGAGCCGGATCATAAAGGTTTGAAACGCCTAATGATTTCTCGACACGGGCAATCCCTTCCTCAGTAAGCACCACACTCCGCGCCTTTTCGTCAATTGTGTAGTGGACATCTTTCTGCAGCCCGGGGATGACCCGATTGATCTTGTAATAACGGTCTGTATTCTCGTGGGTGGGACCAGAAATGATCAGCGGAGTCCGCGCCTCGTCAATCAGGATGCTGTCCACTTCATCGACGATCGCGTAATGAAGATCCCGCTGTACATAGTCAGCGAGGGAAAATTTCATGTTGTCGCGAAGATAGTCGAAACCGAACTCATTGTTCGTCCCATAGGTAACATCTGAGGCATAGGCTTCTCGACGTTGCACATCGTCGAGGTCGTGAACGATCACGCCCACGGTCAATCCCAGAAACCGGTAAATAACCCCCATCCATTCCGCATCACGCCGGGCGAGGTAATCGTTGACCGTGACCACATGCACCCCTTTGCCGGTCAGCGCATTAAGGTACACAGGCAATGCAGCGGCCAGCGTCTTACCTTCGCCGGTTTTCATCTCCGCAATCTTTCCTTGGTGCAAGACAATCCCGCCTATGAGCTGGACATCGAAATGCCGCATCCCAAGCGTCCGCACCGATGCTTCTCTCACCAGGGCAAACGCCTCGGGCAGCAGATCGTCCAATGTCTCTCCTTGGGACAAACGTTGCTTATACTCATCCGTCTTGGCTCTCATGGCTTCGTCCGAGAGCGCCTTTACCGATGGCTCCAGCTCATTTATGGCTCTCACCAGCGGTTCGAGCTTCTTAAGATCCCGTTCATTCTTGCTGCCAAACAATTTTCTCGCAAGCGTCGAAAACATTATCACGCCTCATGCTTCCACTAAAATCCCATGGTCAAAATTGACACGCCCGCGGCGGTTTTGTTTCCTAAGCATCGGGCTGATGTTGAATCCATTCGTCAATAGCCGTGTTGCGATTTTCAACCCCTTTGTCATACGCAGAAACGATCTCCGTATGCGCCTTTTTTATTGTCTGTTTCACGCGTTTTCATGGCTCGGATTTGGTCTAACACACGGGTTGCCCACTGTCAACAAAGTGAAATAGCTTGATAACGTGTTGGGTGGGAATCGAAATATAACATCATTTATGAATAGTCTGGTTTATCCTTGCGTTTTTTCATATATTTATTATAATAGAGCTCGATATCATGAGCCTCGGAGGGCTTTCATGCGGGCAAAAAACCTCTTCTTGGTGCTGTGCGCGATGGTTGCGGCCATTCTGCTGTTGGGATGCATGGACGACACAGCCGACCTCAAACAAAAGGTCGCAGACATCGAAAAACGACTTCAAAAACAGGAAAAAGATTTCAAAGATTTTGCCGGAAAAATTGGACCACAAAGGGATTTTACCGCAGATCTCCAGCGGATCGAAGAGCAACAGGAGCAGTTCAGTCAAGCGATGAAGACCAAAGTGGACCCCATGAACAATAAACTCGAAGAATTGCGAGACTGGGCTCAGGAGGCTCAAAAAGATCGCGAGTCCACGGCGGCAAAAATAAAGTCCGCGGAACAATCTCTGGGCGAATTAAAGAAGAAGTTCGACGCAGATTCTCGAGAGGTTGCAAAGCTGCAAAAGGAAGTCGCATCCTTTCGAAAGGTATCTGGGACTGAGGTCAAGCAAATCGAAGACCTGACGAAGGCGGTAGCCGAAGTTCGCAAAGAACTGCTCGATAACAACACCAAATTAGTCAACGCGGTGAAGAAGGTCTTGCCCAAGGTCAAAGAAGCTGCGGTGGCGGAGATCAAGGATCGGCTCGTTCCTCTGGAAGAGGGCCTGTCGAGTATAAAAGCCTCTCTAGAAGCTGACCGAAAGAGCTTTGCTGAGCTGAAAACATCGCCTGCCACCGCTGACGCGACAAAGGAGGTCAAGGCCCTTACCCAGCGCATCAAGGAGCTGGAAGACGTGGTCGCGACCCAGAAGTCGTATCTCCTTGAAATTGGCGCAAAACTGCACGAGATCGAACTAAACCTTCGGCGCGGCAACTACTAATCGCCGAGACCGAGTTGAGGGGCGCAACAAGGTCGCGCAGCTATTTCTTCACCTCGTCTATGGCCTCTTTGAATCCGTTCAGCGAGCCCTCGATAGTGCCGTCCGAGACGCAGTAAGCGATTCTGAAGTAGCCGGGGCCGCCAAATCCCGTGCCGGGTACGGTCAAGATAAGCTTCTTCTGGAGTAAGGATACAAAATCAACATCGTTGGGGAGGGGCGACTTAGGAAAAAGGTAAAAGGCCCCTTCCGGTTTTTCGCATTCATACCCAAAGCCTGTGAGAGCACCATACAGCCGGTCTCTTCTGCGCTGATATATGGAGATATCTACGACGCATCTGAGGCAGTTCTTGACCGCTCTTTGCATCAACGCGGGGGCGTTGACGTAACCGAGGATTCTGTTGGAGAGCACAAGGCCCTCGATAGTGGCTTCCAGGTCCTCTATCGCGGGGCTCACCGCGATGTACCCGAGGCGCTCGCCCGGTATGGACAGGTCCTTTGAAAACGACGTTACCGTGATGCTGTTTTTGTATGATTTCAAAATGCTGGGGACCTTGACGTTATCGTAGCTGATTGCGCGATACGGCTCGTCCGAGATCAGCACAATAGGGCGTCCGTATTCCCGACTTTTGTGTTCCAGTAATTGGCCAAGGTCTCTAATTTGCGGCTCTGGATATACCCTGCCTGTCGGATTGTTCGGCGAGTTGATGAGCACCGCAGCGGTTTTTGGGGATAGTGCTGCTTCTATAGCCGCCAAATCCAGAGAAAAATCCTTCAAGGAATCCACGGTGACCGCCTGGCCTCCGTGATTGTCCACATAGAAACCGTACTCCACGAAGTATGGTTTCGGTATTACCACTTGATCCCCGGGATTGAGGATCGTTTTCAGGACGACGTTGAGCGCTCCCCCCGCTCCGCACGTCATCACTATCATACGCTCGTTAAGCGCTATTCCTTCATCTTCGCTGATCTTTGCGGCCACTGCGGCGCGCACGTCAGGATAACCAGCATTCGGCATGTATCCGTGCATCCCGGGGGTGCGATCCGACGCCACCTGGATCATAGCCTGTTTGAGCTCATCCACCGGTTCGACGTTGGGATTTCCAAGGCTGAAATCGAACACATTTTCTGCCCCGTGCTCTCTCTTCAGTCGAGCGCCCTCTTCGAACATCTTCCTTATCCACGATGCACGTGTAATGGATTCCGCAATCTTCTTGGATGTGGGCATGTCCTGGTCCTCCTGTCGGTTATTGCATCCGCTTCCCTCGCCGAGTACAAACGAAAGCCCGGCGTTCACATCTGGATCCAGGTTTCATGCCGGGCTCTCGACCTTGCATCAGCCCTGTTTTTTTCAGGGTTACTCATCATATCACGCAGCCGAACTAAAAGTCAATTGTTTCCAAGCCAACGTTGCGTTAAAATAAAAATGGGCCTTGCAAATTCCCCACAAACTGCTTATTCGAAGGTCTGCCGTTTGTGGGCCCGGTTCCTATTATCATGGCTCAGAACCTCTCAGAGTTGGCTGGACGTGCATGCAATTACGAACCCGCAGCCTTGACGACAAGTACGAAAATCTTCTGTCTTTCCTCACTTCCATGAGGAGCGTTTTGGTAGCGTTCTCCGGCGGCTCGGATAGTACCTTGCTGCTCAAAGCTGCGAAAGATGCGCTGCACGAGCATGTGTTGGCCGTGACTGCCCAATCGGAGACAATGAGTGTTCATGAGATCACGCAAGCGTCAGAGCTTGCTGAGCTCCTTGATGTCGAGCACCTCATCGTCCCAACCAACGAGCTTCATGAGCCAGCATTCATCAGGAATGGCCCTGACCGGTGCTACGTGTGCAAGAAGCTCAGATTTTCAAGGCTGTTGGATATTGCCCGGGAACGTGGCATTCATGCTGTCGCTGATGGGCAAAACGTCGATGACCTTTCAGACTACAGACCAGGGAGCACGGCAGCTCGCGAATTGGGCATTCACAGTCCGTTGGAACAGGTCGGACTTACCAAACAGGACATAAGAGATCTCTCAAGGCTCTTCGGACTGCCTACCTGTGACAAACCAGCTTCGGCGTGCCTCGCTTCTCGGATCCCATACGGGAGTCCCGTCAGCGCGGTAAAGTTGAGACAGATCGAGGATGCGGAGGCGTTTCTCTGCAAGATTATTCCAGGACGCCAAATTAGAGTACGACACCACGGAGATATCGCTCGGATAGAAACAGAAGAGCGAGAATTGGCGACGCTCTTGCGCAATGAAAACAGGAAGGCCATACTTGAATACTTCAGGCAATGCGGATTCACCCATGTGACCGTGGACCTGCAAGGCTACCAAATGGGAAGCCTTAATCAGGGTCTGCCGGGGAGATAAAATTGTATGGATGAGGCTTTTCTTCGAGACCTCCTTGGCGATGTCAGGGACGGGAAGACTGACATCGACACCGGCCTGGATGTGCTGCGAAAGCTCCCCTTCGAGAACCTTGGCTACGCCAGAGTTGACCACCATCGATCTATGCGTCAGGGCGTTCCAGAAGTGGTTTTATGCCAGGGCAAGACGATTGATCAGATTCAAGGGATCGTGGCACGCCTTGCAAAGGCGCATTCAAATATTCTCGCGTCAAGGGCGACGCCTGAAGTCTTCAACGGCATTAAGCAAGTTGTATCGCATTGCCGGTACCATGAGTTGGCGAGAATGGTCGTCATCAATCCCCGGCAGGTGGAAGAAGTGGGGAACATAGCCGTGGTGAGCGCTGGCACATCAGACATCCCTGTTGCAGAGGAAGCCGCGGTTACGGCTGAGACGCTCGGCAACCACGTGCATCGCCTCTACGATGTTGGCGTGGCGGGAATCCACCGCCTTCTGGATAGCTGCGAAAACCTCTTCCACGCAAACGTCGTGGTGGTCGTTGCGGGCATGGAGGGCGCCTTGGCGAGCGTAGTCGGCGGCTTGGTGAGCTGTCCCGTCATCGGCGTGCCCACCAGCGTTGGGTACGGAGCGAGCTTCGGCGGCATCGCTCCCCTTCTTACCATGCTCAATAGCTGCGCGTCAGGCGTCTCCGTGGTCAATATCGATAACGGTTTCGGCGCAGGATATCAGGCAAGCCTCATCAATAGAATTGCGGTTGGCAGAATTGCGGGGGATTCTGTGCACGGTAGTATCTCAGGCGCAGAAGAGGGCGCCTGATCGCTCAACTCTGCCCTGCGACGGCCCTCGGACATAAAGTGACGGAGACGCAGGCGATATCCGAGTGACGCCCATCGCCCTCTCCCAGGGAGTAGCGGGTCATGAGAGGGTTGTCAGCGCCGCAAGATGAAGCACGGTTCCCCAACCCGGCGAGTTCCATGCGATAAAGATTAAATCCAGCAATACAGGCGGCTTACACCTCCAACAGGAGACGTTCATGACTGTGGCCTACTTCGATTGCTTTGCAGGCGCCAGCGGAGACATGATTCTTGGCGCGCTGATAGACGCGGGACTTGATCCAGTAGTATTGAAAAGCGAGCTGGCCAAGCTCCCCTTGGACCACTACGACGTGACAACGAAGACTGTGGAAAAGCGAGGAATCAAGGCCACAAAGGTTGCGATCACGACAACACAATCACATCATCGCCATCCCCACAGAAACCTCTTCGACATCCAAGATATCATCAACAGAAGCGGCCTGATGCCCCAAGTGAGACAGCGCAGCATCGACGTGTTCTCACGACTGGCCCACGCGGAAGCCAAGGTTCATGGCGTCTCGATTGACCAGGTACACTTTCACGAAGTGGGGGCCGTTGACGCAATCATCGACGTCGTGGGGGCCGTTGCCGGCTTTAAAGCGCTTAACATCGAAAACATTTCTTGTTCGCCTCTCCATCTCGGATCTGGAATCGTGCAATGCGATCACGGCGGTTTGCCCGTCCCAGCGCCGGCGACAACTGAGCTGATCAAAGGGAAACCCGTGTATTCCACCGGCTTGGAAGGGGAACTCCTTACCCCTACAGGGGCGGCCATCCTTACCACGCTGGCCTCGAGTTTTGGTCCGATGCCCGCAATGAAGTTGAGCGCCGTGGGATACGGCGCGGGTACACGAGACCTGCCCATACCAAATCTTTTACGGGTCCTCATAGGCGAAACCTTGGAACCGAACTCTGTCCCTGAATCTGATCGCGTCGCCGTGATACAGACGAATATCGACGACATGAACCCGCAAATCTACGATTATGTCTTTGAAGGCTTGTTCCAGCGAGGAGCTATGGATGTGTTTCTCACGCCCGTTCACATGAAGAAAAATCGGCCAGGTGCCCTTGTCACAGTGATATGCCAACCCGAGCATGTACATGTGATGTCAGAGCTTCTCATGCGGGAAACCACGACTATAGGTACGCGCTGGCGCCTAGAAAACAGGGTAAAGGCGTCGAGATCCATCGCGAAGATCAAGACACAGTTCGGAGAAGTCCGGGTAAAAATTATCCGAACAGGTAGTCAACCGCCTCAGGTCTCGCCAGAGTACGACGACTGTCGAGCCATAGCGAGCCGCACAGGACTCCCCCTCAAGGAGGTGCTCGAAGAGGTACGAAACACAGGGATGCGTCATGTCACAGACGACAGACTGTCCTCTTAGCCTCGAACTGATGGCTTCGTTCGGAAGATGTGCGGGGAGAGCTATGTCCTGAGCGACATAACCACTCAACATGATTGATAAAATGGCCTCTTTTCCCTTGACTCGTCGCCGTGTCAAAGATACCATGCGCGCATATCGCAAACGAGAGAGGCGCAACACGTGGTGCGCGACTCAGCAACAACACCTGGCCGACCAAGGAAACGAATCTCTGGGCAAGTCAGCCTCAGCACAGAAAAGAACGGAGGTCACACATGGACAAAATACTGCGGATCGACATGGGTGCAGAAGGAGGCCCGAAGGCTGTCGCCGAAGCGGTGGGGGAGTACGCCGGCCTGGGGGGTAGGGCGCTTACCTCGGCCATCGTATCCAAGGAAGTGCCGCCGCTATGTCATCCTCTCGGAGCTGAGAACAAGTTGGTCATTGCGCCGGGCCTTTTGAGCGGATCCACGGCGGCAATGTCCGGGCGAATCTCGGTGGGGTGCAAGAGTCCGCTGACAGGCGGCATCAAGGAAGCCAACGCGGGCGGACAACCCTCGCAAGTGCTGGCAAGGCTTGGCTACGCCGCGATCGTCCTTGAGGGCAAGCCCAAAGATGACAACCTCTATAAAATTTACCTTAACAAAGACGGCGTCAAAATTAGTGTTGATAACAGTCTCAGCATGCTCGGGAACTACGATTTAGTGGAAAAGATGAAGGCGGAGTTCGGCGATAAGATCGCCTGCATATCCATAGGACCGGCAGGCGAAATGAAGATGAGTGCAGCGTCTATCGCGTGTACGGACATGGAGCTTCGACCGACGCGTCATGCTGGTAGAGGCGGGGTTGGCGCAGTGATGGGTTCAAAACGGGTCAAGGCCATCGTGCTTGACGACATCGGGATGCCAATGCGGCAGCCGAAGGACGCGGAGAAATTTCGCGACGCCACGAAGAGGTGGGTGGACGGACTCAAGAAACATCCTGTCACCGGCGAAGGTTTGCCCGCCTATGGAACAAATGTGTTGACTAACGTGCTGAACGAAGCAGGCGCGTATCCCACCAAAAATTTTACCTGGGGCAGATTTGAAAACTGCAACAAGATCAGCGGAGAAACTGAGGCCGCGGTGGAAACGGAACGCGGTGGAATAGCCACTCATGGTTGCCACAGGGGCTGCGTCATCCGATGCTCTGGTATATATGTCAACAAAGATGGGCAATACCTTACTAAGCAGCCCGAATATGAAACGGTCTGGGCCCACGGAGGAAACTGCGGCATCGATGACCTCGACGCAATAGCTATGCTCGACCGGTTGGATGATGACTACGGTGTGGACACAATAGAGATGGGTGCAACCATCGCGGTGGCTATGGAAGCGGGGCTTGCAAAGTTTGGCGACGCCCAGGCCGCCATAAACCTTGTCCATGAAGTCGGCAAAGGAACTCCTCTCGGCCGGATTTTGGGGAACGGCGCGGCTGTGACGGGAAAATGCTTCGGCGTAGAACGCGTGCCCGTCGTAAAAGGACAGGCAATGCCTGCGTACGATCCCAGGGGGGTGCAGGGTATCGGAGTGACCTATGCCACAAGCACGATGGGAGCTGACCACACAGCCGGCTATGCAGTAGCAGCAAACATTCTCAAAGTCGGCGGCTTTGTGGACCCCCACGTCCCGGAAGGGCAGGTTGCGCTCTCTCGAGACCTTCAAATCGCCACCGCTGCTGTGGACTCAACCGGTATGTGCCTTTTCATTGCCTTTGCCATCATGGATCAGCCAGAAACCTTTCAGGCCCTTCTGGACATGATCAACGCATTCTATGGACTGACTTTGACTGCGGAAGATGTCACGAACCTCGGCAGAGCCGTCCTAAAAAATGAGAGGGAATTCAACGTCAAGGCGGGGCTCACGGCGCAACACGACAGACTTCCAGCGTTTTTCAAAAAGGAGCCCTTGCCGCCTCATAACATAGTTTTCAAGGTGCCTGACGAGGAACTCGACACAGTGTTCAATTGGTAAAAACCAGTGCGTGAATGCCGCACGGGTCGGGCCTGAGTCTGTCTCTGGTCCGGCCCGATCGTAGACTAATCCGCCTTACGCTTCGCCGTTCCAACGATGCGCAGCCAAGAAGTTTGAGGAGAAGCCTTGAGTCGGCCTACAACGTCTGACAGGGCGGAAATTCTAGAGCCAATTCAAATAACGCTGGTTGGTGAGGAGCGATTAGCGCAAGGCTTCTCGGAACTCTTTCAAAAAGGCTTGGTCATCGCGGTCGAAGAGGGCGCTACGGTCAGAGACGTTGTGACCGGAGCAATGAAAGTCGACGCCCAATACCTCGAAGGCCGTATTAACACGATATTCCTCAATGGTCGCGCGGTGGACGACGTAGACGCTGCCAGGGTAGGGAAAGGGGCGGCCTTGTGCTTGTCCGCATCCATGCCAGGTTTTGTAGGAGCGGCGCTTCGAAAAGGCGGCTTTTATGCCGTTATGCGCGCAGATATCACCCATGCCCAAGATAGTCATTACACTGCAGGTCGTCCGGCTTTGATAACCGTCCGGCTCTACAACATGGTCGCAAGAGAACTCGGGCCTGTTTTTCTCGGCAGAGGCGCTTGTTTTTGGCGATTGGATCTCCTGGAATTCCTTTCACGGCGGACCGAGGCTTTCTGGCGAGCGTGCGCGGAGATCGCTGTGTACGCGAAAAAAGTTAATGTAGAAAACCTCAAGATCGCGCTCATGAACCGAGATGGCAAAGAGCTCCTCGCATGCGTCCAAGTGAGAACTTCGATGTCACGGACGCAGGCGCACTGATTTCAGTCCCCAGGAGTTTCCATGCCCATCCGAATAGTCAGGCTTGGTTCGCCTAGAACCGAGGGAGAAGGCCTCCGCCTTGGCGCTGTTCGACGACCGCCTCGCGGCGTTCCGAAATCAGAATACGCGTCGCGAAACCTCTATGACGTGTGGCTCCCCAGCCTCTCTCCCAGTGAAGAACTGTTGAAAGAATTCAGAGTAGCTCATGACAAGCCTTCTTGGGAGCATTTCGCAAAAAAATTTCGAGCAGAGATGAAAAAAACAGATCCCAGCAAAGTTTTGGACCAGCTCGCTGCTTTGTCACACCAAACCAACCTGGCTATAGGCTGCTACTGTGAGAATGAAGCAAGGTGTCACCGCTCTATGTTGAAAGACCTTTTACTAGATCGTGGCGCTCTCGTGGAAACAGGCTCGACAGGGCCCGCACACTCCTCTTGAAGCTAAAAAGCCGTAGAAAAACCAATGTGGGGTGTTCCAAGAGGACGGCGTACCTCGGACGCCCTTACGCTGATAGGGAGGTTGCACGTGACGCCGCCTCAGACTAACCCAACCGCTTGCCTCTCTCGAGGCGATCGTCAACGAGAGCAAGGAGAATTCTGTTTCCAGAATGCACTGGTTCCCCTTCTCTGTCGCTGACAATGTAACGCTTCTCGAAAGTATTCACGAATTTGACTACGTGGCCGTCACATTTCCAACACTTTCCGCCCTGTCATTTCGAGCGAAGCGAGAAATCTTGACCTAAGGGCGTAAATTTCTCAATCCCACGGCCCCTTCGAAATGACACGAATGTTGCGGCGTCCCACTCTCGTTCGAGCCTGATCCTTCGAGATGACAAAAGCTGGCTCTCCTAGCTCCACGGGGGGTTCCAAAATTAGGCGCTCACTTGATTATGCGAAGCTCCTTCCGACGTCAATTTCAAGAACCGCGAAAAGAGCTTAGAGAAGAAAGGAAGGCCGAACTGTGGCCCCTCACTTGCGTCAATCCCCTTAAAAGTTGACAATAGTAAGAATAATCTGGTAAACATTCGAGCAACCCCCAACTTCCAACCCATCGTAACCTACATACGTTTTCGCATCGAGCGCGTCTGGCGTGAACCGACGCCTGGCGCCTGAAACGCACGAAGCAGTCGTTCGTAATACAAGTCCGTTCTTGTCGAGAGAGCACAGGAGGTGAGCATGGATAGGAGAGACTTTCTTAAAGGGATGGTCGCAGCGGGAATGGCCTCGTCTGTGGTAGGGAGCATCGGCGCGCAACGAGGCGCGCAGGCAGCGGGCAAGGTCGATATAGGTCATATTAAACAGCTCAAGGTCGATGTGTTGACCGAGACGAGTTGGTTTGACAATGACATCTTGAAGAAAAACATGATGGACCATGGCGGCGCCATGACCAACCAGTACACCGTACCGTGGGATCCGAACAATGCGGGAGGATATGCTGCGCTGATTACGGTGACTACCCTCGATGGGCAGGAACGGAAATTCCTTCTGGATTCAGGATGGAGCAACGAATGGATGGACTATATCTTCGAGGAAAAGAGCAATGTGGCAAGAATGCTCAAGAGCGGGGAAATCGAGTTTATGGTCCTTTCGCATTGGCATCTCGATCATGCCTGGGGGCTCGAGTCTTCTCTGAAGCACAAACAGGACATCATGCTGTATGCGCCTGCTACCTATTATCCTGAAGACATGGCGTTACTGAAGGAAAAAGCTCATATCAAGGCCAAAGACAAAGAAGGGAAGGAAGTTCTGCTGTGCAAGAATGACTATCCCCATCGCGGCGCCCTCATCTTGTGTTCTCCCAATGGTGAAAAGGGAGATGGCGTATACCGCCTGATGCCGGGGGTGGCACTGAGGATGTTCGACGTGCCAATTTTGCTGAGAGTGCGTGGAGAAAGCGTCCTTTATTTTAATATCAAGGACAAAGGAGTGGTGACCGTGACCGGATGTTGTCATCCAGGGATCCTGTCATTGTTCTCTTGGGCGAGAAGCAACATCGACGGCTATAAATCCTACGGGTGTTACGGCGGCTTGCACATATCGGTGTTCGAAAATTGGGATCCAAAGTTCGACGACATCATAAAGGGTGTGAAAGCCTTCAACTTCCAGAAGCTTGCTTGCAATCATTGTACCGGCTGGATATGGGCGGAGAAGGCTGCTGCGGCGGGCATTCCGGTGGTGAAGGGGACAGACAAATATAAAGAGTACAAACGACAATCAACAGTAGCCAAAGCTACCAACGTCTTCCTCACCAACGGAGACAGCATCGTGTTTTGAGGGAGAACCTCCTGACAGCCAATTCAAACAAGGGAGGCGGACTGAAAACAAGGGCGAAGGTATATCCAGATTGTGAATCCGCCTGTCGGGAAATGAAACAAAAACGTTCATGACCTTGCCTGGACGAGGGAGGCTGACAAGATGAACGAAACGAACAACCAGCGCCATGCAGGGAGTTATTTTCGAGGGGTTATTTCTTTTGTCATAGTATTTTTCGTGTCTGTTGGAGTCTGGCACATTTTTATGCACGGCAATGGTATTCTGAAACTTTACACTCCCATGTATGGTTTTTCTCTTGTTGTCATGCTCATGTGCTCCCTTGTGCTCATCACAAGCGTATGGAATTATTATCCAATCTCTCCACGCCCCTCAGAGCCATCAGACCGATGGGCGAGGGGGGTATTGCTCACTTTCGAAGCAATCATTCTTACGCTCCTCATGACATATGGGATCTTTTGGCGTGTTATCGGTACCTACGCAATCGCCTATTTTAGTCCTGACTCTATCGTCATTTCTGGAGGGACCGGAGCTGAACCGTTTCTGGCTCGTGAGAATGCGTCCACGGCTATCGTATACTTTGGAGCCGCTTTTGTCTGGATTGCGCTCACCTGGGACCTGGGTTTTAGCGATTGGCCATGGCTGAAAGACAGCCGAGGTGTCGTCGCGTGGTCAAAAACCGTGACGGTAATTCTTTTTACTATTATTGTGTATTCACTCTTGTTTCACCCACACGTATGCTACCTTTTTTATCCTCCGCAAAACAAGGCAGGTGTTGAACCGTGGTGGGCATCCTTTGCCGGCACAAGCAGCGCTTTTTTCAGTCTCGGTCTTCTGCTTTGCAACGTCGCGTGGGTGATCATCACCAAGTTTTTGTGGGAAGGGTATCCATGGAGGCTATTCAGCCGAGACAACCGGGGGTCGTTTGCAAGAGGCATAATCACGACACTTGGGTCAGCAATTCTTGGAACAGTCAGTTTCGCCTTACTTCTGACGATCATGAAACTGTATTGGATGGAGCCGTTCGAGGGTGGACAATACACGGACGCCCCTTATTTTCGCTATTTGCATGCTGGCGAGATTAGCGGGTTTGTAATGCTTGCCGCGTTTGTGCTGAGCACTTATTTCAAGAATTTCCCGGACACTCGGTTCACGTTCTTGAACGGACTTGCTCGAACCGTCCTAGCAATCGTGGGAGGCATGGGATTCTATGCGTTTTATTATTCACCGGCGAGCACCATTCTCTTGGGCAAGGTTCCCGGAATAGCACAGCCAGACGACACGCCCCTGGTTTGGACCATCCTCTTTCTCGCCATCGTAATGATTCACGGTGAGTTCTTTAAATCGTGGCCTTTACCGCGTGGAGATGCGACATAGAGGCTCGTCATGGATCCAAGTAAGCGACTTTTTTTTAGGAAAGGCATCCTCGCGATTGTGCGAGAAACCCGACTTGCGTTTCAAGATGGGATGCGTGAGGCAGAGTTGCGCATCAATTACGACAATTTTTTCGAGTCTTACGAATCGAGTTATCCGCTGACCTTGGGATACCCAGATGATATCCTCCTAGAAACCGCAAAACAAGCGGGTATAAACACGGAGGGAAGAGAGAAACGAGCCATCGTGAGAGAGCTTTTTGAGAAAAAAGGGGATTTCTAGCGTGGATCTGTATGGTCGCTTTCGCAGCTTGATGGATGGCATGTTCATCACAGCCTCATGGGCGCCAGACCTTATGGACGACCTGGAAATATCAGGGATCAGCCAGGCCTGGGGGGAAGAACTCGGGTATTATATTTGGCTTTCTCGCGCTGACTGCTCGTATGCGTTACGAATGGAGTCGTGTGAGGCTGCAGTTCCAAAGCGAGGATTAGCGAAAGCTATATTCTCAATAAGATGCTTTCCGTACGCTGATTCAAAAATCATTGAGAGCTTCTCTCCGCAGGAACGGGCGCTTCTAGAAAGCGATTGTTTCGATGAGACAAATACTCCCCGCTTCGAATACCTGGCCGCCATACCCGTCGGGTACTTTGTCATAGGCGCGCTTGAGATTACGGTGGATTTTGCATGCGATGCTGCAGCGTGCATTTTGGCCAGCTTAGACAACCTGGTGACTCGGACCTCAGCGACCTTTGGCGTCAGGAGAAAAGGTCTAAAGTCGGACGAGCCAAGAACCGTGAAAGGATCTATCCTGCGCAATATCCGTGCATGGCCGCTCGCGTATCCGCTTTTTGACAGGATTGTAAGTATGTTTGCGTTTCGATCTCGGGCGCATCCTACGTTGATTCTCCGCCGCGAATCAAGAGGTTTTGAATTCATTGCCGACGACGGTACGGCATTGGGGTATCCTGTTGACTGCGACGCATCCACTCTCTGGTCTCTCATCGTAGCCTTTCAGCCGCATTCGTCGATGCGAAGTATCCCCTTGACGCGATACCTCCGCAATCAAATCGCAAGCCATTCGTTCGACGTCCTTTTTGACGCCGATTCCTCGGGAGCAGATCAGTTGGATGCGCTCTTTGATGAATCACCAGTTCCCTCACCACTCAATTCCTTCTGGTGGCAGCTCCCTCATCGCCAATACGTTTCGAACCTGGGCGCTCCTTGTGGGTGCAGGTGAGCATAGTTTTTCTCAGAATTTCTCGGGAGATCCCTTCACTTCGCTCGCAACGACCTCTCAACGGCTTCTCATCACCGCGAGAAGTCATAGGGGAGGCGCCAACCTCGGCCCTCATAACACCAGCAGAGACGCCGCTTGACAGCAATGGTGAGATGCCGTAGCCTGTATTCCAAGATCGCCGCTCTCCCGGATGCCGATCGATGCGGTGAGAATTGGAGTGCGTACAACGAAATAGCGTGACATGACTCCAGCGACTGCAGTCTCTGAGGGCGCTCCGCCAAGGACGAAGAATCCCTCGCAATAAGCCTCCTGTGTTCAGCACACATAGATAGTGAGGTTGCCATGAAAGACAAGAAAGAATTCAAGGAGATGACCATCACCGGTATCGTCTCAGACACGCGCAACATGCAACCTGTCGTGGTCTTGAAAGAAAAAACCGGAGAGCGGGAGCTCTATATATGGATAGGACCCGTTGAGGCCATGGCGCTTCAACGCGCCTTGACCAAAGAAGTGTTTCAGCGACCACTCACTCATGAACTCTTGAGAACTATTATGGAGAAAACGGGCGTCACCATCGAACATATTGAAATAGACGATTTGAGGGACCATACATACTATGCAACGATCTACCTCAAGGATGCGCACTCCAAGCTCGTCACGGTTGACGCAAGGCCGTCGGATAGCCTCGTGTTGGCGACGTGGACAGGTGTCCCAATCTATGTGAGCGAGGGTGTCATCGAGGGCATGACCCAGACTGACCAGGACGAAGCGACACGCCAAAAAATTATCTTCACACAACAAGATGTTGAGGGGACTGACGAAGAGCTGACAAAAATACTGGAACGCATCAATCCTGATGATCTTGGCAACGCGTAATCTGGGAGAGACACCCCTTGCTTCGCAGTCCTTTCGTTTCTTGGTTCCAGCGAAAGGCGCGGCTATCATAAGGAGCAACCGAGGCGCTATTCTCAGGAGGGAGCCCCTTTTCATGTGTTCGGGGACCCGGATTGATCTCAGCAGCGTAAAACGGCGGATTCCAGTAGCTCAGTGCACGTCTTGGCTCTACCTTACAAAGGAGCGCGCCGCACAGCATCAATTTCTGTCTTACCGATGGGGTTTCTTTTGACTTTGTGCTCGTCATTGTGTTGTTTACTCCCACGATTTTCTCCACGAAGCCGTACACGAAAAGAGGGCGCCCATGACTGAGGCGGGACCAGCCCGTATGAGCGCAGACGGTCCTTTCAGGCTCTTGAAATACTTTATTTTGTCCGGTTTTGCCGTGATCGTGGGCGTGACCGTGGTCCTTACCGGCTTCCTCTACACCCGCAGCGTGGATACTTTGGTGAAAAGCGCTGAAAATTACGCTCGACTCCTCGCCGAAAATCTCAACTACAATATATTTGTCGGTTTCTACTCGCCTCTCAAAGCGCGGGGCGTTCCCATGGACTTGAAGAAATGGGATCAGTTCGGAGCCCTGGATTCTCTGATCAAAGACTTTACCTATGGTTTGAAGGTTCAGAGAATAAAAATAGTGGATCGCCAGCGCAAGATTATATATAGCACGGAGTATGATCTTATAGGCAAATACGAGCCTGAAGATTCCCCAGTGGATGAAGTTTTTTCCGGCAAGAGCGTGACAAGAGTACGGCAGCAAAACGTGATTGGCAGCTCCTGGCAAAGCAGCTTCCTCGCAGACACCTATTATCCATTGCGGGAATGGACGGGGAACTACTGGATGTTAGGGGTTATTTACGGGGTCATCGAGATCACACAAGACGTCACCGATCAATACAGAGTTGTTCAGCGTTCCATCGTGGTCATTATACTGGTTGCGGTGGGGTTGATGGCTTTCCTATTCGTCATGCTCACCCTGATCGTGAGGCGGGGAGAGAGGATCCTGCTCGAACGGGCCAAGCGGCAAAAAATGCTCGAAGAGCAGCTCCAACAGTCTGAAAAACTCGCCTCCATCGGTCAAATGGTAGCGATTCTTGCCCATGAAATTCGCAACCCCTTGGGCATTATCAAGTCGTCAGCCGAAGTGCTTGCCAGGAAAGAAAATCCCGATCAATCAAGGATGAAAAAACTCAGTGGGGTCATCGTAGAAGAGGCTACTCGACTGAGCAATGTGCTATCAGACTTCCTGGAATTTGCACGTCCTAAATTGCCTCAGCTCAGACCAACGAGCATGTCTGAGCTTCTTTGCAGAGTTGAAAGGAATCTGGAGCAGGAACTTGAGGCGCGGAACATTTCATGGACGACAGAAGATAATGACGGTCGCGAACTGGTGTTCCAGGGCGATCCCGACCTCCTATACCAAGCCTTCCTCAATATTGCAATGAATGCGTTTGCCGCCATGGAGGCCGGAGGCGCCATAAAGGTGTCTATGGGCGAGGATGTCGACAATATCTGGGTGGATTTTCTTGACTCCGGCAAGGGTATTAAAGAAGAGCACCTCGGAAAGATTTTCACGCCCTTTTTTACGACGCATCAAATGGGGACCGGTTTGGGACTTTCCGTGGTTCACAACATAGTCACGGCGCATGGAGGCCGGGTCGAGGTCGTGAGTGAATACGGCCAGTGGACAAAATTTCGCGTCATTTTACCTCGAAATGGGACATCTGGGCCGCTTCAGGAGCAACGGGTGACGGCATGAGTACAGTGCTTGTGGTGGACGACGAGAGAAACTACCTGATTGTCCTCGAGGACTTGCTCTCCGAAGAGGGCTATGAGGTGGTGACAGCGTCATCCGGCGCCGAGGCCTTGGAAATAATGAAGAACACGCCCGTTCATACGGTGTTGTCCGACATCAAGATGCCGGGTATGAACGGCGTCGAGCTTCTGGACGAGATCCGAACGCTCGATAGCGACATGCCCGTAATACTCATGACAGCCTTTGCAGAAGTTGATCAAGCCGTGGAAGCCATGAAGAAGGGCGCCCTCGACCATATCCAGAAGCCGTTTGATAATGAAGACATTAAAAAGGCTGTACGGCGGGGCGTTGAGAAAAGGCTGCTGCTACAAAACATCAGATATCTGCAAACCGAGCTGGGCGCGCTGTGGGGTAATATTGTGGGCAAATCCAAGTCCATGGAGCGGGTATTCACGATCATGAAAAAGGTCGCAGATACCCCCACCACCGTGCTAATCCATGGCGAATCTGGAACAGGGAAGGAGCTGATTGCAAGAGGCTTGCACAAGTCATCGAGTCGCGCCAACGCCCCCTTTGTCTCAATCAATTGCGCCGCTGTTCCAGAAACCCTCTTGGAATCTGAATTATTCGGCTACGAAAAGGGCGCTTTCACCGGAGCTTCCACCCTCAAACAGGGCAAGTTCGAAGTTGCAGACAAGGGCACGTTGTTTCTTGACGAAGTAGGCGAGATGTCTCTCGGCCTTCAAGTAAAGCTTCTTAGGGTGTTGCAAGAGCAGGAGTTCCAGCGAGTCGGAGGTACGAAAGACATAAAAGTTGACGTCAGGGTCATCGCAGCGACGAACAAAGACTTGAAGGAAGAGGTCGAAGCCGGTCGATTTCGCGCTGATTTGTACTTCCGGCTCAATGTAGTTCAAATCCGAGTGCCGCCCCTACGAGAGCGAAAGGAAGATATTCCATTATTGGTCGCACATTTTCTCAAGAAACTGGAAGGAAAGTTGGGGCGAAGCGTGCGAGAAGTGGATCCGGCCGCCATGAGCTCTTTTTACCGACATGTATGGCCTGGCAATATTAGAGAGCTGGAGAACGTTTTGGAGAGGGCGGTAGTACTGTGCAAAGGTTCGACGATTACTGCTGATGACCTTCCAATCGAAATGCGAGAGTCCTCAGTGATTGACCGGGGGGTGGAGGACCTGATCTCGTGGGAGAAGGGTTTAGCTGCTACCCTTGACAGCATAGAGGAGAGAATCATCAGGCTGGCCCTCAAAAAAGCAGACAATGTGCAAGCCCAGGCAGCAAAGCTGCTTGGCGTCTCAAGGAGCAACCTGCAATATAAGATGAAAAAATATGGTATGGTGTCTTGAAAAGAGGTGCGCACTCTGAGGACAAAGATGCAGGCCGGCAGAAACATCAGACAAACGATTTCCAATGCCAAATGTGAAGCGAGAAGGGGAAGTCCTCGTTTTATTGACAGTAATGGAGATTTACAATATACGTGAACACGCCTTCGGCGAGGCTGCGTGCAAGCAATCCTCTGGAGGAGATGGAATCAATCATGGTGAAAAGATTGGGACGTATGGTCGGAATGCTGTGGCTTCTCGGCATGCTTGCTCTGCCTGTACAGGCCCAGTATTACTATGACAGTTATCAACAGGGGAATCTGGATGCCCGTCAACGCCGCTCCATGATTCAGTCATACTATTACGGCAATCAGGGTGGGACGTGGCAACAGCCCGATGCTGGCATGGACCCGCGTATCCAGTATGAAGACCACGACGCAGAAGCTATACTGAGAGATCAAATGGCGAGACAAGCCGCGCAGCAATACCAGCGGAGTCAGGACCGGTATCCGGCTCAGAGCATGTACGACAATCCATACGCGAGGGAGTACGACGAGGATTCTGTGCGACAAGTCATGGCGGAGGCCAGAAGAGTCGCCTCTCTCGTCAAGAACAAGAACGGTAAGCCGTTTATTATAATCGATAAAAGGAACTTTCAGTTTTATTTGTGCGACAGTCAAGGCAGATTGTTGCGAATTGGACCGGTGGCTATCGGTAAGGGAAAAACCGAAGTCGGCTCATTTGAAACTCCCACGGGCATTTTCCCGATAAAAGCAAAGATCCCTGTGGACGATTGGGTGAGACCGGACTGGTACTTCATAGAGGAGGGAGAGCCCATACCCAAGAGGTGGGAGGACAGGAGGGTTCCTGGATTCTTTCGGTATAAACTAGTCTTTGATGGCAGTCGGTACATTCATTACGCGGAAGCGACGGGAGGAAGACTCACTCACGGTTGCCTCGGCCTGGATTGGCACGATGCAGAAGCAGTCTTTCACACCATGGAAGTAGGCTCTTATTGTATCATCATTGATCAGCCATTCTTGACACGATTGGCGCGAGGAGAGTTTCCCGTCCAAAGAGCCGAGACCAAACAGGTCCGGAATGATGCGCCGTCGCGTCCCTCGGCGGCTAAGACGGAATCGGCAGGTAAACCTCAAACAGGAATAGCAAACAACCGGCAGATCGAGGATAGAATTTTCCCAAGTTTGTGGTAAAATACATTTGGTATTATATGAAACAATGCGAATGATCAGTTTCTTGGCTGTCGGGAAAAGGGTTAATGTCTGTATTAAGAAAATGCGTCCCTGTGTTTATCGCATGTGCGACGGTGTTCCTCTGTTCGTCGTGTCTCACTACGACCTTGCCCAAAAGCGTTGCAGTTGAGGGAGCGACGCCGTCGCCGCAAAAAGGGACTGACAACACCAAGGATGCCAAAGACAAGAGTCTTTTCGACAAATGGGAACTCCAGTATCAGGTCAATGACAAGGGCATCCAGGAAAAACCGAGGGAATCGACGCGAACTCTCATCGAGTTCTTTGACGACGGCAAGGTGGTTTTCGATAGGACAGACAAGGACAAAGCAGATGCACGCAAAAGTCGGACAGGCCGCTTCACCGTTGCAAACAACGAAATAAACATCACGGACGACGCTGGCAATACTGTGAAATGGCCATATCAGGTATCTGGAGATACCCTGGTTTTGGTGATGCCCGAAGTACAGAAGAAATTTTACTGGCGACGGGTGAGATGAGTTTGTTTTACTTTGTGTTTCACTCTGTCTTCTCAACATGTGCCGCCCCTGCCTGTCTCGGTGATGGGAGTGTAAATATGATCCATGCCTCGATATCTCGTCTTTTACATAGCTCCTAAAGCACACAGCACCTGGATCCTTCTGTTTTTCATGGCGGCCTTGTGCCAAGTAGCATCTTGGAGCCTCGGTAGCAATTGTTGCCTCGCATCCGAGACGTCTGAACTCTTACGGTACGAAGTGACTTGGAACGGAAACAGAGCGGGCCACGGGGATATCACGACAAGAAAGGGATCCGATCAGATCAATGTCGTGGCTCAGGCCGTATCAGATGAACCTCTCAAGAAGCTGCTTGAAATATGGAGCAGAGTGCAGGCTACTTTTTCTTCAAAAAAGTTTCAGCCCAAAACCTACCAATTTGTGCTGAAATCCAATCTCCTTCGACAAGAGACAGTCGATTTGTTCTTCGATCACGAAAACAACGTGGTACAAATCCAAAAACAGTCTGGTGAGGAGCGAGAATCCAAGTCAGAACAAGCCAAGGGTTTATACGATCCTGTGACCGCAGTATTCTTGCTCAGGTCCCAGAGAGATCTTCGCAAGCCTCTTTTCGTAGATATCTTTGATGGAAAGGACAAGGCCCGTCTGTATGTATATCCGGCTGGCGAGGAAACCATTAGAACAAAAGCCGGCTTCTACAAAGCTCTGTGCCTGCATTTAAAGCTCGTGAAGCTCGGAGGCGACAAAAAAGAACTCGCCACAGGTAAACTGTGGATCTCTGATGATCCACATCGACTCCCTCTCTTGTTGACCTCTTCCCCTATCTTAGGAACCATTCGCTTTGAATTGGTTCACGCTCAGCTTTGATTGTGGAAAAGACGTCGTCTCTCCAGTGTGGTACGGTTGGGGCTATCCTTCGAGTGATTCTCCAGATAGACCCCAACACCTTCGTCGTTGGGGGCGCGGTCAGAGACTACCTGCTCGGTAAGACTGCCACAAACGATCTTGACATCGCCTTTGCGCGAAGCGGCGGAGAGGTGGCGAACGAGATTGTCTCGCTCTTTCCCAAAGGCGTGACCCACGTACCCTTAGACGAAGACACGGCCACGTCACGAATCGTGATTTGGAAAGACTGTTTTTTCTCCCTAGACATGTCTATGTTCAAAGGGGCTAGTATCTTTGAGGATCTCGGGCGCAGAGACTTCACCATAAATGCAATGGCGATTCCGCTCCGAGATTTCATGGCTGCAAGGGCCGTTGATGTTATCGACCCTCTGGATGGTCGTACCGACCTCTCCAACACTACAATAAGGGCCTGCTCACAACGCACTTTCATTGACGACCCCCTGCGTATCTTACGGGCCTATCGCTTTGCCACGCTCCTCGATTTCGACATTGCAGACCAAACGCGCGCACTTTTGAAACGGAGCATCCCGCAACTGCCCGCCGTCTCGGGAGAGAGGATCAGAGAAGAGCTTTTCTTGATTCTGTCCGAACGGAACGCGTCTCGCACCTTCGATATGATCAAGACTGACGACGTTCTCGATGCTATTTTCCCTGAAATGATCCCTTCCCGAGGATGTGAACAAAACGACTACCACCATCTCGACGTGTTCGACCATTCTTTAGAAACTTTCCGATGCGTGGAAACGGTCTTCACCGATTTGCCGGAAACTCTCCGTCCCTTTGAAGAGCGCATCATGAGATATTTAGACTTCGAGATCGTGAAAGGCAGACCTCGGAAGTCGCTTCTGAAGCTGGCGGCGCTCTTCCACGACCTCGGAAAGCCGTCTTGTTTGAAAATTGACGGATCCGGACGCCGAAGGTTTTGGGGTCACGAGGTGGCGTCAGAAGAGATGGTGAAACGCATCGCGGATCGATTACGGCTGTCCCGGAAGGAAAAAAAGCTCTTGTGCCAGTGGGTGAGGGGGCACATGAGGGGCGCTTTGTTGTCAACGTCGCCCCTTCCTCCAAGGGGCGTGAGACGCCTTTCAAAAGAGTTTGGGGAGGATGTGATAGGTCTTTTGCTCCTGATCATAGCAGACAGAGCCGCCACCCAGGGCCCGCAGGCGAAGAAAGCAGAAGCTGAGGCAAT
This sequence comes from uncultured Syntrophaceae bacterium, assembly GCA_964427855.1. Lineage (GTDB taxonomy): Bacteria > Desulfobacterota > Desulfomonilia > Desulfomonilales > Desulfomonilaceae > JAUPKT01. The sequence continues at coordinate 34,990 of CAYRVH010000019.1, forward strand.
AAAGGCCGGCGCTGCAACAGTCTTGGAATGCTGCTTTCAGAGCGTGGAAGCACCTCTGCCCTGTTTAGTCAGCGGACGCGACCTTATAAGCCAGTTTGGCATGAAGCAAGGGCCGGAAATCGGTAGAATCCTTCGGATCGTAAGAGAATTGCAGGAGGAGGGAACCGTAACAAGTCGGGACGAAGCCCTCGCAGAAGTGCAAAAGCTCCTCCAGCAATGAAGGGCCGCTGGACTATTCGCCGCAGGAGGCGGTCGGCGAAACTCATTGAGATCCCTTTCGGGAAGAAGTCCAAGGGAGCCATCGACTTCACGCTCCATTCCATGGTGGCGGATGGGGAGAGAGTAACCCTGTCTCAACGCCCAAAACCGTTTCCCTGATTCGCATGAGCAAGGTTTTGGATGCGTAGCACTTCTCGAGATTGCGAGACATTACAATGACACTCCTGTCAACGCCGTTCTCTCGAAAAAAGCCCCCCATTTCTGAGCCTCCCACAATTGATCACGAATTGAGCGCATGAAGCCTCTATCTCATCCTCGCGAGATCAGGTAGCCATAGTGAGTTTTCTGGATTCACATTTTCACAGATTGAGAATCTGACGAGTGGCCATCTCGTGTTTTCTCTCGAGAAATGATGTAATTGGCGCGAGGTGAGATCGTGTTGTCATTTTCGGGGCCTCATGATGACAAAAAAGCCGTTTATACGTGAATGCGAGCCGGGTGCAGCAATCTCGTCATAAATTCTGAGAAAATATCCAATAGTGGCTACAAAGTGCGAGTCTTCCCAGTCAGACTTTTGCCCTCGAAGTGCTCCCTTACTAGGGCTTTGGTCATTCCTTTCCGAAGTTGCTTCCCAAATTCTCTTTCAAGAGGTCCCCAAGGTTTGAAGCAACGACTTCCTGGCTGTGCGTGTACCCACGCTGTTGTTCGTAATGCGCAGCCTTCTCGAGACCCTTCAGCGACAGGGCGATTTTTTTCTCTTTTTTATTCACCTTGAGAACTATCGCTGACAGCATCTCACCCTCATGGGTGACGTCGGCGGGCGAGTTGACTCTGTCTTTTGACAACTCCGAGACGTGGATCATGCCCTCTACGCCGTCCTCTATCTCTAAGAAGACGCCGAAGTCGGTGATGGAGGTAACCTTACCTGATACCTTGGTGCCGGGAGGGTATCTGTCGGGAATAGTTTCCCAGGGATCCTCCTGCATTTGCTTTATCCCGAGGGAAAACCTCTCGTTTTCTTTATCGATGTTCAAGACAACCGCCTGGACTGTCTGCCCCTTCTTATAGAGTTCGCTTGGATGCTTGATGCGTTGGGTCCATGACATGTCAGATATGTGAACCAACCCGTCTA
>CAYRVH010000019.1:36350-42476 GCA_964427855.1 uncultured Syntrophaceae bacterium
CTTCATCGATGCCGACAAAAATGCCGAAATCGGTGACGTTCCGTATCTTGCCCTCGATCTTCGTTCCTTCAGGATATCTTTCCGCTATCACATCCCAAGGATTGGGTCTGGCTTGCTTCATTCCTAACGAAATTCTTTTCTGGGCCTTGTCCACGCCAAGGACCACCACATCGACTTCTTCCCCTACCTGGACAATCTTAGAAGGGTGGCGAGCCTTTTTGCTCCACGTCATTTCAGACACGTGAACAAGACCCTCAACCCCTTTCTCCAATTCGACGAATACCCCGTAATCTGTGATGCTCACCACCTGCCCCACCAGTTTAGCGCCCACCGGATAACGCTCATCCACCTTTTCCCATGGATCCGGCTGGGTTTGCTTCAAGCCCAGCGACACCCTGTCCTTTTCTTGGTCGAACTTAAGAACCTTTACAGGGATCTGGTCTCCAACCTTCATAATGTCAGAAGGATGATTTATCCTGCCCCAGGACATATCAGTAATGTGAAGCAAGCCATCTATCCCATCCAAGTCGATGAAGGCGCCGTAATCCGTCAAGTTTTTTACCGTGCCAATCAACGTCTTCGCCTCTGCCATCGCCTCGAGAATGGTATTTTTCTTGGTCTCGCGTAGTTTCTCTAACAGAGGTCGTCGGGAGAGAACAATGTTGCCTCTCTTGCGATTGTATTTGATTACATTGAATTCCAATGTCTCGCCAATATACTTATCGAAGTTGCGAACCGGTCTGAGATCAACTTGGGATCCTGGCAAGAATGCAAGGACTCCTATATCTACTTGAAGTCCACCCTTCACGCGAGCAGTCACTTTGCCGGTAATTGTCTTATCAGTCTCGCAAATAGACGCTATTTCGTCCCAGATCTTGATCCTGTCTGCTTTGCTCTTAGATATGCGTACCTGTCCGGAGGTCTCTTCTGTGTCTTCCAGGAAGACATCCACCTGGTCCCCCACTTCGACCGTAAGAGTGCCATCCGGTCCCATAAATTGCTCAAGAGGAATCTGCCCCTCTGACTTCGAACCGACGTCGATCATGACGTATTCGGGGGTGATCTGAACGACGAGCCCCTTTACTACTTCCCCTTCTTGTACCTTGTGAAAGCTGCTCTCTACAAGCTCGGCAAAGTCTTCCTCCCGCGCAGTCTCTTGCGTCTTTTCTTCAGTTACATGATTGTCGGTTTGGGATTCCAAGTTTTCCATCCGGTTGCCACCCCCAGACTCTTTCATAATGCCTTCGATGATTTCAAATTGGGTTTAATCGATTATACATACCCGTTTTTTGTGTTGAGCACAAGAAAAACTTTTTCTCTTCCCTGCGTATTTCATCGACTGCGTACAAGAGGCCAGAATCAAAAAACTTCTGGCTTGTTATCACGGCGTTTCCTGTCGCAAAAGCCTTGCACCTGCTGCCCAGGACGTCTATCAAGGCGGAAAATCCCAGGATAATTATTAATTGCTGACCTTTCACACGCGACCGAAAGATACCGCACTTTACACGGGATAGATTAGCCATCATCTCGTCAAGAGTGTGCGTCAGAGGGATTTCCGGTCAAAACACCTATCTCTCTGAGATGAAAGAGCAGCTGTTCGAGTACGCCCTCCGGCGTCAGATGCGTTGTGTCAATGGAAATAGCATCTTTCGGCCGCACGAGAGGCGCAACTATTCTCGTCGCATCTCGCTCATCGCGGGATCGAACATCTGCCGCCACTTCCTCAGGTGACACGTTTGCGCCGCTGAGCACGAGCTCGCGGTATCTCCTCCGCGCCCTCTCTCTCAAGTCTGCCGAGAGGAAGAATTTTAGATCAGCGTCTGGGAATACCACGGTCCCCATGTCTCTTCCCTCCGCGACCGTGTCCTGTTGTCGCGCCGTTTGCCTTTGAAGAGGCAGGAGAAATTGGCGCACCTCCGTCAATGCCGAGAACTTAGAGGCGGCGACAGCGATTTCTTCTGTCCGGATGCGAGAACTTATCTCTTCTCCTTGCAAATAAATGAGCATATTCCCCACGTTCTCTTCGATTCTCAAATCCACAGACATGAGTTTGTCTTCAGGGACTGAACGGGAATCCTCGGACACGCCTTCTCTCAGCAAGTGCAAGGCAATAGCTCGATATAACGCCCCTGTATCGAGAAGAAGGAAACCTATTTTTCTCGAGAGAGTTCTTGCCGCGGTTGTTTTGCCAACTCCTGCGGGCCCATCGATGGTGATGATTCGAGACCGATTTGCCTGGGGATGCGATTGCGATTCCATAATACGAAAGGGACGTGACGAGCTTCCCTCAGCAGTTGCGAGCACTGCGCCTCAATTCGCCCAGAAGCCTTGTACTCCTCGAGAGTGTCTGTCCGAGACAGCAGAATCAGAACAGCAAGATAGTTTGCGCCATCAAAAGACCCCTGGCTTGAATCTACGCGAAAGCGCCATCAGGCATCCATTTGCGCGACGAATTCCCTGACGTTTCGAACAAAGACGGCATTCTGTTCCATCGTGCCTATTGTCGCGCGTATCCAATCCTCCATCCCAAACGACGCTAAATGACGCACGATAACGCCGCGCCTGAGAAGATAGTCATAAAGCTCTGCGGCGCGGCCATGAGCCCTGAAGCACACAAAATTTGCTTGAGAAGGAAGTACGTAGAATCCAAGCGCCCTCAGCGCCGACGTCAGATAGTCGATGCCCACCCACACGAGTTCCCGCGTCTTTTTCGCATGCGCAACATCCGCCAAAGCCGCGGTCGCTGCCGCTTGGGCCAGGGCATTCGTATTGAACGGCGCCCTCACACGATTCAACATCTCAATCAACCAATCGTGGGACAGGCCATAGCCGATACGCAATCCGGCAAGGCCATAAATCTTTGAAAAGGTTCTGAGCACGATCACCGGAACCTTTTGGTTCAGATAAGCAACGCCTTCTGGACATTCCTCGTCTCTGACAAATTCCCGATAGGCCTCGTCTATCACTACCAAAAGCCTGTCCGTTGGCAAGCTGTTAAAAAAAGCGTCCAGCTCTACCTTGGATGTAATTGTTCCTGTCGGGCTATTGGGATTGGCAAAAAAGACGATCCTTGTGTGATCGGTGACCGCTGCCGCCATTTTTTCTAGATCAACACAGTAGTCTCCTCGAAGAGGTATCTGAACGGCTCTTCCGCCGTAAGATTCCACTACAATGCGATACATGGAAAAACTGTTCGCAGGTATGATGGCCTCGTCGTCTGGGCTGATGAGAACATGGGAGCATAGTTGCATAAGCTCGTCCGACCCATTGCCAAGAATCACCTGATCTGGCGATACATGAAAACGCGCGGCCAATGCTGCTCTGAGACCAGGGGCTGACGACTCGGGATAGATATGGCATGTTGCCAAGCGTTCCTTCATTCCCTCCACAGCCATAGGCGAAGGCCCCAATGGGTTCTCGTTCGACGCCATCTTTATGGCGCCGTAAATCCCCAACTCCCTTTCTACTTCTGCAATGGGCTTGCCTGGAATGTAGGGTGGAATCGATTGAATGTGTCTCTTGACCAGATCAGCAAGAGCTGGTGGTGTCTTCATTGAAATAACGCTCCGAGCCAGACAGACGTCGCTGCTCGGGAATAAACCTCAAAGCCGCTGCCGCATGTCAGGACCATCTTGTATAGCCCCAAAGGTTTGCTTGCGTCAAGCATCGAGTCCAAAAAAAGTGATTCTCCAGCGGGTTTCCAACGGCGCGCACGCTTCAGACAAAATTGAATCGAAATGTTCTCCCGGCGGTCAGCCGCATACGCACGTCTTGGTCCTCCAAAAAAAAGAGCGTAGTGGCCCGAGAGCTCAAGTCTATTGATGTGCGCTGATATTGCTGCGCCATATTCGGCTCCTCACAATAACGAGAAGTTTATGGCGAGTCTTCTCGAGCGACGCAAAAGCGTCAAGCAATAAATTTTATAGGAATTGTCGAGATTGATCACGAATTGGGCGCGTCTCACCATTATTTAATCCCCACGAAAGTGGGATCCATAGGGTGTTCCCAGGATGCCCCTGCTCATGGGAATGACAATCCGACGTGTGACATTGGGCGATTTCTTTTGAGAACGATCATAAGAATAAACCGTCGACGCCCTGCGGTATCACGCGTCCAACGACGCTTTTTGCGAGCGAAATCGCGTCTTCTCATCATTAAGTTTGGCAAGGATTTGACGGCTAGGTTCGTCGCGAAACCGGTGACCCGTTGCGTGGGGCATCAGATCCCATTACGGATACAACACTTCAAGATGACTACTTGCGCTTATCAGGCAGTATGGGAGCAGTTTCCTGTCCGTATGGTCCTCCCAGGTTGGCCGCTGGGTCCGATAAGGGCGGTATCCAATATGGCTGCGGCATTGGGTAGAGCGGCCCCCGCGCATGAAGCGGAAAACTCCCCGAGAACACATAATTGACTGTCCCGTCCGGCGCAACGCCGCCGTCAGGCGTGATGACCCAGTGGGCTTGAGCGGAAAAGGACAAACAGACCGATATAATCAGAGCCAAACACATTATTTTCAATGGCGAACCCCCTACCTCTGTGGGAAAGTAGTTGGGGGGGCTGAGAGCACACGTCCCTTATGCATCAAAGGGCTCAGACCCTCGCATCCACTGTGCACAAAACGCCTCTGCTCGCTTAAAACAGAACGATCTTACCATCTGCCCCATTTTTTTTCAATCTGTCTCATCGCCGAGTCATTCCTCAATTTTTAGCAGCTCTTGAAATGAATCACGAATTGGGCGCCATGTGCGGTATGTCATCCTCAGGAAATCAGGGATCCGTATGGAGTTCCCTGGATCCAGGGCTAATGGGAATGACAATGTGACGTATGCCTGTTTCGTAAGTTCTTTTAAGAGCGTGTATAGATGCCAAAAAGCGACAAGCTCCTCCACAACTCATGAATCAACGATCGCCCGTCAATTATTGGGGAATGTCATGATTACCCCGGCATTGACTTCGAGGAAGAATGCTTTATACTTAGCGGGTTAAAGTCCAGAATGGAGACACAAGGCTATGAAATTCTGGCGGTTACCCCTCGACTCAGAAGTACATTCCATACCTCGGGGTTCCGTCCACATCGTGGAAAACCGCTGCAAGGGGTGCGGTTTCTGCATCGAATTTTGCCCGAATGGATGCCTGAGAGAAAGCAAGCGATTCAATACAAAGGGGTATCATCCCCCAGAAGTGCTCTTCGAGGCGGAGGATTGCGTCGATTGCGGCCTCTGCAGCCTTATCTGCCCTGAATTCGCTATTTATACCGAACTTAAAGCGGCCAAAAAGATTACCGAAGCAGACATTCAGAAAGTGACAACCCGCTATTCGCGAAAAGATAAAAGATTTGTGAAGGGGTGACCAGAAGGAGGTTCTTCTTCAAGCGATTCATGACGCGATGTACGGCGGGCATCGGTATAGTATCCTCGACATGTGACGTAATATGAGAGCGATCCCCAGTATCAACTATGATCAGGGTGCCGCCAAGTTATGTATATGGCGCAGCGACCTGACGCTTGGACTTCCCATTGGCGCGTTTTTCACTCCCTCGGGGGGACAGGCAGAGAGTGTGTGTGACGCAATAGAGGATGAGGGACTAGTGTATGCCTGAAAAAGACGTTCTGACAGGTGAGCATTTCATTCACGGCGATGCTGCCTGCGCGGAGGGAGGCCTGGCAGCCGGCTGCCGTTTCTTTGCGGGATATCCCATTACCCCCGCCACAGAGGTTGCAGAGCGCATGGCGCGGCGCCTTCCCGAGGTCGGAGGCGTCTATATTCAGATGGAGGACGAAATCGCCTCTATGGCCGCGATCCTCGGGGCTTCGTGGGGGGGGCTGAAATCCATGACCTCCACATCTGGCCCGGGGTTTTCTTTGATGATGGAGAACATAGGGCTGGGGATGATGACGGAAACCCCGTGCGTCGTCGTGAACATCATGAGGGGCGGCCCATCGACCGGCCTGCCGACGCTCGTAGGACAAGCAGATGTGATGCAGGCCAGATGGGGATCCCATGGGGATTATGGATGCATCGCGCTTTCACCGGCTTCGCCGCAGGAATGCTTTGATTTGACCGTCGAGGCGTTTAATCTCGCCGAGATTTACCGACAGCCGGTATTTTTACTCGGCGATGAAG
>CAYRVH010000019.1:42509-43015 GCA_964427855.1 uncultured Syntrophaceae bacterium
CGTTATCCCGTCTAGGGAGCAACTGAAAATTGTCCCAAGGCGCTCCCCAAAGGTACCCAAGGAAGATTATCTGCCCTTTGACACTACAGGGGATCTGCCCGCTCCCATGGCCGTGGTGGGGCAAGGATACCATGTCCATGTAACCGGACTGACTCATGATGAGAGAGGATACCCTGTCATCACAGACGAGGTTCAAGAGCGCAACGTCCGCCACCTCGTGGATAAGATCCGAAGAAACGCAGACAAGATCATAAAATTCGAGTCCATCGCAATTGAAGATGCGGAGATCGTCGTGGTCGCGTATGGGTGTACGTCTCGCGTGGCTCGCCAAGCCGTCGAGGACCTAAGGGAAAGCGGCTATCGCGTAGGATTGTTGCGTCTTGTCACGCTGTGGCCCTTTCCTTCTAAACTCATTAGAGAAATTTCATCTCGAATCCGGGCGTTTGTCGTTCCCGAAATCAACTATGGACAGATGGCGCGCGAAGTGGAGCGGGCAACCAAGGGTC
>CAYRVH010000019.1:43039-48644 GCA_964427855.1 uncultured Syntrophaceae bacterium
TCATGGGAGGAGCTATGCACACGCCGGAAGAAATCAAAGAAACCGTGGGTGAATTCCTCTGAACGCGATGGCTTGTCCGGCTCCTCGCGCTCGGGGATGAGGCAGGACGCTCACGGCAAAACGAGCCGCCCAAGGATGGTTTTATGATCGTAAAATTAAGAGAACTGAAACCTTTCGATAAAGATGCAGCCGATGAAATGGTCAGACAAGGACACGGCCTGCATCCGGACGACAGATACCTCAAACCGGGCCGAATTCCACATATTTGGTGCCCTGGCTGCGGTCTAGGCGTGGTGCTTACTACCTTTATCGACGCGTTGAGACGCAAAAATTTGTCTATAGATCAGTGCGCTGTCGTCTCGGGAATAGGCTGTACCGGTCGCGTGGCGGGGTATCTGGACATGGACACCTACCACACGACCCACGGCAGGGCTATACCTTTTGCCACTGGTCTTGCGCTGGCCAGACCAGACATGCACGTGACTGTGTTTTCCGGGGATGGGGATCTGTTCGCCATCGGAGGCAACCATCTCATTCATGCCGCGCGGAGGAATGTGAACATAAAGGTCATCTGTGTCAACAACTTTAATTATGGAATGACTGGAGGGCAAGTCGCGCCCACCACGCCCATGGGGGCCAAGACCACAACGACCCCGCTCGGCAACGCGGAGCCGGGTTTCAATCTCCCGTACCTCGCTCGCGCTTCCGGCGCAGTCTATGTAGCGCGATGGACTACGTTCCATCCTCGACAGCTCGCCCATTCCATTGCTCAAGCGTTCGACAAGAAAGGGTTTACCTTCATCGAAGCCATCGCGCCATGCCCCACAGGCTATGGAAGACCCAACAAACTAGGGGCCGGCCTGGATGAAATGAGGTATTATCGGGAAATGTCCGAAATCAGGAATGGGGCAGACCCAGCAGACGCTGCCATCACCCTCAAGGGCAAAATTGTGGTGGGTACGTTTGTTGATGTGGAACGTCCTGATTTTATGAAGAACTACACGGACGCCATTTTGGCAAAGACGCGACGAAGTGCCAAGACCGCGGGAGAAGGTCGAGCCGCATGACCGTGAAACGAGAAATCAGATTGGCTGGATTCGGCGGGCAGGGCATTATCTTGGCCGGCCACATATTGGGGAAAGCAGCGTCGATCTACGAGAGAAAAAATGCCGTTTTTACCCAGAGCTACGGTCCCGAGGCCAGGGGTGGGTCATGCAGCGCGGACGTCGTCGTATCCGATGGACCTATACACTATCCCAAGGTTTCTCTGCCCGACGTGCTTGTTGTGATGAGCCAGGGAGCACTCGAAACCTACGGCGGTAACATAAAAGAGGGCGGTCTCCTCGTTATCGATGAAGACTTGGTCGTCCTTGCCGAGACGCCCCCCTACGTCGTGCTGAGGAAAATCCCTGCCACGCGAATTGCCGAAGGCATGGGACGCAGAATAGTAGCCAACATCGTCATGCTCGGGGGCTTGACCGCCGTGGCATCCTTAGTGAGTTATGAAGCGATGAAGGATTCTGTGTTGTCCTCAATACCGCCTGGCACCGAAGAGTTCAATCTTACCGCCTTTAATAATGGGTATGAATATGGAATGGCCCTGCTTGCGTCCAAAAAGAAGCCGGACAAGCGCGTTTCTGCCAAAAACTGACCGCGTGGAACCAGGGGCGTGCCGCTCCCCGTGGGTGAACCCGGAGGCGCACAGCATACGATCATTGGCGCATCGTCGCCAGGGCGTCGCGCGATGAAGCGATGCCGCGTGTAGGGCGCAAAAAACGTTTAGTGGAACCGCCGCTCAACGAATGAGTCCCGGTGAGAGAAAATCTTGTCAAAAGCGAGTAGTAACCTTGCAAGAACTAGTTGAACAGAAGAAGCTATCTCCTAAAGACGATCTTCGAATTGGTGTGTATGTGTGTCATTGCGGCAAGAATATCGGAGGAACCATACGGTGCGAGGAGGTGGCCTCGTACGCACGCGATTTGCCGGGTGTCGTGCACGCATCGGACTCGCTTTATACTTGTTCGCAGCCAGGCCAAGAACAAATCAAGCATGATATCAAAGAGCTGCAATTGAATCGAGTCGTGATCGCGTCATGCACGCCCAGGCTGCATGAACCGACATTCAGAGCAGCATGTGAGAGCGCGGGGCTGAACCCCTATTTATTGGAAATGGCGAACATCAGGGAGCATTGTTCCTGGGTCCATCTGCACGATAAAGATGCGGCCACCGAAAAGGCGAAGGAACTGGTCGCCATGGCGGTACAGCGAGCAGCGAGACTCACTCCGCAATTCGAACTGACTGTGCCGGTTATCAGGAAAGCGCTTGTTGTGGGTGGAGGAGTGGCTGGAATCCAGGCAGCCCTTGATATGGCAGACGCCGGATACAAAGTGTATCTGGTTGAACGGAGTGGAAGTATCGGCGGCAGGATGGCTCAAATAGACAAGACATTCCCGACTATGGACTGCTCCATCTGTATTCTCGCCCCCAAGATGAGCGAGGTGGGGAGGCACCCCAACATCGAATTGCTCACCCTCGCCGAGGTGAAGGAAGTACAGGGACATATCGGCAACTTCAACGTGAAAGTGCTCAAGAAGGCCCGATACGTCACTCAGGATTGCAGCGCGTGCGGTGAATGTGTGCAGGCGTGCCCGCAACTCGCGCCGGATGAGTTCAACGCCGGTCTCTCCATCAGAAGGGCGATATACATTCCTTTTGCGCAGGCTGTTCCCTCACGCTACATGATTGACATGAATTTATGCCTCAACAACCACGGCATAGTCGCCTGTGACAGATGCTTCCAAGCCTGTTTGCAGAAATGTATCGATTTTGCTGACCGAGACCAAGTTCTCGAACTCGAAGTCGGGACCATCGTGGTCGCGACAGGCGTGGACGTCTATGATCCGTCGGCCCTCACGGAACTCGGATACGGAAAATTCCCCAATGTCATTACTACGTTGGAATTTGAACGCCTCATTAACGCCGGAGGCCCCTCCAGCGGCGAACTCATTCGTCCTTCCGACAGGAAACGGCCGACTCGTGTCGCGTTTCTGCAATGTATCGGGTCAAGGAGCAAAAGGAGCAATCCTTATTGCAGCAATGTGTGCTGCATGAACACTATCAAAGATGCCCTGCTGATAAAGGAACACTGGCCCGATACTGAGATATACGTGTTTTATATAGATATTAGAGCGTTCGGAAAAGGTTTTGAAGACCTTTTTCAGCGGGCCAGACGCGAAGGCGTCAACTTTATACGAGGGATACCAGGTGAAATCATTGAGGATATCAATACCGGGGACCTTACCCTGCTTGGCGAGAACACTCTCCTGGGGCAGCACTATCGCCACGTCATGGACATGGTCATTCTCTCTGTTGGCATAAAGCCTCAGAAGGATTCTGACCTCGTACAAAGGCTCTTCAACCTTGCAACGGATACCGATGGATTCTTTATGGAAGCGCATCCTAAACTCCGACCGGTTGATACCACGACCGGAGGGGTTTTCCTCGCCGGCGCAGCAGAAGGTCCCAAAGATATCAAAGACTCGGTGACCCAAGCGTCTGCCGCGGCTTCCAGGGCCAATATTCTCATGAGCAGAGGGCAGGTCAAAGTTCCCGCCATCACGGCCCATATCGACCCCTCTCAATGCACCGCATGCGGCCTGTGCGCCCGCGTCTGTCCCTATCATGCGATCGAAGGCAGCAAAGAACAAGGATTCTATCAGGTTATCGAGGCGGCGTGCCAAGGTTGCGGTGCATGTGTGCCAGAGTGCCGATTTGGGGCGCTGGAACAAGCGCATTTCACCGAAGAACAAATCGTCGCCCAAATCGACCAAGCTCTGGAAAAGGAACCCCAGACGAAAATCGTCGCGTTTGCGTGCAATTGGTGTTCTTACGCGGGCGCTGATTTTGCCGGCGTATCCCGGATACAGTATCCCCACAACGTGAGGATCATCAGAACCATGTGTTCAGGCCGCGTGTCGCCGAAATGGATAGAGCGGGCGTTTCTCAAAGGAGCTGGCGCAGTGCTTGTATCAGGCTGCCATCCGTCTGATTGTCATTACAACAACGCGAATCAGCACACCGCCCGCCGCGTGGAAACCTTTTGGAAAAAAATGGAAAGACTGGAGCTCAACAAGAATAGGTTGAGACTGGCGTGGGTGTCGGCGGCTGAGGGAGCACAATTCGCAAAGGTTATCAAAGAGATGGAAGAAACGGTGCGCAGTCTCACCGCGGAAGAGCGCGAAGCCTTCGTCGCAAAGCTCTCAAAAGCCAAGTCGAAGAAGAGTGAATAATCATGAACGATATAAAGATTTGGAAACACTTCAACAGAGAATCGCTGTATGAATGTTATCAATGCGCAAGGTGTACAGGCTCATGCCCAGCTATGGAGGTGGCCCCCGCGTTCGGCCCCCGTGAGACTATCCTTAAATGCCTTGGCCTTGGCCATGAGCAAGTGGTTGAGGACGAACGCCTGTGGTTGTGCTGCACGTGCAACGTGTGCGAAGATCGATGCCCTCAGAAAATACCCATTGGCGATCTTTTGGTCGCCCTGAGGAATTCAGCCGCCCGCCGCGGCAATATCCCGGGAAGGCTCGCCATGGCCGTGGAGCTGCTGGCCAAAACAGGTCGTTCCATGATTGTTCATCAGCTTGATGGCATGAGAGCTCATCACGGGTTGGCCCCGTTGCCTGGCGCGCCCGTGGATGAACTGCAAAAAATATTGAGGAAGGCAGGACTTCAGCAAATAGTGGAGTTCTAGAAAGTATCACCCCTTTCTCCTAAAGATTAAAGGTTGTTATGAAATATGCTCTTTTCCTGGGATGCGCCATCCCGATAAAGTACCCCGGCTTTGAAGCCGTCACACGACTCGTGTGCGAGCGGCTCGGGATCGAGCTTGTAGATTTGCCGTTCTCATGCTGTCCTCCGACAACAAGCCTCAAACTGGTGCACTACGATTCGTGGCTTGCCTTGGCCGCGCGAAACATCTGCCTGGCTGAGGAACAGGGCTTGGATGTTTTGACCCTCTGTTCAGGTTGCGTCAACACGCTGAAGGAAGCCAACCACGTGTTGAAGCACAATGAAGGCAAAAAGAGAAGGGTGAACAGGATCCTGGAAGATACAAACCATTGCTATCAGGGGTCTGTGCAAGTTACCCACATCTTGGATGTGTTGTATCAAGACGCCGTGGTGGAGAAAATCGTACAGGAGAGAAGTCGTGACATTCCCTTGAGGATTGGCTGCCACTATGGGTGCCACTATTTTAGACCCCCCAAGATCATGTATCCTCACGAACTTTCAGACGCAGAATCGTACGTGCCGGTACGGATGGATCACCTGCTTTCTATTATCGGCGTCGAACCCATCGAATATTCTAGGAAGTTCCTTTGCTGTGGGTCTCCGCTTGGGGCTAATATGGATCAGGAGGCAGGATACGCCATAACGAGGCAAAAGCTGGCATACATCCAAGAAAGAGATATTCAGGGCGTTTCGGTGATCTGTCCGTCATGTTTCGAACAGTTCGATATGGGCCAAATCGTACTGGCAAAAAAGTCCAAAGAGAGGGCGAAAACGCCTATTTTCTATTTGACCCAATTAATAGGTTTAGCTC
>CAYRVH010000019.1:48683-59216 GCA_964427855.1 uncultured Syntrophaceae bacterium
GGATGTCCATCGAGTCAAGGCCCGCAAGCTGCTGGAGGAAACAGGCATCGGATGGCAGTAACAAGAGGGTGATCATAGGAGATGCCATGGTTGGGGAGAGAAAAAAACCGCCGTTGTCGAAAGAAGAAATCGAAGAATTGAAGGCTGACCTTATGCTTGCTGACAGCCTGACCCGTATCGAAAATACTCTCATGGTATTGTCCGGCAAGGGCGGGGTAGGGAAAAGCACAATTGCCGTCAATCTTGCGGCCGCGCTTGCCGCGTCGGACAAGAGCGTCGGATTGTTGGACATCGATATACATGGCCCGAGCATCCCGCTCATGTTGAAGCTCGAAGGATCGCGAGTCTCGTCCGTGAACGAACGTGGCTTGATCCCTCTGAGATACAACGACAACTTGAAAGTTATGTCGATTGAGTTTGTCTTAAAAGATCAAGTAGATGAGGCGATTATCTGGCGCGGCCCCATGAAACACCGCATGATCCGACAGTTTATAGCCGAAGCTGATTGGGGAGACCTCGATTTCCTTATCGTGGACGCGCCGCCGGGAACTGGTGACGAGCCACTGTCAATCTGCCAAATGGCGCCCCCGCGCTCCCAGGCGATTATCGTCACCACGCCTCAAAAGGTGGCACTGAGAGACGTAAAAAAATCCATCCGTTTCTGCAAAAGCCTTGGCATGCCTGTCTTCGGAATAGTGGAGAATATGAGCGGGTTTGTCTGTCCCCAGTGCGGCGCATACCACCCCCTGTTCAGCGAGGGGGGCGGCGAATTGCTGGCCTTGGAGCAGGGATTCAAGTTTCTCGGAAAAATTCCGCTTGATCCCAAACTCGTGACCGCTTCCGACAGCGGCAAGCCGTTCGTGCTCCAATATCCAGCATCGCCAACGACCAAAGCCTTTGATGCCATGGTAGGAGCGGTCTTGAGCCTGTCCAAGCCTCGATTAAAAAGGCACTGAGGCACCTCCTATAAACTGTTGCGCCCGATCAGCCTTATGAGACGCAGCAACTGATCCCAGGTTCGGTTTTGGATAAAGTGGAGGACGCAGAGTGATCCCTTTGAGAGATAGCACCCCCTCGGGGTCGGTACCATATGTCACCATATGCATCATCGTCTTGAACAGCATAGTGTGGTTGTACCAGGTTTCTCTCGGGCCGGCCGTGCGAGACTTCATCCTCCAGTACGGGCTCATCCCGGTGCGTTTCCTCCATCCCTATAGCCTTCATACTGGAGTAGTTGAGGGTGCCTTGACGCCGCTTATCACCTCCATTTTCATGCATGGAGGGTGGATGCACGTCATAGGGAATATGTGGTTCCTATGGATCTTTGGCGACAACGTTGAAGACCGCCTTGGGCATGCTAAATTTGCCGTTTTCTATCTCTTGAGCGGCGTGGGGGCTGCGCTTATCCAGATCATATTTCACCCGGCCTCAAAAATTCCAATGGTCGGGGCCAGCGGCGCTATCTCAGGGGTCCTTGGAGCCTACCTTGTGAGCTACCCGACGGCAAGGATACACACCCTTTTTATGTTTTTGTTTATTGTACGTTTCGTGGAAATCCCCGCGTTCGTCTACTTGCTCCTGTGGTTTTTGTTTCAATTGATAAGTGGAGCGGCTGAGCTGGGCGCGGGCCGAGAAATAGGCGGTGTGGCGTACTGGGCCCATATGGGAGGTTTTGTCGTTGGAATCCTTCTCCTGTTGATTATGCCCACAAACCCAACAAGGAGAACGCCCACCTGGGAGGACAGTCGCTCGTGGAAAATTTTCACACGCTGGTAATGACGCCAAAAGTAATGTGAGAATCTTTTGTGACCAAAAAACGGTCAATCATCGCACCGACCGTTATGTTTTTTGTCAAAACTCTTCAGGAGTTTGCCTCGTTTCCCTCGCAAGGACGCTTCCATGGCCTTCTCCTAATCGTGGGAGGCACAAAGGAGATGGAGCACTTTCGAGTTGTATCACGCGAGCAGAAAAGCCTTTGTCGGTTTGGTCGTTTTTTTCGAGGAATGCTATAGCCATTCGAGAAAGAAATCGCGAAGTGCTCACACGTCACATTGTCGTTCCCATGACAATGAGAATCCAGGGAACTCTGTATGAATCAGCACTTTTGTGAGGATGACGCAATGACGGGACACGCGCGCTATTCGTGATTAATTCCAAGAATTACTATATAACAGACATGTCGTATTTATCGCCAGGATGGATATGATTTTAGAGGCTGCTCTCACCACATATCTACGTCGGAAGTATCAGGATACGCTCAACTTCTCGACCTTTGAACAGGTCGCCAATCCATTATCGGACCAAGGCCGGACGTATCTATTGTACATACATATCCCTTTTTGTGAAGAACTCTGCCCATACTGTTCATTCAACCGCTTCAAGCTGGACATTCCTTTGGCCAGGCGATATTTCCATGCATTATCGCAAGAAATCGCCATGTACAGGGACAATGGCTTCCGCTTTGATGCGGTGTACGTGGGCGGAGGCACTCCTACGGTGCTCCCAGACGAAATTGGCAAGGTGCTGTTGCAGACAGGAGAATGGTTCGGCGTGACGCGCATATCCCTCGAAACCAACCCCAATCACCTCACTGACGACATTATGACCGTCATGAAACAGGCAGGGGTCAATAGGCTCTCGGTGGGAGTCCAGAGTTTCGACGACGAGCTGCTGCGAAAGATGGAAAGGTTTCACAAATACGGAAGCGGCGAACAAATCAAGGAAAAACTATCCCAATTCATGGGCATGTTTGATACGCTCAACGTGGACATGATGTTTAACTTCCCAACCCAAACAAGGGAAATGCTGGAAAAAGATCTCGCAATCATAATGGAAATCCCCGCGGATCAAGCAACGTTTTATCCGCTCATGGTTTCCAATGTGACGAAGCAGGCATTGGCCAAGCGTTTCGGCGCCATCAGCTATCGTCAAGAAAAAAAATATTACCATATTATCGTCTCGCGATTGCTGCCCCAATATAACTTCGGAACCGCGTGGTGCTTCTCTCGGAAAAAGCAGATGATCGACGAATACATTGTAGACCACGACGAATATGTGGGGGTAGGGAGCGGTTCCTTTGGTTACCTCAATGGAACCTGCTACGCAAACACCTTCTTCGTGGAAGACTATATTCAAACCGTACAGAGGGGTCAGCTCCCCCTCAGAGCGAAGCGGGATTTTTCGTTGAAAGAACAGATTCAATACGACTTCATGATGCAGTTGTTTGGGGCCTGTATCGATGTTGCCCAAGCGGAAGAAAAATTTCAGGGACTGTTTAGAAAAACGCTGAGGAAGGAAATAGCTCTCTTTACGCTTCTTGGGGCGATGTATGCCGATGCGGGTACCCTGAAGCTCACGAACAAAGGACGCTACCTTTGGGTAATCATGATGAGGGAGTTTTTCACGGGCGTGAACAACTTCCGAGACCTTTGCAGAGGATTTGGTCAGAAGGCGGATATCTGCAGCGTATGAACGCGCAATGACCGCCAGGGGCGTTCAGCGCGACGTTTAAGAGTCTTTCCGGTCGGGAAAGCCTAGGCGGCCCTCGATGGCGCCTTGCAAACACAGAGAACATGTGAGAGTCCCTTCGATGAGGAGACAGTAATTCATGGAATCCCTTGTGCAAAAAAATGCCAGCCCAACGAAGCCTACGTACGAAGAGCTCGAGCGCCGAGTGAAGGAGCTTGAAAAGATAGCCGGCGACCTCATAGACAACGCTTTGGACATGGAGGATCAAGAACTCTATGACCTGTCTATCTTGTGCAACATCTCGCAGGCCCTTGCCTCAACCATTGATCTCGATGAATTGCTTGTCATCGTCATTTATGAAGTAAATAAAGCACTTCTTACCGAAGGCGCCGGCGTGCTGCTGTACGACGAGAATCGCGGCGACCTCTACTGGAAAAAGGTTCGCGACGCTCGCCATGTCCTGGCTCCTCAATCAGAGGATTTGCGTCTTCCCCTGGACTCGAGCATTGCGGGGTGGGTGTTTCGCAACAACAAGCCGGCTCGCGTCAACGATACCTCGAAAGACCCTCGTTATTATCCCGAGATGACCAAAAAAAGCGGCTTTCAGGTCCGCAAGGTTCTACAAGTGCCCCTTAACACGAGAGAACGCACCATTGGCGTTCTCATGGCCATGAATAAGATCGGCGGGGACTTCACAGATCAAGACGAGGCGTTGCTCAGTTCAATGGCGGGTACGATTGCGTTGGCCATCGACAATGCCACCATCTACAAAAAACTCAAAAAATCGAGAGACGATCTCGAAATGCTTTACCGTGCGAGCATGGCCCTTGGCACCACCATGGACTTGGATCACCTCTTGTCTGTGGTGATTAACGAGTTGAGAGGGGCCCTCGACGCGGAAGCCGGCGGGGTGCTCCTTTATGATGAACAGGTTGGTGATCTTTATTGGCGGGCGATTCAAGACCAACACCAGCTCCTCCATCGCCGCAGTGCAGACCTCAGAATCCCTCTGGAAAACAGCATAAGCGGTCAAGTCTTCACTACTGGCGAACCCGCGTTGCTCAATGATCCGACGAGCGACCCCAAGTTTTTCAAGCCATTCCAGGATCGATCGGGGTTCTACATCAGGAACGAGATCATTGTGCCCCTGAACACGAGAGAAAAGACCATCGGCTGCCTGGTCGTAATGAACAAAAAAGACGGCCAATTCACGCAAGAAGACGTTCAGGTCCTCTCTTCGCTTGCGGGAGTCGTGGCCCTCTCCGTGGAGAACGCTGCCTTCTTCGAGGAAATGCTCAAATCTTATAAGGAGTTGGAAAACCTCAACAGGGTTAAGTCAAAAATTCTAAACCACTTGTCCCATGAGCTTCGCACCCCCTTGGCTATTCTCAGAGGAAGCCTTGCCACTATGGAGCGAAAGCTGGCTGATATGGGTATAAAGGAATTCGACCGGGTCATATCCAGGATGAACCGCCACGTGGAGAGTTTGAATAGGCTCGAGTCTCAGGTCGAGAGCATCTTGATGACGGGTTATTCTTGGGAAAAGAGGTACATAACTGGTTTCCTTCAAGTCGCTCTCGACCTTATGGAAGTCCAGGCCGAGAGAACCCCTGAGATCGAGCACGCAGCAACTATCATTCGAAAATGGCTCGAGAAAACTTTTCCCACGAGAAAAGATGAGCCCGAAAAGATTGAAATGAGAGATTTCAGCGAATCGCTCTTTCAATACATCAAATCCAAAGCAGACGAACAAAACCGACAGGTACACCTTGAATTCGATATGGACCCTGGCGAATTGCTGATCCCTCGCCACGTTCTCCACGCGGTCATGGAGGGCATCATTCGCAACGCAATCGAAGCGACTCCGGATCGTGGTCTTGTCAGGGTCTCTGGCAAAGTGAAAAATCACTCGTACGTATTTACCGTCACAGACACAGGGATCGGCATCCCGGACAAAGACAAGGAACTCATCTTTGAAGGATTCTATCCGGTTCAAGATACTGACAACTATTCCTCACGGAGGCCCTATTCCTTTAACGCCGGCGGTAAAGGAATCGATCTGCTAAGGATCCGAATGTTTTCCGAACTCTATGGCTTCAAGCTCAGTTTTAAGAGTGAGAGGTGCCCGTACCTTTCGGAAGAGGGGCTGAGTTTGCCCGGCGACATCGCGCATTGCCCGCACTGCAAGTCTCCGGCCGATTGCGTGAAAAAAGGCGGCTCAGAATTCGTGGTTGTGTTTCCCCTGGGTGGTGAAGGCGGAAAACTCTCGCAAGGCCCTTTGGCGCCTGCGCATGCAGATCCAAACGACAATAGGAATTCTCGAAATTAATCACGATTTGGGCGCATGTCCCGTCATTGCGTCATCTTACGGAACTGGTGATCCATACTGAGTTTCCGGGATTCGCATTTTCATGGGAATGATAACGTCACCTCTGAGCATTTCGCGATTTCTTTTGACAAAAGGTTATAATTGGGTAAGACCCTGTTCCGCAAAGTTCAAGAACATGCGGACAGGGCCTCGCGCAATGCGGCAAGGAGCAAAGTTACATTTTCAGGTCTCGAGTTGTACCCCATCAGTCCAATCCGCCATACGCGGCCCGCAAGCTCTCCCAATCCACCCGCTATCTCAATGTTGTAATTTGCAAGAAGATAGGCGCATACTGATTTGGCATCAACGCCGTCAGGCGTGACCACTGTGGTCAGACTGGGAAGTCGATACTCCTTTGGCACAAGGCACTCAAGACCTATCTCCTCGAGTCCCTCCCACAACATCTGCGCGTTTGAGCGGTGTCGTTCCCAGCGAGCCTCCAACCCTTCCTCCGCAACGAGGAGAAGAGCTTCTCTCAACGCATAAATCATATTGATGGGCGCCGTATGATGATAGGTTCGTTCGCTGCCCCAATATTTGCTCAATAGGTCCATGTCCAAATACCAATTGGCAACCCTTGTGCGACGTCGCTTCAATTTGTCGAGGGCTCTGCGGTTCATAGTAAGCAGAGAAATGCCGGGCGGGCAGCTCAAGCACTTTTGGCTCCCGCTGTACGCGACATCCACGTGCCAACCATCTAAGAATATTGGAAGGCCGCCCAGGCTCGTCACTGTATCGAGGAGAAAGAGGCATTCGAATTCTCGGCAGAGTTTACCAATACCGTCCATTGGTTGGAGCGCTCCAGTGGAGGTCTCTGCATGCACGAGTCCAAGGACTGCGGGCCGATGCTGTTCTAGCCCATCCGCGATCTCCGCAAGGGAAAAGACTTCTCCCCAAGGCTTTTCCATTCGTCTCACATCCGCGCCATAACGGCCTGCCATGTCGCAAAGCCGCTCCCCAAAATAACCATTTACGCCGATGAGAACGACATCCCCCGGTTCGACGCAATTCGCCAGAGTGGCCTCCATCGCGGCGCTGCCCGAACCGCTCACAGGGATCGAAAACAAATTGTCTGTCTGCCAGGCATACCGCAGGAGTTCCTGAGTCTCTCCCATGATCGACAGAAAGCTCGGATCGAGATGTCCCACCTCGTTCATGGCTATGGCTGCGCGCACGCGCGGATGCACATTTGAAGGCCCAGGCCCCAGGAGCAATCGGGGCGGCATGGTTAATTGCCTCGGACGCACACGATGTGTTGCATCTACCGGAGTGGTCATATAGCTAATGCCTCGCGTTGATGATATTCACGGAACACGTGGTTGATCCCCGATGATACGATCCCAAGGCGATAATTTCAACGTCTCAGTCGCCATCTCGCAATAAAGCATCCTTGACTTCGACGCGTGCACGCCTAATATATGAATTCTCAAAATTGATCACAAATTGCGCGCCTTTCGCATCATTACGTCATGCTCACGAAAGTGGCGATCCATAGTGAGTTTCCTGGATTCCCCTTTTCATGGGAATGACGATTTGTCGGTGGCTTTTTCGTGATTTCTTTTGAGAACGGTTATAGGTGCCGTGATTCCTCAGCCTGGCAAGGGATGCGTCCCGTTTAGTTTCCGTGGTCAACCGCACTATAATGTTGCCGATTGCACGAGGGAAAGAGGAGTGTTCATGAAAAAACATGTAAAGAAGGAACTTTTTGGGCTGGTAGGGCAGGGGAGAGCGTCGGACGCGCCCGAGGATCTCGTCGCCTACTCCTACGATCCTCATATAGTTGAACGCAGGCCGGACATCGTCATCTATCCATTAACGACCGAAGAGGTCTCTGCTGTCATGAAGGTGGCGCACAGAGAGGGTATTCCGGTAGTGGCGAGAGGATCCGGGACAAACCTCGCCGGCGAAACCATCCCTATTGCCGGCGGCATTGTCCTTGCATTGAGCAAGATGGATCAGATATTGGAAATAGACCCCCGCAACCGAGTCGCCAAATTGCAACCAGGCGTCATTAATTACGATTTCCAGCAAGAGGTCGAAAAACATGGTCTGATGTATCCCCCCGACCCCAGCTCCTGGAAAATGGCAACCATGGGCGGCACAGTCGCGACAAATGCCGGCGGGCCTAAAACCCTCAAATACGGGGTAACTCGTGACTATCTTCTGGGACTCACGGTTGTACTTGCCAACGGCGATATCCTGAAGACTGGCGGCGCCGCAATCAAAAACGTGACGGGCTACGACCTCACACGTCTCATCTGTGGGTCGGAAGGGACCCTTGGCGTCATTACAGAAATAATAGTGCGGCTTATCCCCAAGCCGCCGGCCTCACGAACCATACGGGCGGATTTCCCAAGGCTCGAAGACAGCTCAAACGCGGTGGCCGACGTCATAGGCCAGGGGATCGTGCCAGCCGGCCTGGAACTTATGGACCGCGTGGTCATTTCAGCTGTAGAAGCAGACACTGGCATGGGCCTGCCTGTGGATGTCGATGCCATCCTCCTCATCGAAGTCGATGGAGATCCGGAGGCCCTTGAAAACCAGGTGACGCGAATAGAAGAGGTGCTTCGCAAGAATAATGCTGCCGGGGTCTTAGTGGCGCAAAATCAGGCGGAAGCCGAAAGACTCTGGTCCGCACGAAGGGCTGCGTTCTCGGTCATGGCGCGCCTCCGGCCAAATGCCGTCATTGAGGACGCCACTGTCCCCGTAGCCAATCTCACCGCCATGATTCGTAAAATTCTTGAAATAGCCCAAAGACGCAATATACAGATAGGAGTCCTCGCCCACGCGGGTGACGGCAATCTCCATCCTCTTATCCTCTTTGACCGACGAGACCCAGAAGAACTGCATAGAGTCGAGATGGCAGCAGAGGAAATTTTTCGAGAGGCCCTCGCCTTGGGCGGCACGCTGTCCGGTGAGCATGGCATTGGAATGGTCAAATCAAAGTTCTTGCCCATGGAGCTCGATGAGGTCGCTTTGGCCGTATCCAAAAAAATCAAGACCGCTCTTGATCCAAAAGGGATTTTGAATCCTGGGAAATTCATTTGAGCTCAACGCATCGTGAGAAGTCTCTGAACGGCGCCGTCGCTCGTCTCACCATAGCACGGGCGGAGAGATGAGTCGCATGAGAGTTGTTTCATCCACCCGCAGTCCTCTGAGCAAAGGCTTCCACGAGGCGCTGCCCGTAGGAAAGAGGATTTCATGTTCCCAGACCACTTAACAGAAGATCTCGCCAACTGTTTGAAATGCGCCATGTGCCAGCCGGTGTGTCCGACGTACAAGGTCACAAGGATGGAGCGCCATTCCCCTCGAGGAAGAGTCCAGATGGTCAAACACTATGTCGAAGGGGACCTCTCCATTTCTCGCGGGCTGGAAGAAGCCCTCATGAGCTGCCTCTTGTGCGAATCGTGTGCAGCCGCTTGTCCCAGCGGTGTGCGCCTCGATCGTCTCTTTGAGAACATGCGGGTGGAACTGCGCCAAAATCTCGGCAGCAAACTCTCCAAGAAGGCGCTTTTTGCGGCCCTGGGCAATCCCCTTCTCATGAGGCTTGGCGCGAGAGTGGTTCGAATAGGACTCGACGTCATTCCGGTGCCGAGGAATCTAAACGTTACCGTCGGCAATATACCCCTCAAGAGGCTGCCGAGATTCAATAAAAGATCTTTTCGTCAGAGCGTCGGAGAGAGGATTCCCAGCAAAACGAGGCGGATCGCGAGGGCGATCTATTTTACAGGATGCGCGACTGACCTTATCTACGAAGACGTCGGTTACGCCGTGGTCAACGTGCTCACGCGCCTGGGAATAGAGCTGCTGATACCTCCCGACCAGGCGTGCTGCTCGGTCCCCATGTTCCTCAGCGGCGCACGGAACCAAGCATTGCCGAACATCCAAAAAAACCTGGCCCTCTTGGACAGGGATGATGTCGATTTCATTGTCGTGGACTGCGCTACCTGCGGCGGGGCCCTCAAAAAAGGCATACCTCATCTCTTGGAGGACATGGGACTAGACGCGGAGAAGGCCAGGCGAATATCCCGGAAGGTCAAAGATGTGAGCGAGATTGCGGCGGAGCACATGGACAAGCTGCCGTTGGAAAAGCCCCAAAATCACCATACCACGATCGTCACATACCACGATCCCTGCCACCTCATTCGAAGCATGAAAGTCTCAAGCGCTCCCCGCACAATATTGAAGGGCTTCCAAGACATCGATTTCGTTGAGATGCAGGGAGCTGATCAATGCTGTGGTGGGGCCGGGTCGTTTCAATTCGAGCATGTTGACATGTCAGCCGGCGTCACATCGAAAAAAAAGCAAAGCGTAAGGGCCACTGGCGCGAGCATCCTTGCCACAGGGTGTCCCGGATGCCGGCTCACCTTGTCAGGAAATCTGGGCGAAGAGACCGATCCCAAGGTCGTGCATACCATCCAATTACTCTCAGAGCGCCTCCGCCGAGACGACAATTGAAGACGATGAGTTTTGTGCGGGTCATCCCAGGCGTCTGAACCGCCCGGCGCAAAACCTTCCTCGGCCGCGACCTTATCTGACACCCGCAGCGACACCGCAACAGAGGCTGACCGACATATCCGGACAGAAGTGGTCTGGAAAAATTGGACCATGACATAAGTGGGTGAGCTGCTCTAACCTAAATGTGGAGAAAGGAGCAGCGGCAATGGCAAAGAGACCCAGGAGGAATCATGGATCGG
>CAYRVH010000020.1:0-35190 GCA_964427855.1 uncultured Syntrophaceae bacterium
GGTACACGGCCCCAATTCGTGATTAATTTCGAGAATTCCTATAGCTGTATGGTGCATATTAGGTCATCCTTCACGACCTGACGCATCTTCCTCTACGATCCGTTCCGTCAGCACAAGGACAAGGGTAAAGATCATGTCGAATTCAAACCACTTGGACACTGATCTGTCAAACAGACAGGTCACGATCGGCGGAAATTCTTCATCACCCTCCCAAAGGATATAGGTCACAGGGATAAGAGGAAATGGATAGAACGTCAAAGATACATCCCCCAGCGCCATGGGCTTTGCCCCAAGTTCATGGCCCCTCGACGCAAAGGACTGCGGCGAGGAACCATAACGGCGGATGAGAGGATTCACCGGCATGGCATGCGGCCCCTGGAAGAAAGTCGAGCCTCCGGGAAAGTCCTTTTCGCTCACGAGTTCTCCGGTGAGGTGTCCGCCGTGAGGGGCGAGGAGGTATCGGATCAAAAGGATCTGAAATTCCTGCGACAAAGGCCTCTGAGGCCATGGCGACGTCTCCTCTATACGTTCCGTGTATGGATCCACGAGATATAATGCATTGAGAAAGCTTACTTGATAGACGGCGCCTTCGGAGGCGGCCTTAACTCCGGGCAGCGAGAGCACCTCTTCTCGCTGCCGGGCTCGCAAGTCTTTCCAGTGGAACGGGTGGGGTTGGGCGCAACCCATGGATGGCTCCGTGACAGAGAATTTGCGACCAATCTCTATATGGTCTCTTGCAATTAATAAACGCCGCGTCGTCGGAAATCAAGGCGGGCTACACACGTGGCAGGAACGGTGGCTCCCAGACTACAGTCCAGATCAGGACGGGGCCTTGACCCATTGGTTACAAAGGGTTGCAGTTTTATTCTGCACCAATGGATTTTTTGTGTATCAAAACTTCTGCAATGTGGTAATGTGGACTGTTACTAGATCTCATAGGACAACGCCAAAGTGGGCTAACCAGCCTGGCGGCCGAATAGGCCGCGGCTCTAAATCATGCCTCAGGAGGAGCAGAAATGGCTATTCTCAGGTTCTTCGTGGTCTCAACCGTAGCAATTCTCGTCTTGTGTGCTCAGCTTGGTGCGTTCGCTGCACAAGAGATTAAAGTAGGAATAGTCGATTCGTATAGCGGTCCCCCGAGTACCTACACGAACGACGTGAGGGATGCCTTTAAGCTTGCACTCGACAAAATCAACAGCCAGGGAGGCGTCCTGGGGCGAAAAATCGTCTTTGTGACTCGGGATGACAAGTTCAAGGTAGACCTTGGACTTAGCGCTGCAAAGGAATTGGTGATGCGGGAGAAGGTCGATCTCCTCATGGGCACCATAAACAGCGCTGTTTCCCTCGCCATCTCGGACTTCGCAAAAAAGGAAAAAATCCCGTTTCTCGTCACGTACGGTAAAAGCGCCAACATCACCGGCGCCAAGGGACACAGATACGTCTTCTCGATGAACGACAATACCGAGATGATTGGTCGCGCAGCCGCGGCGGGGCTTGCGAAAAAGCCTTTCCAAACCTACTGGATTGCCGGAGATGATTACGAGTATGGGCATGCCGTCGCCGACGCCATCTGGAAAAACCTCCAACGCATCAAACCCGATGTGAAACTGCTGGGACAATCGTGGTGGAAGGTTGGCGAGCCCGATTTTACCCCCTACATCACCTCTATTCTGTCGGCCAAACCTGACGCCGCGATCATCGCAACTGGCGGAGCCGGCTGCGTGCCTTTCTTGAAGGCAGCTAAAGCCACCGGATTTAATACAAGGATGCCTTTCTTCATGCACACGGCCACAGAGCTCTCGACACTGAGACCTCTTGGACTAGAAGCGCCCGAAGGCGTCCTTGGCACGTCTAACTACTTCTTCTATTTCCCGGACACGCCGGCGAACAAGTCTTTTGCCAAAGAGTTCAAAGATGCGTTCAACCGATACCCCTCATTTGGCAGCCTGATCGGTTATTTCACGGCGCATTTCATCGTAGAGGCCTACAAGAAGGCTGGCGCGGTGGATCCGGAAAAGTTTATCGATGCCATGGAAGGCATGACAGTCGAGACCCCCATCGGCGTGATAAAGATGAGAGAATATGATCATCAGGTCATGCTGCCCATGTACATGGGAGTGACCAAAAAAGTCACAGAGTATGATTTCTTGATTGCAGGGGACATTGTGACCATTCCCGCAGAGGAGGTCATGCCGCCCGTGGACGACATTAAGAAAGCAAGAGAATCTCATTAAGCGATGAAGGGTAGAGTGAAAAGATATGCTGAGTCGCGGTATTACTGAGTCCCGGATAGCTTGGTAAGATGGAGACACTGATACACCCAGCCCTGGCAGGGTTCTTTCAGCAGATCCTCGTGGGGTTGAGCAGATCCACGATCCTCTTTATCGTCTCATCTGGCTTGAGCCTTGTCCTTGGAGTGCTTCGCATCCCGAACGTGGCGCATGGTTCCCTGTACATGATCGGGGCGTACATAGCCTACAGCGTCGCCGTGTTTGTGGGTGGGAGCTACGGATTCGCGGCGGCCCTCGTCCTCACCCCTCTCGGGGTGGCCCTCATCAGTCTCGTCGTGGAGCGGAGCCTTTTCTGTCATTTGTACGAGCGGGAACACTTGATGCTCTTGCTTTTTACTTTTTCGCTCACCCTTTTGTTTCGAGACCTTGTGAAGCTGGCGTGGGGGCCGGATTACCGGTCCATGTCGCCGCCGGCCATGCTCCAAGGGGCTTGGTCGGTACTGGGAACCCCCATTCCAAAATATAATATATTCCTGCTTTTCGTAGGCCCACTCGTGGCGCTGGGGCTGTGGCTTCTTATCAACAAGACAAAGATTGGAAAGATATCACGCGCTGCCGCCGTGGATAGAGAAATGGTAGGCGCGATCGGTATTAATGTGGGGATGGTCTTTGCTTTTGTGTTTGTCATCGGGTGCGCGTTGGCGGGGCTGGGAGGTGCGTTGGTGGCGCCCACGCAGAACATCACCCAGGGCATGGATCATTCTATTATCATGGAGGCATTTCTGATCGTGATTATAGGCGGCCTGGGGAACATGTGGGGAGCCCTTGTGGGCGCACTCATCTTCGGTCTTACCGATTCTCTGGGCATCCTCGTATGGCCCCAATTCGCAATCGTGTTTCCTTACATCGCGGTCATCATTGTGCTCATCGTTAAACCAACCGGCCTGCTGAAAGGGACGTGGTGAGGAGGGCAATAAGTGGCGCCTGAAAAATCTTGGCTCAAAAACAGCGCGCCCTTGATCGGCGCAGCCCTTATGCTGCTTGCGCTTGTGCCGTCGCTCCTCCCGAGATTCTATGTGTATTTGTTGGCCCTCATCATGGTTACGGGTTTGCTGGCTACAAGTCTCAACCTGGTGCTGGGCCATGGAGGAATGTTTCAATTTCACCACGCGGTTTTCTATGGGGTAGGGGCGTACGCATGCGCCCTCATGATGACTAAGACGAGTTGGCCCTGGTTTACTGCATTTATCATCGGGCCCCTCGCAGCGGCGATGCTGGCCTTGCTCATGGGCTTGATCTGCGTGCGACTGTCCAAGCTTTATTTCGGCATGCTGCAACTCTCTCTCGGTTCACTGGTGTGGGCGTTGGTCTTTCGCTGGTACTCGTTCACCGGAGGAGATGACGGCATACACGGCGTCCCGCTCCCGTCCTTTCTCACCAATATTGTTGCATCGTATTATTTCACTTTTGCCGTGTCTGTGGGCAGTCTGTGGGTTATGTACGCTTTAGTCAATTCCCCCTTTGGCCGGACCTTCGAAGCGATCAGAGACAATCCGGAGAGGTCCCAGGTCATCGGAGTCAACGTGAAGAAACAGCAATTGGTAGGGCAGGTCATCGCGGGATTTTTTGCCGGCGTGGCAGGAGTCCTCTTTGTCGTGGTGGAAGATTCAGTGTTTCCAGATTTGATGTTTTGGACCCTCTCCCTAGAAATACTTATCATGTGCCTGCTCGGCGGATGGTTCACTTTTTGGGGCCCCATGCTGGGCGCGGCCATCATAGTGGTCCTCAGAACCGTCATAGGCATCTACACTGAGTATTGGACTCTCGTACTGGCCATAATACTCATCCTCCTTATCTTCTTCCTGCCCCAAGGAGTTCTCGGCTATGTCTCGGAAATGGTAGAGGCCAGAAGGTCCCATGCGCCTAGTCGGAACAGATAAATGTTGATCGTTGAACAGTTGTCAAAATCATTCGACCGTTTTCTCGCAGTGAGAGAGGCGAACCTTCATGTCCAAAAAGGGCAGGTCGTTGCGGTCATAGGACCCAACGGCGCAGGAAAGAGTACCCTCTTCAAGTTAATTGCAGGACTTACCAAACCAGACAAAGGAAAAATCATATTCGACGGCGAGAATATCAGCGGGATGCCCGCGTATAATGTCTGTCGGAAGGGCATCGGATTATCATTTCAAATCGTTAACATTTTCAGCAGATTGAGCGTCTTTGAAAATGTGAGAGTCGCAGTGCTCGCTCACCAGAACAAGACTTTCAAACTGCTGACCCCGGCGCGTCGACTGGCTAACGACGAAACCGCAAGGATACTCGAGAGCGTCGGTCTCGGTCGCGTCTGGAATCGCGTAAGCGGCGCCCTGTCTCATGGCGAGCAAAAAGTGCTCGAAATAGCTATTGCCTTGGGTACACACCCGAAATTGCTGATCCTCGATGAACCAACCGCGGGCATGTCGCCGGAAGAAACCCAGATGATGATTGAGCTGATCCAGCGGCTCAACCTAAACATGGGCTTGACCATACTCTTTTGTGAACACGACATGGAGCTCGTGTTTTCCATCGCCCAATCCATCATGGTAATGCAGCAAGGCGCTACCATTATCCAGGCAGATCCTGAAACAGTGAAGAATGATCCCCTCGTCAGGGAAGCGTATCTCGGGAGCGCCGATTAATGCTGGAAGTGAGAGATATCCATACATTCTATGGCCTCAGTCACGTGCTTTTTGGGGTTTCGCTGTCTGTCGAACAGGGAGAGATCGTGTGTTTGCTTGGTCGAAATGGTGCAGGGAAAAGCACCATCATCAAGAGCATAATGGGAATCGTTCCTCCAAGACAAGGTTCCGTCAAATTTAAGGGTAGAGAAATCAAAGGGGTCGCCCCATTCAGGATCGCGCGACTTGGCGTAGGATATGTCCCGGACGATCGCAGAGTATTTGCCGATCTCACTGTGGGGGAGAATCTCGAGATCTCCGAACGCCCTGGTGTCACCAGCACTGAATGGAACAAGCAGAAGGTATATGAATTTTTCCCTGCCCTTGCCCACATTGACGGGAGAAAGGCAGGGCTCTTGAGCGGCGGGGAGCAGCAGATGCTTACAATCGCGCGGGCCCTGGTCACCAATCCTGACTTGCTCCTGCTCGATGAGCCCACAGAGGGTCTTGCTCCTCTTGTCGTTCGTACACTCCAGGAACGCATCCTTGAACTGAAGGCAAAAGGCTTAACCATCCTCTTGGCCGAACAGAATCAAAAGGCAGCCCTTGCCCTCAGCGATAGAGGATACATCATAGACAATGGCGTGATTCGATTTCAGGGGACCATACAAGAATTACGGGAGAATGAGAGTATTCGGAAGAAATATCTCCTTGTGTGAATTTCATACGGAACGGGAAGCGTCAGGAACAAGATGCTCGTAGATCCACGTCTTTGTCAGCAAGGTGAAGTTCACTGAACACCTTGGTAAATTCTGCCCCGAGAAAGAATATCTGCGCGCTGTAATACACCCAGATCATAAGCACGACCAGGGAGCCTGCGGCGCCATACACAGACCGCACGCCGGTCAACGCCAAGTACTGCCCCACTGCCCATTTGCCAGCCAACAACAAGAGCCACGCGAACATCGCCCCGGAAAGCGCAGCCAGAAAAGGAACTCGAACAGGGGGCATAAACTTGTATGAGAGGAAAAGAAGGGTCGGGAGCATGGCAACAGACACCAGGGCGTTCACACCTGCAAGCGGACCGTACAAGGTGGGCAGCATGTCCACGATCAACGAGTTCAACGCGGTGATCAGTGCCCCTGTGACAGCAGAAAGGATGATGAGAATCCCTATTGCCACCACCAGCAAAAAGGAAATGACGCGGGTATAAAAGAAATGGAATACGCCTTGGCCGCGATCGGGCCGGTGGCGCCAAATCGTCCCTAGGGAACTCTGCAGCTCGGAAAAAGCCGCCATGGCAGCGGCAACGGCCGCGAGGATACCGAAGACCGGCAGCCCTTTCCCAGCTATTTTCCCTTTGGCGCTTTCGAGAAGTCCCATAACGATCGCGGGATCAACCGGCCCGACGAATTCCTTAAGACCTTGACTCAGCTCGGACTCGGCGGCGTGTCCTAACAAAGCCTCCGCCACAGACCGCCCGATCAGCAGCGCCGGTCCTGCGGAGAAAATAGTGTAGAAGGCAAGGGCGGCCGCCATACGGGGCGCACGGTCTGCCGCCCAACAGTTAATGGAATGTCTCAGCAACTGGAATATGCTACTGATGACACTCAGTATAACGCTTCCTGTTTTGTCGTTGGCCATGGGCATCCTCTGCGCCGAGATTGACATCACTCCTACCATGGAGCCCCGGGGAAATCATCATGAAAAAGAATTCTTTGGATTCCGGTTGGAGAGAGACATGACCTTGGGCCCAATTCAATGGGGGGTGGAGCCAAGGAGCTCTGCCGCCGAGTATGCGCAATTATAACTTTTATCAAAAGAAATGTCGAAGTGGCCACACGTCAGACAGTCATTCCCATGAAAACAGGAAACCAGGAAACTCCCCATGGATCACCACTTTCTTGACGATGACGTAATGAGGGGACACCCGCCCAAATTGTAATTAATTTGGATATCTTTATGTGCGACCGTTACATGGTGCGGCACACTGAACCGATACATAGCGGCTGTACGAAAAGACTGATGAAGGCGATGATAGGCTAGTCATTTATATGGGTATTTCAAGAATGCGCGCCAAAACGGCTGCGATCGTAGAAAGGCTCAAATCAATTCGAGCAACCTTATGTATTATTCCGCCCCACAGCTTCCTTTTTTATCATTATGAAGCTCTTTTTTTCTTGTCATTTCGAGCGCATCGGGAAATCTCGGCCGGAAGCCGAAGATTTCTCAGTCGCTCAGTTCAAGGCGGGCTCATTCGAAATGTTGAGCCGACTACGCCCCCTCTTACACAGGATTTCTCACATGCCCACGAACTACACAATGCGGCCCTTACTTCGACGGAAACCTTGAAACTCAATGTGCTCGTCCTGAGATCGCGTCATTTTTGAGTGACGGTCAACGAATCAAAACGGGTGACCGAGTTGTCGATGTTGTTAGCCCATGTCCTCAGTCCCACTGCGCCGCTTTGGAAGCGGCTGTCCGTGAAATTGAACACTTGAACTCCGTTAAGCCATATGGTGTGTTTGTCACCCGCCACGGAGATGGATACCTTCTGTTCCTTTCCAAAAATCTCGTTGGCGGGAAAGAAATTACTCATAGGGACTGATTGAATAGGAGGAGATTCTGACCCGTTGGTCACCGTTCGAACCACCAGCCTGTTGCCTAGTCCTGGATCGTATTGAAACACGTAACCGTTCCGATTTCCGAAACTGTCGCCCCCGGTAAAACGGTAATAGATCCCATAGCCGGGACCAGAATCCAGCGTGGCCGTTGTTTCCACAGTGTAGTCCTTCCATGTGGGATCCCCCATTGTGGCCACAAATTGCCCGTTTGTTTTAGTCGTTACCACTAGCTGCCCACCCTCGACGTCATACGAAGCCTTGCTGGCGATAAACTTCATGCCGTCAGTATTGTTGAAATCAGTGGAGAACAGTTCACGACTTGCGGCGGCGCCGATTTGACTGCCGCCCGCCATATCAAGGGTCCACGTCGTACCTGTTCCCAGTGTTGCTGTTGCTTTTACGACGCTGCCGCTGCTGGTGATTGTCACCCCGCACTTTGTGGTGGGTCCGGGATACCCGTATTTTCCCGTGGTATCGGCAAGCACCGCTGATACGGCCGCGGCCACGGATGCTGCATCAGTGGCCATGGGACCCGCTGAACTCAGCGTGTCATCAGCCAACTTCTTTTGAACCGCCGCCCGCACATTATAGAGGTCTGCCAGCGCAGCCTGATCGCATGCTGTTTTCTTGTAATTATTGTAATACGGGATCGCGATTGCGGTAACGATCCCCACGATGGCGATGACAACCATTAACTCGATTAGTGTGAAACCACGCGCGTCTCTGTTTTTCATGTCGCATGCCCTCATACAACCGTTCTCAAAAGAAATCACGAAATGGCCGTACGTCAGATTGTCATCCCAAGCAATGGTGATCCACCAACTCCAGTGTGGGGCACCACTTTTGTGAGGATGACAGAGCGGCCCCGCGTCCAAATCATGATTAGTCTGGAGAATACCTATAATATTAATGCGTTCTGAATAAGAGATAGATCTCTCCTGCAACCCCTTTGAGCTCGCGTCCAGTAAAGAATTCAGTCTCAGCCCGTGATCGCAAAGATACTTTTTCCAAGAAAATGAAAAGCCGGACTGTTTGTCAGCTGAATAAAGGAATCATTTTGGCCCTTGTTGCAACCTCCTCTTGGCTTTCTTCTGGGGTGTGTCTTTTTCTTGGGGCCTCCTTTCCAATATCAGCGACAGCAATTCATGTACCAAAATGGCATGCTGCCGGACAGCTCCGGAACAGGCTTTTGCAGTCGCCGCCAAAACCACCCCGGCTCGCGAGGGGACAAAATTTGTCACATCCGAGAGAGGTTGGAACACTGTATTGATTCGTAATGGGTTTTATTTATGTCAATCAACTTGACGCGCGGCGCAATTTGTCACCTCTCTCTTTACACAGGCCTCCATGCCTTCATAGGGAGGGATGAAAAAATGTTCCAACGAGAAACTTGGCTCTCCTGACTTGGTTGCAGATCTACTACGAAGCATTTTTAAGCTGGAAACGTACATGACCTGCTTGGATTAGGAAATTGCGTCCCCCGACGCTATGAGAATGGCGTTATATTGAGTGGGATGCACGAAGTCGCGTTTGTTCTTGTGGTGCTCGGAGCGAGAGTCGAACTCGCACACCCGTAAGGGCGGTGGATTTTGAGTCCATCGATGCCAAAATAGGCACCAGTGGCGTGTAGATCTCCCAAATCAGCTGCAAATTTTTCATAAATTTCTCTTCAAACCCACTTCCGTTTGGGCTACAATTTCAAGTAGCTCTCCGATTCCTTTACCAGTGACAGGTAGTCGCCATGATAACTCTCGCAATAGACTACGGCGCGTCAAACATAGGAATAGCCCTGGTTCGTAACACCAAGGACGGCAATGAACCTCTGTTTGCGGGAACAATAGTTATTGATGCCAACCGCATCAAAGACAAGGTTGATCCTCGGGCTAACATCAGGCGGCTGAGAAGGACAAGGAAGACGAAAAAAAGAAGGCTGCGAATGCTGGGGGAGGGGCTCCGAGGGCTTGGCTTGGGTAAGGAAGAGATTGCTAGAATAGTTCGTTTTTCCAAGAGGCGTGGGTACAAATCGCTTTTTGTCGACCCCAATGAAATGAAAGAAGGAGATGGCTCCGGCTATCGGTGCACGAGAGAAGAATTCTTCCATCAGCTTGAACTTGAATTAACGGAAACCATTAAGGACCCTGAGCTTTGCAAACAAGCCCTTGCAGTCTGTGCAAGAATCCTCAACCGCAAAGGAGAACGCTGCGGCGAAATAAGACCGCTGAGAATTGACAACCGTCGCAGAAGTCGCTGTGCGTGGGAGGGCTGCAACAAGGTGACGCCAAGACGCGCAAATGCTGTTGGTGATGCGGTGTTACAGCAACTGGTTACCTATTTTCAAAACCCTCTTCGTAGGGAGCCAAGCAAGCTCTCCATGCTTCAGCGAGCGGTTGACGTATTGGACCTCATATCCAAGAATCTGCGTGGTGCGAACGAAGCCAAATCTAGGAATGCTCTTCGGAAAAGAGCGAGAACAATTCTACACGATTTGTATGCTGAGTTGCCAATGCACGAGGAGGAAGACGGCGGCGATGAAGATAGCTGGGAGTATGTGGAAAAAGGAATAGTCAATATCCTTGAAAACAAAGTCGGGAGGAACCGCTATTGCAGAGAGCATAGCAGAGCATACGTCCACAAAGTAATGGAGGGCAAACCATCTGAGTTCAAGGGGTCAATCCAGGAGTCTGATATCATTTCCAGACGCGAACAAATAATCTTCAGTAAGCTGTGGCGATATATTGAGGCTAGGCTCCTCCCACTGGCTCCAAGAGGAATCGACAGAATTGTCGTAGAGCGTACCGCATTCGACCTGCTGGCGGGGAAAAAGAAGAAGATTCGGGATGCTTCCTGCAAATCGGTTGAGAGTATCTATCAGTATGGTCCCATGTATGGTTTCACCAGTGAAAAGGAAATGCTGCGCACGGAATTCGGGGGGCTCTGCGCATACTGCGGGAAGCCTTCTGAGAATCTAATGGAGCGTGAACATATTCTGCCAAGGAAGGATTTCTTTTTCGATAGCTACCTCAATATTCTCCCATCCTGTCCAAAATGTAATGCTGCCAAGGGAGCCTCTCTTCCTGGAGTGAGTTCTCTCAGAATTCACGAAGACGCATACCGCAACTATGAGAGCTACATTAATAGCTTGAAGAGCAAGAGACCTCTTCATTTCCTCCATACCGAAAAGAAGGGCATTCTGAATCTCATGCGAGACCCTCAAAGAGCATGGGAACTGGAACGATACCTTGCGCTCATTGCTAATAATTTCGCCTCCATAGTCCAAACTCAGCGGGGTCCACGCCCTTTTGCACGTTACTTGTATTCAAAGCTCTCCCAGAGGCAGAAGAAGCCGCCGGAGATTGCTTTTAGAAGTGGTCGTCATACTGCATTGTACAGGAGCGTTGCCTATCCGCTGTTCAGCAAAGCCCAGGAGAAGGCAGACCACGATGGGAACGGGCATACCGTGAATCATGCACTCGATGCGCTCTTACTGGCATGCAAGCTGCCTCGTCCTGAACCACTCGAAGCACGGGGAATCAATCTCCGCAATATCAGTGCGTGGAGGAGAGAGGTTCTACGCAAAGCTCCGTTGGCGGGAGAGGATGGCATTCCAGTCATGCCTGCATACCATTGGTGCGTGCCGGGGTTTGAAGCCCAAGATGCGCAGGGTTATGTAACCATCGATATGGCAATGATGAACTGGAATCAAAAGGATGCGGCAACCACAAAACAGGACCCGTATGGCTGGTCTGAATCAAGACAGAAGCCGACAAAGAGGGTCTCTGCCAAAAGCCTCTTTGATGAGCTGAACGATGAAAAGAGTAAGAAGAATCCCTCTGACCTAATCAGCAGTATCTATCATCCAGCTCTGCGCGCAGCAGTCCAGAATGCGTTTACAGCATCTCAGAACCGAGCTGATGCCGCAGAAGCTCTCAAGAATTGGCTGCGCAACTCGGTACGCAATAGTCTGAGCCATTCGAGCTTCTCGCAACATCCATCCGATGTGCGCAGACGACTGGAACTTGAGAAGTTTGCCAGCGGAAATTTGGAAGATATACCTATCGTGATAGGGGTGAAATGTCTTGATACCGGTGTTGACGGAAAGATAGATGCTGCTCGCACAGACTCTCAAACGGGGAAGACGGGGCACCGTTACATGACTGACCCCGCCAATCGGGGCATGGTCCTTGCCTATCCAGCAACACGATCAGGTGACTGTGATCGAAAAAGGCCGTGCACAGCGGGTATCAGGCAGAATTATTCACTCAAAATTGACGGTAGGGCTTTTGGACCACTCCCAAGGGTGCTTGAGCGAGGCGTGATCTGGGGCGAACAAACGTATTCTCTCAAAGTGATGGAGACAGCGTTCGTCAAAGAATTGGAACAGTATCTCTCCCAATGCGAGTTTCACAGCTACTGTATTCTCATGGCTGGCTGTGTGGTGGTCTACGAGGACGGCACCGAGAGATTCATCAGGAACTTCGACAAGAGCAAAGACTTCAAGAAAGCAATCCTGAGAAGCATTGTCGGTCTGAAGCGGACTCCTTTTTGTGGGCGTGTTGCGCCACTAAAAAAGTTGACACGAGGCCCTACCAGGGGCTAAGAATGTACAATACACTGGTTCTTTGACAAATCGTTTGATATTCAGCTCCGGTTGAAAAGAGCATCCGTCTGAGAGCCACGCACTCCGGAATGGGGCAGTTCCGGCTCTTGCGACTCAATGGGTGCATGCTCATTGAGCCAACTGTCAGACACGTCTCTCTGAGACAGGATGTGAGCCCTTTTCAAAAAACAAAAGCTGATTCTTCCGTAGTCGTTGCGACACGTCGTTAAGGCTGTTTTGGTTTTCCCCTAACAGTTTCAATCAAGCTGATTCTTCCGTAGTCGTTGCGACTTAAACCGCCCGTCTCCTCGTAGGCCACCCGATTTGTTTCAATCAAGCTGATTCTTCCGTAGTCGTTGCGACTCCGAAGCTTGTTCCAAGTTTTTGTAATCTACGAAGTTTCAATCAAGCTGATTCTACCGTAGTCGTTGCGACCCCGCAAGCTGTGCATCGCTTATCTTCTTCTTCGTTTCAATCAAGCTGATTCTTCCGTAGTCGTTGCGACTTATCGGCTCCAACCCCAATACCTTCGATAGGAGTTTCAATCAAGCTGATTCTTCCGTAGTCGTTGCGACACATCATCTTGGTGGATAGGCTCGACATAAAGGATGTTTCAATCAAGCTGATTCTTCCGTAGTCGTTGCGACGTAGTTGGTGCTGAAAACAAGGAAAATTCAATAGAGTTTCAATCAAGCTGATTCTTCCGTAGTCGTTGCGACTCAGATTCAATTAATACATTTGGGTGCGCACGAAGTTTCAATCAAGCTGATTCTTCCGTAGTCGTTGCGACGTAATCGCCATTAATTTTTAGGGTTTTTAAGGTGGTTTCAATCAAGCTGATTCTTCCGTAGTCGTTGCGACGAATTCCGAAACAAGCTTGCCTCACGAATATCCAAGTTTCAATCAAGCTGATTCTTCCGTAGTCGTTGCGACGCACAAACTTTGGACGGGGTGGATTACGTAGAAATTGTTTCAATCAAGCTGATTCTTCCGTAGTCGTTGCGACCTGAGGTGGCAATTTCGAGTGATTCGTCTCATATTGTTTCAATCAAGCTGATTCTTCCGTAGTCGTTGCGACGTATCAGCGTTCTGCAACATCAGAACCAAGTGTGTTTCAATCAAGCTGATTCTTCCGTAGTCGTTGCGACAATGCTGGAGGCCACAGCGGAGCAGCGCTTCAACGTTTCAATCAAGCTGATTCTTCCGTAGTCGTTGCGACCAAGGATTGGTTCCATATAGCTTGGGAAACCATTTGTTTCAATCAAGCTGATTCTTCCGTAG
Source organism: uncultured Syntrophaceae bacterium (assembly GCA_964427855.1). Taxonomy (GTDB): domain Bacteria; phylum Desulfobacterota; class Desulfomonilia; order Desulfomonilales; family Desulfomonilaceae; genus JAUPKT01. The sequence continues at coordinate 13,391 of CAYRVH010000020.1, forward strand.
TCGTTGCGACCGGAGGGGACTGAACAGGCTTGCCTAGGTTTGGAGTTTCAATCAAGCTGATTCTTCCGTAGTCGTTGCGACGACGGGAGCGATTTGTCACAGAATATTGGAGAGTTACCCCATGTGTTTTGCGGACCTCCCTGGTCCTGACAAAATCGAGGCTCTCTGATTCTCGTTGTGCGTTTAAGATCTGTCGTTAAGTGTTTTTGTTTCAATGAGAAGTTCTAAGAGTGCGAACCCCTCTCTCGAAATATACTGCTGCCAAAAAAAAAAGCTCATTGAAAGATTTACGCAAAAGGGACGGAGTTCTTCGGAGATCCATTTGAGAGCTAAGGGATCGCATCCCGGTGAGCGAGAATCGAATGAGGGGACTACACAGGTGTCTGAGTGAGGCTTCGCATCGAAAGCACAAGTGGAAGACATCAGTGCCCACCCGAACAGCGTTTTCTGCAACTGCTTGCGGTGCTGCGGTTTGAGAGAGAACCATTGCTGAAAACATGGAGCGGCTCCGCCGACCCAGGCAAAGAGATGCGGGCTTTATGAATCTGGTCACGCTCCCTCAAGCGTGTCACGAGTCCCAGCCCTCAACTGGTTTTCAACCGGTCGGTTGCCGAACACTCACTATCCCAAGTAATTCAGGGAAGTTGATGCGAACCCCGCGTAGATGGTGCTCGGAGCGAGAGTCGAACTCGCACACCCGTAAGGGCGGTGGATTTTGAGTCCACTGCGTCTACCTATTCCGCCATCCGAGCACTCGGCCATGAACTTATTCGCCCAAGAGACACTATAGCCGTTTTCAGGCACAGAATCAACAACGAAATCGTTCATCGGCGGCATCTTCAGGGCGCGCAACCACGCAACGCGTTGAGGAGCGCGGGCCATCAAGCAGGCCCATTCGGCCTCAAGCCTCGCCGAGGATCTTCCGCAGCGTTATTAAGAGATCGTTCAGTCTTTTTACATCATGCGGGTCTTTCATCCCGCCAAGTATCCCTAGTCCTTCTGCTAGTTCATGCAGTTGGTCTTCATCTTTATCCGTGACAATGATCGAATGAGTCATCCATGATATTTTAAGGAGCTCTTGCACTATAGCCGGGGCCGAGAGAGATCTGTATCCATCCTCCACGACAGCCAGTTGAAATGGCTCTGTCCCATGCTCTGCGAGGCCTGCTTTGAGGTCTTCAGCCGCAAACACCTCAAAGCCATTGCCGCCAAGGGCCTCAATCAACGGCTCTATGGAATTGCTCTCGTTCAGAAACAAGACAGCCCTTCTGTTGCTGTTGGCATTCAACGCGCAGTCCTCCGCTACTCTTTTGACGTAAAAAGATGTAATGTATATCTGGGGAGGTTATCTCTTCATAGCCCCGTTGTCAAAGTATGCGACGCGGCGAGGGCGGATTGCCGTGACACGGCACATTTTTTGCACAACATGGGACAGGGCTTCTACAGCGCCGCCTTTCGGAGCGCGCCGACGGCCGCGGAACCCTGACATACGAGGCTCGGGTCGCCCGTCGCTACGTCCGGCAGAGGCGGAGAAACAACACCGTCTCATGTGAAAACCGCAACCCCCTATGGTTGGTTCCAAGACAAGAGACAGCACCGCATATTTTTAAGGCGTGAGCATGGAAACGTCGCAGCTTTTCCAAGCGATCCTCAACAGCATCTCAGAGGGCGTGATGACTGTGGACAAGGACTGGAAAATAGCCTCTTGGAACCGCGCTGCTGAGAAGATCACCGGTTTTCATAAAGAAGAAGTGCTAGGAAAAGAGTGTTTGAAAGTCTTTCGCGCCTCGTTGTGCAGATATTCCTGTCCTGTGGACAAGGCCTTATCTTGCGGCCACCCGTGTCAAGACATCGAGGTGGCCATTCGGAACAAGAAAAACGAGCTGGTCAAATTGTTGGTCAATGCTGCGCCGCTGTACAACGATGAAGGCGAGGTCATAGGCGGTTTGGAGACCTTCAGAGATGTATCGCAAAATAGATGGCTCCAAGAGGAATTGGAAACCCACTACGGGTACAAGTCTATCGTGGGCAGAAGCGCGGCCATGCAGAGGGTCTTCGATACGCTATCCAATCTCATAAATTCAGATACCACTGTCATGATACTCGGAGAGACGGGCACGGGTAAGGAGCTCATCGCGCGGGCCCTGCATTTTCACGGCGCGCGGCGAGACAAAGCCTTCGTGGCCATCAATTGCTCCGCGCTGCCTGAAGGGACGCTCGAGAGCGAACTCTTCGGTCATGTGAAAGGCGCGTTCACAGGAGCGCTCACTACACATATCGGTAAATTCGAACTGGCCAATGGGGGGACGCTTTTCCTCGATGAAATAGGCGATATCAGTCCGGCAACCCAAGTGAAACTGCTCCGTGTCTTGGAGGAAAGAGAAATCCACCGCCTTGGAGACAACAAGCCTATCCGAGTGAACATAAGACTCATCACGGCCACAAACCAAGACCTTTACAAAAAGGTACTGAGCGGCGCATTTCGCGATGACCTCTATTACCGCCTCAACGTCTTTCCCGTCATTCTTCCCCCGCTGCGGGAGCGCATCGAGGACATACCGTTGCTGTTAGGGCATTTCATCGCAAAGTTCAATCAGCAGATGGGGAAGAAAATCCAAGGTATCGCTGACCAGGTGCTCGAGATCTTGGAAGGATACCGCTGGCCGGGAAATGTGAGAGAGTTTTCCAACGCCATCGAACATGCATTTGTCCATTGCAAAGGTACATTAATAAGGCCCTCTGACCTCCCAGAATCCATTCTGCGGGAATCCCGAGCTGACAGGCTTCACAAAGCGCCTCCAGCTCACAAAGCGCTTGAGGACGCCGAGCGTGATCTCATACTCAAAGAATTACAAGCCGCATCGTGGAAAAAAGGCATCGCGGCGAAGAGGCTGGGTATGAGCAGGGCAACGCTGTGGCGAAAGATGGAGAAACACGGCATCAGCGAACCGTAGGCGCGTGAAACACGTTTCATTGTTGAAACACTCGATGCAGCCTATAAAAAGACCTCGTGAGTGGATCCGCACGTTGATTGCGTTTCAAACATGCAACACCCTATCTTCTCTCTCTCGTCTCTCCCCCGAACCCCAGGCGGATCAGACCGACATCATACGGCCTTGGAGTAGATTGTTGATGGCTTGAGAAGCCCCTTTGAACAAGCTCACCTTTACCTGTGCATACCTGGCACGAACCTTGCTCCTCCCAGGGCGACTCGCTGGAACCTAAAACCAACCGAGCTCATGACAACCAGGAATCCTCGGACAAGGAATGACCTCATCGAGAAAGGAGACCGGTCATGCCCAAAAAGATATTGATTATTGACGATGAGCCGGACGTCTTAACCTTTCTTGGCACACTGCTGAGGAAGAACGGCTATGAGGTCTGTGAAGCAGGAGACGGCGTCGAGGGAATGAAGAAGGTACTCGAGGAAAAGCCCGACCTGGTGTGTCTGGACCTGCTCATGCCCGAGAAAACAGGCATCAAGATGTACAGGGAAATGAGGAAGGACGAACAGCTGTCTAAGGTGCCGGTCATCATGGTCACTGGTTTTTCCACGCCGGCCATCGGGTACATGGACTTTAAAAAGTTTATCCATGAACGGTCAATACCGGCCCCTGAAGGATATATCGAAAAACCTGTGGATAAAGATGAGTTTCTGAAGGCCGTACGAGAAGTACTCGGGGAATGACGCCCTTGAGGCAGCGAAGGGCTCGCCGCTCAGAGAGATAAAGGTATCTCATGTCCAAGATGGGTCGGCTCAAAGAGGTGTGGACGGCCCAGGTTCGGAGCCTTGGTTTCAGAATGAGCCTGAGCGTCTGCCTCATACTGCTCGCATCATACGTCATATTTTTGTACTTGCTCACCGGATTACAGAGCAATTTTGCGGTGAAGCAGTTGATGAACGAGGCGGACCTGTTCAGCAAAGCTGTCATCAACGCGACGAATCACAGCATGCTTCGCGACGACACCCTCGCCACCGCGAGCATTGTAACTGATGTGGGAAAACAAGAGGAAATCGCCTACGTGAGAATATTTAACCACGACGGGATCATAAGGTTTTCCAATCATGTTTCCGAAATAGGGGACAAGGCGGACATGAATTCTCACGTGTGTGCGGCGTGTCATGCAGGCGGCGTCGTGTCTCCCGAAATTACGAGAACCGGCAGAACCGTGATTGACCGGTTCGATTCTTCCCGTTTACTCGTCATGATCACGCCCATTTACAACACGGAAGGCTGTTCGTCTGCGGCGTGCCATGTCCACCCGGCGACTCATCGGGTGCTCGGCATCCTGGAAATGGCCATGTCCCTGGACAAGGCGGATCGGCACCTTCGGGACATTGTGCTCAAGACAATCCTTTTGGGCGTGGCCACATTTATAGCCGTCTTCACCACGATCGGATTGTACATCATGCTTCGGGTCACCAAACCCCTGAGTCGCCTGCGAGACGGCACAAAAAAGATCGCGCAAGGGGATTTCACCTACAAGTTACCGCTGGCGTCCAAAGACGAGATCGGTGAATGCGCCCGAGCTTTTAACATTATGGGCGACCAGATTCGTAGAAGGACCCAGGAACTGGTGAAAAGCCGCTGGGAATACAAGAATCTGTTCGAACAGGTTCCCTGCTTCATCTGTGTGATTAACAAAGACTTCGAAATCGTTCGTCAAAACAGCTACATGAGAAACCTCTTCAAAGGCAGCATCGGCATGCACTGTTACGAGGTCTTCAAGAAACGGGATAACAAATGTGAAGACTGCAACGCAGACCAATGTTTTCTGCAGAAAGGGGCCTGTTCGAGCGAAGAATGCGGGATCACCGTATCTGGAGAAGAAGCGCATTACATCAGTTACATGAGCCCAGTACTCAATGATAAAAATGAAGTTCTTTACACAATGATCATTGCCGTGGACATTCGAGATAGAGTCAAGCTGGAAAAGGAGCTGCGCGTCTCCAAGGATTTTCAGACCAACCTCATCGAGAATTCTATCCACGGTATCATTGCCATCGACGAGAAAGGCGCCATCGCAATTTATAATCAGGCGGCCGAAAATCTCCTCGGATATCCGCAGTCTGAGGTCATCGGCGACGAGGATCTCGAGAGATACTTTCCACGACAATTTGTCGAAATGATTCTTGCTTCTCACCTCGGCAAGGAGCTCGAGACTACGAGGCTGGTTGCCCAGGAGGCTTCGATAAAATCCAGCAGTGGCGAAGATATTCCCGTGAGATTTTCTGGAGCGATTCTCTACGACCAGCGTAAAACGGTCGGCGCGGTCGGGTTTTATCAGGACTTAAGAACTTTCAAGCGGCTCGAGAGGGAGAAGAAGGAGTCTGATAGGCTGGCGGTGATAGGCCAAACAGTGGCTGGTTTGGCTCATGGGATCAAGAATATCCTCCAGGGACTGGAAGGAGGGGTGTTTGTCGTCCAGACGGCTATCGAGGATTCCGACAAAGTTCTTTTGGAACGAGGCTGGGACATGGTTCAAAACAACATACGCCGGATTTCAGACCTCGTCAAAGATCTCCTCAGCTACTCAAAGGAGCGCGTTCCACAATATGAAGAGGTCGACCCCAACAAATTGGTTGAAGAAGTGTGCGCGCTGTTTGAGCCTATTGCCGCAAAAAAATCCATCGCCATCGAAAGGCATCTGACTAAAGAAATCGACGAGTCGTGCAAACTCTCTCTCGATCAAAGAGGCATACATACGTGCCTCTCCAACCTCGTCTCGAACGCCATAGACGCGTGCGAATCAGACACAAAGGATGTGCAGCATCGAGTAACTGTAAGAACTGAGTTGGACTCTGAATGCTGGATCACGTTTCAGGTCTCTGACAACGGCTGTGGGATGTCTGATGACACGAAACGCAAGATCTTCTCAAGCTTCTATTCAACCAAGGGGAGCAGAGGAACGGGATTGGGGTTGCTTGTGACCAGTAAAATTGTGCTGGAACACGGCGGCGAGCTCTTCTTCGAGAGCCACCAGGGAGAAGGTACTACGTTTACAATGCGACTTCCAGCAAGGGGAGGTGGTCAGGCGCTGAATAAGTCCGCCCCATGAATGTCATAAGGTGGGTGCGGGACGCGAAGGCGATCTCCCACCGTACGCGTAGAATGCGGGGAGATATGGTTGGCAGCCTTGCAGAGTGAGCAACGTGACCACGCATGAAGATAATAGAACGAGGTCGAACATGGATCCAATATCGCAAGCCGGAGATGTAGCCGCTGTTGACTGGACTATCGAGTCTAAGATGATCTGCGATCTCAATGAATGGAGGGACAGGTTCGAAGAGGTTCAAGAATTTGTGGTAAGCCCCGATGGGCAAAATATCGCAGCCTTGGTGAAAACTGGCGAGGACGAAATCACCCCGTGCGTCAACGGCGAGGTCTGGGAAGAAACCTTTGAGAAGGCCTGGTCTCTGCGTTACGGTCCCGACGGCCGGCTGTTTTGTCTCGTGATGAACGATGACGAATGGACTGTGGCCGTAGATGGCCAACGCTGGGAGGAAACCTTCGATTATGTGTGGAATCTCTGCATCAGCCCCAACGGAAAAGGCGTCGCTGCAAATGTGAGGACGTCTGAGGGCTATAGCGCTGTACTAAATGGGGAACCCTGGGAGAGCAAGTTCATCGAGGCTCGAAATTGTCTCATTAGCAAGGACGGAACCAAGGCCGCCATCGCTGTTCAGCTTTCCCCTCTTGCCGAAGGCGACATCTTTGAGTTTCGGAAAGGGCTGTGGAGCCTCGCATTCGACGGCGACACGTGGCCCACAAACTTCCTCAATGTCTGGGGATTCGACATCAGCGACGATGGAGAATGCACGGCAGCAGAGGTGCGGCTGGATCCCATCACTCAGTCCATCGCGATTGATGGCGAACCATGGATGCCGGGATACAAAGCAGTCTGGCAACCTTCATTCGTGCCCAATTCCAAGAGCGTCGTCGCGCCGGCCTTGACCTCAAGAGGTTGGCAACTCTTAATCGACGCAAAACCCCTGTGGAACAGATCTTTCAACCAAGTCTGGCATCAGCGATTCGCTCCTGACGCAAAAAAAGTAGCCGCCGTGGTTTCTCCTGACTTTGGGCGCTGGACTATCGCAGTTGAAGGGAACCCATGGAAGGCGACATTCGGCGATGTTGTCCTTGCGCCGGTGTTTAGTCCCGATTCCAGGAACGTGGCCGCGGTGGTCAAGGACAAAGGGCGATGGATGGTAGCAGTGAACGGCGTGGTGTGGAATCGACAATTTGACATGGTCTGGGAACCGGTTTTCGCACCTGATTCCACCAAGGTGGCTGTGAAAGTGGCCATCGGCGCCACTCAATCCATTCTAGTCAATCAACAACCTGTATCAGGCGGGTATCAACTCGTGTGGGATCCTGTCTTCTCCCCTGACGGGGGCGAGATACTCTTGCGCTACGTGGAAGGCGGAAAATACTACCGAAAGGTTGTGCCCGTCCCCAGGTAACCCTTTGAAAATATTGGAGCTGTACCATGTACACCTTTGTGAGCGTATGGTTAGTCTGGATTGCTTTCATCGTGTTCATCGGCGGATTGATCTACCGATTTGTCACGTTGATTGCCATGGCAAAAAAAGACAAGGTCATATTTCCATATATGAGCCTCAAGTATAGCCTGAGGTCGCTCATCCATTGGATCATTCCTTTTGCCTCACGCAACATGCGCATGCGCTATGAAACTACTGTGGTAACGTTCGCCTTTCACCTGTGCGCCGTCCTTGTCCCAATTTTCCTCACTGCTCACGTGGCCATGATAGCCTTCTCTTGGGGCGTCTCATGGCCGATGCTGTCAGAAGCCGCTGCGGATGGCTTGACTGTCGTTGTTATCCTTGGCGCTATCTTCTTCTTAATCCGAAGATGGATGCTGCCGGAGGTAAGGTTTGTGACGTACACCTCCGACTACTTGTTGCTGCTCGTCGCAGTCGCCCCCTTCATTACAGGATTTCTCGCCCACCGGCAGTGGCTCAATTATGACGTCATCGTCATGATTCACATGATCTGCGGAGCGGCAATGCTGATCCTGATTCCGTTTACGCGACTGAGTCACATGTTGTTCTTTCCGTTTACGCGCGCTTACATGGGTTGTGAATTCGGCGCGGTTCGAAATGCAAAAGACTGGTAGCGATTAAGATTTGTGGAGGAATTCCAATGGCCTTCGCGGCGCTTCCAAAAGTATCGGATCCCGGGTTGGACGAAACGTCCAAAGAACTGACTCAAGATCGGATAAAAGAGGTCATCAATAAGGTAGTGGACAAAGAAACTGCCGCACGCTTTCAGACCTATCTCAGCACGTGTGTCCACTGTGGCCTTTGTTCTGACGCCTGTCATTGGTTTCTCTCCAACGACAGAGACCCCCGATTCTCGCCCGTCGGCAAGGTGAAGCAGACCCTCTGGGAGATCCTACGAAGGAAGGGAAACGTTGACCAGGAGTTTTTGAAGGACTGCTCTCGGATCGCCCATACGGAATGCAACGTGTGCAGGCGGTGCAGCATGTATTGCCCATTTGGCATCGATATCGCCTACCTGCTCCTCACCGTCCGCCGGATATGCAGTCTGCTTGGGGTGGTACCGCAGTTCCTCCAGGACACGGTGAACAGCCACGCAGTCACTATGAACCAAATGTGGGTGAAGCAGGATGAATGGATCGACACGCTCCAGTGGCAGGAGGAAGACGCCAGAGCAGAGGTCATCGGCGCCCGGATTCCCCTGGACAAGGAAGGGGCCGACGTCTTTTACTCAGTGATTGCCCCTGAACCTAAAATCCTCGCCCAACTCATCGGAAACATGGCCCAGATCATGAGGGTGGCAGGCATTGACTGGACCATGCCGTCCTTCGACGGTTGGGACAACAGCAATATGGCCATGTACTCCGGGGACTTCGAAACCATGGGCCGTGTGGAGAGGGCGCACCATGAGGCCGCCCTCAAGCTCAAGGCCAAAAGAATAGTCATGGGGGAATGCGGGCACGCATTTCGAGGAGCCGTGTATGATGGACCAAAATGGCTTGGGTGGAAAGAGCCGCCCATTCCGTTGATTCACGCGGTGGACTTTTACCACGAATTGATCACCACCGGCAGGATAAAGATCGCCAAGAAATTCGAGACGCCTGTGACCGTGCAGGAACCGTGCAACATCATAAGAGGCCGAGGACTAGGACAAAAACTGAGGGAAATAATAAATGTAACTTGCTCGGATTTTAGACCGCCTGAACCGGCCTTCGAGCACAACTACTGCTGCGGCGCCGGCGGCGGCGTCATCAATTGCGGCCCACCGTGGAAGACTTCTCGAGTTAAAGGCAATCAAGTCAAGGCAGAGCAGTTGGCGGCCACAAAGGCCAAGATTGTCATTACCCCCTGCCACAATTGCCATAGCGGCATTGAAGATATCATCGGGGGATACAAGCTGGGAATGCACGTGAAGTTTTTTAGTGAGATATTGATAGAAGTAATGGAAATCCCAGAAGAAATGAAAGCTTAATGTTCTGTCCGCACCCATCGTTCATGAAAACCGCGGAGGAGAGGCATGGAGAGGATACGCATTACAACAAGTAGTTTGATCGTGAGCTTGTGTTCAATTTTCTTGATGGGCTGCCTTGGACTTGATGTGGCTTGTGGAACAGCGACGGATCGACCGAAGAGTCTTGAGAAAAGGCTCATCTTGTTGCTCCCCCAGAATCCTCTCGGCAAGCTGCAACGCCCGCAGGTTGTTTTCAATCATGATGTACACACGAGCACCCTAAAGGAATTCGGCCAGGCTGAGTGCACAGTATGTCATATCACGGAAGAATCCACCTCTACCGGCAAAGTAGGCGTGTTCCGCTTCCCCAAGAAGGCAGTGGACCCCTCCAACAAAACGGCCTTTATGCAGGCCATCCACAACGAATGCGTGTCCTGCCACAGAAAGATGATGTCCGAAGGAAGAAAAAGTGGTCCTGATATCGGTCTGTGCGGCAAATGCCATGTCAAGACGCTGCCCTTTCAGAAGACTGAATGGGCTTGGCAGCCTATTTTCAACTACGTCACACATGCGAAGCACGTGTCACACATGCAGAAGTACAAAATAGGTCCGGAGTTCTCCATCGTCGTGGGCCTGAATGTTGATCCTGCATCCGTCTCGGAGGGGAAACGATGTGAGTTGTGCCATCACGTGGTGGACGAACACACCAAAAAACTTGTGTACAAAAAAGACTGCGAAAATGCATGCGGCGCCTGCCACAAGGCCCAAGACGAAAAAAATGTTCGCTCGCTGAAAAAAGTTGTCCACTCCGCGTGCATTAACTGCCACATGAAAACTCACGAAGCGATAAGGAAAACGGGGGATATCCGTTCACAACGCACGTGGGGGCCATATGACTGCAAGGGATGTCACGGCGAGCACAAGGCGCCTACTCGGGAGGAAATTCAGCAGTTGCCAAGACTTGTGAGGGGACAGAAGGACGTCATGGATTTGTCTTTCTCTCTGCCCCAAGATCCGCTTCAAACGCCGCCTCTGCCCCCTGTGAGAATGAAGGCGGTGCCTTTCAACCATAAACTCCACGAGCCGAGAGCGGAATTCTGCAATACGTGCCACCATCATTCTCTCGAAAAATGTGTGAACTGCCATCCATTGGGCGCTGACGTCAAGAAGGGAGGCGGTGTTTCCTACGAGAGAGCATATCACACCGCCACAGCGAGAGAAGCGTGTGCAGGGTGTCACAACACAGAAAAACAGAAGGTGGCGTGTGCAGGCTGCCACATCAGGCGAGAAATTGAGCTGCCACAGTCGTCATGCCAGACGTGCCACAAAGGCCCTGTCAACGGAAATTGGCCCGACTCGGCCGCGATTTCGGACGTGCTGGACCCTCAAAAGGCGCCGGAGAAGATCAAAATCAAGACGCTGCAAAAGGAATTTGAACCGGTTGATTTTCAACATGGCAAAATCATCAAGCGCTTGATCGCTATCTCCAATCAGAACCCCTTGTCAAAATGGTTCCACAATGCAAACCAGCAGACGTTGTGTGAGAGTTGCCATCATCACACGCCTCCACACGCGGAAAACATGGCCCCGAAGTGCGTGTCGTGCCACGGAAGATCCTTTGATCCTGCGACCTTGGGGCGGCCAGGCGCGCTCGCTGCATATCATCGCCAATGTATGGAGTGCCACGAAAATATGAAACAAAAGCCATTGTCGCTTGAATGCACGAAATGTCACGCCGAGAAGGGGAAAGGGACGGCCACTGCGCTTCGCATTGGTGAAAAGCATTACACGAAGCCGTCGGAATAGTACCACGCAACTTATCGGAGCAACGAATCGACGACCGCTTTCAAGTTAGCGCACTACTGGCTCCGGAAAACAAACCGGCGCATGCGGAAAGGAGAACCAGAAACCATGCCCAATACGCTTCATGAGTTCTTCACGCTCACAAAGGGAATGGAATACGTAGTGGTGGTAGCATATCTCTTTTTATTCATATCGTTTTGGAGATTTCTTACGTATCGCGATAAGAAGTGACCACTGATCCTGAGGGTTCTTTAATCGCAACAGGAGATGTTGGACGATGGATGAAAACAGAAGATCGTTCTTAAAGGTGTTGCTGGGAGCAGGTCTCGCCGGCGCCATTGTGGGGGACCCCGTTCAGGCGATGGCGGACGCATTAAACTTGCCGGGTTATCCAGATCAATTCGGTGTGCTTGTTGACACCACAGTGTGCATCGGCTGTCGTAGATGCGAATGGGCATGCAAAGAATGGAACAAACTCCCGAATCAGAAATCGCTGAAAGAATACGAAAGCAACAGGGAGGTGTTTAATAAAATTCGAAGGACGCATGCCGATACCTATACCGTAGTCAATCGGTTCCCCAATCCAAGAGACGCATCTCGGCCCATATACGTCAAGAAGCAGTGCATGCACTGCTTTGAACCAGGCTGCGCCTCATCGTGTTTTGTAAAGGCGTTTACCAAACGTCCCGTCGGCGCGGTTACCTACGATGCGTCTCTGTGTGTCGGCTGTCGCTACTGCATGGCTGCGTGCCCGTTCGATATACCCGCATACCAGTACTACAATGCCTTCACTCCCGAAGTCACTAAATGTACGTTTTGTTTTGACCGGATTTCGACAACCGGCGGAGTCCCTGCATGCGTTGAAATATGTCCTGTCGAAACGATGACGTTTGGAAAGAGAAAAGACCTCGTTGAGTTGGCTCACAAGAAAATCAGAGACAACCCTGGTCGATATGTCAATCACGTGTACGGCGAACATGAGGTTGGAGGCACGTGTTGGTTATACCTCGCGGGGGTTCCTTTTGACCGCATCGGATTTCGCACAGACCTCGGAACAGTCGCCATCCCCACGATGAGCAAACCGTTTCTGTCATTGGTGTCGCCTGTCTTCATCGTTATCCCTGCATTGGCTATGGGCTTTTATAGCTTTAAGAGACGACGAGGTGAGCTTGCCCAGGAAGAGGTGAAGAAGGCTCTCGAGAAGAAGGAGGGTAAATGATGCAACCCACGGCAGCAACTGTAGAGGAAAAAACTAATTGGGTCAGGGAAAAAATCTTTCTCGGAATGCCCTTCAACGAATATCTTAAAAGCAACTTCACTGTCTTCAACGGAGTGGTAGCCGTCATCCTTATCGTGGGCATCCCTGTCATCATCTACCGGCTTGCCTTCGGGCTTGGGCCTTCGACGAATCTTTCTGACAACAACCCGTGGGGGATATGGATCGGCTTTGACATGCTGTGCGGCGTTGCCCTGGCAGCCGGCGGCTTTGTAATCGGGACGGCTGTGCACCTCATGGGCATGAAGGAGTATGGTTTTTTATTTCGACCAGCAGTGCTTACTGGATTCCTTGGCTACCTTTTCGCCATCATCGCACTGACGTTCGATCTTGGTCGATATTACCGAATTCCCTATCCGATGGTTGTCTCTTGGGGAGTCAACTCGGTGTTGTTTCTCGTCGCATGGCACGTCGCCCTATATCTGAGCTGCCAGTTTGTCGAATGGTGTCCGGCGATATTTGAGTGGCTCAACTTGAAAAAATTACGACGTATCTTTGTGAAAGCTACTTTAGGCGCCACGATATTTGGAATCTGTCTGTCGATGCTGCATCAATCCGCTTTGGGGTCAATATTCCTTCTCATGCCGGAGAAGCTCCATCCCTTATGGTATTCTGAATACATACCATTATGGTTCTTTATATCTGCCGTCGCCGGTGGCATCGTGATGACGATCATCGAGAGCACAGCATCGCACCGAATTTTTGCACACCAGATCAAACACCACGACCCGGAGCATCTAAACCGCGTAACGCTTGGACTCGGTAAAGCCGCGAGCGTCACATTGTTTGCCTACTTCTTTATGAAGGTTATCGGACTCGCTCACGGGAACACCTGGGGATATCTCGACACGGGTTATGGATACCTCTACCTTGTCGAAGTCCTGGGTTTTGTGCTTGTGCCTGCGTTTGTGTTTATGTATGCTGTACAAAATAAGCTTCCGGCGCTGGTTCGGGCCATGGCTATCGTGACAGCGATCGGCATCGTATTCAATCGTCTCAATCACTCCATCATCGCGTTCAATTGGCATCTGCCATACGAGCTGCGGTATTTCCCGCACTGGATGGAGATAGTACTGACGGTAACGGTTATCACCATAGGTATCCTCACGTTCCAGTGGATCATGAACCGCATGCCTATCCTGTACGATCATCCGGACTTTGAGCCCGAAGAACACTAATGACGTGAGCGGAGGCCCACATGCCGAAAATACTTGTGATCGACGACGAACCGCACATCGTAAAATATCTGACGACCTTCCTCCAAGACAATGGGTACGAGACCTGCTCGGCCTCAAATGGAGAAGATGGTCTCAAGGTGCTGCTCCAGGAAAAGCCAGATCTCATAACGCTTGACCTGCAAATGCCCAACGAAACTGGTACGAGATTTTACCGCAACATGATGAAAGAGAAAGAGTTTAAGAATACGCCCGTGATTGTGATCAGCGGCATTCCTGGAAGACATCTCGCTGTGTCGAAGCCCGTGGCCGTATTTGAGAAACCGATTGATCGTGAAGCCCTGTTGGAGGCGATCAAGAAGACAATAGGCTAGCGCAGGCTCCTTGCCGGACTCTCCCATGTCTTCGATGGGGGGACGACCCCACCTGCTCCGGGGCCGTCCCCAAGAAACAATCAATCACTCCCGACATATCCTAAAGTTGACATCTCTTGCTTCGCCGCCATATTGAACGAGGTACGACCATGACCGATACCCCGACTCCCCCGCAATTCAACTTCGAAGAAATTCTGAGAGGTCTTCCCTGCTACCTGCTTATCCTCGACCGTTCTCTGAGGGTTTTGTGGGCAAACTCTATGGTCCGAGACCGGTTCGGCTCTCCCAAAGGCAAAACCTGCCGCCAGCTTTATCAACTGACTAAAGCCCAATGCAAGGATTGCCCTGTTGAGTTGACCTTCAAAGATGGGCAAGTCCACACTACTGAAAAAACCTTGATCGATATCGAGGGAAACCGAATTTACGTGCTTTGTCTCTCCGAAGCGTTAAAGGATGACTCAGGGCGACCTACTCACGTCCTAGAGGCGAGCGTCGATATCACATCAGTGAAGGAGATTCAGAAGCAGCTGATATTATTAGGCCAGACCGTTGCAGGCATGGCCCACAGCATTAAGAACATCATGATGGGGCTCGAGGGTGGGATCTACGTCGTGAATAAAGGCATTGAGGATGATGACAGACTCCAGGTAAAAGAAGGCTGGGAGATGGTACTCCTCAATTTTGAAAAGATCTCCAACATTGTCAAAGACATCCTCTATTGCTCCAAGGAGCGCCCCCCCAATCTACAGCATATTGACCCGAACGCCATTGCAAGGGAAGTGTATGAACTTTTCGAGAAAACCGCTGCAAGCTACTCGGTAAGTCTGCAGCTGGATCTTGACCCTGACCTTACAGAAGCCGTGCTTGATCCCGCCGGACTTCACACGGTTTTGTCAAACCTTGTGGCCAACGCCATCGACGCCTGTAAGATGGACATATTCAAGGACGAACATCAGGTTGAAATCAGGTCCAAGAGAGGCAAGGATGGCCAGGTCATCTTCGAGGTCGCAGACAACGGCGCAGGTATTGACCGCAAAGTCAAAGAACATGTGTTCGAAGATTTCTTTTCTTCAAAAGGCGATAAAGGGACCGGGCTCGGTCTCATGGTGACACAGAAAATCATGCGAGAACACGGCGGCTCGATAACATTTCGGTCGAGACCCCGCCAAGGCACCACGTTCGTGGCCACGTTCCCTCCTCAGCAGCTACACTGATTCTCGAAATTTCCTTCGGAATGAGACCGCATCATCAAATTCGTGACTACTTTCGGAGACCGCGGCGCGAGCCCGGACAGGGCAACTCTTGTCATTTCGAGGCAGCGAGGCTCGAACGAAGTGAAAGGAAGCGACTGAGAAATCTTTGTCTCCCGGCCAAGATTTCTCGCTTCGCTCGAAATGACAGGGAGTGACTCGCTCGAAATGACAGCTGCGTCGTCAAATTCGTGATTAATTCCCGAAACCGCCAAGTAGTTCTGATAATGCGTGAATAGCTCACACAAAGATATCGCTGGGCTTGTAGGGATGCGTCCCCTCGACAACCTCAACGCCTGATTTGGCGCGCACTTTGGCGATAATAGTATCTTTGTAAGGGCAATGGTCCATGATGCACGGCCCCAAATGTATCTTCGTGATGTTCTCTCCCATTGGATTGTTCCAAAGTCTGACTTGAGCGAGTCGGGTGACCACCGTGGCGCCAGGGCAGTCTCCGCAATTGAGAAGCGCCGACAATTCGGCGTCGCCGGTCCCGTAGCGTGAAAATTCACCATCTCTGCGGTTGAACGCCACCATGCACCGGGAACAGCCGATGCAGACGTCGTCCATGGCCCTTTTGCATCCCAAAATAAGAATCTTTTCCATAGCCAGACACCCCTTATTTAAAATTCAAACACAGCGCCTGCTGACCCTGAACAAAAGAGGTTGCCGAAGTGAGCTTTGAGCCGAGCATTGGGTTCCACCCCTGTGCAATGGGACGTGCCGAGGCGCCGAACTTGATACTTCTCAAACGTGCGAATTGCCGACTCAGTGGCCGCAGCGTCAAACACGCCCAGGTGTGTGCCGCCCAACACGGCCGCAACCGTCGCAATCGAACGCCTGCCGCAGAGGTGGGCCATAATATTCTCCACACCTGCGTGGGCGCATCCGAGTAGTACAACCGGGCCTGAAGGCGTCTCCAACAATAGCGACACATCATCTCTCATGGCGTCCGGCGCGAGTTTCCCCTGCGCATAGACGACGAGACGTTTGTCCACCTGCGTGTCCATCACCCTCGGCACCTCTCCGCTAAACCACACGCCGCTCACCAGTTCGTGAAATTCAGTTCGTAGGTCAAACAGAGCCCCAAGCGATTCCAAGTCTGCCCGTTGAGTGGGCATGCCTATTGCCCGTGGAGGGGCGTCTTCATCCAGCCTCGCCAGATGAGGCTGGAGAGCATCAGGATGCGCGACGATACGGAGACCAGGATTCTTTTCCACCACCGTTGCGACTCCTCCGGTGTGATCATAGTGACCATGACTCAGCACCAGGAAATCCAGCGGGGTGAGGTTGACGCCGAGGGCTCTCGCATTGTTCACCAAAGCCGGCCCCTGCCCCGTGTCGAACAAGAACCTCACATCCGGTCGTTCCACGAGCGCAGAAAAACCGTGCTCAGCCATCAAACCAAGTTGAGGCTGAATCTCATTGTCCACCAATATGGTAATACGTGTTTTTTCCAGAGGGGGCATTGGAGTCCTCGCGACAGTTAATATTGTATTTTGTGACATAAGGGTTAAAGAAGGCAGTGCCGCCGCCTTCACTCACGGTACGCAATATCCCATCTGCATCGTGCACCACTATACCTGACAGCCAGCTTACGCTTGTATCCTCAAACGCTTTAGGAATGAGCGGCGTCGAGGAACCCAGCAGCACAGTGTCTCGGCAGTTCTTGGTAACCTCAAGCAGTTGATCGATGGTTCTGTTCACGATAGAGGTGGACGTGATGATTGCGACATCGCAATGAGGAAGGGTCTCGAACGCTTCTCGAGATGGACGACAAACCCCAGGGAGTCTCTCGCTCTCTTCGAAGATATCCAACTGAGCAACTTGGTTTTTGAGTGCAGGGACCAGAGGACCAAAAAAACCAATCATGCCAACGCGGTCGCTCTTCCTGAGCTTCACTACTTCCAGTACGTCGCCAGGTAAGGCGGTGGACGGTTGGACATTGACGATGGCATTGACCGTGGCAAGCCCGACCGAGCATTCTAAGAGATCATCTGATAAAAGGTATTCCATGAGCTGTGAAGCGGGTCGTCCCGCAAGGGGTCTGGCGCCGCGAAAAACAGAGCACCCAGTCACAAGGCGGTTGCCAAAGCAATACGAGATTCCGGCGCGGCCGTCATCGAGCTTCACTGCGGTATAGGTCAAACCCAGCCGCACATCGACAACGCACGAATTGGCCGCGTCGTGCGCCACGAGATCTGTCAAACGCTTCTTGATGGACATTTTCCGTAGGGCAATTTCTCTAGAGCCCCCTGCAAGGTATTTACCGCAAGCTCAGCGCAGTGCGTGTTTTCAACAGGAAGACCACCGAGGTACTGAATGAGATCGTGACTGGTGATTTTTGCCGCGTCTGACACAGATTGGCCGTGCGCCATACACGTGAGCGCGCTGCCGCAGGCCACCGTCGGACCACAACCATCCGTAATGAAACCGATCTCGGCGATCTTGTCTTCCGCAACCTTCAAAAAAATACCTATAGTGTCGCCGCATATACCGCTCATAAACGTATAGGCATCCGGGTTGTCGATGGCCCCATAGTTCTTCGGCTCCATAAAATGTTTGATCACGCCCGGTGAATAGACCTTTGCAGCGTCCTCGACAAGAAGATCCTCTAGTTCATCGAATACGTCCTTTTCGGTTTTCATGGTTCCTTCCGTCTTGAGTGGTCAATGTGCGTGTCCGCAACAACTTCCCGGAAGGCATCCCTGGTTGGAAGGCGTCCCTCCACAGCACGTGGAACCAGCGCCCGTAGTGATTTGATCACCCTTTACGGCGAAAGACGCCGCAGACATCAGGCCTTCCAGCTCTACGCTCCCGCAATGTGAGCACACAACGTCGTCTGAGTTCCTCCCAATGCCCACGAGCAGCTCGCTCACTTTACCACACTCTCGACATCGATATTCACGAATAGGCATCCACTGTCTCCCTTGAACTTGTATGTACCGGCGACGCGGAGAACGCCTCGGCGGCGTCAGGAATGAAGAAGCTGTTCCAACCTCTCCGCGTCGCGAAAATTCTGCACCTTGATTTCCACATGGCTCACCGATTCTAAGTTGCTCAGCGTCTTCTTGATCTCGTTCGCCAGGGCATAAGCCACTGGACAGACTGGCGAAGAAGGCCTAAACGTCATGCGCACCTTGCCATCTTCATCCACAGATAAGTCGTGTATGAGCTCCATGCGCATGACGTCCAAACCAGTCTCCGGATCGATCACATGGGAGAGGGCGTCTGAAACTCTCTTCAGCGTATCTGCGCTCATCACGTTGTCTCCTTTACCGCCTCTCGCAGCCGGTTCCAGACATCACGGATGGCTTTGGCTGCGGGAGAATTTCCGTTTCCGTCAAGCAGCGGCCTCCCGTGTACCATCGCGTGAATAAGGCGATCATCATAGGGAATGCTGCCCAACACGAGGGCTGACTCTTCTCGACTCTTCCTTTCGATCCGTTCGCTGACTTCTCTATTGATATCGTACTTATTGATAACAATAGAGCACGGAATGCGAAAACCCTTCACGAGTCCGAGCGCTCGCTCCATGTCATGGAGCCCTGACAAAGTCGGTTCTGTGACGATTACCACGTGGTCGGCGCCGGTGACGGATGAGATGACGGGACAGCCCACGCCAGGCGCGCCATCCACCAACACCAGCCCCAAGGACATTTTGCGAGCCAGTACTTTTGCCTGATTCCGTACTAACGCCACGAGTTTCCCCGAGTTTTCACGACCAGGATAGAGGGAGGCATGTACCAGTGGACCATATCGAGTGTCCGAAATGAACCACTTTCCATTGATCCCCTCTGTCAACGCTACCGCGTTCTCCGGACAGACGTGATAGCACACACCGCAACCCTCGCACGCATAGTCCTTTATGACGAAGTCTTCGGAGACGGCCCCATAGCGGCATCTTTCTCGGCACAAACCACATTTCACGCACTTCTCCAAATCTATAGATGCCTTGACGCCGCCGCAGAAGTCTTCCTCGTGACGTACACATGGGGCTACCAACAGATGGAGATCGGGTGCGTCCACGTCGCAGTCCGCGAGCACCCTATTTTCTGCCAGCATCGCAAAGCATGCAGTAAGAGAGGTCTTGCCTGTTCCCCCTTTGCCGCTGATGATTACTATCTCACGCATGGTTGGGGACCCCTGACTCGCTGATATGCCTGGACATGGCGCTCACCATGTCGAAAAGCTCTATGAATCGTTCCCTATACTCTGGCGCCGATTCCACCAGGAGTTTACCCCGGGAATATCCTTCCGCTATCGCTCGACAATGCGGGATCTCTAAGCAAATGGGAATGCCGGCTGTGCGGCAATAGTTGCGTACGCCGTCGTCGCCGATGTCGGACCTATTTATGATCACGCCCAACGGGATCCCAAGATCCTTTACCGCATCTACCGCAATACGGAGATCGTGAAGACCAAACGGGGTGGGCTCTGTCACCATTATAATCGCGTCGGAACCAACTACTGTGTTAATCACAGGACAGGAGGCCCCTGGCGGAGCATCCAAAATGGCAATCCGATCAGGCATGGTCATGGACTTGACCGCCCAAATCAATGGGGGAGACATGGCCTCGCCAACGCGTAGCATCCCCTGAACGAACTCAACGTCCCCGGCCTTGCCCGTCTCTACTACGCCTATTTCCCGTTCATCCTCTGCAATGGCACCTTCAGGACACAACAAACTGCATCCACCGCAGCCGTGACACATCTCGGGAAAGGTTAAAACCTCCTTACCTATGACCAATATGGCGCTGAATTGGCACACCTGACCGCACCTCTCACACAGCGTGCACTTGCTCATATCTACTTTGGGTACCGGCAAGCTCACTGGCTTCCGCATAGTGACGACGGGATGCATCAGGATATGACAATTAGGTTCCTCGACGTCGCAGTCAATAAGCTGAGCCTTCGCTCCGAGTACCGCTGCGAGGCTCGTCGCCACTGTGGTCTTTCCCGTGCCGCCTTTTCCACTTGCTACACTAATGATCATGACACCTGTCGCTCTATCACTCGCGGCGGCCCGCCGGCCCCTAAAGGACCAGATGTCGCATCGTTATGAGCCGTATCTTTGCTCTTGTCTTTGATGAGATAGTTCCGCAGAGCCTCTTGCAGCACGCCCGCTGCCAATGTTGCGCAATGAAGATCTTCTTCTGGCAAGCCTCCCACTTCACGCTCTATGGTTTGATGATCGATGTCCGCAATCTCTTCTGGGGTCTTGTGAAGAGCAAGCTTCGCCGCAGCTGCCCCGCAAAGCCCGCTCATCCGGCATCCATCAGTCCAATACTTTGCGTCCACCACTCGATTGTTCGCGAATTTCAATGAGATCTCCATGGCGTCGCCGCACTTTCCTCGGAGACACGCGTTGCCATCCGGCTCATCCATAACCCCTCGGCCGGGATCCACTCTGTGCTCAAACCACACCCAAGCCCCTATGATGGCAAGCAGCACCAGCGCGCCTCCAACGATCGACAGCCATGCCATCGACTCAAAGGCAGACATAATACTCCATCGACCCTTTCCTCTTTTGAAATAACGGGCATTCAACAACTGCCCTGTGGATGCTGAGGTCTCATTCTTTTCTCAATGAACAGACGCTTCCCGTAATACAATTACCAGTGTCCTTCGACAGTAGGGGCGGACGTATACACAACCTGTCCCTTCTTGAATCTCTCGACGGCGTCGCGGACAGTCCCTGTTTGGTCAACTCCGACGCGTATGTTCGCCGCCTGCAAGGTGCGGAACGCATTTGGACCACAATTGCCGGTGAGCAGCACATCCACCTTCTTGTCGGCCATCAACTTCCCTGCTTGAATCCCGGCACCCCGCAGGCTGTTGACGCCGGTCGAATTGTCCACCACTTCCATGAACGAGCCTTGCTCATCTACGATCACGATGTATCTGGCCCGGCCGAATCGGGGGTCTATCGGGGAGTCCAAGTCAGGGCCGGTCGAAGTAATCGCTATTCTCATCACAATGTCTCCTTGTTCACATCATCCTACCGCCACCGCCGCACACCTGGTGGTCGCCGATCAATTCAAGCTCGCCTCTAAGCAATAGATCGACAACCTCTCGAACGGTTTCTCCCTGCGGCCCGTAATACACATCGATCCCATATTGTCTGAAACCCATGAGGGGCCTCATGCCAATGCCACCTACAATGAGGGCGTGCGCGCCGCTGCTGTAAAGGGCGTTCACCGGCCCGATGCACCCCCCCTGCGTGTGGGGAGGATTCTCCACAACGGCAATATCCTTTATCTCGTTGTTTTCAACTGAGACCAACGTAAACACATCGCAATGGCCAAAGTGGCCTGCCCTCATTGCGTCAAGTCCACCTGGATGCATGGATGGTACTGCTATCGTCTTTCTAGTCATGGTCAACGGATCCTCCATTGATTTACTGTTTTATATTGTTATTAAATATGGAAAAGTAAGGAAAACGAATT
>CAYRVH010000020.1:35200-56399 GCA_964427855.1 uncultured Syntrophaceae bacterium
TGTTTTATATTGATGGACAGACTTGCCATGCATTGCGCCAGACAAATCTGAAGTTGTCCTTTGTTGTCAGGCCTTGCGCGAGTTTTCTATATTTTTATGGATCTCCTGAGCCAATTTCTTGAACACGCCCGCAGAGGGCGAATCGGCGTGGTCGTACATAATGGGTACGCCTGCATCGCCTCCTATCACTACCGACGGGTCGATAGGTACAGAACCGAGAAAAGGAACACCCAGCTCTTTGGCAGATCGTTCACCGCCGCCTGTCTTGAATAAATCAATCTTCCCGCCGCAGTGGGGACATATCAAACCACTCATGTTCTCTATGATTCCCAGGACATTCATGTTGAGGGTCTTGCCAAAGACCACGGATTTGCGTGAATCAAGCAAGGCCACGTCCTGAGGAGTGGTGACGACAATAGTCCACAACGGCTCTCCCAACAATTGTGCGATGCTCATAGGCTCATCCCCTGTACCCGGCGGTAGGTCAACCACTAGATAGTCTAACGGTCCCCAGTCCACTTCACTCAAAAACTGCTGGAAAAGGGAATGCTTCATAGGGCCGCGCCATGCCACAGGGGTATCTTCACTCTGGAGGATAAACGCCATGGACATCACCTTGACGTCGTCCCTGGCGGTCACAGGCAGCAACCCGTTGGGGCCCATTTGAAGATGATCCTTGTCCACCCCTAGCATTCTGGGAATATTGGGTCCGTGCACGTCTCCGTCGAGTATGCCTACTTTTAACCCCATCTTTGCAAGCGCCACGGCCAAGTTGGCGGTGACCGTGGTCTTTCCGACGCCTCCTTTGCCGCTCATGATCACTAATCGGTGTTTAATAAACTGCAGCTTTGCTCTTAACTGCTCTTCTGCATGCCGTTGCTGCGTCGCAGCATCGCACTCGCCTGCTGAATCACACTGACCACATGTTGTGTTTTTTGCACAACTTGATGAGTCGCTCATAGCCGTTTAAGATCCTTTCTCAGAATGACATTGGGCCACTGTTGCTAGGCCCTGTTCCAAATCCTTACCCATCAGTTTCACCATTAGCATCTCAGTGGCCCCAAAAAAAGAAGGATCAAGAAGATTTTTCGAGTTCAGCCAGCCGGGCCTCCATCTCCTGAACCGTCTTTTGAGCCTTTGCCAGCTCTTCTCTCAAGCGATCTAACTCCTCGTCGGGCGCTGTCTGCTGGGGAGCGTAGCCGCTGCCGGCTCGGCCCAACCAGCCTCGGCCGCCGAGACACCTTCCGCGTCCGCCGCCCCAAGGAATCCCTCCGCGTCCCAGACCGCGCAGCACGCCAACATTGTCACTAGCCGCCCTTTGGCTCGCGCCAGGGGCGCAATAACCACGGCCCCATCCAGTTCGGGGGCCCGCCCCTAATGGTCCAGTTCCATCGAATCTCGGCATCTCTTGTCTCCTTTCCTTACTCTAAACCGACCCCGTCCTATCGAGTTGGGGTTCATCGCTCGGAATGCCCTTGCCCTGCAGCCGGTCCAACCCGGCATGGCATATTCTGGGGCGAAAATGGCGCCGTTTCTGTAAGCCTGCAAGATCTCTTTCACATCGCCGGACAGCCACGGAATCAGCGTCAACCCTCTTGCAGTAATTTGGTCGTTCATCCAGCAACTGATTCCTCCACAGAGCACTGTTTCTATTGACAATAGCACGAGGCGATCCGGCCGGTGATGACGAGCCAGCGATGACCAATCCTCGCTCCCCACCTCCGAGTCACCGTCGGGAGTGTGGAGAAAGATGAGCACGCGGCGGCATGTGTCAAATACCGGAGCGATCCTGCCTTGATATTCAGAAACGGCGATCCTCATTTTTCACCCCTGCCACGTCTCAAGCAACTATCATGCCAATATAAGAAGCCTCCCTATGACAGCGGCGCTCAAATCTTATCAGTTCATCCCACGCTTTGCTCCCAATAACGCAAAATCGTTTTTTTTTCTTAATTGCGAACGCCAAGGTGGCGAAGAAATCTCAATTTGTTTATTAGGTCGAAAGGCGCGGATCACATTGGCAAGGTTTTTGGAGAGCTGCTCAACCTGCATCCGCGTCGTCTGTGCACACGACCACCCGACGCCCACACGAGGAGCCGTTCATCCCAGCTCAAGAGGCCTCTCAGCATAAGCTTCGTCCACGGCCGTCGGTATTCTTCGTAAGCAGGCGTTGCCCTTTCGTTCCAAGGAGGTGCATTGTGCACCATTTGAGTTCATTAACGGTGCATTGTGCAGCTATATTGCAATCAAAAGCTATCGCCCTTCACAAACTCGTGAAATGAGGATATACTTCTTCCTACAGATCGCCATCCACATCATGATAGGAATAGTGCATGACAACATCAGCCGTGGAGCACGTCCTGGTCACTGGGGGAGCCGGATTCATTGGTAGTCATATCGTAGAAGGACTTTTGCAACGCGGCCTGCGCGTCACCGTCTTGGACAACTTTTCCACGGGCAAGATCGAAAACTTAGACAACCTGTGCGACGGCAAGGCAAAACCAGGAAAGGATTTTCAGGTGGTCAACGGGGATATCAGAGACGCCTCTGTCCTCAATGCCGTCGTGAAAAAAGTTGATGCGATCTTGCATCAAGCCGCCCTCGGCAGCGTGCCGCGATCAGTTGAAGATCCATTTACCACACACACTGTCAATGCTGACGGTACCCTCAACGTGTTCTTGGCTGCGCGAAAAAATCATATTCAGCGCGTGGTGTACGCCTCGTCATCCTCTGTTTATGGAGACGCGGAGACGCTCCCCAAGCAAGAAGGCAAAGAAGGCGTCGCATTGTCTCCATACGCGCTGACGAAACAAATCAACGAACAATACGGCAGGCTCTTTTTCGATCTGTACGGACTAGAGACAGTGGGCTTGAGATATTTTAACGTGTACGGCGCGCGGCAAGATCCCGCCTCTGAGTATGCAGCCGTCATTCCTCGGTTCGTCACTGCGCTGCTCAAAGGCGATCCCCCCGTCATCTATGGAACTGGAGAACAAACAAGGGATTTTACGTATGTGAAAGACGTGGTGGAGGCAAACATTGTAGCATTGCAAGCCCCTCGCCAAGCCTGCGGCCACGCGTACAACATAGGCGCGGGCCGCCGAACTTCTCTCCTCGAACTACTGGCCGTGCTGCAGGACCTTCTTGGCGCCAGCGTCCAGCCCTTACATGCAGCTCCAAGAACCGGCGACGTCATGCATTCGATGGCTGATACCTCTCGCGCTCTATCCATTCTCGGTTTTGAAGCCCGTACATCTCTTAAGGAAGGGCTTGCCCAAAGCATTGAATGGTACCGAACTTGCTACGCTGACATCTAGCCGTAAAATGAAAACCCGGAGCGGGTTAGGAGGGGTGCGCCGGGTTTTCCACCATGCGCAGCTTTCGCTGGTAGGTATATGAGTTATAGCACACAATGAAGCATTGAATCAATAAAAATAATAATAAAATAAATTTGATAGTAATCTTATGTAATGTAATACCATTTCTCATGGAGAGACAATCATGAAGCCGATGCGAGATTGGGAGAAGATCATTCGACGCTTAGAGTTGCTGATGAGGCTGAAGTCATTCCCCGTCGCCCTCCGAATGCTGCAAAAGAAGGAAATGCTTCGGGAGATACCTTTTATGCGGCAGCTTGATGGTAAGAAAACCTTGTGTCAGCTGATCACGCTCGTAAGGAGCTTTGACTGGACAGTGGGAGCGGTCGCGGAAGACTTCATCGGTCCCACGTGTCCGGGGATCATCGGGCTGGCTGATACCCCGCCTCTCTTTAAAGACGGCACATTCAGAAGCATTGTCTGGGTTCAAACCAGGAAGGACGGCAAACGATACGAAGAATCAATACCACGAATTCCATTGGGCAAATACGAAGCGATAGCTTTAGCGCCTCTCGTGTACAACCCCTTTGAGCCGGACATGGTTCTCATCTATGCGAATCCCGCGCAAATGATGCTGCTCATTAATTCGCTCCAATTTGAGGACTACGAAGTGATGCAATTCTTTTGCGTAGGGGAATCATCGTGCGCCGATGCAATTGCGCGATGCTACCTTACGGGAAAACCGTCTCTCACGATTCCGTGTTATGGGGAGCGCAGATACGGGCATGCGCAAGACGACGACCTTGTCATGGCGCTTCCCCCTCAATACCTAGAGAAGGCGTTGAGAGGCATGGAGGCCCTTTATCGCCGAGGTATTCGGTATCCCATCAGCTTCGCGGGAGCTGAGCGAGACCTCACCACGTCATTTCCTATGGCCTATGGGGGGATTGACCAACTCGAGGCAATACGCGGCAGCGACAACCGCTTACTCCTGGGCGTGACGGGTGGGATTGCCAGCGGCAAGACCACCGTGGCGAAGATGCTTGAGGAAAAAGGCGCCTCCACTATCGATTTTGACATACTTGCCCGAGTTGTGGTGGAGCCAGACAAACCAGCGTGGAAAGAGATCGTCAATTATTTTGGTGCGCAGGTGCTTCGAGAAGACCGAACCCTCGATCGTAAGAAACTGTCAGACATTATTTTCAGAGACTTGGAAAAACGAAAAAAGCTGGAAAGCTTTACGCATCCCCAAATCCACATGGAGTTCATACGCCAGCTCAACGAAATTACAGCAAGAGACCCCAACGCCATTATTCAAGTAGTGATTCCCCTGCTCGTGGAACTCAACCTCCAATACCTCTTTCATAAGCTCCTTGTGGTGTATGTGTCGGACGATGAGATGGTGAGACGACTGGCTGTCCGCGAGAACATTAGCGAAGAGCACGCGCGCAAAATGATAGCGTCCCAGCTTCCCATGAAAGACAAAGTCGGATTCGCCGATTTCGTCATCGATAACTCAGGCACGGTCGAAGAAACCAGAGCAAAGGTGGACGAACTGTGGGAGCGTTTGAAGAGCGTTCAAAAGGAGATGCGAGGACTGTGATCAATGCGCCGTGAACACAATCGCGCCGTAAAAACGAAAACAGTCCGACCCTAACCCCTGTACCCTCAGCCGGACTGCACAATTGCCGACTCGCAAGCGAGCGACAAACACCAAATTGTAAAAATGAACGTCTCATTCATACATGCCGGCGAATACTTTGTCAAACTAGAAAATACTTTAAGTTAAATAATCAAAGGATGTTAATGAGAAACGAGCCAAAACAATAGATCTTGTTATGGTTGGTGTACGCGTCAACCCGGGCCCTCCATGCTCAAATCGCGCCTCTTCAAGTCGCACAGATAGCTGGTCCGGGCTCAAGGGGACGCCTCATCGATTTGTCTCCTGAGGTAAGAATCCAATAAACATCTCGTTGCCTGAGCTTAAGGGTAAAAAGCAATCACAGCTCATAGCCTTGGACCCGAGTTGCCGCTGTCGAATTGCTGCGCTGCTTCGACTCCTGGCATAGCCCATAATATCTTGACTTCATATTCTTTTGGCAAACATTAACGGTTATGTTATTGTAAACAATGTACATGGTTATTTGTGCAACCAAGCGCTGCTTCAGCAAGGGAGGTCCTGTGAGAACATTTGAATACCTCAAGCCTGCAACCGTCACAGAGACGGTAGAAATCCTGGATCAGTATGGCCCCAGGGCGCGCATTATAGCCGGCGGTACTGATCTGATGATCCAGTGGAAGAAAAAACTCGTGTCGCCCGATTACATGGTCTCGCTGCGTAATGTCGCTGAACTCAACTTCATAGATTTTGGCGAAGGCCTCACCATTGGCAGCGCCACCCGACACCGAACTCTTGAGCTGTCGCAAGAAATACAACGGCGCTACCCCATCATCCACGACGCAGTGAGTCAGCTTGGGTCTGTGCAAGTACGGAACTCAGCCACCATTGGAGGCAATTTGTGTAATGCCGCCCCGTCCGCGGACACTGCGCCCCCCATGCTTGTGCTCGATGCTCAGGCGGTTATCAAAAGCGCTCACGGCGAAAGGATTGTTCCCATCGCTCAATTTTTCAAGGGACCCGGGAAGACTGCATTGGCGCCGGGTGAAATCCTCACCCAACTTCGCATCTCACCTCCCTTGCCCAGGACGGGCATGGCCTATTGGAAACACACTCGACGCAAGGCCATGGACTTGCCGATCCTCGGGGTCGCCATGTTGCTCGCATTTGAAGAGGACATGACCACGTGTGCGAAGGCTCGGATCGGGCTGGGTGTGGCAGCTCCCACGCCCATGCGCGCCAGCAAGGCCGAGGCGTATCTCGAAGGCAAGTCGATCACACAAGAGACGTTGGACAAAGCGGGGGAGATTGCAGCGCAAGAAGCGTCCCCCAGGACGACGATTCGCGGCTCGGAGTGGTATCGTCGCGATATGCTTAAGGTGCTCGTCAAACGTACCGGGCTTTGGTGCGCTCAGAGGGCCAAGGATGCCACGTCATCACAGTGAGGTTAAAGTGGTTGAGGCGATCGACGACTCCGCGATTTCTCCCACGGCGCTGGAAGACACTTTTATGACTTACGTGCTGGTAGATAACTGAAAGGAGTTTGCGTGTAATGAAGCAGACCATAAGCTTCAAAGTGAACGGAGACCTCGTAACTGTTGAAGTATTCCCTCACTGGACGCTGTTGAGAGTGTTGCGGGAAGCGCTTGAATTAACGGGGGTCAAACAAGGCTGCGGAGAGGGCGAATGCGGCGCCTGCACTGTGCTCGTCAATGGCGATCCCATCAATAGCTGCATCTATCCGATCTTAGAAGTGGAAGGAAAGGAAGTCCTCACCATCGAAGGACTCGCAGAAAAGGACAATTCACTTCATCCCATACAGCAGGCATTTTTAGAAAAAGCCGGCGTCCAGTGCGGTTTTTGCACCCCTGGTATGATTTTGTCTGCAAAGGCTTTACTTGACAAGAATCCGCATCCTTCAGAGTCCGAAATCCGACATGCTATCGCGGGCAACATGTGTCGTTGCACGGGATATGTCCAAATTGTCGAATCAGTGCAATACGCCGCAGAAATCATGGCCAAGAAGGATTAAGACATCCGCAGGAGATCAATATGGGTGAACTTTTCGTCGGGAAATCGCATCCCAGAGTTGACAGAGACAAGGTAACGGGTAGGGCCGCGTACATCAACGACATCACGCTTCCAAGAATGCTTTACGGGAAGATCTTGTATAGTTCGAGACCGCATGCGCGCATCGCCCGCATTGATACTTCCAAGGCCGAAAAACTACACGGCGTGCGTGCAGTGCTCACGGGCTACAACGTACCTGAAGTCCGTGTGGGTTTCTTGGGAGATCAAACCCCGCTGAAAAAGGACAAAGTGAGGCAATTTAGAGACGAAGTAGCCGCAGTCGCCGCGATTGACGAAGACACGGCAGAAGAGGCGATACAACTCATCGAGGTCGAATATGAAGACCTGCCGCCGGTGTTTGATCCCCTGGAGGCCATGCAGAAGGACGCCCCGTTGATCCACGAATACGATGCCAGAGGCAAGCCCCGCAGAAACAATATCCTCCCGCTCCCTTGGCGACTCGTCGCGGGCGACGTGGAGAAGGCTCGACAAGACTCTGCATACGTGGTTAAGGATCAGTTTCGTACCCAGTGGGTTCATCAAACGTGTATGGGTACAAGCGGTGGAATAGCCTATTTCGACGTGAGGGACAATCTCGTTTTTTACAGCGTCACGAACGTCCCGTATGGAGGAAAAGACCGCCTGGATATGTTTCTGAAGAATCTGGGGATCAAGGGGCGATCCCGGATCCTCACGCCCTATGTAGGGGGCAGTTTTGGGAGCAAGCTGGACACAGACATATATGAATTTATCCTGGTGCTTCTCGCCTGGAAGACCAAATGCCCCGTGAAGATGGTTTTCTCCAGGCAAGAAGAATTTCAGGCGAGTCCGCCGCGTCAACCTGTGATAGCGACTGTGGAGCAGGGTTGTGACAAGAATGGAAGACTCACGTTCCGAGCTGTGGACATGATCCTGGATAACGGGGCGTACACCTCGTGGGGAGCCACTACCCCCTCGGTCATGATGATCCCCATGTCATCGCTCTACAAGGTATCCAATATATCGTTCCAGGCCACCTGCGTATATACCAACAACATATATGCCCAGGCGATGCGAGGCTACGGTAATCCTCAGGCTACGTTTGTGGTGGAACAATCAATGGATCAATTGGCCGAGGCTGCGGGCATCGACCCCATGGAATTTCGCAAGATCAACGCCAACGAACCATACGAGAAGACTCCCATGGGACTGGCCATCACGACGTGTCCCTTGAAAGAATGTCTCGACGAGGTAAAAACCAGGCTCAACTGGGACCAAAAACGTGGCAAAAGGAACGGCCGCGGGGTAGGGGTGGCATCTTTCATTCATGTGGGCGGCGGGGCACGTGTGTATTTGTCCGACGCCCAGGGCATTATCATCAAGGTGGATGACGAGGGGAAAGTGACCGTTATCACGGGCGGCACAGACCAGGGCCAGGGTTCCGAAACCATCATCCCACAGATGGTTGCCGAAGCCATGGGATTCAGACCTGAGGACGTCTTTATCTTTTCTGGCGACACAGAAGTGTGTCCTTGGGATGTAGGCACCCATGCCAGCAGACACGCGTTCATCACAGGCCATGCCATCCTTACTGTCGCAGCAGAGGTGAAGCAAAAGATTCTCGACCTGGCTGCACGCCTCATGGGCAACCTCCTCAAACAGGAGTTCAAGAAAAAGCTCAAAATCGATCCAACCTTTGCGGAGCCCCAGCTCGACTATTCGCTTCTTGCTGATCCTCAAAACCTTGAAGTCAAAGCGGGTTTTGTGTTTCTCAAGAGCGACCCTGACAATCCTTTCACCAAGATGCCAGTCGCAAGAATCCTCCGTAAAGCGCATATGACTGGAACAGGAAAGGGTGAGATGGTCATTGCAGAGGCCTTTTACGATCCGCCTAACGAGATGCTCGATCGGGAAGGCAGGGGAAATTTGTCATGCTGCTACACCTTTGGAACACATGGGGCGGAAGTAGAAGTGGATACCGAAACGGGTGAAGTCAAGATCCTGAATTACGTTGCAGCTCATGACGTTGGTCGGGCCATCAATCCTATGCTCGTGAATGGCCAGATATACGGCGCGACGGTCATGGGAGTAGGGTACGGGCTGAGCGAAGAAATGATCGTAAATCACGGCCGCGTGATGAATCCCAACCTTCTGGACTACAAGATACTGACTGCAAAGGACGTCATACCCATACAACCCGTTATTGTAGAGCCTTACGAGCCTGCGGGTCCCTTCGGCGCCAAGGGTATCGGTGAGCCCGCGTGCGTCCCCACAGCCCCAGCGCTTATAAACGCAATCTATGACGCGGTCGGCGTTCGTATAAAAGAGCTGCCGGCAACACCGGAGAAAATCCTCGCAGCGCTCAAAAAGAAGGAACAAGGATGAGTCAAGGCTCTTTGCTAACGGTTTAACCCTCAAGGTTGCAGTGGGCCCATGCGTTGAAGCTGCCGCGGATCGTCTTTCTCACGACGTCTTATCCGAGCCACTCGGATGACTGGTCAGGAGTGTTTATAGCCAATCTGGCGATCGCTCTCAAAAAAAGAGGGTACCCTATTCTGGTCATCTGTCCTGCTGTACCGGGGCGTCACGGCAGGGTCTCGGTGAATGGCATCGAGACGGTCCGGTTCGCTTATTTCTTGCCTCGATCTCACCAAAGGCTTACCGGCGGAGAAGGGGGAATCCCTGAAAATGTTGCCCGGAGTTTTCTTGCGCGTCTCCAGCTTGCCCCGATGATGGCCGTGTTCCTTTACACTGTATTGAGGGAAACCTTAGGGACAGACATCCTGTACGCGAATTGGCTGGGCGCGGCGATCGTGGGCGCAGCCGCACGCACGCTCACGAGAGCTCCCCTTGTGGTGTCGCTCCGTGGAGACGACGGATACCTCGCCCGCGAAAGGCGCGTATGGAGAGTCTTGACCAAATGGGTTATCCGCAAATCTAACTATCTTGCGCCGGTGAGTGGAGAACTGCGAGACATAGCCACGAAACTTGGCGCCTTGCCTTCCAAATGCAGCGTTCCTCGGTTTGGGGTGGATGCTGAGCTGTTTCATCCTCCTTCGGAGGATGATCGCGGCGACGGCCGGGTGCGAGTTGTATTTGTGGGAAGCCTGCCGAAAAAAGGGCTCCAAGACCTATTATTGGCTCTCTCTGGTCCCGAGCTAGCCGATGTCCAGCTCATCGTCGTAGGGGATGGAGCCTATGCAGCGCGTCTTAAAGCGCTCGCAGAAGAATTGGGGCTGGGCAAACGGACGACGTGGCTCGGTGTGCTGAGCCCACCTCAAGTCGCACAGCAGCTCAGACAAGCAGATATTTTCTGCCTGCCAAGCTACACCGAGGGATCGCCCAATGTCGTCAAAGAGGCTATGGCGTCAGGGTTGCCAGTGGTAGCGACGAGGGCAGGCGGGATCCCTGACCTTGTACGAGATAACGTCAATGGATGCCTCTACGATGCCGGCGACGTCAACGCTCTCAAAAAATGCATTGCATCTTTGGCAAGGAGTGAAAATATGAGAAAGGTCTTTGGCAAGATGTCTCGTCAAACGGTGGAAGAGAACTGCCTCACATGGGATGCCACCGCGGAAGATTTTGACCGAATTTTCCAACGCATTTGGCAATCACACGTGAACACGCAAGCAGCTCATCCAGGCGATTCTGTCTGACGTTGAGACGAATCTTTATAAGAAAAGAGCATTGTAGGGCTACCAATGGCCAAACGAGTCATATATATGGACAACGCCGCCACCTCATTCCCCAAGCCGCCGCAAGTCGTGGATGCCATGGTTCGATTCATGACAGAAGTAGGGGCAAATCCAGGTCGTTCCAAACACGCCTTGTCGCGAGAGGCCTCAAGCGCGGCTGAGACTGCTCGTGAACTGCTGGCCGTCCTCTTTCACATCCCTGATCCCAAGAGAATCATCTTTACTTTGAACGCGACGGAGTCGCTCAACACAGTATTATTTGGTTTCTTGAAGCCAGGAGACCACGTGATCATGAGCGAGATGGAGCACAATTCCGTAATCCGTCCGTTGCGATACCTTGAAGCCGAAGGAGTAGTACGAGTCTCGGTGGCGCCGTGCGACCGCATGGGAGCGCTCGACCCCGCAGAGGTTCGGAAGCTGCTTCGTCCTGACACGGCGCTCGTCGTTATCAATCACGCGTCAAACGTCTGCGGGACCGTTCAAGACATCGACGGAGTCAAGCGGATGATCGGAGAAATACCCTTGCTCGTGGACGCGGCGCAGACCGCCGGAGCATTACCCATCGATGTGAGCTCTTGGGGCGTTGACTTTCTCGCCTTTACGGGACACAAAGGTCTGTATGGGCCTCAAGGGACCGGAGGCCTCTACATCCGCGAGGGTCTCGCGGTCCGGCCGCTCAAACGGGGTGGGACAGGCAGCGTCTCGGAAAGGGAGCATCAGCCGGATTTCTTCCCTGATGCAATGGAAAGCGGCACTCAGAATAATGTCGGCTTAGCCGGCCTTGCTGAGGGCCTCCGGTTCGTGCTCAATACCGGCATCGAAAATATAAAAAAACATGAAATGTCTCTGCTCCAAGCGTTTATCGATGGGGTGATCGACGTCCCAGGACTCACACTCTACGGCCCGTTAAAACCAAAAGCGCAGGTCGCTATTCTCTCCGTCACCTTTGATCAGGCTCTCCCTGACGGCATGCATCAGTCTTTCGGCGGCTGCGGGAACAGGGTGATACCCGCCACATTCGAATCCATCCATCCCAATGAGGCTGGCTCAATACTGGAACAGGAATTTGAAATACTCGTTCGTGTGGGGCTGCACTGTGCGCCCTTGGCGCATCGCGCGCTCGGCTCTTTTCCCGACGGAACGGTGAGGTTTAGCCTTGGATACTTCAACACCCGAGAGGAAGTGGACATCGCGATACAAGCGGTGCGCAAGATCGCCGAAAAGAAGGACTACGTCGATTGGTGATTGTTCGAACAAAGGCAGCGTGCTGAGAGACGATGTGCCTGCCCCAGTTGACCGTCATAGCCGTTTTCAAACCGACTCATGAGCCGAAGATGCGGAACGGATTCCGACGGAGAGTTCGAGAACGGAGAGAGTTTTTCTCGAAATGTATCACCAAATTGCCTGGGTTTGCGTGCAGTGACGCATCAACGGCTTTCCTGGCATTGCGAGGAGTCGAAAGCGACAAAAAAAGGCGCCTTGCATCAATCGGCCAGAGACGCTTCCATCTAACTCCCAATTTCTTCCCGAGACCTTCTATAGGGGTTCCTGAAAGTGCTCTCGGCTTCGATGACGTGGCCGTCACTTCCAAAACTTTCACCATGTCATTTCGAGCGTAGCGAGAAATCTTGACCCAGCGAGAAAGATTTCTCAGTCGAAAGGCTCCTTCGAAATAACAAGACTTCGGCTCTCTCGGCGCCATAAAGGCTTTAGAAAGTACTCGCCTACTCGACGATGCGGACCTCATTTAGACGGAAATTTGAAGAACCAATTTACCCCGCGTGCTATTGCCTCATGCACGCGTTCATGGGACGGCGCCCTGTTTGGCCATTCCCATGAACGGCTTGCAGGAGAGCGAGTGCGCACAATGCAGCCGAAGCTGCGGCTCTTACGCTTCTCGTTCGATGATCGTGGCCACGCCTTGACCACCGCCGACACACGCCGTGGCGCAGCCGTATCTTCCCTTTTTGAGGCTAAGGATTCTCGCCAATGTTCCCACAAGTCTCACGCCGGTGGCGCCCAGCGCATGGCCAATGGCTATGGCCCCTCCCATGACGTTCACCTTCTGCGGATCAATCCCCAACTCCCGGATGCAATGTAACGTCACTATGGCAAAGGCCTCGTTGATTTCCCAGAAATCAATATCAGGCGCCGAGAGCCCTGCATTGGCCAAAGCTTTCTTGCTTGCGGGAACAGGGCCTGCGCCCATGATGGAGGGGTGGACGCCTGCTGAAGCGATTGACCGCACCGTGGCCAAGGGCTTGATCCCCTTTTCTGAAGCCTTTTCCTTGGACATCAGTATCATCGCAGTGGCCCCTGCATTAAGGGGCGAAGAGTTGCCTGCGGTGATCTGGTGACCTTCCTTGAATGCCGGCCTCAGAGCAGTCAATTCGTCAAGTGTCGTCCCAGGACGCACGGACTGATCGGAGTCCACGCCCTTCACTGTACCATCAACCTGCTCTACATCCAACGGCATGATCTCTTCTTTGAAGAATCCTTCTGCTTGCGCCTGGGCGGCCAACTTGTGCGACCGCAGCGCCCACTCGTCCATTTCGCTTCTTGTGACGTCAGTCTGCTCAAGAAGCTTTTGAGCTGTGAAACCCATGTTCAGGGAGGTCTGCATATCCCAGTGATGATATTCAGGATTGGTGAAAAACTTTGGATTCGGAGACAAGAGCCCTGCCTGCAGCGAAGCGCCGCCCATGGGTATACGAGTCATATGTTCCATACCGCCTACCAGGACTGTCTCGGCATTGCCCGTGGCTATCTCCATGTATCCGATATGAATACCAGCCATGGACGAACCGCACTGCTGATCTACAAATTTCGCAGGGATGGTGTCAGGCAGATTGGCGAGAAACAAAGGGAAGCGGCCCCCATACGTCCATTGCTCGCCGACAGCCGTGGCGCACGCCACTATAAAATCATCTATCTCCTCAGGGTCAAGGCCCGTCCTGGTAATGAGCTCTGGCGCCAGCTTTGCCAAAAGTTCCTCGGCCCGCACTGCGCCAAACACGTCCTTCCCTGGGTCTTTTGGTCTTGAACGCGAAAAGGCGGTCCTCAAATACCCAGCGATTACAACTTCTTTCATCTTTACACTCCTTGTTTTGACGACGATTCTGTGAGACATGCCTTCTGAACCGCTATTGTATTCATTCTCTAAAGTTCTGTGGGAACCCTCCAAACGCCGGGATCTGCGTCTCAGGAATCGGTACGTCCTTGTGCGCAGTATTGATCCCTCACGTAGCGTCTGCTCCAGTCATGACTTTGTCATGCCCGATTTGATCGGGGACCCCACACCTCTAGATTCTGGTTGCTACTTGAATGACACCCATGAGGGGAGTCGTCGCATTCGTGAAAATTTTCGATAAATGGTATATCACCCTAATCTCATCACCGGCGTCGGCGGTCCCTAAAAAAAGCACCTCGGACATTGAACGACCCATGTCTCTCGTATGCAAGATAGATGCCTTTTTGGGCCGAGGGCAGGGACGAGAAGAAACGACAGATTCCCTAATGCAAATCGCGCATCATCATGGGGCTATGGGAATAAGGACTGTTCTCCGGTCTCCCGAAGATTGCACGACGATTCCTGAAGCCTCTGTGGAAATATCGAGGTTTCAAGGTTCATCGGGGATGTGGCGGCGTTCAGACAGCTGCGGCGGTTTGGCGTCACTGTCCAAATAGCTAAACTACCAACCATCTCAAATAGTTAACTTGCGCTGTCATCCCTGACGGGCTTGCAGCTCGCGTGAAAAGTTTTCCCAGCGCCCGTCGGCTGGCGTCTCAACCGAGACTGGTTTTGGATCGACATCTTGTTTTGGGGTGCGACATGTTGCGCATGTTTTCAGTCGCGGTCTTTGCGAAATGCCGCCGTGTGCGCGATGTAACCGCTGACGCGAATCAAGTGCGCTGTTCTACAGTCATGACACACGTTGTCGAGGATCAAATACCTTTGCAACGATGTTGCAACCGATCAGGAGTTATTGCGGCGTGGACAGGCTACCGTCATGAACGAGTGGACGCCTCTGGGTCGAGCTTCTCGCCCTCGCAATGTAACTCATTCGAGGCGGAAACAAACTGCTGAGAAACTGCAAGAAGCGCGGATTTAATGATCATATCAGCAGGGACGGTTTCATAGCTTTGCTCGGCCATTTCAACAGTTCGGCATTCGGAGGGGCCGCACACCCCACAACACGGACTTTGACCCACTTGCGCCCCAATCCACTCTTCCAACGGCCGTTGGTTGATCCAAATTTGATTGGAACTCAGGGGGGCTTTCTCAAATGCTGAGGCAGACAGTTCGCCTTTCTTGAAGACGACTTCAATGTCCAAAGACGCCAACATGTTCCGCAGTTGAGAGACTGCGCTCTCGAGTTGCTCTTCTGTGGAGCCGCATCTCGGGCATGTTTCTCCGTCAGAAACGAGCCGTTGCCATTCGATTGTTAATGTTTTCACTCGCGTTCTCCATTCTTTCAGCGGCTTCGGCGGCCATTCTTGCGTCGAAATGCGCCGATGCGCCGTGGACGTCATGAAGCGTCTCACCTCCATCTATAATTCTTGTGCAAGATTTATCAATAGAGCGCTTCTCGGGGTCATAATGACAGGGAATTATCTGTGCTTTCATTGTGAGGCCCGATGGCGATGACGCATTTCAGCCCACATATATCAAGCACAGACACCGCACTCGCAACCTCTTTCGAGAACGGCAACAGGGAAGTATTAGTGGCGGTTATAACATGTGCTGAAGGTTTGAAGATAAATTTTTCAGAGGCTGCACTTTCAAATATTTTGGTGATACTGGTGGAGGCGGCGGGAATCGAACCCGCGTCCGGAAACCTTCAGCGCAAGGCCTCTACATGCTTATTCCGAGTTTTGATTCTCGTCCGGTACGGCCCCCTCGGAAAAGGTCCTCGCAGACCAGCCTGCTAAGTATTTCGCCGCCTCTCCAACAGGCCCGGAGCATTGGCTATCCTGCTGCCCGTCGCCCGCTCACCTCCCGCAGGAAAGGAGCTGAGGGACGCTAGCTTACGCAGCTAGAGCGTACTCGTAATTGTCGGCGAGTATATTTATTCCCGGCGGTTTAACGAGTCACCGGAGTGCTCGGCATGCAACCTTGACCTCAACTGTCCCCGTCGAAACCTAGTCGCCCCCTTTCGAAAAAACTCTTTGTCTGCTAACACAGACAACGCTGGAGAGGCTTTGTTCCGAACCATCGCTTGCCTGCAAAGTCTTAAAAGGGAGGCAAACTCGGTATTAAACCTCGGTTGCTAATCAGCCACGGCGTTTGAACTTGGCAAGCCGCTCCATCTCGCGACGCTGATCCTTTTTCTTGATAGCCTCTCGTTTATCAAAGAGCTTTTTGCCTCGCGCCAAGGCCATTTCAACTTTGACTTTACCATCTTTGAAGTAGAGTTTCAATGGGACCAACGAAAATCCCTTCTCGGTCACTTTACCTAATAGCCGCTTCAATTCACGTTTGTGAAGCAACAATTTGCGTTCACGCTCAGGATCGTGATTTTCCCTGTTGGCTTGAGGGTAGGGGGATATGTGGGCGTCCACGAGGAATAATTCGCCTTGTCGAAACTTCGCATAGGCGTCTCCCAGATTAGCCTTGCCGGCGCGAAGCGACTTTACCTCCGATCCGAGCAAGGCAATGCCCGCCTCGAACGTATCCCCCAGTTCAAAATTGAAATAAGCCTTCTTATTCTTGCAAATAATCTTTATATGTCCTTGTTGTTTCATGAACGCACATCAGGAGTGATCAATAAAATAGTCCCCCGGAAATCTCTCTCTAAGCCAATTTTCGAGAAGGGCCCGGATGGCTTCAGCGTCCTGCATATCAAAGGCCTTGCGAGTAAGTTCAGCACACTCCTCAACAGTCACGGACCTTACGAGTTTTTTCACCAATGGGATGGCCAGCGCGTTCATGGAGAGTTCATCGATGCCCAAGCCGATGAGAATCGGAACATTGACGGGATCCCCTGCCATTTCCCCGCACATCGCGACGTCGATGCCCCTGGCCTGCGCAGCTTGGGTAACCTGACGGATTAACCTCAGCACGGCAGGATGCAGGGTATCATAAAGATAGTTGACCTGCTCGTTCACTCGGTCGATAGCCATGGCATACTGAATGAGATCATTCGTGCCTATGCTGAAGAAATCCACCTCCTTTGCAAGAAGGTCTGCGATGGCTACCGCGGAGGGAACCTCCACCAGCACCCCTATCTTGATTCGGGCCGCATGCGGAACGCCTGCGGCTGCAAGCTCGTCTGCCGCCTGAGCAAGTATCTCCTTGGTCGCGATGAGCTCCTTTATGCAGGACACCATAGGTATCAGCAACCGACACGTTCCATGGGAAGCAGCCCGCAATATGGCCTTCAACTGAGTCTTGAAAAGATCCACTCGACTCAGACACAGCCGGATCGCTCGAAGCCCCATTGCTGGATTTGTTTCGTGGGATACCCGCAAACTGGCGGACAGTTTGTCTCCGCCGACATCGAGCGTCCTTATAGTCACTGGATTCGGTGCGTTTGCCTCTACGATTCGCCTATAAATGACGTATTGCTCCTCCTCAGCAGGCAAATCGGATCGGCCGAGGAATAAGTACTCCGTCCTAAAAAGGCCCACGCCTTCGGCGCCATGGTTTACGGCGAGTGCTATCTCATCAGCGAGTTCTATGTTCGCCGTGATGCGGACGGAGCGATTCCCGTCGCTCGTCACGGCCGGCAGGAGACCGAAGGCCATGAGAGAATCTTGATACTTGCGATAGACCTCTGCCCGCTCTCTGTACCGGTAAATGGTCTCTGGGTCGGGGTTGATAATCACCACCCCTGTACTCCCATCTATCACGACCGTGTCCCCGGTTTGGGCTATCTTGCTGATTCTCTCGAGGCCGGTCACTGCGGGAATCTTGAGAGAGCGCGCCATGATGGCGGTATGAGACGTCTTGCCTCCGATGTCAGTCGCAAATCCAAACACATAGTCTTTTTGCACCTGCGCGGTGTCCGCAGGTGAAAGATCATGGGCAATAATAATGGAATTCGGGGGAAGGTGCTGCACAGTACCCGTTGACTGAATGCCCATCAAGATTTTGAGTACACGATCCCCCACGAAGTGAATGTCTCTGGCTCTCTCCTTGAGGTATTCGTCCTCAATAGTGTCGAACGCAGACGTCACCTTTACCATTATCTGAGCGAGCGCCCACTCTGCGTTCACCAGCTCATGAGCGATTACAGCCTTTGTCCCCTCATAAAACATGCGGTCATGGAGGAGAAGAATGTGGGTCTCCAATATGTATGCGTGATCGAACAACGGATGATTGGTGTCCAGACCATTCCGTATGTCTCTCAACCGCGCCTCAGCAGACCGCACCGCGTCTTCGAAGCGCTTTATCTCGACAGGGACATCCTCCGGCCTGATAATCCTTTTTGGGCATATATCGGTAGTAAGATGCTCGATGATTACGGCCTGTCCGATTCCAACGCCGCCGGATACCCCGATCCCCTTGAGGATAACGTTTTCCCATCGTTCATCGGAATCAGACAAAGGCCCACCTTTCCCGTGTTACACTTCGGATGAGTACTGTTCTTCCTCTTGAATGAGCCGATCTATCTCGGATACTGCAGCCAACGAGTCTGGACCTTCCGCCCTCACCAGAATTTCACTCCCGGGAGTTGCGGCGAGCAGCAAGAGGCTGAGTACGCTTCTCGCATCGGCCTCTAATGAGTCTTTTTGCAGCGTCACGCGGCATTCATATTTATCCATGGCCTTCACCATACTGGTAGCGACGCGAGCATGGAGACCCATGGGGTTGTTTACCACCAGAGTTCGTTCAATTACATCGCCGTTGTCTGCCATATCACATAAGGTCCTTATTCATATAGAGGCTAAAAAAAACATCGAACCAAATGCAGCCAAGAACATTACCAGCCCTAATGGAACGCGCCGATAGAGCAAGAATAATCCACCCGCGCCAGCGCTCAAAACGGCCCACACCTCCACAATTTGGACGACCATGGGGACGCGTGACGATTCTATCGAAAATATATTCCATATTATAACACCAACAAGGCTCCCTAATCCACAAGCTGTGGCGTCACGCGCGAGAGAAAGTGCCCGCTGAAAAGAGGGCGATTGAAAAAGACCGAGCGCTCGGAAACCTTGAGACCATCCCGCCCCAAAGCCCCAGACTCGGATGGCCATGTTCGGAACATTGTATGCCAAAAGCGCCAGCAAGGGCCCCGCATAGCCAGCTCCGGAAACAAGCGTTGTCGCTGCCCCAACCACCGCTGCCAACGGCTTGATGACGCCCCAAAAGATATGATCCCCTTGAGCGGCAAGTGCCGTCATGAAAGCGCGCCGGTATGTAATGACGTCTTCAGCACAGTCGCGCTCTTTTTCGAGAAGCAGTGTGAGCCCCATCAACAACGGGCCCATGGACGGGTGTGTATTGACCAATTCCAAATTTCGACTCACTGCCGCGCGGAACGTAGCCTTGTCGGGGAAAAGTCCTTTTAGCGAGGGGTAAATGGCGAACACAAAACCCACATTTTGCATCTTTTGATAATTCCATAGTGTTTCAAGAAAAAAAGACCGTAAAAAGACCCGATACCATACGCCCCGCATGTTTGAAGAGTCGAACCGTTCAATCGCCATATTTGTGAGGTACTGCCATGAACCAGGTTTGTCAATCCCAGCAATTTTTATGTGAGAGGAATGATGCCCGGGCTCGACGTGCAGTGAAAAGCTCTCGGACGGGATCGCAGTGGACTATCCCCCCGAAACTGGGGACAAAGAACGGGCAAGGTCATAGCGAGACTTGGTTTCTTCGTCCATGCTTTGCATCTGAAATTCGATTTCCCGATAAATTGTTTCACGGAAATCAAAATAGTGCTCAGCTTCCACGCACGCGGTGATGTAGCGATCGAATCTGCTTGGGAAATTCCACAAAGCCTTAAAAAAATACTTCCAAAAAACGTTTCTCGAGCGATAAAGCAACCCTTGTCTCAGTGTGGTGACGACGACAGCGTGCAATTCCCTGAAGTAAGGCATTCGAAAGAACTTTCTGATCTTCGGTGGATCCATGGCTGCGAAGCATTCATAGACCCTTTTAATATACTCCTTTGGTTCATACAGGGTGCGATACACATACATGTATTCTTCGACAATCTCACTGATAGGCCTCGTCGGCACAAAGTTGATGAGTGCCGTTTGATTGCTTAGATATTTATAGTCCAACGACACCAAACGCTTCTCGCGTTCCATGCGTTTGCACAAATCAGTACCTGGTCCGACCTGAAGCAGACTCGTGAAGAGTTCTGGAATGTGGTTCCGTCGAGCAAATTCCACGAGTCGAGCCCCGGCGCCTGGCTTTTCGTTGTCAAAGCCAATAATAGCCCCTGCAATGATCTGAAATCCTGCTCGAGTAATCCGCCCACAAACCTTATCCAAATCAGTACGCACATTCTGAAATTTCTTGGCTCCTATGAGGCTTTCTTCGTCGGGAGTCTCTATGCCCAAAAAAACCCTGAAAAAACCAGCCTCATACATGAGTTCGAGCAGGGTCTCATCTGATCCCATATTGACCGACGCCTGCGTGTAAAAACCAAAGGGCCTTTTACGCTCCTCCATCCATGGGATAAGTCTCTTGAGGAGAGCTTTAGCCATGGTGACGTTCCCTACGAAATTGTCATCGACAAAAAATACCCAGCGCCGCCAACCAAGATCGTACAAACACTGCAGCTCCGCCAATATCTGCTCCGGCTTTTTTGTGCGGACGCGTCTCCCCAACATGAGTGTGATATCGCAGAATTCGCACTGAAACGGACAGCCTCGGGAAAACTGGACAGCCATATTGGCGTATTTCTTGACGTCAAGGAGGTCGAAGCGCGGCACCGGACTCTTTTCAAGGTCCGGCTTTTCCTCGCTGCAAATGAGTTTTCCCGACGCCCCGTTGGCAATGGCCGCGAGAAGTTCGTTAATGACAGTCTCGGCTTCTCCCTTAACCACGATGTCCGCGCCGGCAGCAAAGGCATCCTCTGGGTAATGAAACACCCACGGTCCACCTATTACGACCCTTTTGCCCCTTTTTTTAGCTTCTTTGGTGACATCTAGGATGCCCTGGGCTTGCACTCCCATGCCCGAGACGAAAACCATATCGCAGGCGTCCCACTGCGCGTCTGAAATGCGCTGAAACACCATGTCCACAAGCTCCAGTCGCCAGTCAGATGGCAGCAATGCGGCGACCGTTATGAGCCCCAAGGGCGGAACCAAGGCCTTTTTACCCGTCATTTTCAGGACGCGATTAAAGGACCAGAAAGTCTGAGGATAGTCAGGACTTACGAGCAATACTCTCAATGGATCATTCCTTCAAGAAAATAACGTGCGGTTTCACAATATTATCAATTACGAAATGATTTCGCAACCCCTGTTCACGTTTTCACGCATATCCACGCGAGACCTCCTAGCTGGTCCGGCTTCTTTGTACAACCGAACGAGATTTATAAGTGGTACGC
>CAYRVH010000021.1:0-16400 GCA_964427855.1 uncultured Syntrophaceae bacterium
GAAATACCTTGGTCCCACCGCTTCCAAATGGATTTCGTTTCCTGTCGCGTCGGTATCCGGCACGGTTCTGGCGGTCTGTTCATGCACAGTGCTGCCCCTGTTTGCCGGTATTTGGACAAGGGGAGCCGGCCTGGGACCTGCAACGGCGTTTCTTTATTCTGGACCGGCGATCAACATACTCGCCATCATATTGACTGCGAGAATCCTGGGCCCTGAATTAGGGATTGCGAGGGCCGCGGGCGCTGTATCCATGAGTGTTCTCGTGGGGCTGCTCATGCACTTTATCTTTCGTAAGGAGGAAGAGGAGCGCACCAAGGCCACTCTCGCGGCAATAGCAGGCATGAATCAGGAGCCGAAGCCGCTATGGCAAACCAGCATCTATTTTGCCTTCATGATTGGCGTTCTCGTCTTCGCCAATTGGGGGAAACCTGATGTGACAACAGGCGCATGGTATGCGATCTATTCGTCCAAATGGGTCATTACTGCCGTTCTTGGCGTCGGGTTCGCGGCGTCCCTTGTGCTGTGGTTCGGCATTTCCCTTCGGAAAATGCTGCTCGGTGCGGCGTCGGTTGCGGCTTCTGCAGCGATGTTCCCCGGCGAGCCGCTTCTTCCCTTTACGGTGGGAGTTATTGCGTTGAGCATTATGACCACGACGGCTGAAGGAGAGGCGCAGGACTGGTTCAACGAATCCTGGGGTTTTGCCAAGCAGATCATGCCCCTGTTGCTGGCGGGTGTGTTTGTGGCGGGGTTGCTGTTAGGGCGGCCCGGAAAAGAGGGCTTGATCCCGAATGAATGGATTTCATGGGCCCTTGGCGGTAATTCGTTGGCGGCCAATGTGTTGGCCTCAGTGTCAGGAGCATTCATGTATTTTGCGACGCTGACGGAAGTGCCCATCGTGCAAGGATTGCTGGGCAGCGGTATGGGCAAAGGCCCGGCCCTCTCGCTCCTGTTGGCCGGCCCAGCGCTTTCTCTGCCGAGCATGCTCGTGATCCACAGCGTCATGGGTTTCAAAAAGACTCTCGTGTTTATTATACTCGTGTGCGTGTTCTCGACCATAGGGGGACTGGTCTTTGGCGCCATCGCTGGTTGAGCCCTCCGCCAATCTTTTTCATAACCGTTCATGAAGGAACTGCGCTTTCTCTAACAAGAGGAATTGAATAGGAAGAAAGGAGAGACGATGAAAATAGAAATCTTGGGAGTTGGATGCGCCAAGTGCAACAAGTTGTACGAGCTTGTGAAAGACGTCGTGAAAAAGCAGGGCGCTGACGCGGAAGTGGTTAAGGTGGAAGACATCAACGTATTCGGAAACTACGGCGTATTCATGACGCCGGCGCTGGTCATCGATGGAGAGGTAAAGATCGCGGGAAAGGTCCCGAAAGAATCTGAAGTAGTTCAATGGATCAAAAAATGATCCGTTGAGCACAGTAGTTTTCGAAGAAAACCGCACCTGGCAACGCGATATGTCCGCTCTATTAAGGTGAGCTGCGATTGTCTCATCGCCTTCAGCGCCACGCAATGACAGAAAAGGTTATTGGCGGCTGATTGCGACGAGAGCGGGCATACTCGAAAGAAGTCTTGAGAAAACCGCTAAGGCGCCTTGGAAGGCGCCTTTCCAATTGTATTGATGCAGCGATATCGTGAAATTGACGCAGCATCCGCAGCGTTATAACAAGCAGTTGAAGGCCGCCCAGTAATGAGTAACGCCCATGGAGGAACGAACATGAAGGTATTGAACCTCTATTATTCCAGCACGGGCAATACTGAGAAGCTCGCCCAACAAATCGAGACAGCAGTGAAGCAGGCGGGCCAT
This sequence comes from uncultured Syntrophaceae bacterium, assembly GCA_964427855.1. Lineage (GTDB taxonomy): Bacteria > Desulfobacterota > Desulfomonilia > Desulfomonilales > Desulfomonilaceae > JAUPKT01. Next base: position 1,811 of record CAYRVH010000021.1, read on the forward strand.
GAGATCGAAACCGTGAAAGTCACAGGCGACAGCGAAGTCGATATTATAGAGTTTGACCTCGTGTTCATCGGCTCGGGCGTCTATACGTGGCTTCCCGGCAAACCAATGCTTGATTTTCTTGACAAAGCTCGGCAGCGGTACTCAAAAGCGGGAGAGATCAAACCCATGTCTCCAAGGCGGCCCGGTAAGAAAGCGGTGGTCTATTGTTCCTTCGGAGGCGCTCACACGGGCATCAACGAGGCGGTTCCTGCCGTGAAATATATGGGGCAGTTATTGGATCACCTTGGTTACGAAATATTGAGCGAATGGTACTTCGTGGGGGAATACCACGGGAGACTCGCGCCGTACTCGACGACTGGCCGTATGGGCGATATTACAGGACGCCCCAGTCGTGCGGACCTTGCCGACGTTGCGCAGCGGGTTTTCGGCGTGCTCGGGGTATAGATCCACACTCATCATTGCGTGTTTTTTTACAATTTTCTTGCCAAATCACTAGCGTCTCCGCAAGGATGGGTGCTATAGTAGTACTTTTGTAATGACTCAAAGATGAGGGGCCGCATGCCCCGGCTCAAAGAATCCAGAGACACGCACATGACAATTCAGAATCAATCCTCTGAGTTAACAGCCTCTCTCCGGGCTCAAATCTTGGTTGAAGCACTCCCGTATATCAGACAATTTCGAGGCAAACGCATCGTTATTAAGCTTGGCGGGAGCGCGATGACCGACGAGTCTCTTAAAAGAAACTTTGCCGAAGATATAACGCTTGTTACCTTCGTGGGCATTAAACCCGTCATCGTCCATGGAGGTGGACCACAAATAGGGGCGTTGCTTCAAAAGCTTGGTAAGGAAAGCCGCTTTGTGCATGGGCTTCGGGTGACTGACGAAGAAACCATGGATGTCGTCGAAATGGTGCTTGTGGCCAAGGTGAACAAAGACGTCGTGTCCATGATAAACCATCTGGGAGGCAGAGCAGTAGGGCTGTCAGGGAGGGATGGTCGCCTTATAAAGGCTCGCAAGGCGCAGCCAGCGCATTTGGCCGAAACGGATGAAGACCTCGGCCTGGTAGGAGAGGTTGAGCGCATCAACCCTGAACTCATTTCCTCCTTGGAAGAGCACGGATTCATTCCTATCGTCGCGCCGGTAGGCGCCGGCCCTGAGGAGAAACCCTATAACATCAACGCCGATACCGCGGCCGGCGCCCTCGCAGCCGCAATAAACGCAGAAAAGTTTGTCTTGCTGACTGACGTACCGGGCGTTCTCGATGCGAATAAGCAGCTCATCTCAAGCCTGTCGGAAGACGAAGCGGAAGAGCTCATGCGGAGCGATATTATTTCGGCCGGCATGATCCCCAAGATTCGATGCTGTTTGTCAGCGTTGCGAGGAGGAGTGCCGAAAGCGCACATAATAGATGGACGCGTCCCCCATGCCATTCTCCTTGAACTGCTCACAGATCAGGGTATAGGGACGGAAATCGTCCGGGAAACCATTCCTGGATTGTAGCCAAGTTGGGACGAGCGGCCTGGCTGTGTTGCGGTGCATGGACGAGGATGCTTGCGTCAAACGCGTCGCTCTGTTCATACAGGAGGCCTGTTGCGAGCGCCGAGACGCTCAAGAGATAGGAGACCATGATATGGAACATACCAATTTTCTCGAAATGAACAGCAAATATCTGTTCAATACCTATGGCAGGGCCCCCATCATGCTGATACGGGGCAGCGGCTGCAGAGTCGAGGACAGCGAAGGGCGAGAGTATTTGGACTTCATTGGAGGACTGGCCGCCTGCCCATTGGGACACGGACATCCCAAGCTCGCAGAGGCCATAGCCTCCCAAGCAAGAAAGCTCATCCATGTATCCAACCTGTTCCATATCGAGCCGCAAATCCATCTTGCAAAAGCCCTTGTGGAGAACACCTTTGCGGATAAGGCTTTTTTCTGCAACTCTGGCGCTGAAGCCAACGAAGGGGCCATAAAGCTGGCGAGAAAGTTTTTCCATGACCGAGGGGAACACGATCGCTATCACGTTATCACCATGGAAAATTCTTTCCATGGACGGACGCTGGCGACGCTTGCGGCTACGGGTCAAACCAAATATCGAAAAGGATTCGAACCTGATACGCCAGGCTTTTCTCACACGCCGTTCGGGGATATCAAGAGCCTGCGCGGCGCCGTGAACAGCAGCACGGCCGCAATCATCATCGAACCTATTCAAGGAGAGGGGGGCGTGAGGATGCCGCCGGCCGATTTTCTTCCCGCAGTGCGCCAGCTTTGCGACAGCGCCGGCTGTCTCATGATACTTGATGAAGTGCAGACCGGTATGGGAAGAACCGGCAAGCTCTTCGCCCATGAACACTATGGAATAACGCCGGACATTATGACGGCGGCAAAGGGACTCGCCGGCGGGGCGCCGATGGGGGCCGTCCTCGCGGTGGAAAAGGTTGCTTCTGCCATGACGCCGGGTACGCACGCCACGACCTTTGGCGGCAACCCTCTTGTCGCGGCGGCCGGCCTTGCGGTTCTTGATGAAATCCTCTCCGAAGGTTTTCTAGATGCAGTGGCCTCCAAAGGAAAGTATCTTCACAGCCGCCTCGAAGAACTTGCCGCTCGGCGACCAGTCATCAAAGAGGTGCGCGGACTCGGTCTCATGCAGGCCGTAGAACTCTCGATACCGGGCGCGGACATTGTGGCGGGGCTGCGGGAGCGAGGCCTTTTGGTCAATTGCACCTCGGAGACTGTTCTGCGATTCTTGCCGCCCCTCATTGTGACACTTGATGAAATAGACGAGATGATCTCGATACTGGATGCACAGCTCATGACGCCAAGGGGTGGCCGGTGACATGAAGACGAGGCATTTTCTCTCCCTGGCTGATTTTACGAAAGATGAATTGCTGTCGCTCATCCAGCACGCTCGGCAGATGAAAAAAGGCATCCCCAGCGACAAGGTGCCCGCAAAGGTTCTCGACGGAAAATACATCGGACTCATCTTCGAAAAACCATCCACGAGAACGAGAGTTTCTTTTGAAGTTGGCATACGACAATTGGGTGGGCAATGCATTTTCCTGAGCCGTCGCGACATACAATTGGGACGCGGGGAGCCCGTGAAAGACACAGCGAGAATCCTCTCCCGGTACTTGGACGGCCTGATAATCCGAACCTTCGGCCACCATATCATCGAGGAGTTTGCTGAGTGGTCGTCCATTCCAGTAGTGAATGCCCTGACCGACCTACTCCACCCGTGCCAGGTCCTCGGCGATCTCATGACCCTGCAAGAGACAGGCCTTGACATTACAAAAATGAATGCGGCATGGATAGGCGATGGAAACAACATGGCCAATTCGTGGATCAACGCGGCCAAGGTTCTTGGGTTTCGTTTGGCGTTGGCCTGCCCAGAAGGGTACGATCCGGGAGTCGATTTCAATGTGAGCAATGTCGAATTGACTCGTGATCCAGCAAAGGCGGCCTCGGGCGCCGACGTCATCTCTACGGACGTGTGGGCGTCCATGGGGTGGGAAAATGAAGCCGATCAGCGCCGAGAGGTGTTTCGGAACTACCAGGTGAATGGTGTCCTGCTCCAAAAGGCAGCTCCGAACGTCTTCGTCTTGCATTGTCTCCCTGCTCACCGGGGAGAAGAAATTACTGACGAGGTCATGGAGTCGTCATGCTCCCTCGTCTGGGATCAAGCGGAGAATAGGCTGCACATACAAAAAGCTATACTGGAGCTCCTGTTCAGCTAATAGAGCGCTCTGGAATACTGCGTGGATCACGTCGTGTGTACAAGAACGTCTCGATTGATTTTGCGGGCGTGTTGGTCAGAGTTTCTTGGAAAGACGATCTTTCGGGTCAAACAAATATCATGTTAGGCATTAGCGAGGTCTCGTGAACAAAAAAAGGTTTCATAAAATCGTATTGGCGTATAGCGGTGGACTCGACACATCGGTCATCTTGAGATGGCTCATAGAAGAATATGACTGCCCTGTAGTGGCTTTTGCTGCAGACGTCGGTCAAGGAGAAGAACTGGCTCAGCTTCACGAAAAAGCCCAAATGACAGGGGCGGAGTCGCTTCGAGTGGTGGATTTGAAAGAGGAATTCGTTCGGGATTACGTATTTCCCATGCTAAGGGCCAATGCGGTTTACGAGGGCTCGTATTTGCTCGGTACGTCCATCGCCAGACCGTGCATTGCGAAAGCGCAGCTAGCCATTGCAGAACAAGAAGGGGCTGATGCAGTAAGCCACGGCGCAACGGGCAAAGGAAATGATCAAGTTCGATTTGAGCTTACTTATCTGGCCTTGAATCCTGCGATCAATGTCATCGCCCCTTGGAGAATCTGGAACTTCAAATCCCGCTCAGATCTTATAGCGTACGCGAAAAGCAAGCGAATCCCAGTGACTTCAACGGCTGAAAAGCCGTACAGCATGGACCGAAATCTCCTTCACCTCAGCTTCGAAGGAGGCATTCTCGAGGACCCATGGGCGGAACCGCCGTCCGATATGTTTATCCTTACGACTGACCCGATACGAGCACCTAACGAGCCGCAAGAGATAACGCTTGCCTTCGAACATGGCGACCCTGTTGCCGTGGACGGGGCCAAAATGACGCCCGCCTCGTTATTAGGTCATCTGAACGGGGTTGCAGGTACGCACGGTATTGGCCGTGTAGATATGGTTGAAAATCGGTATGTCGGCATGAAGAGTCGTGGAGTCTATGAGACTCCTGGGGGTACCGTGATTCACACGGCCCGACGAGCGCTCGAATCCATCACCCTGGATCGCGAAGTGATGAGATTGAAGGACGAATGGATCCCGCGTTATGCCGCCTTGGTGTACAACGGCTACTGGTTCAGCCCAGAACGGCTCATATTACAGGGGGCCATAGACGAGGCCTCGAAAGTGGTGTCCGGCGAAGTGAGAGTCAAGCTATATAAAGGGAGCGTCGTGGTAACAGGCAGACGCTCTGACAATTCGCTCTATGACAGTCGCTTTGCGACGTTCGAAGAAGATCAAGTCTATACGCAATCAGACGCTGAAGGGTTCATTCGTCTCAACGCCCTACGCCTGAGGATCAGGGCAATGCTCGAGCAGATGAAGTAAGTTCGATGAAACCAGTGTTCGGCGCGGAAAGTGGTGAAGAAGGAATGGCGGCGAGTTCCGCGTGCAACGGCGGAAGACAACATGAGCGACTCGATTCTGCTCAAGATCAAAGCATGGATTCCCGCGGCGACAGCGCCCCCTCCAATGAATCAACAGCCACGGGTGTACGTCGGGGCCGTTTCGAAACAGAGATGGACCAGCTTTTTTCTGCGTTCAACTCTTCTGTTTCTTTCGACAAGCGGCTTTATCCGGAGGATATTGCCGGCAGCATCGCGCACGTGAAGATGCTCCGAATGCAAAAGATCATCTCAGCCAGAGAGGCGCGTCTTATCGAAAAAGGACTGCTGGAAGTCCAGAGGGACATTGAAGATGGTAAGATCATTTTCCGAGACGACCTGGAAGACGTACATATCAACATAGAGGAGGCGTTACGAAACAAAATAGGAGACGCGGCCGGCAAACTTCACACAGCCCGCAGCAGAAACGATCAAGTAGCGCTCGATCTTCGGCTGTACCTCAAGAAAAAAACCGAGGAAATCAAGGCGAATCTTGTGACGCTCATGGCTTCGTTGACGGCCAAGGCAGACGAAACCAAACGAATGATAATGCCAGGCTACACGCATCTACAGCGTGCGCAGCCAGTGCGTCTCGGTCACCATCTCATGGCCTATTACCAGATGTTCAAAAGGGATTGGAGCCGGCTTACAGACTGCAGCGCCCGTTGCGATGAAATGCCGCTTGGTGCTGCAGCCCTTGCGGGAACAACTTTTCGAATTAATCGTGAATACGTAGCAGAAAATCTGGCCTTCTCATCAGTGTGCGCCAACTCCATGGACGCGGTTTCTGATAGAGACTTCGTCGCAGAATTCATATTTTGCGCCTCCATGATAATGATGCACCTGTCTCGACTCTCCGAAGAGCTCATCTTGTGGTCGTCTGCAGAATTCGGCTTTTGCGCGTTACCCGACAATTTTTGCTCTGCCTCCAGTATCATGCCTCAAAAGAAAAATCCTGACGCGTGCGAGTTAATACGAGGCAAAACCGGTCGCGTGTACGGCGACTTGGTGGCAATCCTCGTCACGCTGAAATCACTGCCCCTCACCTACAACAAAGATTTGCAGGAAGATAAAGAGCGTCTATTCGACGCCGTGGATACCGTTGAAACGTGCATCAAGATTATGGCAGGTTTGATGCCGGGGGTGGTATTCTTTCAGGAGAGAATGTGGGAAGCAGCGTCAGAGCCTGCCATAGCAGCAACGGACATCGCAGACAGACTGGTTCGCTCGGGCATGTCTTTTCGAGACGCTCATGCGTTGGTAGGCGGGCTAGTCAGGGAGGGGAACTTTGCGAAACTCGCGCGGCTCCAAGGCGAAACCGGTCTCCCAAGCCCCGAGGATATGGTAGAAGCGAGAAAGCACACTGGAGGAACCGCGTTGCGCTCTGTGGAAGATCAAATTCGGGCGGCCAAGTCTTTTCTCAAAGAACATACGCTGCCCAGGAGCGCTAAGAACAGGGAGAGAGGCAAGAAAAGCCGTCGGTGAACATAAATGCTCTGGGATGCCTACTCTTGGCTCCGATCCTTGTGGTCGTCTCATCCTGCGGATACAAGACCAATCCTCGTCCGGCGGCCGCCGCAGCGCCAGCCGAAGTACGGCTGGTGCACGCTCAGGCGTACAAAGATCGCATCGTATTGAAATGGGACATCCCGACAAAAAATACTGACGGATCGCGTTTAACCGACCTCTCAGGGTTCAAAGTGTATAGAGTTGCAAAAAAAACAGGTGAAGACTGCGACAACTGTGAAGATAAGAAGACTTTTCTTGCCAATGTGGATTACCAAAACCCATCCAATGCCACAGTGGAAAAAGGGGCAGTCACCTTCACCGACAAGGCAGTCTCTCTCGGAAATGTCTATTATTACTTCGTGAGCGCCTACAACCTGCGCGGCGAGGAGAGCAGACCGAGCCAGGAAGTGGCAGTCGCCTTCGAAAAAGCCCCTGATGCGCCTGAAAATCTCAAGGCGAGTGTGGATTCAAGAGGCGTCCTTTTGGAATGGTCTGAGCCATCAGCCAACGACCACGCGATCAAAAATTACAAGATCTATCGTAGCGACGCGTCAAATCCCAGGGACATGAGGCTTATTGGAAATGCCAAATGGGGAGAAAATTCATTCCGTGACAAAACCGCAGAACTGGGGAAGACATACCAGTACGCCGTGTCGTCCCTCATTATGAACAGAGGGATCTCTACTGAGTCTGATCGCTCTGAACCGATCATAGTATATTATTCATCCATTCATGGTATGCCTCCTGAAAATGTGAATACACTGGTCACTCGAGATGGTATCCGCATCTACTGGGATCCGGTGAAAATCCCCGGTGAAGAGACAAGATACAACATCTATCGATCCGAAGGACGAAAGATGTTCGAAAAGATAAACAGTCAGCCCCTGGTCAATCCCTTGTATTTCGATAAAAAAGTGGTAAAAGGGCGAGAATATCGATATGCAGTGACCGCCTTCTCCAAAAATAGACCTGACCAGGAATCCAGTCGATCCGGGACCTCAGCCATCATATTCAAACCGTAGAACTCTGCAGATTGTGTATGTGAAGGATGCCATGAATTTTTTTCATTATGAGAACGGAGAACTTTACTGCGAGGAAGTCCCTTTGGGTAAAATCGCTGATGAGATAGGCACCCCGGCTTTTGTGTACAGCCGGCGGACGCTCGAAAGGCACTTCAGGGTATTCCAGGAGCCCTTCTCGCCCGTCTCTCACCTCATTTGCTACTCAGTGAAGGCCTGCTCAAACCTCGCCGTGCTGAAGATCTTCGCGCGACTTGGGGCGGGTATGGATATTGTCTCCGGCGGAGAACTCTACAGGTGCCTTCGAGCCGGCGTACCTGCATCGAGGATTGTCTATTCAGGCGTGGGCAAGAAGGCCTCTGAGATTGACGAGGCCCTCTTGGCGGGAATACTAATGTTCAACGTGGAGTCAGAGGGGGAGTTGGCGCTCATCAACGTCAGGGCGAAGAACCTGGGTATGCAAGCCCCGGTAGCGTTCCGCGTGAACCCCGATGTGGATCCCAAGACGCATCCTTACATATCCACAGGCCTGAAGAAAAACAAGTTTGGAATAAGCGCGTCCCGAGCCACAGACCTCTACAAACAAGCTCTTGAGATGTCCAACATCCGACCAATTGGCATTGACTGCCACATCGGTAGTCAACTCACGGAATTGTCCCCCTTCTTGGAAGCCATCGAAAAGCTGATTGCGCTGATCAAAGAATTGCGCTCCCGAGGAATAGAGATCCGTTATCTCGATGTGGGCGGGGGCCTTGGCATACCTTATGATCAAGAGGAGCCGCCTATGCCAGCCGCGTATGGCAACGCCATAGTCGATCGGGCATCGGACTTGCGGGTCACCCTCATTCTCGAACCAGGACGCATCCTCGTTGGAAATGCGGGGGTATTGCTTACGAGCGTGCTCTACGTCAAGAAGACCAAACAGAAGAACTTTGTTATTATCGATGCGGCCATGAATGATCTCATCAGGCCAACCCTGTACGATGCTCATCATCACGTTCAAGCGGTTTTCCAACGCGGGGAACGGGACCGCTCCGGCTTGATCACCGCAGACATTGTGGGCCCCATTTGTGAATCCGGAGACTATCTAGCCAAATCACGAACATTAGGATATGTTAATGAGGGAGACATTCTGGCTGTCATGTCCGCTGGCGCTTATGGCTTTTCCATGTCTTCGAACTATAACTCCCGCCCTAGGGCGCCCGAAATCCTTGTGGACGGCGACAATTACTACGTCGTGAGGGAGAGAGAAACATACGCCGACTTGGTGAGAGGAGAACGCATCCCCCCTCATCTACTATGACCTGATTGGAGGTTTGTTACTATGTTTCCGGGAACGTTTACTGCAATTGTGACCCCGTTTAAGGATGGGCAACTAGACGAAAAAGCCTTTAAGAGGTTGATTCGATTCGGCATCGACGGCGGTGTGAGCGGTTTTGTGCCGTGCGGTTCCACTGGCGAATCGGCTACCCTGAACTACGAAGAACATGAAAAAGTCGTAGATTTGTGTGTAAAAGAAGTGGCCGGGCAGGTGAAGGTCATAGCAGGAACCGGTTCAAACAGCACCCAAGAGGCCATCGAATTGACTCGCCATGCAAAAGAAGTTGGTGCTGATGGCGCCCTGTTGGTGTCCCCTTATTATAACAAACCTACCCAAGAAGGATTGTATCAACACTTTAAGGCTATCGCAGAGGCCGTCGACATCCCTATTATCCTCTACAATATTCAAGGGCGGACCGCCGTAAACATTGAAAACGCCACCATGGAAAGACTCTCGCGCATCCCCAACATAGTCGGTGTGAAAGAGGCATCGGGATCGATTTTGCAAATGAGTGAGGTAATTCGTCTCTGTGGAAACGACTTCTGCGTCTTGTCGGGGGACGACCAGATGACATTCCCGCTCATGGCCCTCGGAGGGCAGGGGGTTATTTCGGTGGTCACCAACATTATACCGGACAAAATGGCATCGTTGGTCCAGGCGATGCTCGCTGGAGATATTGCCACGGCCAGAACAAAACACTTCGAAATCTACGAACTATGCCAAGCCATGTTTTTCGAGACCAACCCCATTCCTGTCAAAACTGCATTGGGATTGATGGGAATGATCGAACCGGAATTCAGGTTGCCGCTGTGTCCTATGGCCCAGCAGAACGAAGAGAAACTCAAAAATGTCCTCATCAAATACGGCCTTATTTGACAAAAAGGGGGCGGCCATGGACATAGCGGTTTGCGGAGCTGCCGGGAAAATGGGGAAGCGAATCATCGCATTGGCCCATGAAAACTCAAACTTCCAGGTTGTTGGGGCAATAGAATCCCCGGATCATCCAGCATTGGGAAAGGACGCCGGAGAGATTGCAGGCATAGGACCCCTCAATGTAAGGATCCTCCCTACGTGCGAAGATGTCATAGACATTGCGGAGGTGATCATCGATTTTTCATCTCCAGCCGCATCCCTGCGCAATATCGAAGTGTGCGCCGACCGAGGAAAGACCATAGTAGTAGGCACCACCGGCTTTACCCCGGAACAGAAAGTGAAAATCGCCGCTATCGGTCCAAAGACGCGGTGTCTGGTGTCGCCGAATATGAGCCGAGGGGTGAATCTCTTATTTCGGCTGGCAGCCCAAACCGCCCGTATCCTGGGGAGCGAATATGATGTGGAGATTGTGGAAGCCCATCACAATATGAAAAAAGACGCGCCCAGCGGCACAGCTCAAAGATTGGCAGAGGAAATAGCGGTCGCCCTACAACGAGATTTGGAACAGAACGCCGTGTACGGGCGGAAAGGCCTGATCGGCCAAAGAAGCCGTGAAGAAATTGGAATTATGGCGGTCCGAGGGGGCGATATTGTAGGAGAGCACACGGTGATGTTTGTGACAGGCGGTGAACGGATCGAACTGGTTCACCGAGCGCACAGTAGAGATGCCTTTGCACGAGGGGCTTTGCACGCTGCGCTGTGGCTCGTCAAACAGCCCAACGGCCTTTACGACATGCAGGATGTACTAGGACTCAGGGATCAAATATGAAAATTGTGCGGTTCTTATGCGACGAGAAAACGCTGACCGGGAAATTGTTACAAGACAGTATAGTACCTCTCGATGGTTCACCTGACACTTGGCGCTACCTGTTGAGTCAGGTCAAACTCCTTGCGCCATGTACGCCATCCAAAGTCGTCGCCATTGGCCTCAATTACCGGGACCACGCAGAGGAATTGGGGCTTGCGCTGCCGGAAGAACCTTTGCTGTTCCTCAAGCCGCCGTCATCTGTTATCGGGCCAGGAGACGCTATAATCGCGCCTCCTCAGAGCAAACGGGTGGACTACGAGGCTGAACTTGGGGTCGTCATTTCACGGACGGCCCAACACGTGACGGTAGATAAGGCGGCAGAATACATTCTTGGGTACACGTGCCTCAATGACGTCACTGCCAGGGACCTTCAAAGCAAGGACGGACAATGGACGCGAGCGAAAGGCTTCGACACCTTTTGTCCCATCGGGCCCTGGATAGAGACCGACCTCGATCCGTCTGATTTGGAGATATCGCTGTACCTCAACAATGAACTCAAACAGCACTCTCGCACTTCGAATCTCATATTCAACCCCTTTCGGCTGGTTGAATTCGTCTCTCACGTCATGACCCTGATGCCCGGGGACGTAATCGCCACGGGGACGACATCGGGTATTGGTCCCATGAAGCCGGGCGATGAAGTCGAAGTCCGCGTTGAAGGTTTAGGGAGTCTTTTCAATTTCGTGGACGCCAGGACGCCATGACATCAAGGGCCTACATCGGCTTTGGGGCCAATCTTGGTGACAAAGAACAGACGCACGCCCAAGTCCTACGCGAACTGGCTGCGACAGAGGCCATTAACGTGGTACATTGTTCAAAACTCTATGAGACCATACCCCAATCCGTGACCGATGACGCCCCAAATTTTCTCAACGCCGCGATTTCCATCGACACAACACTATCGCCAGAGGAATTGATAAAAGAGCTGCGAAGAATCGAACGGATGCTGGGAAAATCGCCTTTTCATAGGAGTGAGCAATCGAGACGTGTTGACCTGGACCTCCTTTTGTTTGAAGAAAAAATAATAACGACTGAATCCGTCACAGTCCCTCACCCAAGGATGCATGAGAGAGCTTTTGTGTTGGTGCCATTGGCTGAAATAGCTCCTGACGCCCTCCACCCGATCTTTGGACGGACTGTACGAGAACTACTTGACGGGCTTCCTCATCAACAGCACGCTACTATCATACGTTGTCTTGGATAGAGCATCGCGGACTGAACAACCGAGGCTCGACAAGCCCGACTGTACTCGACGATGATATTGAGATTCATTTTATTCTTGATTTTTGTGTACCTCGGCATAAAGACCGTTCTGGCGATCGTGCGTTACGTAAAAAGTGGTCAGTCCGAAAAGCCGCGGATATACGGCGTACGAAAAGCCCCCTTGAATGAAATGGTGCAGGACCCTATCTGCGGAACTTATATTGTCAAAGAAGAAGCGCTTTCAGTGCGCACCCTTGAAGGGACGAGATATTTCTGTTCGCACGCGTGCAAGGACAAATTTCTCGACCAGCATAGCCACAATTAAGGCGCCATGGCGGTTTCAGATCACACACACAAAATTCTAATCGCCGACGACTCAACGATTCTTAACAACATGTTAAGGGACGTCTTCGAAGAGCATGGCTACGAGGTACTTCAAGCATTCGGCGGAAGTGACTGCAAGACCTTGTTTCTCAAAGAAAAACCGGATGTGGTGCTGGTCGATGGTCGTATGCCCACGTCCGATTGCATCGAAGTACTCAAATATATCAAACAGAGAAGTCCAAGGACCGTGACCGTTATCATGACGGCTCCGGGCAATGAATTCCTTGCTCTTAGGGCGCTGAAACTGGGGGCTGATGACTACCTACAGAAGCCCTTCGGCACAGACGAAGTCTTGGCGCTCGTAGCAAAACTTCTCGAAAAGCGGAAGTCCGCGGAAGAGGCGGCAAAACTCAACAGTCGAATCGTTCGTCAGGATCGGTACCTAGCCGAACTCACCACGGTCATCAATGAAGCTCTCATCACCACAGATCCCAAGGGTCGGGTCCAGTTCATCAACCGGGCCGGTTCACAAATGTGGGGGTACTCTCCCGAAGAACTCAAAGGCGAAGACGTTCATCTTCTCATCCGCGGTGAATCACGCACGCTGCTCTACCGCAATCTCGTCAACGATACCCTGCAAAAAGGCAAGGTCGAAGGGGAATTCCTTTTTAGAAAAAAAGATAAAGGGACATTCCCAGGCTATCTCTCGTCCTCGATCATTCGTGAACATCAGCGGATCAAAGGTATCGTGTTTGTCGTAGCTGATCTCACAAGGGTTTACGATGTAGAGGCTCGTCTAAAACAGTCCGAAAAACTCGCATCCCTCGGTAGAGTAGCCGAAGGCATTGCTCATGAAGTCAGGAACACGCTCACCTCCCTCGGCGGGTTCTCCGCACGGCTCCACAAATTGTACGGAGCAGACCAGGCAATCGGGCAGTACACCTCCATCATCATGGACGACGTAAAAAGACTCGAGAGGATGGTGCAGACCATCGAAGACTACGTGAAGTTTGCCCGGTTCTATAGATTTAGATTTGAACCTACTCGCATTCCGCCCCTGGTAGAAAGCGCTCGAGACAGAGTCCTCATGAACATAAGCGACGAGAAGAAAAAATCCGTGGTCTTTAATATGCGGATAGAAGACGGGTTCCCCGCCATCCATGCCGACGCAACCGCGCTTCAGGAGGTCTTTTATCAACTTATACTGAACGCATACGAGGCAATGCCTCGAGGCGGTCGCCTTAACGTGATTCTCAAACGCGCAGACTCTGCCGTATCCATAGCCTTTTCTGACACAGGTGTCGGCATAGACAGTTCATCAGTGGAGGATATCTTCAATCCTTTTTTTACTGCCAAAACCAAGGGAGCGGGCATGGGGCTGAGTAAGGTACACCTCCTGGTCGAAGAACATAGGGGCGCCATTCATGTACACTCCACGCCCAAGAAGGGGACCACCTTCGAGGTGTTGCTGCCCATTGAGCGTTTCATCAGAGGAGTTCAGCCCTAGCGTGCCGGCGTTGTCTCATCAATCTTCTCAAAGTGCATTACGAGATTGCTTCGCTTTGCTCGCAATGACGCATCAAACGCGTTGTGGCCATTGCGGGGACCGGAAGCCGACGAAGTTTTCTCAACTTACAGCGATCGGCCAGGGAGGGCGTTTTCCCGCTCGCGATTTTCTTCGAGATCCGCCATATTGCACCGAGCATGTACTGCCGTGTACTGAGTGTTGTTCGTGCGTCGCTCCTATGGGAGTGGAGTTGCGCTCCAAGATTGTGTGCGCCCATGCCTCGGGAGTCTGCCGCAGCATCTCCTCTGGTTTGACAAAGCCGCCGGGTGCCCACGATCCGTCACGCAAGGCCGACGCCTCTACCACATATTTCGCGTCATACGGATTGTTTTGTAAGATTCTACTGTGCGTCTCAGTCATCCTGTGGTGCTTCGATATTCAAAAGGCCTTTGCGGAGATCTACGTACGCGTGCACCAGGACGGCAAAAAGGAGTTCACCAACAGACCTGCCGGACCAGGATGGATGCTGTATATGACCGACGCAGGCGTCGAACCGCTCATAAGATTCTCTGACCGTGGAAAACCGCGTGACATTGACGCGATCATTGCGGACATATCATCTCAATTCGCCATCGATCCTCATCTCGTGAAGGCTATCATCAAGGCAGAATCGAACTACAATCCGAACGCGGTCTCATCCAAGGGGGCAAAGGGGCTCATGCAGCTTATGCCGAATACTGCAAAGCAACTGAAAGTGCAACGCCCCTTTGATCCTGAGGAAAACATCATCGGCGGCGTCAAATACATCAAAGGCATGCTCGCTTC
>CAYRVH010000021.1:16443-29066 GCA_964427855.1 uncultured Syntrophaceae bacterium
CGCGGGACCAGGCGCGGTGATAAAATATGCCGGCATACCGCCGTATCGAGAAACCAAAGAATACGTCAAAAGGGTACTGGGACTTTACAACCGTTACAAAAAAGAAGCATCATCTAAAACGGCTGCTGGGGTAATGCCACAGGAAATGAATTGATGAAAAAACATGTGCCTAATTTTCTGACGCTAGGCCGATTGATCCTGGCTCCGCCTATCGTCGTTTTACTCTTTTTCCCGGGAAGGTTGCCGTCAGCCATAGCTGCTGCGATATTTCTCGTCGCGTCTTTGACTGATTTCTTTGATGGCTTCATCGCGCGCCGATTCAAGCTCGAATCGTCATTCGGCCGCTTCTTAGACCCGATAGCAGACAAGGTGCTGGTGACTTCAGCTCTGATAATGCTTATCGCCCTGGATAGAGTCCCCGCTTGGATCGTCATGCTCCTCATCTCCCGGGAGGTTGCCGTGAGCGCATTGAGGGCGACCACGAAAACATGGGACACCACCCTGAGCCCGAGCAAGATCGGAAAACTCAAAGCTGTGTTTCAATTTGCCGCGATAGTGCCCCTGATCATTCACTACGAGTACAATTGCATCATTCCCATGAACTTCCACCTGATAGGCATGGTGCTGCTTTACATAGCCCTGATATTGACCCTTTGGTCCGGGGTCGATTATTTCCTTAGATTTTATAGGAAATACCAAATCAAAGAAAACGGGAACGAATTCTGAACCGCATCCTCCGAACCTGATGCACGATCACATTGAAATGTCGGGAGAATTGGTGAAGGCCTATCTGTTTCGTCCAAATGCTTTCATGTCGCTGGTAGCCAATGGCATCGGCGGAACATTGGTGAAGTGGTCGCGGGTACTTCTTCTACGTAAACCGGACGGGAAATTTGGCGAGCCCGAGTCGTTTGTCTGTGCGTTCTTGTTTTGGCTGGCTGGATTCATGAACGTGATATATTCCTCGCAATGGTTTCGATGATCGCTGAATGGAATAAGACCTGGAAAGATACCGGCGATCAAGCTCAATTTTAGCGAGCGCGGCAGCGGACTCGTGATCGAGTCCTTGACGTCTCCAGACAAGTAATATCACATGAATGGAGTGACACGAGATGCACGAGCTCTTTGAAAAAACCTCAATAGGTTCACTGGAACTCAAAAATCGATTTGTCCGAAGCGCGACGTGGTCCGGAGTCGCTGACGAGAGAGGTTGCATTACCCAGAAAGCGCTCGAATTATACGGGAACCTTGCCGCAGGCGGCGTAGGGTTGATCATCACGGGTTTTCAGTATGTGATGCCCAATGGTGTGGCGGCAAAATATCAAGTCGGGAACTACAGCGATGACCTTTTGGAGGGCCTGAGTAGATGGGTGGAGGCAATTCATGCGCGTGGAGCCAAAGTCATGGCGCAATTGGTGCATGCCGGCAGCAAGGCAAACCCCGCCCTGTTTTGGGAATCGGCAGATGTTTGGGGTCCCTCAGCGGTGGCTGATCCATTGACTGGGAGGCGCCCTAAGGAAATGACACAAGAGGACATTCGCAGCGCAATCGACGCCTATGCACACGCGGCTGCGAGATGCCGGCGAGCCGGCTTTGACGGAATACAGCTCCATGGAGCCCATGGATATGGAATTAACCAGTTCCTCTCAGGGGCGTCGAATAGTCGCGCTGATGAGTACGGCGGGAGCATTGATAACCGCTACCGCTTCCTTGGAGAAACGCTGAAAGCAGTTCGGGAAGCAGTAGGCAAAGACTACCCGGTGTTCATTAAGCTGAGCGGCCACGATTACTACGAAGGAGGCCTTACTCTGGAAGAATCGCTGCACATGGGGCGGCGGTTGGTCCAGGACGGCATAGACTGCATCGAGGTGAGCGCGGGGAGCAGGGTTTCGGCCGATGGCATGATCCCTTCACGCGTCAATATACTCAAAGAAGAGCAGGAGGCGTACCTCGCAGACTTGGCCCGCTCCTTCAAACAGGCCCTGGACGTCCCCATAATCACAGTTGGTGGGATTCGATCTCTATCCGTGGCGTCCAGGATCGTGTCTCAACGAATCGCCGACTACGTCGCCCTGTGCCGGCCACTCATCAGGGAACCTCAATAGCCCGCTGGATGAGCGGAGATCGTAGAAAGGCGACATGCATTTCATGCAACGGCTGTTTTGAAACCGCCCTTGAAGGCCAGGGGGTAGTATGCAAGGTGGACAGGGACCGCAAATCAGCCCAACAGTCCCAAAAGGAACCAGAAGCATGATGAACCCGGCAAAAGATTCATTAGACTTAGGTATAATCGTGAGCGACATTCAGGCGAGTCTGCGCTTCTACCGGGATATCCTCGGGTTGCAGTTCGTCGGAACCGTACCACTATGGTTCGGAACCATGCATCGACTTAGATTCGGGACTAGCGACTTCAAATTGATCGAACCGAAGACCATCCCGCCCAAAGGAGCCATCGGGCTGGAATCACAACTGGGTTATCGGTACGTTACCTTTGTCGTAAGAGATCTTTCACGATTGTGCGCCGATTTGAAAAGCATAGGAATTGAATTTGCTATGGAAGAAACCCAGATTCGACCAGGAACCCGGATTGCAATGGTCAAAGATCCGGATGGCAACATTGTAGAGTTCGTCGAACGGGCTTGAGCGAGCTGTCTTCCAATTGATCATTGGCGGAGGGAGAGGGATTCGAACCCCCGGATCTTTCGATCAACGGTTTTCAAGACCGCCGCCTTAAACCACTCGGCCATCCCTCCAGCCGCTGGGCAAAATAAATGCTAGATCACGTGCGGTATGTTGTCAAGCAAGAGACCGCTGTCATTCTTCAGGACACTTGTTTTTTTCTCGATGCGAGGACGTCCAAGAAATTGTCTATCTGGTTCTCCAAGACCTCAACGGAATAGAGGCGTGGATCGTTGTGATCAGCTTCCAGGATGAGCCCCGGCAAGCCTGTCCGCTTCGACACCGTAGCCTTTACCTCGGGGATGTCTTGAGAAACAAATTTGCAGCTCCGATTGGAGTGATAGAGAAACCCGTCAAGAGAATACCTCTGCGCCAATTCGACGTAATCGTCGATTCTTCTTTGGAGATGTAAATTTGCGGTGTAGAGATATTGCTCCGTCCAATCTCGGAGCGGGTTTTTGACTCCAACGGCGAGTCGAGCCCATGCCCAGGTGTAAAGAGACGTCACAAGACAAACCCCCCGCTCTGCCAGAAACAAAGAAAGTCTTCGCAATTCAGGCCAAATCGGCAAGTTGTCCCAAAATAGACGATACCGCTCATTGGGCACGGCCCCTGTTTCGCTCTGAATACGCCGTTCAAGCTCGGCTAATAAAGAGCCATAGAAATCCACGGGTACCCTCGTTCCCCTCTGCGCCACAATAGGCGCCATAGATATGAACTGATCAAAGACAGACATCGGCGCAGGAATGGCCTGTCCTGTTTCAAGTATGCGAGTCCACAATTCCGAGGCTTCCTGCGACAATTCTATGGTTTCGTTCAGCTTTTGTTGATTCAAGGATTTCTTGGCAATGCGTTCCAGCGCGGCGACAAGATCTTCCAATTGACTGTGCACATATTCTTCGGCCGCGACATCGCGTTCTCCATGGCCGCTATGGGGCACATCCAAGAGCACCATGGGGGCCCTGTACATCCTTGCCAACACTTCAAACCATTTCGTCAAAGTGCTGCATTGGCTGTTTGAGATGACGAGGATGTCTGGTTTGGGCAGTCCCCACGTCGGGCTGACGCCAATTCGTATGGACCCAAGATCGCATCTCGCATACGAACACAAGTCCATGGAATACCCCATGCCTTCTGCGGCGGCTGCCGTCTCGCTGGATAATTTCCTGGCCCCCAGAATCACCGCGTGGTTTTCAGGATAGATCGGGATGAAGTCCATTGCGTAAAGCAACTCGACTGGCGTGAACGCATTGACGTACGCGACAAATTTCCCGTTTTGTCTCGCCCCGTGCGCGCCAAGGTAATAGTCGACGTTGATTTGCTTTAGGTGTTTCAACGATTCGATGACCTGCATGTCCACCATCCTAGCCCATATTAGGGAAGATTCCCGGAAATCATTTCCCTAAAAGCTTCAAGGCGTACCCTGAGCTGCTCAAGCGAGACGCCGCGAGTTGAAGTCTCCAGTACTATACTGGGTATGCCCTTTTCTTCTAGCGCCTTCTGAAAATCTGGCGTGTCAAAACCCGCAGCTTCGCAAAACTTGGGGTTGAGAAACATCACGCCATGTGCGCCGCTCTGCGCCACTCTTTCCACGAAGCTCTCCCGCATGCGCTCTGGGTCGAAGTGATAGCCGGGGTACGCGGGGGTGTTCATAAATCTCTCCACTAGGGCGTCGAACGGATCTAGTTTAAGGGAGGCATCCACCCCAGCGATTCGGTATCCAGTCGCCACCTCGTCCCCGGCTAATACGAACTTCAGCTCGTCAAGAAGTTCGAGGATGGCGGGCGGATCCCACACCTTGCCTCGCACGTATAAGAGTATCCGTTCGTCTGACTCGTCTCGATTTTTCGAGTTCCAAGGCAGCTTCTCCATCAACGCAATATGCTCCTCCTTGGGCGCGAAGAACCATGATTCGAAGAGATGAATAACCCTCGACTGAGTCCAAACCGCGGGATCCTCTCTCAGCTTGACATACGCCCTACGAAGCAGCTCCCGCCCCTTGTTGAAGAGTGCGATGGTTTTTGACAGCTCGTTCACCCCTGCATCGCTCCCTGTGAGAGTCCTCAAAATAGTGAAGAGCCTTTCAAATTCATGCCGCAAATAGACTCGCGCTCCAGGATAATCAAGACGTTTAGGCAGCCGGAGAAACTCATTTTTCATCGAGGGGAAGCAGTGCTCCCAAATGTGGAACAAGTTGCGAGTCGTATCGCAGACGTATGGGATGATCATTGCATCCAAGAAGTCTAATTCATCGCGAAAACCAAGTTCCAAGGCTCCCATGGCATGGCTGCATGAGTAGCTGGGTATGTGAGCCTGCGCATGGGTCATCGCGACCCCCGCACCCCACACTGCAACGGGGAGGGCGTCGGCAGCATGAATAAGCTCTGCCGGCGCGTCCGGCAGGAGATGACCGACAGCCATGCGGCCTGTCTCTTCTTTATACGCCCTACAGCGGCGCCATTTTTCGGAGACGATTTTCTCAAATGGTTCCCATGGGTCTCTGTTGTTCATTGCTTGCTCCCAGGCGAGAGATCTCCCTCCTTAGGTGTTGGCCAGCATGCCGCCGTCAACATATATGGTTTGGCCTGTGATGAAACTCGCCCCTTTCGAACAGAGGAACAGGACTGCGCCCACAATGTCACTCGGTTCACCAAGCCTCCCGAGGGGGATCCGGGATACGATCATCCTCTCTATATCAGGATTCGCCCAAATCGGTTGACTAAACTGGGTCCTGGTCATTCCCGGACCGACAGCGTTTACCAGTATGTTCATGGGGGCCCATTCCGTGGCCATGCACATGGTAAGCATCTTCAACGCGGCCTTACTGGCGTGATAGATTCCCATCATGGGCCCGCCTCGCTCAGCGCCCGTCGTCGTTATGTTTATTATTCTTCCTCCTCCATGCTCCATCATGATCTTGGCGCATGCTCTGCTCAGAAGGAAGACAGCTTTTACATTCGTCTGAAAGATCTTGTCAAATCCATCCTCTCGGAGGTCCATGAGCGGTCGAAAGAAACTTCGAGCTGCATTGTTTATCAAGATGTCTATACGTCCAAATGCTTCGCACGCCGCGTCGACAAGCCCTTGAATCTGGTTGCTCTCAGTCAGGTCTGTCGTTCTCGCCATGGCTTGTCCTCCGGCGCGGTGTATCTCCTCCACTGTTGATTCTATTTCGGTCGTAGTCCGTGCAGCCACCACCACTCGCGCTCCTGACGTGGCTAAACTAAGAGCTATGGCCCGTCCTATGCCTTTGCCGCCCCCTGTCACGATGGCAACTTTATCGGAAAGATCAGGTTGATACGCCATGCCTAAACCTCCTTACACCGGCGTGCATCCTCGCACAAAAAATACTCATTTATAAGGGCTGAACGCGCCTCATGGCAAGGAGAAAGAGTCACAGGAGTTTCTCCAAAAAATTATTTAGCAAAGAGGGGTAGTTGAAGAATTGGTCGCCTTTGCGCTTTTATCGGGCAGTAAGCCTTGTCCTGATCTGCCAAAGGTTGCCTTGACGCCGTCTGCGAGGGCACATAGGATGTATGGGAAGTACTCGCGCAACTGATGTCATGCCGTCATTTTGACCGTTTGTCTCTCTGTCGTTTAGTACCGTCTTTCTTTGTTATTTCGAGCGAAGCGAGAAATTTTGACCCCGCGCGAAAGATTTGTCAGTCGCAAGGCTCCGTCGAAATGACATGAATCTCGCAAGGTGTCTCGCTTTGGTTCGAGCCTCGGCTTCTTCGAAATGACTAGATGTCGGCTCCCATGGGGATTAGCCCTTTTCGAAAGTACTCACACAGCCGATTAAGCGGACCACATTCCGACGGAGAGCTGGGAAACCGCGATAACTCGTCCTTCCTCTTAATCCGACTTTGAGAGGTGCCTCTCTCCTTTGCAACAACTTTTCCCATTGTTACATTCAATAAAAACACAACCCCATCACTTCATACATTGACAACTCCATATCAATTATTGGGGAATGTGCTGGAAAGAGTAATAAATATGCCTGGAGTGGGCGCGACCATGTTTTTCAAAAAAAAGACACTTGTTGACTTAAGTCAAAGCCAACGACCCTTGTCATAGATATATTTGGGGCAAGGATGAAGTTCGAGAGAGGAGCCCACCATGAAATGCCCGGGTCAGGATCCCAGATATTGGAAATTCGACGCCATCTTTGACGCAGTCTGTCCTCACTGCGGCAGTACCGTCGAGTTTTTCAAAGACGAAACACGGAGAACATGCAAGAAGTGCGGGAATAAGGTGCTCAATCCCAAAATGGATTTTGGCTGCGCTGCGCATTGCAAATTTGCACAGCAGTGCTTTGGCGACCTTCCTCCAGAGCTCATTAAAGAAAAACAAGAGCTGTTCAAAGACCGCGTGGCAGTAGAGATGAAAATGTATTTCAAGACGGACTTCAGGCGAATCGGACATGCAGTCAGAGTGGCCCGCTATGCAGACAAACTTGTAGAACTCGAGAAAGGCGATCCTGCTGTGGTGTTGTCTGCAGCATATCTCCACGACATTGGGATCAAGGAAGCCGAAAGGAAATATCAATCAACAGCAGCCAGGTATCAACACCTTGAAGGGCCCCCGGTCGCGCGAGCTCTCCTCGAGAAACTCGACGCCGATCAGCAGCTCATCGATGAGGTATGCGACATAGTGGCGCATCACCACAATCCTCGCCCTGAGGAGACCAACAACTTTAAGATCGTCTATGACGCCGACCTCCTCGCGAACCTGGAAGATCGGAAGACCAAGCACGGGGCTAACAAAAAGCTGCTTGAAAAACTAGTGGATAAAAGATTCCTCACCCACGCGGGCAAGGAACTGGCGCGATCGATCTTGCTGCAGAATGGCCAGCCCACGCAGGGCAAAGAACGACAGTATTGATCCAGAAGCATGAACAAAGGAGAAAGACAATGAAAATAACGAGAAAGATCATTGAAATAGACGAGTCCCTTTGCAATGGGTGCGGCAACTGCATCGTATCCTGCGCAGAGGGCGCCCTGGCTCTGGTTGACGGGAAGGCGCGGCTCGTGTCCGAGTCCTATTGCGACGGCCTGGGCGCATGTCTCGGAGAATGTCCCACAGGCGCGCTTCGTATTGTAGAGAGGACGGCTGACGATTTCGACGAGGCGGCAGTGGAGGCGCATCTCGCGACCCACAGTCACGCACACCAACAATCCGACGAAGCGCTCCCTTGCGGATGCCCCTCCACACGCCTGCAATCTTTCACCGCCCAAGAAGCATGCGCGCACGCAAATCAACCAACAACCTACTCTGCGGAAAGATCATACCTTTCCCACTGGCCGGTTCAAATTCGATTAGTCCCCGCCTCTGCCCCGTTCCTAAAAAACGCGGATCTCCTGATAGCGGCAGATTGCACTCCCTTCGCTTACCCGGCCTTTCACCACGATTTCTTGAGAGGAAAAGTTGCGCTGGTCGGCTGTCCGAAGTTCGATGACGCGCAAGCCTATGTGGAAAAATTTACGGAAATATTCTCCCACGCAGACGTAAAAAGCGTTACGGTAATAGTGATGGAAGTTCCGTGTTGTCACGGCCTGCCGATGATGGTGCGTCAGGCCATGAAGAATGCGGGGAAGAGCGTGCCGTTCGAATTGGTTGTGATAAGCGTGCGAGGGGAAATACTCCAACGAGAAGCACTGGTGGCGTGAAGCTGACTTTTTGCAATATGTGTGCGGCGTCGGATGTTTCTCAAAGCATCTCCTCACGGGAGCGATTGTCACGACAGCAAAACAAGAAAGGCGCTGGTGCCTGGACGTATCCGATTTCAAGGCTGTTCCGGGCTATTGTAATCCTGCGATCCTCGGGAGAATACTCACAAGGCGCCTCAGAAGGATTCTCACTCATACGAGACAAGGCCTCCGCATGAGAAAAATTATAGGGTGTCATTATCCGCCGGTAGCCAGCGTCACAAGTTTCAGGTCTGCCTCGTGGCGCAGCTCGGAATCGAGCTGAACTCTTTTTCCGTTGATGAGAGCGACGATTTTCAATTCTTGAGGAAGCTGAAGGACTTGGAGAATATCACGAGGTGTGGCGCCGACTGGGACGTAAATCTCTTGGTCTCGCGCGAATCGTCTCAATGAGCCGATGACATGAACACAAATTCTGATCTCTTGGTTGGTCATTTTCTCTCGTTTCGGCTTTATACCCATCACCGGGCGCCCGCAATGAACCTTGCGCACCCGGTATTCCTTATTACATGCACTGGAATGAGCTGCCCCCGCATGTACGAGGATATACCTGTGAGGGGGAATGTGGTGGGCAACCCCGGAATGCGTAACATGTTGGGAAACCGGGGATAGTCGCGTTCAATTTTATGCGCCCTATTATGCGTTGCCTGCAGCATGCGAATGGTTGGCCCACCTTTCTGAAGCTCACGAGCGAAGGCTGTTGCCGTAAAGCTGATACTTTCCAACATTTCAAGTGAATCGAGAAATCTTGTCCCAGAGACGCAGATTTCTCAGTCGCTGCCATGCACTTGATTCGAGCCTGGCTCCTTGGAAACGACAAGAGGTCATCTGTCCTGACTCTTAAAGACGTTTTGGAACGGACTCATCAACTCCATGATGCGGAAGCCATTCCTTCAAAATCTCCATAGGCACTATAGCTTCTGGGAGCAAAAGAGAACCTCTCGATAGGCAGCTACGTTGTAGAGGCCTCATGGAGTGATTCAATGTGTTCGATCCCAACACGCTCCACGATCTCGCCCAGTCTTTCCCCTCTTTGGCTGTGTGTAACATAGAAATCCAGTATGCGTTCAATAAGTTCGAATAGTTCAGCAGCAGAAAAAATGCCATTTAACTCGGATGCCAATCTCGGGCGTCTCCCCAACTTTCCGCCAATCATTATTCTGAATCCTTCTCTGCCGGTCACGAGCGTCTCGTTCGGGCAAGCCTTGACGCACTGCCCGCAGGAAACGCATTTGGTCGCGTCGATCACGGGCCAATGCGTATGAGGTGTTACGGCGACTGCGTGCTCGAGACAGGCGTCCGCGCACAGCTCGCACAACGTGCATTCATGCGGGCCAAGAACAGGTTCAGCGGCAGCAATGATCCCAATATCGCAGATCTGAGGTCTTGAGCAGGCATTGGGGCAGTCCGAAATTGAAACGCTGAATTCGTGATGAAATTTGAGAGGACCTTGCACCTTTGACTTGAGAAAAGACTTTAGGTTTCTGTTCCTTAAGATTTCTTCAACTTTTTCCGAAAACCCCCTTTCGTTGCTGATTCTATTAGGACACCCGCTTGGACCAAAACATGTCTCAACACGATATCCTTTCACATCGTCTTCCATTTTTCGCAGATAATTCTGCTTCACCGCTTGGACAAGCTGAAGTGTCACTTCTGTCGAGCCGGCCGCTTGGGCTTCCATTTCGATTTTTTTTCTGACCTTTCTTCTGACGAAAAAAGGAACTTTGGCTATCGCCTCTTCGGCGTCCATACTCCAACGCATTCCACACTCCCTGACCGACTACGTCAAATGTGCTCGAGCGCAGCGGCCTCGTCTGCCATGCCGTGGTCAACGAGCGTCTGTTTCGAGGGGATGCCTTTTTCCTCATCCAGCCCCATGAGCTTATAGAACTTGTCTTTCATGCCTTGGAAATTGATTTCTATTCCCTCCGGCGCGCCGTCAACGGCTGGCTGCAGCAGCCTGTCAGAGAGCGAGTCGTCCCTGGCCGTCAATCCATAGCGGTAGTTGAGCAGCCGGTGGAGGTAAAAGACTCGGCGGCCTGATTTCATCATTTCATTTATGTCCCAATCATAACCAGCTACAGTATTGAAGAGGGTGACCCATTCCGGTATGGTGATTTCCCTGTCCGCGAATTGGCAGTAGCACGCGCTGTTCTCGATACTCCCAAGGGCCGTAGCGATGCATGCTGTTTCAGCCTTGTATTCATCGGACAAGGGTTCCAGCTCGTATTCAAAGCCAATCTCCGGGTAATAGCAGGCCCCCATTTCCATGAACAGCATAGGATAGGCCACGTGGCACGCCCCGCGATGGCTTATGGCGTAAGCGAGCGCCAGGCCATGACCGCCTCCTCTGGGATCGTGCATGGGGGCTTCTAACCCTTTGCTGTGCACAACATAGCGCTCGGAACCTTTCCCTACACTCCTTGCAGCGGACACGCTGCCCTCGGCCAAAAGATTGCCAAGCGGCTCCTTTCGATAGGCGATGGCAGGCAAGACGCTGTCGATAACCGTCTGCATATCTCCCCAGTGGAGAGCTATCCCTCCGGTATCCTTTAAGGTTAATGCGCCCTTTTCGAAGGCCTCCATTGCCCATGCTATGGCCGCGCCCGCGGAGATGGTGTCCAAGCCCAATTCATTGCATACGCGGCCAGCCTTGCATGTTGCGGCCAAATCCATTGAACCGAGCAAGGCGCCGAAGGCCACAATAGTCTCGTATTCGGGCCCGGGACTTTTGGGAATGGAAAACGCGCCCTCTTTTACCTCAACGATTCTTTTGCACGCCACGCCGCAAAACGCGCATTGGCCATGGTGTACAAGATACTTCTCTGTCAAGGTGCTGCCAGTGAGCGCTTCAGCCATTTCCTCCCAAAAGTTGGACTGGAAATTACGGATCGGTACATCGCCGGTATGGACGCCGCCCTCTAAATTTGCAGCAGTACCGTTTTCGTGCAACACAGTCGAAGCTAACGCTTCCTTGATTTTCTTGTTCAGCTTCCTGCGCAGTATATTGAATGAATGAGGGTCCTTGAGCTTCAATTCCTTCTTTGTCCCCTTCACAACAATAGCCTTGAGATTTTTGGAACCTATCACTGCGCCGTATCCGGCTCGCCCATAGGCATGATGGCCTTCATTCAGGATGCAGGCGTACCTGACGAGATTCTCGCCGGCTGGGCCGATCGCCAAGGTTCTGACATCCTTACCGAATTGTTTCCGCAGATCGGAGATGGTCAAAAGGATGCCCTTTCCCCAATGTTCCTGCGCATCCACGAGGTGTATCGCGTCGTCATTGATAGTCACGATTACAGGCTTTTCAGACTTACCTCGGATCATGATCCCATCATACCCTGCAAACCTCAATTCTGGCGCGAAATAGCCTCCGCAGGAAGAATCGCCCCAATGGCCTGTCAACGGAGAACAGCCCGCTGCGCACCCAGGACTGGCGCCGGAGAGTCGCAATCCCGCAAAGGGGCCGAGGGTGAAGATAAGCAAAGCTTCCGGCGACAACGGGGCCGCCGAGAAACTCCCTCTGTCCCAGAACAGCCTCGCCGCTAGACCGCTTCCTCCTATGTACTTACGGTAGTAGCTTTCGGGAGGCGATAATATATCTACCGTGCGTGCGGTGAGATCGAGGTCAATGATGCGCCCGGTGTTTCCCCACATAGCTTGCACCTCCGCCAAGGCTCATTTCAATATTTTGTCTTCCCAACCCATGTCCTTGAGGACTTCGTTGTAAATCGCTGCCACCTTTTTCAGCTTTGGGGCCAGCTTCAGGAGTCCTGTCGCTGAACCTTTCACCCTTATCTTGCGCCTGGTGATCGCCATCACGGGGTTGAGTTTGTTGGACCACGAGCGATGCGCATCGTCGGCGGAGAGGCTCATGATCAAGTCAGGGTCCTCAGAAGGTTTCCCTTGGGCCACAACCATGGGGTCTTTACGAGCATCTACATGGAATGAGCAGTTTGGGCCGTCTTCAGTATAATCGAACCATATGAGCTGATTCACCTTCCGAAGTCCCTGCGCGAGCTCTGGATCCTCTTGCGCCCTGCGGAAAAGCTCTAAGAAAGCGTTTATTGGTTCGGTTTCGTCTTTCCAGTACTCCATGGAGGTCCTCCTCGTTTTTTATAGGGCTTTGACAAAAAGTTGCCGAATATCCTCTTCTTCGGCGTACCTGGGGTTGTAGCTTATCTGGCCATCTGCTGCTGCGAGCTCTACGAGCGGAGCAAGCAATTCCGGTTC
>CAYRVH010000021.1:29096-29348 GCA_964427855.1 uncultured Syntrophaceae bacterium
AAAGTCGCCGAGCGTTTCCATGAGGCCAATCTCCGTTTTCAAGTCATTCACCGCGTGAAGAGCCTGGGCAGCCCCTTCCTCCGGGCACACACCAGCAGGGGAAAGTCCCGCGGCTTCCGCAACGAGCATGTAGCGAACCGGGGCCGCCTCGAGATTGAATTCCATGACGACGGGCAACATGATGGCATTGGCGAGACCGTGGGGGATTCCTAAAATGGCCCCAAGCGCGTGGGCGCATGCGTGACACGCCCC
>CAYRVH010000021.1:29373-36137 GCA_964427855.1 uncultured Syntrophaceae bacterium
ATCCCCGCCATGGTTGCTGCGATAAGCATGTTCCCGCGTGCCTCGATGTCATCAGGATGGTTCACTGCTATGGGCAGGTATCTGAAGATGAGCCGAATGGCGTGGAGGCCGAGCGCGTCGGAGATAGGCTGCGCGCCGGTCGAAGTGAACCCCTCTATAGCGTGGGTAAGGGCATCCATGCCAGTAAATGCCGTGATCTTGGGCGGCAGCCCCACCGTGAGTTCAGGGTCAAGCATAGCCAAGTCGGCGTTGCAGTAGGGATGCGTCACCGAAAGTTTTGCCTGGGCCTGGGTGTCCAATACCACAAGGGCGTTCGTCACTTCGCAGCCGGTGCCGGCAGTGGTGGGAAACGCGACGTGCGGCGGCAGTCGCAACGCCCCTTCCCACAGGCCAGCCTGATCTGCAAATGGTTGAAAATCGTCTCCATCATGGCCGATGAGAATATTGACCGCTTTGGCGGTATCAAGGACGCTTCCGCCTCCTACTGCCACCATGCAATCCGCATGATGGGCGCGATAAAAATGAGCCCCTTCGTTGATAATGTCAATTCGCGCATCCTGTTCAATGCCGTCGAAAAGCCCTGCAAAGGTTAGGCTCGATCCTTCTATGGCTTCGATTACCTGCTGGGCAACGCCGGCTTGGACTACTCCCTTATCTGAATAGACCGCCACTCTGCGCCCTCCCAACTGTTCCAATTCAAAAGCCAGTTCCTTTCTCACCCCAGGCGAATACATGATGCGAGGCCGGTTTACCCATGTGAAAAATGGTTCAAATGCAATCTCAGGCCAATTCATGAAACGATCCCCCTCTGCCATGCAGCGAAATAACACGAGATGATCCACAATATACACGGATTCGTCCTGCGTTGAATCTTTTTTTACGAGCGGCTGGGAAATAATGTGGCACTGGCCCTGCCTGCGGAACTGGTCACTCGATGCGATTCGCCCTGCCTGGAGACGGCGCAAGGCTCTCACAGCCCGGCCCCCCCTCCTGTCAAAAATATATGCACTTGGCCGCCCTCAAAACCAGCGTTGCGTTGGGATCGATCCAATTGCTTTGACGTCATGCTGCGTTTGGAGTTATTGTCTCGGTCATGAAAAGCCCTCGTACCAACATTCAAGTCGGCGTGGTCGGCGTAGGTTCCATGGGACAACACCATGCACGAGTGTGGTCGAAAATGCCGCGCGTGGACTTCGTGGGAGTGCATGATCCTGATAAAGAACGAGCCGCCGAAATATGCGGGCGATTTGGCGGCCGAGCCTTTGCCAAACTGGAGGATATGCTTGACTATGTAGAGGCTGTCACGATTGCCGCCCCTACGACGCTTCACGCCGAGTTGGCCGCAAAATGCCTAGAAAAAGACTGTCATGTCTTGGTTGAGAAACCCTTGGCTCACAGCGTCAGGAGCGCCGAAGAGTTGGTAGAGGAGGCCAAGGCAAGGGGCAAAACGCTTATGGTCGGTCACATCGAGCGGTATAATCCCGCTGTCCAAGCGCTTCTCGAGCGTCTGGCTTGCGTAGCTGAACCTGTGCTCGCCATAGACGCCCGAAGACTAAGCCCTTTTGACGGCTCCCGATGCTTGGACGTGGACGTCCTGCATGACTTGCTCGTGCACGACTTAGACCTAGCCCTGGAAATCGGCAATTCCGATGTTGTGCACATCTCCGCCGTGGGACGATCCGTATTTTCGGACAAGCTCGATATATCCCATGTGCGTATTCTTTTCGCAAACGAAACGTGGGCAACCTTTACCACGGCAAAATGCTCCCCAAAAAAGATGCGTTCACTCACGGTATGCACTCCGAGCAGACTGCTGGAGGCGGATATGCTCAGCCGAAGCCTCGTAATTCACACGGCCCATGAGCTCCCTGCCGTGGGGTCGCGCTCATGCTCCATGACCGACATTGAGCGCCAGAATGTGGCGGTGGAGGACAAAGAACCTCTGCGAGTGGAATTGGAAGATTTCGTTTCAGCGATTGTTGACGCACGGCCACCCATTGTGGACGGCGCGCGAGGACTCAAGGTTCTCAAGGCCCTTGAAGCCATTGCGAAAGTTCTTCGATCTCCATAGACGATCTTGGTCACGCATCAGCGCGGTAAGGCGTGGCGTTCCCCCTTGCGGCCCAGGCACAAACGAGGCTGGTTGCCTACCCGTTCATAACACCTTGTTCAAGCCGTATTCTATAATGCCAGTTGCGCCTGCCTTAATCAACTTCGGCAGCAAGGACCGCACGACCTCTTCTGAAACAACGGACTCCACGGAAAACCAATCTGATTTGTAGAGGCCGGCGACTGTCGGCGCGTTGAGCGAAGGGAGCAAGTTCACGACTCCCTCGAGTTTGTCTGACGGCACATTCATCTTCAATCCAACCATCTTGCGAGCCTCCAGAGCAGCCTGTAGGAGCAAGTGGATTTGGTCTATTTTTTCCCGCTTGAATGGATCCGCGTACGCTTTGTGATTCGCAATCAACTGGGTGTTGGTGGTGAGCAGCGTGTGTATGATTTTGAGCCCGTTTGCCCGCAGAGTGCTTCCCGTCTCGGTCACGTCCACAATGGCGTCTACCACCCCTTCGTTTACCTTGGCCTCGGTGCTGCCCCACGAGAATTCCACCTCGACTTCGATGCCGCGCTCGGCAAAAAAGCGACGAGTAACGCCCACCAGTTCGGTTGCAATACGTTTGCCATGGAGATCCTCTGGGACTCGATATTCAGATTCAGCGTCAACCGCCAGTACCCACCGGGCTGGATTTTGAGAGACCTTCGAGTACACCAGATCGTCAATCACCTTTACATCAGATTCATTCTCCAATATCCAGTCCTTACCAGTCAGACCAGCATCAAACGTTCCCGATTCTACGTACCGAGAAATCTCCTGAGCTCTCAGACGAGCCATGACGATCTCGTCGTCATCCACGCTGGGGAAATAACTCCTTGGTGAGACGGTTATGTTCCACCCAGCCCTTTTGAACAAATCTATGGTAGCCTGTTCCAGACTGCCCTTCGGTATGACCAAACGTAAAGGGTCTTTATTCATCGATGTCCTCAACAGCTCCGTCTGAGGTGATTCGGCGATAAAAACAGCTCCACCGTCTTGTGTGGCAGGCGCCTTGACCCTGCTGATCTACGAGCAACAGAATGGTGTCCTCGTCGCAATCAAGAAGGACGTCTTGCACTAGTTGGATATCGCCGGACGTTTGACCCTTGCGCCAAAGCTCTTGACGTGAGCGACTCCAGTAGCACGCGCGGCCTTCTCGCAGCGTTGTTTCCAGCGCCTCAGCGTTCATGTACGCCATCATCAAGACCTTACCAGTCTTCACGTCCTGCGCAATAGCAGGAACAAGGCCATTTCCCTTGACGAAATTCACGAGTTCCGCAAGCGCTGCCTGACTGAGCGCCATTATCATTCCTCCTCAGAACCGGACAAGAAATCTTGTTCCATGGCCCGCAGAATACTACTGATGACCTGGGCGCCAATCTGCACAACCTGAGGTTCCATGGTCCCATCGAGCAACCCTTTCAAAAGCTTGTTCAGCAATATCACGCCGTCGCGGGGATTCTGTATGAGAAAATCCGATGAAGTCTGATTCGATACAATATCCGTTATCGAAGACGGGGTTGGCCTGACTCTCTCATCACGTCCAAGAGCGATACCCCTTGACTTGAGGATGTCTTCAAAGATGTGCAACGCTTCAGGCGTATAGTCGTCTCGCTCTTCTTTCAATATCCTCAGAATTTCTTCGCTGGACAGCGCTTCCAGCCGTTCTCTGTCAATCGAATATCCGCGCATTTAATTTCTCCGATTGGTAGGGGCTCCCTCCAAAATTATTTCACCACCATGTCAAGCATCTTGACTGTTTGATCGTCGCGTTCCCAGTCCATCTTATCCATCCAATCCCAGATCTTTTTGGCTGAACAGCCGCCTAGCAAGAGCGCAAGCAGACAGATTGCTGCAAACTTTTTCATCGCTTTGTCCTGTGATGCCAATAATCCGATCCATGTCGCGTCTTACGATGATTCATCATAGCATTCCCCCTGTGGCCAAATCAATGGGGCGAAATGAAAAATAAACAACTACATTATAAAATAAATTTAACAGACTGATAGAATTATATGTTCCATATCTAGATACTGTGTGATATCATAGTGCACAACGATGTCATGCGTACAGCGTCCACAGCAGGGCAAAAGGCATGCCAAGGGCCTGCTTCGTGGCAATACGCGAGTCACTATTGACGGAGATGCTCACAAAACCATGCATCCAAGATTCAGCACAGTGAAGAAATCACCCGCCAACTCGTTGTTCATGAATTGTCGGGTCGCTGTCGTAACAGTGAATCTGATTCTGGTCGTATTGTGTGGCACGCATGCGACCGCTACCGGCCTATGCGAAACCGAGTTTGATCAGCTCGTACCAGCGGACAGACCGCTCCCCTACGGAAAGCTCGGACGCGGGGCTACAGACGTGTTGGGGGGGCCGCATGAATTGTTTGCGTACATGACCAACTACGCCATTGTGGGCTCCTACCACGGGGCCTACACGGACGGCTTTTACGGGTCGGTATCCGGCGCGGTCGCCGGCTACGTGACGGGCTTTTTCCCTGGCTTGTACCACATGGTGAAGCGCATGAGCGCCGGATGCCTCGATGTGCTGACCTTCTGGCGACCTGATTTCAGGCCGGTGAGCAAACCTACGCATGTGTTGCGAGGGCTTGGGTCTGGACCATCGGATTATTTTGACAAGCAACCCTACTGGTACATGGGGCCTGAGCGTTAGACAAGGGGATCAGGCGATCCGTCTCAGAATGTAGGTTTTCTCCAAATCTATCAGAAGATTTCTTGGCTTTTCTCTTCCTCACCTGTCAATGTTCTCGTTGTTGTGGTGAAAAGCCGAAGGCCACGACGCCACCTCGGGTCATGCCACACATGGGAACAGCTTCGCCGGGAACAACACAAGGTGTTCAGAAAGAAATCTGAGCCGTCATCGAGACCGAGGCCTGGTCTGACCAGACTTTCGACCCATCCCATGAGATGTCAAGAAATTCAACCGGATTGGTCAGTTGGTGCGCCCCATGGCTGACGACCCTCATAAATTCTCCTTCCAATTCGACGAGAATAGAAGAGGTGTACAGAAAAGAGGCTTTCAAGGAGGCGTGCCACACATGCCCACGAGTATTTTCTCGCGTGACTCGATGGCCGCTGCGAAGAAGATGTAAATCCTCGTTCCCCGCCGTGACAAAGCCATAATCAACGGCCATGTCAAGCATCATCCTCGGCAGAAGAAACGTATAGCGAGTGCCGTCGAGCGAGTGACGGAAGGCTGCGCCTCCATAGTAATGGTAAAACGTCTGCTTAAATTCGATGCCTTCGCCGAGCAATTCCAGCGGCTGAACGCCAGTCTCGAACTGAATCCCGTCAAAGGTGGTGAAGCTGAATCGTTGGATCCGCCATCCAGCAAGTGGGCGGAAGCGAGATTCAGGGTTGAACCGCCAAGCCGCTTCAACTTTCACATCCACGACAAAACCGCCGTTCATTTTACAGTGTGATTCGCTGAATACGGTTTTTTGGCCAGGATTGTCGCCGTCTGTCCAATCGCTGTCCTGCATCATGGCGCGTGACACGCCGGTGATATTGGTCAGACCATACACTTCCGCGCTCCATCCCGGCGCCGCATACCCAGTCTTCAAGGCAAAAAACCACTGATCAATAGGGAATTCCAAACGACTGAGAGGATCTTGACCCGGTGGATAGGGGTTGGCAAATTGATACGAGGTAAAACTGTTCAGGTATTTCCGCAGCCCCACCCCAGTGTAGTACCCATTTGATGGTTCTGCTCCCAACCACTCGCCCAGGCGCAGCGGGCCTTCAAAACCCGCGGCCCCGGACGTACAACACACCACGCTTATAAAAATCACAGAGAACGAGACGCCGCGATAAAACGACATAACCACATCCTTTACCTCTCATCAAATGCGGACCAGCAAAGGTCCAAAAAAAGAATGACAACATCAGGACGAGCGCCACTACATGCAGACTACCGCCGATAAGCGTCCACACCTCGCACCGCAGGGCCCACTTCATGGAGCCACGTCCAGCGTGCGTGAAGGACTCGCTGCCTGGCCGCGTCGCTGTGCAGCGGCGAAATCCGATAACGGCTTCCGTCGGATGCACTCCAGCGCATCGCAGGCGGATGCCTGCGCGACAAAAAATTTGTTCCTTTTTTCGTCCTTATAAAAATGACAATATCATAAATGGCATGAAGTGTCAATATAAAGCAACACTTAGGCCTCTGAGGTCTATCACATGAGGTTTTCTATATAAGGGCATAAATTAAATGGCGAAGTATTGGGCTAATGAAGCAAAGATTGCAAAAAAACAGCCGCCATAGCCTGGCTCGACAAAAACAATTGCCTCTGTCGCGGACGATGCGTCTTGGTGAGCGGACGACGCGTTCACCCAGAGATGCATAAACGAAGTGAACGGCGATGCAGCTTGATAAAGCAACCCTCGAGGAAAACAGAGCATTCGATCGCGATCTTCCTGGTGAATTTATGTGAGCGGAGACTTTTTTGCAGCCTTCGCTCCTCGCCATGACAAAAGTTCGTTAATGCCTCGTTGCGACAGAATCGAAGCAATCTCGTGAAAATTTTCGAGAAGAACAAAAACATAAAAGGCCTGCGCCTTAAGATGCGCGATGCCAATCGCCTGGGCCCAACGACTGCCGTTGTTGAGGCACTGCATTGTTTCTTCTTTGTTTTGCTTGAGCC
>CAYRVH010000021.1:36208-52447 GCA_964427855.1 uncultured Syntrophaceae bacterium
GCTCAGCTGGTAGAGCTCCCGGCTCATAACCGGTTGGTCCCTGGTTCGAATCCAGGTGGGCCCACCATGTTTGAAGAGATGAACCATGTTCGCTCAGTGTCATATCATACATGCCTGCGGAAACATCGCGGGGAGCGTTAAAGGGCTCCCCGTAATGTTTTTTCAGGGGCCTCTCTTGCTAATCGTCATACCGAGGGAGGGAGCTTGAGCTTGGGTAGTCTGCAATTGGCGAGGCTTGTTGAGATAGCAGACACACTCTACCCGTTCCATCTCGCAGAACCCTGGGACAATGTTGGCTTACAGGTTGGCGACCCTGACAGAATCATTGAGCGAATCGCCTTTAGTCTCGATCCATCCCCATGTGCGCTTGAGTTTGCCGCTCGAAACCAGTGCGCACTTCTCGTCACGCACCATCCGATCCTTCTCTCTCCGATCAACTGCCTCAATGCCCACGACTACCCGTGTCGGCTCCTTATGCTCGCGTCGAAAAAAGATCTGGATGTAGTGAGTTTACACACAAATTTTGACGCCGCGGCTGGCGGACTCAACGATCATCTTGCGCAGCTGATGGACTTGGTGGATGTGCAGACTCCGGCACACGCGAGGTGCGCGAGGATTGGCGCCTTGCCAAATCCGGCAGCCTTGCGAACCTTGGCCGTTCATCTTAGGAAGCTTTTTCATGCATCGTCCGTGCGTGTCATTGCCCGGGATGATCGCAAGGTAGAAACAGTCTTCTGCGTCTCGGGAAGCGGAATGGGCTATTTGAGAGAAGCGCTGAGGCTAGGGGCTGACGTCATGGTGACGGGCGATGTCCGATATCACGCAGCGGTAGAGGCTTTAGAATTGGGCATGGCCGTAATTGATTGCGGCCACTTCACTTTAGAAAAGGCGGCCCCACAAATTATGGCGCAGGCCTTTAGTAGGGCATTACAAGAACTCCATGACGGCATAGAGTGCATCGTGTACGACGAAGAACAAGACCCTTTGTCAAAAGGGTATATCGGTGAGGAGGACCTCAGTTGAAAGAGCAGCTAGCATTGTTGGAGCAACTTCAGAAGATAGACAACGAGATCGATGTTCATGAGAAGGACTTGGCCAGGCTTCCCGAAGAGATTCAGGATATTGCCCGTAGCCTGGTTGTCTCCCGTAGAGACATATCCGAACTCAAAGAAAAGCTTGAACACGCGGAGAAGTCTCTGAAAAAGAGGGAGCAGGACCTCGCCGTTGAGCAAGACAAGATCAAGCGGTCCGAAAGAAGACTCCTCGGGATCAAGAATGTGAAAGAGTACAACGCCCTTTCCAGAGAAATCAAGCTCGGAAAGAAGGTAGCCGGAGAAATCGAAGAGAGCGTCCTGGCGCTTATGAATGAAGTAGAAAGTCTTCGAAAGCTCTTGGAACGGCATGAAAGTGAATATGCAGAGTTGGAAGAGCGATTGGCGACAAAAAAGGCTGAGGCCGAAGCCGTTGGCGCTAAGGCCAAAAAACTCTTATCCAAGCTCAACTCGGAAAAGGAAAAAATCACAGTCTCTCTCGACCGGGATTATCTCAAGAGGTATCTGACGGTAAAAAAAGTCAGGGGCAACGCGGTGGCCGAGATGGCCAACGGCATTTGCTCCGCCTGCCACATGTCGGTTCCTCCTCAATTGAATATACGGGTGCTGAAGCAAGAAGAGCTCATAATGTGTCCAAACTGCCATAGGATACTCTACGTGAGACCGGAGAACATCCCGGAATATAACAAGCTTGATGCATGAGCCTGCACCCCTCTGGTGGTGATGACTCGGCAAAGGGAGAAACGGCCGCGAGGGTGAACCAATATCCTACTGTCTGCGTAAGCGCCCCCACACTGGCGACAACCATGGCTTTGGATGCAGTACTGGCCTTTTCCATGAAAATCCCTGCGTGGACGCCTGATAATGACATGCTCGGAGCAATGCCTCCGAATCGAAAAGGACACTTCATAAATGACCTCCCAGAAAGAAGCGAGTCACGGCGGCGTGAAGCGAATAAGTGGAGAAGTCGCATCGACCTATCCCATTGGGCTGCTGCATGGCATCAGTGAACGAGATATCCAACGCATTTGCAGCGTCGAGCATTCCGATCCACACAGCGTCCTAGGAGGACATCCCGCTGTTGTAGACGGGGTTCATGGGGTTGTCATACGGGCATTCCATCCCGACGCCTCAGAGGCGTATTTGTTATTGAATGGCGTGGAGCTCCCGATGACGGGATGGGAGAATTCGGGCTTGTTCTGGATTTGGCTGCCGAACCGTCAGCTCCCATTGCAATATTCCCTGAGGTTCTCTTTTGCGGATGGCACAAACTGGGAGGTTGATACTCCTTATCGTTTTTTGCCGACGCTGGGGCCCCAGGACCTGCATTATGCGTCTGAGGGGAAGCACTACCGGCTCTACGAAAAACTCGGAGCCCATGAAGTGGAAATCGAGGGGATCAGAGGGACGGCGTTTGCCGTCTGGGCGCCGAATGCCAGAAGGGTCAGCGTCATAGGCGACTTTAACCGCTGGGACGGCCGACTGTTTCCCATGAGATCTATGGGCAGCTCCGGCATTTGGGAGATATTTATCCCGGGAATAGGGCAGGGGGCGCTCTATAAATATGAGATCAAAACAAACGACGGACATCTACGCATCAAAACCGACCCAATGGCGTTTTTTATGGAGTTGCGTCCTGGCACGGCTGCGAGAGTGTGGAATATAGAAAACTACCAATGGCAGGACCAAGAATGGATGGAAAACAGGACAAAGAGAGATGTGTTCGCCAGTCCCGTAAACATTTACGAAGTTCATCTCGGCTCTTGGTTGCGCATCCCGGATCAAGGCCATCGTTGGGCTACGTATCGGGAAATTTGCGAGCCGCTCGTAGAACACATGAAACAATACGGGTTTACTCATGTCGAACTTATGCCCGTTATGGAGCACCCCTTTGACGGGTCTTGGGGCTACCAAGTGACAGGATACTATGCGCCGACAAGCCGCTTTGGTACGCCTGACGATTTCAAGTATTTCGTGGACTACCTCCACCAACACGGCATCGGCGTTATCCTCGATTGGGTGCCTGCGCACTTCCCTCGGGATGACTTTAGCCTTCGTCTATTTGACGGGACTGCGCTGTACGAACACGCGGATCCCCGACGCGGGGAACATCAAGACTGGGGGACCCTTATTTTCAA
Source organism: uncultured Syntrophaceae bacterium (assembly GCA_964427855.1). Taxonomy (GTDB): domain Bacteria; phylum Desulfobacterota; class Desulfomonilia; order Desulfomonilales; family Desulfomonilaceae; genus JAUPKT01. Next base: position 39,399 of record CAYRVH010000021.1, read on the forward strand.
CTATGGCAGGAACGAAGTCCGCAATTTTCTCGTTGGCAACGCCCTTTTTTGGCTGGACAAATATCACGTGGATGGCCTGCGGGTGGATGCGGTGGCGTCGCTCCTCTATCTTGATTACAGCCGTAAGGACGGCGAATGGATTCCCAACCAGTACGGGGGCAATGAGAACCTCGAGGCAATACAATTCTTGCAGGAATTTAATGCCATGGTGTACGGGACATTCCCCGGCTGTTTCACCATAGCTGAAGAATCGACTGCCTGGCCGGGAGTTACCACGCCGACCTACCGCGGAGGCCTAGGGTTTGGCTTTAAGTGGGACATGGGGTGGATGCACGACACCTTGCAATACTTCTCGAAAGATCCCATTCATCGAAGCTTCCATCATAATGACCTAACATTCTCCATGATGTATGCGTACAGTGAAAATTTCGTCCTTCCCCTTTCCCATGACGAAGTCGTCCATGGCAAAGGATCTCTCCTAAGAAAAATGCCTGGCGACCACTGGCAAAAGAGGGCAAACCTGCGACTGCTATTGGGATACATGTACACCCATCCAGGAAAGAAACTCCTCATGGCGGGGTCAGAACTCGCCACGTGGAACGAATGGCATCATGAATCTGTCCTGGAACGAGAACTGCTCCAGTATCCTTTTCATAGAGAGGTTTCCGACTACGTAAAAGATTTAGGCCGACTTTACGTGTCCGACAGCGCACTGTGGGCGTGGGATCATCGGCCAAAAGGATTTTCCTGGATAGACTGCAACGACAACAGCAACAGCGTGATTTCTTATATTAGACGAGGACCTGACGGGTACCTTGTATGCGTAATGAATTTTACGCCAGTGGTGAGGCATGGTTATAGAATTGGAGTACCTGAACTCGCGACCTATAGAGAAATTCTGAATTCAGACGCAAAGGCGTATGGCGGCAGTGACGTAGGAAACGGCGGGTTTGTTGAGGCGCGAACTGGCGAGCACCACGGATACTCACAGTTTCTGGAACTGACGCTCCCACCATTGGGGTGTCTCATCCTGAAAAGAGCATGATGCCGAGGCGTACGCAATACTTCGACACTGAGAGTCGTCGAAGAAAACCCCGACTTCAACAGAGGTGTCTCTGTCGGATACCTATCGACTGAGACTGCGTCGGCGCTTTTGCGCCTTGGATTGAACAGAAGGCCTTTCATCCGTCATTTCGAGCGAAGCGAATCAATTTCGTGATAAGTCCCGAGAAAATGGGTAGTGGTTTGCCTTATCTCGGACGGCATGTCTTATGACGCAGATGAAATAAGGCAGCATCCCCATTCTGCTCTTCGGTGCGCCCAGAAAGCGTTTTGCTTCGGAACGTTCTTAATAATGTGGATCTCTCGTTCGATTTTCCCGCCTATTTTTTTTACGAATTCTCGGAAGTCAGAGATGGTAAGGCGGTGGATGTCCATAGTATTGTGCCATGGCTGAGGATGCGTGGCGCATACGGGCGTTTTCCCTGTCACAAGATACTCCATCGTGATTTTCCAGTGGCCAAAATTGGGAAACGTAATGATGGATTTGGAGCCGACCCGAAGCATTTCCTTGACGACCTTCTCCGGATACATAAGCTGCTGTAATGTTCGACTCAACACCACGTATTCGTAGCTCAAGTCGGGGAAGCCTTCCAACCCCTCGTCAAGGTCCAATGTCATGACGCGGATACCTCTTTCGATGCAACGTATCACCTTCTCTTGATCTAACTCAACCCCGCACCCTTCAACGTCTTTCTCGTCCCTGAGCCTTTGAAGAAGGGTCCCTGTGCCGCAGCCTAGATCGAGGACTCGTGTGCCTGGCGTTATCATGTCTATGATGACATTGAAGCCAACCTGAAACTCGTGGAACGGGGTTCTTGGTTCTTGAGATTCCGCTGGGCTCATACTTTTAAGGCTCCTCGCCGTCAATGAAGTGTACTCAAGTTGGGTAGTTCTGGCGTCATACCACAAAAATGCGTCAGCGTCTCGTGCAGCGAATATCGTCTGCCTGTTGACGCCACCGTCTTCAAAAAGTCTCCGGCCTCCCGAGACTGAAACCATGCCTGCCCGAATTGGGACTCCAAAAATTGGCGCATGGTGGAGGCCCCCGCCCACGCCCAAACATAATCAAAGGAGTAAAAATCCGGTTCCATGTCCACCAGATACCCCTCTGGTTCATACACAAATCCGGTCGCTTCGCGCAGTCTTCGACAATATGGTTCAGGGTTCTTGATGTCCCCGACGCGATGGAGCTCTAATTCTGCGAGAAACTTGCCGATATACCTTCTGACGAGGCACAATCTCCTCAAGTGGGACAGCCGCGTGAGCCGAACAGCGTCCCGAGAACCAAGGCCGCCTACCTGCTCTTGCCATGCAGGATTTTCGATCAATTCCATAAAAAGAAAGGCAAAGGCCTCGTCGAGGGCCGTGGAACGGTACAAACGACGATATTCAAGAGGCAGGTCCCTGTCGAAATGAGTCAGGTAGAACGCATGCCCCACTTCGTGCAGCAGCGTCTCTACGTCTATAAGCCCGCCCACTGGTTTCATGAGCACGTGCACCTCTCCAGGAATCTCCACCCCGATGCATACGGCGTCCGGATTTTTTGCTGCATACGCATCGATATTGATTGATACGTCGGGTCTGGTGGTGAGGTCAAAGCCGATGCCCTGAAATGTTCGGACTATTCTATCCCTCAAAGACGCCACGGGAAAGTGGTCGTCAAAATCCCTTATGCGCAGAAGGTAGAGCGCGTGAAATCGCCCAAGCGCGTCGAACGGCCTGCCCACCACGTCTTCCACCCACGATTTCATGGCGCGGTGATACGCCTCTCTGGTCTCCAACAGATATTTCTCAAAGACCTGAGCGCTCTGGGAAAAATCCGCTTGCTTCTTCGCCTCACAAAACGATGCGTAATCCGAGAAACCGAATTTTTCGCGCGCCGTGCGAATAGTCAGTTCCAACATACCCAGCAGCATGGGGTTTATAATGCCTTTATTGAAGATAACGCATTCGGAAAGCATCGCCTCTCGTTTGTCGAAATCCGACTGCGCCTGAAGCCACGGAACGACCTCCAGCGCAGGAACTTTCTCCCCAGCAACGTGCATTCTCCCGCGCTCCATATAAAAATTGAGCATATCGGCTAAGGATGCAACCTGTTCGTCTATTGCAAGGTCTGCGCACGCGTAAAGGAGGCGTTCCACCCGTTCGCCGCCGTCTTGGGAGTCCGCTTCTTTCAGACGTTTTTTGAGGAATTCCCATGTCTTGGGCTTAAGGGGTATAGGGTGGGAGTCCAATATATCCGCAGTATTGAGCACCGAGGGGTTTCCCAGCCTCGAGTCTAGCGCCTTTCGCGCCAAGTCCGCGTGTACTGCGTTTATCTCATGCCTAATGTTGTCTAACGTGAGCCTATTCATGTGCCTTTACCAAGAGCATACCTATCCATGACGATATATCAATATCTCACAGCGATTCACTCTGAACAAAGATGATTGCCCTGACAATTCCCACGATGTCGAGGAGTGTGAAGCGCGTCAATGATGGGGTTATCCACCAGTACGGCGACGCCGCTGAGAAGATCTTTTCGAGCAACTCCACTGATTGCGAGCACTGACAACTGCTACGACAGACGTCGATTACTTCTTCCGGATGGCGCGTGCCGCGGCTCTGTCACCTTCGGCCCGCTGCTTGACGTTGCACGTTGTTTCTGCGGGGAGATCGGTTGTGGTTTCCGGCATTGTTTTTCTTGTTCATCAAACATTCCCACGAACAATACCCATAGACAGAATACGTCATGGTCTGATTCGGGGTAAAATTTCTCCCGCATGTTTTACATCTTTGCAAAATGTTCCTCCTTCCCGGTCATTAATCCCGACCGGTTATGCATGTCTCTCTTGTGTAAAGGCGACGCGGCGCACCCTGCTCACACAGCCCACTCCCTTCGAACGAAAGGCGCTATGGGTCGCACGACCCTCAAGTATGTTAAACCGCGTTGTTCTCTAACGACACTGTTTCTTCGAAGCCAACTCAGGGGTTTTGCTACGCCCGGCGCATCTGCAACCGCATGCTCACACGAGGGAAAGTTGCGTTGGCTTCCTTTTGGTTAGATAACGAATACGCACAGGAGCGCTGACGTGTGCGCTCCCGCAATCACCAATTGCTGAAGAGCGATATCAACCTGCTTGTTTATGCCAAACGAGTTTATACTCACTATTCTGAAAAAGCTCCGCATCGGAACCGTCACGCTGACTCTTATCACTCGGCTGACAACTTGTCAAACAAAGAACCTTCCACTCCTCGCCTTTTTTGTCTCCGGCAAAAAATTGTCTGGCCAGCGGAGTCCAAAAAAAACCGCCTATGCATGGTGAATGTTAGCTACGCGCCGGCCTTGTTGCTTAACCGAGCTGACAAATGATTTTGACTTCCTCTCCTCGTTTCGTTAGAGTCAACATTGCGCCATGACTTGGCTTGAAAGACCCATCATGAAAAGCCCATCCATATTGGCTGCAGTCGCTGTTGCCGCGATCCTGACCACCGCGTGCATACCCTTACGTTTCCTGAAAGGCGGCCTGCATCGCAGCGTTGACGAAAACCTTACTATTGTCGGCCTCACTCAGAACCCAAAGGTGCATCTCGGCAAGGAAATAGTCTTCTCCGTACGATATTACAAAAAGGGAGACTTGCCATGCCCTCTTGGCCCTGACTATACTAACATAATCATTGCGGACAGGGTAAGCTATATCACCCTTAACAAAGTGTGGATAAAAAAAGATCGCGCTTCCGTGCTCAGCACCCTTAAGGAGATGGAGACTATAATCATGAAAGCGAAGGTCTTTGCAGTTGACGACGCGAAAGACCCGAATTTAGAAGCGCTTGAAATTGTCAAAGAATAATCTTCAACACAGAGGTACATTGTGAAAAAAATTCTCATCACCAGCGCCTTGCCCTACGCCAACGGCGATATTCACATAGGACATCTCGTAGAATACGTTCAAACAGATATATACGTACGTTTTCTCAAACTGATTGGGGCTCACGTAATTTACATCTGCGCCTCGGATGCCCACGGCACTCCCATAGAGATAAATGCGTCAAAACGCAAGATTACTCCCGCTCAGCTTGTTCAAGATTACCATGCAAGACATGTGAGAGACTTTTCGAGGTTCGAAATAGAATTTGACGAATTCTATACGACTGACTCTCCTGAAAATAAGAGGCACACGGAAAACATCTTTCTGAAGGCCAAGCAAGGCGGCCACATCATCGAAAAAGATATCGAACAATTCTATTGCGGCGCGTGCGGCCGATTCTTGCCTGATCGCTTCATTAAAGGCGCATGTCCAAAATGCGGCGCCGCTGATCAATACGGTGATGTCTGCGAAATATGCGGCGCGACCTACAAACCGACGGATCTTAAGGATGCCCGTTGCGCAGCCTGCGGCGCTTCGCCAGAAATGCGTACCTCGCGCCATTTTTTTGTGACCTTGAGCGATTTCGCTGAATACCTCGACGCGTGGACATCTGCTCCTGGCCGCTTGCAGCCGGAGATACGCGAGTTCGTACACAACTGGATCACACAAGGGCTCCAGGATTGGGACATATCACGTGACGGGCCTTACTTCGGTTTCAAAATACCCGGAGAAGATGACAAATACTTCTACGTGTGGCTGGACGCGCCCACCGGGTATATTGCCGCAACCGAGCACTACTGCGCGACGAAAGGTGGCTGTTCTGTCGAGGATTACTGGGATCCTTCGTCCAACGACGTTGAAATACATCATTTTATCGGCAAAGATATCGCCTACTTTCACACGCTGTTTTGGCCTGCAATGCTCAAAGCAGCCGGATACCGAACCCCAGACTACATCCATGTCCACGGATTCCTCACAGTGGATTCAAGGAAGATGTCCAAAAGTCGTGGGACATTCATTACCGCCGAAACCTTTGCCCAATTCGTACCTCCATTATACCTCCGATACTATTACGCAACCAAACTTACCAATTCCATCGATGATCTTGATCTCAGCCTGGAAGAATTTGTCAATCGTACGAACGCAGAGTTGGTCAATAACATCACCAACCTCGTCAGCCGAACCATTGGCTTCCTCAATAAAAGGCTCGAATCGCGCCTCGGGAGCATTCCCGTCGATGCGGCCCCTCTGATCGCAGAGGTGAAAAAATGTGTCCAAATGGCGAAAGATGACTACCTTGCCCTGCGGTTTAGTCAGGCCACTCGTCAAGTCCTGGCCATATCAGACCTCGCCAACAATTACGTTCAGCAGAAAGGACCATGGAGTACGGTAAAGACTGATCCCGAGCGCGCTCGAGATGACCTCACGTTTGTCGTGAATTGCATCAAAATTGTAGCAATTTTACTGAAGCCTATTTTGCCGTCCTATTGCAGCCGTGTGGAAAAGATCCTCGGCCTCAGCGATCTCTCATGGGGAGAAGCGGAATTTGATTTGGAACAGAGGCACATCGGGCAGTTTGAAAAACTTGCCGAAAGGCTCGACATGGGAATCATGCAAAAAGTTGTCGACGCAGCGCGGGCAACCGTCGATTTGCCTCAAGAATCCCAGAAAAACGTCGAGATCTCGCCGCTTAAGGAGGAGATTACCATCGAGCATTTCTCGACTGTCGATCTAAGAGCCGGAAAGATTATCGGAGCCGAGTATGTGGAAGGGTCTGACAAGCTCCTTAAACTCACTGTGGATATCGGGGTGGAGACCAGAACGATCTTTGCGGGTATAAAATCGGCGTACGCCCCCGATCAACTTGTTGGCAGGACGGTCGCAGTGGTGTGCAATCTCAAACCGAGGAAAATGAGGTTCGGCGTCAGTAACGGGATGGTCTTGGCTGCGGGAGATGAGGGAAACATAGTGGTCTGCGAATTTCAGGGTGATGTACGACCGGGCAGCACAATTCGGTAGGATTAGCGGTCCACAAAGACTCTCGCCCTCCACGAATCCTGACGAGCTTTCTCTGCCTCCCCGATTATTTCATAGCATTGGCTGCGGAGCATATAAAGCTCTCCATTGTAAGGATTCGCCTTCGCCGCAGCCTCGAGATCGCTGATTGCCTTGGGGATATCGTTCAACCCCATGTAAAGTTTTGCCCTCCTTATGCGCGCTTCAAAATGGTTGGGGTCTATACTCAACGCCCTGGAATACGCCTCTATCGCTCGCTCTATATGAGAATCCGCCAAATCAATCTCGGCCATCGTCAAATAAGCCGGTACGTAGGAGGAGTCTTTCTCCAATGCCTTGCCTACCATTTCCAGGGCCAGGGCATTCTCCCGTTTCCGCAGCAACGCCTCTGCCATGACTTGATACGGCGCGGGGTTGTCCGGAAGCAGCTTCATTGCTTTTTGGAGGTCCCCCACGGCTCGATCAAGATCACGATCACTGAAAAATAGACCGCCCCTCAGCAGCCAGCCCTCTGCATTAGTGGGGTCCAGCTCGAGCGCCCTGTTCAGATCGCCGAGGGCGGTCTCCTCGCGCCATGAGTTTGAAAATCTGGCCTCTCTTCACGAGGAGCCAAGGATCGTCAGGCTGCATGCTCAACGCCTTGTTTATGTCCCTCAGCGCAGACAGGAGATTCCCTGACCCCATGTAAAGCATTGCTCGATCAATGTACGGACGAGGGTTTTCAGGATCGAGCACAATCGATTTTCTCAGATTGGTAAGCGCCTCGTTATACCTGCCCAAGAGCGTCAGTATAGATGCCTCGTTCAGATACAGGACAGGATCATTCGGATTGGATTGTTCCAGGGTCTTGTAATCCTTGAGCGACTTTTCGGGTTCACAAGCAGCCCAATACGCCTCGGCGCGATACCAGTACACCTCGCGCATGGACGGGTCTAGTTCGAGCGCTTTGTTGAAGTCCAACAAGGCTTTTGAGAGATTGCCGTCTTTCAAGTATGCGTAGCCTCTTCGAAATACCGCCTGCGCGTTTTTCGGACTGATCTTCAACAGGGCATCCATTTCAGCCGCTGCTTCAATGTATTTTTTTTGTTCGATGAACACAGCAGCGTTCCCAAAATACGCCCCTTCTTCCCTGTCATCCAACGCGCGGGCCTTGTCAAAGCAAGCTCGCGCCATATCCATTTTCTTGACGGAAAGATATACGAGGCCGAGGGACACCCTCAGGGAAGCGGAGTGTGGATTGAGTTCTACAGCCTTTTGCAAATCCTCTATGGCCGCCGAACAGTCTTGGAGTTCGCCAAAAAAACGACCTCGCGCAGCCCACACCTCCCAGGACTCAGGCTTTATACTCACAGCCTCATTATAATCTTCCAAGGCCGCAGTCCATTGCTCCAAGGCTTGACGCGCCTTTGCCCGAAGAAGCAACGCCGCAAGGTCAGAAGGTCGGACGCTGAGGAGTTCGTTTGACACAGCGATTGCGCCCTCATAATCGCCCTTAGCGAAGCGGGACAAGGCATCTTCCATGGATGGGTTTTGGTTTCGCCCGCAGCCGCTGGAAAGGGTTATAGCAGCAAGGAACAACACCGTATATTTCGCAAAAGACTTCACGCTCAACCAACCAGTAGAACAATGAAATAACCACAAAACCTCAATCGAGGCTTATAGAGTCGGTGTACGTTTCTTCGCCGGTAATGTCAATCCACTCCTCCAAAGGTGCGCATGTTGCGTCGAGGATGATGCTGGGAGCTTTTTTGTTGCGAAATGGCGTAGATTATGTATTAATATATTCTGTTATTTCAGTTGAATAACCGATAAAACTAATGTGATATGACAATTCAGCAAGAAATCTTTCAACCACGTAAGGAGAAATCATGCAACTATCTTGGGAAAACCTCCCGTACCTACAAAATTTTTTTCAACTAAACTTCTTGTTCAGCGGCCTCGAAGTATCTTCCCAGACGCTCCTTGCTGCCAGACTAGGCTTTTTTGTTATGAGCATAGCGGGACTCGGGTATCTGATCTTGAAGGTCGCCATCCGAATCCTCGACTGCGTATATGCTTTTCTTTCTGGTCTCGGAACGCTGCCGAGGAGTTTCTTCCTCCTTCTCATCCTTGTCATTCCATTATCCCCGGAAAGTCTCGGCTCGAAGTGGATGGGATACCTCTTGCTGGTCATGGCGCTTTTCGGGCTCTCAACCCTCGCGGCATTCGCTCTCGTGATCTGGAAGCATGGAATCGACCAGACCCTGCGTCTCCTCACCTTCTTGAGGTCACGGAAGCCTCATGAGAAGGAGGCAGGCCAAACGTCTCCACACGTACCCCAGGACAACCTGTTGAGGCAACCAATGGCCCCGCCGATCAAGGAGGCCCTGTAAGGTGCGAGGCTAGTTTGTCTTATCCACTTTGATGAGGTACCGAAGCTCTATCTCGTGCTCTCTCGGGTGATCAGTCTCTAATAGCAGCCGTCCCATGTAATAAAAACGATCCCGTTCGCCGTCCAGATTCAAGACGAGCTTAAACGACGTCGCGCTGCCAGGCGCGGAGCGAACTATACGCGGCTCGAGAGAGGCCGAAAGACTCCCTGCCGGCGACTTGATGCCAGTAATCGCATAGGGCTTGTCTGAAGAATTTTCCAATTTCATCTGAAAAGCTATTTTGTCTTCCAGTTTGTTGAGTTGACGCGCCAGCGAAGGCGGTTCCACGTTGATGTCCCGCACCAAATCAGCAAGGAGGCTTAGCTTCACCACGGGTCTCGTCGGATCGTTAGAATGGACGTAGATGGATTTCTCCTTCCGGCCAGGCCGGAGCCCCACGGTGTCAAACTCAGCCTCTATGGTGGTCTTTCCTTGAGGTGGAATTTCGGCGTCTCCTTTGATAGTCCGTGTGCAGCCACACGTGGCATGGAGTTTTTCTATGTACAATACCCGATCTCCAGCATTGGTAATCAAGAAGTCGTGCTTTACCTTGTCTCCGTACAACACTTTCCCAAAGTCGTGAGCTTCATTGTCGAAAACGATGCGCGGGCCCCCCGCGATCGCCGCGGCAGTCAACGAACTAAGCAGCACGCAAATCAAGAAAACCACTGACCGTGTCATACTCGATGTTCTCCTTTTGGTGTCAGTGACGGGTGGTATAACACTGGGCCATACCGACCGTCGAAAGCTTTTCGGCAAATACCCAGAGAGACCAATGACGCCTCCGTCGGATCGGTATGTGAATATAATACTCCCGGGTCTCACGCAACACCTATTCCCCTGTACACACCATGATCGCACACATTGTTCATTGGTCTGGTCTATGGCGATCGCGGCAAACAAGATATCTCCAATAAAAACGCATCCGCCGCATCTGTACACGCAGCAGCCTGGCGTTGTTTGTGGCCGCCTCTGCGGGGTTGCAGAACATGTACTTATCATGGATGGGCAGTGGTTAATTCATGGAGTGATGGATAAGCTCGATGCTTTTTGGAATCTACAGACCTTCTCAAAATAAATCACGACATGACCATACGTCAGATCGTCATTCCCATGAAAATGGTAATCCAGGTAACACTCAATACGGATCCAACCTCGGTGAAGATGGCAGAGCGCCGTGACGCGGCCAATTCGTGATTCATTTCCAGAGCTCCTCGCAATGAGGGTACTCCTGAAGGGAGTTGGCATTGCACGCGGATGCCACAATAGTTTATAACAGGTTCATGTCTCGGCTGGGGTTGTAGGAACGCGTCGAATCGCAACAAGGAGCGTACTGTGTTCGGTATTTCAATGTGGGAACTCGTATTGATCGTGCTGGTCGCCCTGATCCTGCTCGGGCCGCGCCAATTGGCCGAGACTGCCCGCGTGGTGGGCAGGCTTTACAGAGAGCTCCTCAAGCTTACCTCAGAAGTGAAGGAAACTATCAACCTCGAGGCCCTTACCGAAATGCCGCCTCCTAAATATGAACCGCCGCCACCAAAGACGGATTTGCCGAGACGGCCTGCCGAAGCCCCGGAAATCATCACGCCGCCTGAGGAAAAGACAGGGCCGGATTTTTACGCGGAACTGCTAGAGCGATCAGCAGAAGATTCCACCTCGGACCAGTCTGAACCCGAGGAGAAAAAAACAGCCAATAAAGAGTACCCGGAGAAAGGCAATGCCGTTGCAGCAGCCGACGCCGCTCACGAGCGGGGACCCATCCATTGACGGATCAGGATGATACAAAGGTGAGCGATTCCAAAAGTGAGATAATTATACCGTGCGGCCAGATTCGGCTGGAAGGCATATTGGAATTTCCGAAAGCTTTTCAAGGCCGTGCGCCGGCTGCCGTGATCTGCCACCCGCATCCCCTCTACGGTGGAACAATGCATAACAACGTCACCAGTGCCCTTAGCAAAGCATTCTTGGAGCGCGGTGTTGCTGCGCTGAGATTCAATTTCAGAGGCGTAGGCCGCAGCGAGGGAACCCATGGCAGTGGAATCGATGAGATGAAAGATGTGAAAGCCGCGCTCGATTATCTTGAAGCAGCGCCCATGGTGGATCCACAAAAACTCGTTCTCGCAGGATATTCATTCGGCTGCTGGGTCGGATTAAGGGCAGCCCATGACGATAGACGGCCGGTAAGACTCGTAGGAGTGTCCCCTCCATTGGACATGTACGATTTTAGTTTTCTGAAGCAAGAGACGCGACCCAAGCTCTTGCTTGTGGGAGACAAAGATTTTGTATGCTCTGTCTCGTCATTCAGGAAGTTTGTAGAGGAACTGAATCCGCCGAAGATGGCGTCGATATTGACGGGTGTTGATCACTTCCACGCTCATAGTGAATACGAGATCGTCTCCCGGGTGCACGTATTCCTCGACGACTACCCTCTTCAAAAAAACGCCTGACAACGCTTCGTTCGAGAGGAAGCGTACCCGACGTGCGGTAGCAAGGAGTATGCTCAAATGGGATTTTTGGCGCGAACAGTCTCTTTCGTGCGTTATCATGTGAAAGGCGCCATCGAGAGGTCTTTCTGGGATGCAGTCCGGGAAGGAGTCGCAAACGGGGCTTTTCGTCCAAAAGAGGGTCCCGGAGATGAAATAGGGTGTGGATGGGTCTCCTTGCAAGATTTTGACGACAATGAATTTGCTAGTGGTTCGTATATATACGGAACCTATGTCGGGCTTTCCTATAGGCTCGATGTGGTGCGGATACCCGCGAGAGTATTAGAGGTCAATTTCAAAAAAGAGAAGAAAAGACTGCTTGAACAGTCAGGACGGCCGCGCCTTTCATCCGCACAAACCCGGAGCCTCAAAGAGAGCCTCAAAGAATCGCTCAAGACTCAAGCTTTTCCGTCAATTCAGGTGGTTGACGTCGTGTGGGATACGGGAAAGTCCCTTGCCTATGTCGCAACGCATTCTCAACGGCTGCGAGAGAGGATAGAAGATCACTTCAAAAAAAGCTTTGGATTGACCTTAGTCCCCATGATACCATTCATAAGAGCTGAGCAACTGCTGAGATCCGAGCGGGATAAAGAGAAACTTGCCCAACTGCAGCCTGAATCTTGGGCGCCGTAGTACGGATGGACCGAATGGATTTTGTTGACATACTAAAAGACAAATCCTTTGTCGGCAGGGAATTTCTCACCTGGCTCTGGTTTCGATCGGACACCTCAGGCGGCCTCGTGGAAATACCAGGGAAGCGAACAATTGAGCTGCATTTCTTGGACAAGATGGTCCTTGACCTGTCCGGCTCAGACAGCCCTCAGACGGTGACCATAACCGGCGGACAATCAGAGTTGAGAGAAGGGATGGCCGCTCTGAAAGAAGGCAAGAAGATAGAAGAAGCCCGCATCTCCATCAAAGACGCCCATGAAGACTTCACGGTGGTTGTCAAAGCGGCATGGCTTTCGTTTACCGGCTTTCGGCCGCCTCCAGCGCTTCCTCTGGATTCGACGGAATCGCCCGAATCGGACGCATTGTTTCTAGAAAAGATGTATTTGCTCGAACATTTCCTTGAGATCATTGACGAACTTTTCAGCTTTTTCCTGGAGTTGAGGCTTTCAGACACATGGGCCGCGAAGGAACTCCCAGCGATCAAAGAATGGATCAGGAGAGAGGCTGCCTGAAAATCCTTCTTTTCGGGATTGACAAAGCGTGGTTAATAGACGTAA
>CAYRVH010000022.1:0-29200 GCA_964427855.1 uncultured Syntrophaceae bacterium
TCGGGTTATGATAAAATTCGCCTCGATAAGCTACCAGAAGGCGCGGAATGTAAGAATCGACGTAACTATTTTGGCTTTTTTTGATCCGACTTCTTTACGAAAGGTTTCTGCTGAGAAAAAATCCGCTACGACATGAGCCTCGTGCGGATAGTAAGCTCTGAACTTTTCGGCAGTGGGGTCTATTCCAAACAACTGGACATCGCTCACAGGGTAGCATCTTAAGAGTGTACCGTCGTTGCTTCCAATATCGAGGATGATGTCACCCGGTGACACTTGCGCAATAGCCGTCGCTTTTCTGGCAAGGAAGTCCAAATGTCTTACCATTGTAATGTTGAGTCCTGATCTGTACCCATAATTGAGCCCGTACATTTCCTCCAAGCGATATGAATGTCTTAATTGGAGCAAGCCGCATGTGGTCCCCTGACCGTCTTCTGTGCACTTAACCAATTCCAAGGGGCCCGCAGTTATCCGATCTGCCCTGCTTTTTGGAAAGACGCCTGTCAATGATTGTATCCCGAGGCTCAGCACAGGCTCCAAATCGGGATTGCCACAGATCCGACACTTCGTGACTTCGAGAAACGACTCTTCCATCATTTCACTCCTAAAGGTCACGTGTTTATTCCTCTTTCAACCATTTATCACATGTCAATGGGCAAGTGAAGAGCCATCTATTGATTAAAACGGCTCATTGTTGTTCGGGTCGGGGCTCACTCGAGACATTGCTGGTGTTACATGCCCAAATGAGCATGACTTTTTTAGTCCGCGGATTGTCCAGCCACTGGGAGGTCCAGGCTCTGAGGCAAGGATTCGATTTCCTAAGACATTGAATATAGGGCTAGGATTCTTTGTCCAATCTCCGTTTACCGGCAAAACGTTAAGAACGGACATTCTGGATTGTTACCCGCTTACAAGCCTTGCGGATTCAGACGGCATTTTTCGTTAGACCATCAGTCGAGAGAATTCTACCTTGTATTAAGGGTCACCACGAATTAGCGTTCTCTTATAATGCAAAGGTGCGCGCAGAATGGCCCGTCACAAAACTAATGGAGCGAGATGCTATGAGTGAATCAATTCAAGAATCGCTGGAAAGAGAACGCTTGACCAAGCCCAATCGACTTATACACGAAAAAAGTCCCTACCTGTTGCAGCACGCGTACAATCCGGTGGATTGGTATCCATGGGGCGAGGAAGCCTTCGAAAGGGCTCGGCAGCTGGACCGGCCGGTGTTCCTCTCCATTGGATATTCGACGTGTCATTGGTGCCATGTGATGGAAAAAGAATCGTTCGAAGACCTCGAGGTGGCTGCGTCCATGAATGACACATTCGTGGCGATCAAGGTTGACAGAGAAGAGCGGCCCGACATCGATCACCTCTATATGACGGTGTGCCAGATGATCACCGGCGGAGGCGGCTGGCCCCTCAATCTCGTGTTGACGCCAGACAAGAAACCGTTTTTCGCGGGTACGTATTTCCCCAAATATACTCGATACGGCCGCATCGGCATGTTAGACCTGAGCCGCAGAATCAAAGAACTGTGGGCCCATGACCGTGCGACCATCATGGGTTCGGCCGAAAAAGTCTTGTCTGCTCTCAATCAAATCCCCAATGAGGTATCCGGCGATCCGCTGGATGAAACAGTGCTCGCACGCGCGTATCGCGAACTCGAGCAAAGATTTGATAAACGTTTTGGAGGGTTCGGGACTGCCCCCAAATTTCCCACGGCCCACAACATCTTGTTCCTGTTCCGTTATTGGCATAGGACCAGGACCCGGAAGGCGCTCGAAATGGCGCTCGAGACGCTCAAGCACATGTCCCTTGGGGGCATCCACGACCATGTAGGATTTGGTTTCCATCGGTACTCAACAGATGAACAGTGGCTCGTGCCCCATTTTGAAAAGATGCTCTACGACCAAGCCATGCTGGCCATAGCCTTTGTCGAGGCTTTTCAAATCACCCATGATGAGGAATACAAACGTGCAGCGGAGAAAATCTTCCAATACGTCCTGCGAGACATGACTGCCCCCAACGGCGGTTTTTATTCGGCCGAGGACGCTGACAGCGAAGGCGAGGAAGGCAAATTTTACACATGGTCATGGGATGAAATCGAGCAAAACCTTGATCCTGAAGAATTTCAAATTGTTCATAGGATTTTCAACATTACACGAGAGGGCAACTACCGAGAAGAGGCGTCCGGAGAGATTACCGGCAGGAACATTCTCCACGTGAATGGGCCCATAGAGACCACCGCCCACGCGATGGGGCTTCCCCTCGAGACAGTGCAAAGAGTTTTGGAACAAGCTCGCCAGAAACTTTTCTCAATCCGCAGCAAGCGCATCCGTCCGCACAAGGATGACAAGATTCTCACGGATTGGAATGGCCTGATGGTTGCGGCCCTGGCCAAAGCCGCCCGCGCGTGTGGCAACGAGCAGTATTCGATTGCAGCGGCGAGGGCAGCGGATTTCATTCTCGAAACCATGCGCGCGGAGAATGGTCATTTGCTCCATAGATATCGAGACAACCAGGCTGCAATAACGTCCACCATCGATGACTACGCTTTTTTCATCTGGGGGCTGATCAATCTTTATGAAGCGGTATTTGACGACAAATATCTCAGCGCAGCCGTGAGCTCGCCAAAGATATGGTCGAACGCTTTTGGGACGCCACAGCAGGTGGATTTTATATCAGCCCGGATGACGGGGAGAAGCTGCTTGTTCGAAAAAAAGAAGTCTATGACGGCGCCACCCCTTCGGGTAATTCCGCCGCCCTTCTGTGTCTCAAAAAGCTGCATGCAATGACTGCTTCTCCCGAATGGCTCGAGCTATCCAATAAGTTGGAGAAAGCCTTATCCGGCAACGTCCGTCAGCTGCCGTCAGCTCACACATTTTTCCTGTGCGCGGTTGAGGGGAATTTTTCTCCGTCTCAAGAAGTAGTGCTCGTGGCAAAGCGGCAAGACCCCCTGCTTTTGGAGATGGTCCGAAAGATTGGCGACTCATTTCTCCCTCATACGGTTACAATATTCAAGCCCTTAGACGAGCCAGCGGATGCCCTAGAGCGGTTGGTTCCGTTTGTGCAACAGCTCGACGCTATTGAAGGAAAACCCGCAGCCTACGTATGTAGAAACTATACGTGCGCCATGCCGGCAACAGACCCCGATCGCATGATGGAAATTATTTGCGGCTCTGAGGCGTCGGAACATGGAAAGAATCCGTGAAAATTTTTGTCCTTTTGGGTATGATGCTGCGCGTACATCTACACGGAGGACACTGATTGTATGTCTCAAGCCTACACCGGCGTTGATCTTTTGGCCGTCAACACCATTCGTATGCTCGCCGCAGACGCAGTACAACAAGCGAGATCGGGGCATCCTGGAATGCCTTTGGGAGCGGCGCCAATGGCGTATGTGTTGTGGACGCGTTTCATGCGCTTTAATCCTGAAAATCCCAAGTGGTGCAACAGAGATCGCTTTATCTTGTCGGCCGGCCACGGGTCCGCGCTCCTCTACTCAATCCTCCACTTGGTGGGTTTTGACATCACGCTGGATGATCTCAAAGAGTTTCGGCAGTGGGGCAGCAAGACCCCTGGCCACCCCGAGTACGACCTCAACCTAGGCATCGAGTGCACCACGGGTCCCCTTGGACAGGGATTTGCCATGGGTGTCGGTATGGCGATTGCCGAGCGTTTCCTCGCTGCCCTATATAATCGGCCTGATTATCCCGTCATTGATCATTGGACGTACGCAATTGTATCCGACGGCGATCTGATGGAAGGGGTTGCCTCCGAGGCAGCCTCGCTTGCAGGCCATTTGCGTCTCGGCAAATTGATTTACCTCTACGATGACAACCGCATATCCATAGAAGGCAGCACGTCGTTGGCTTTTACTGAAGACGTGGGAAAGCGCTTCGAGGGATACGGGTGGCATGTCCTCAAAGTGGAGGACGGCAATGACTTGGGGAGCATCGAGAATGCTATACATCTCGCCAAATCAGACTCCGACAGGCCTTCGCTCATCATGGTCCGCACCCATATCGGGTTTGGCAGCCCCAAACAGGACAGCGCATCCGCGCATGGAGAGCCTTTGGGAGAAGAGGCGCTCTCAATCACCAAGGCCAATCTGGGTTGGCCCCAAGACAAACGTTTTTTTGTCCCTGGCAGCGTGCGCGAACATTTTCAAGATCTCAGGGAACGCGCCGGCAGAGGTGAATTGGAATGGTTAAATCTTTTTCAACGCTTCAGAAGCGCCCATCCCGCTGTTGCAGTGGAGCTGGAAAACGTTCTCAAAGGTGAATTGCCGCCAAATTGGGCGGACGGCGTCCCTGCCTTCTCGAGCAGCGATGCTCCGGTAGCCACCAGGTCAGCTTCAGGCAAGATACTCAACGCCCTGGCGAAAAACCTGCCGACTCTCATTGGCGGATCTGCCGACTTGGCCCCCTCGAACAAAACCCTCATTAGCGGCAGCGAAGACCAGGCTCACCACACGCCGGCGGGACGAAACCTGCGATTTGGGGTGCGTGAACATGCCATGGGCGCCATACTCAACGGACTGGCGCTTCATGGCGGCGTCATCCCATACGGGGGAACATTTCTCATATTTTCGGATTACATGAAACCGGCGCTACGTTTGGCGGCCTTGCAGAAACTTCATGTGATCTACGTCTTTACCCATGACAGTTTGGCGGTGGGCGAGGACGGCCCTACTCACCAGCCTATAGAACAACTGGCATCTCTCCGGGCTATCCCGGGCTTTACGGTTATTCGGCCGGCAGACGCCAATGAGACTGTTGCAGCTTGGAAAGTTGCCGTGGAGGAAAAGGGACCTGTCGCGTTGATACTCACAAGGCAGAACCTTCCGGTTTTGCCGGAAACCTGCGGCGGGGCCTCTGAACAACTCGAAAAGGGCGCCTATGTGATTGCCGGCGCTTTTGATCGGCCAGACCTCATTGTGATAGCCAGCGGATCCGAAGTGAAACTCGCATTAGAGGCCCGAAAGGTGCTCGAGGAAGCTCATGGAATAAAAGCCAACGTGGTATCCATGCCAAGCTGGGAATTATTCAGACGTCAGGCGGAAGAATATCGGGAATCAGTCCTTCCGGCATCTATACAGGCGAGGCTTTCCATTGAGGCGGGGTCTTCAATGGGCTGGGCCGTCTGGACTGGCTGTTCGGGGGACAACGTGAGCGTGGACCGCTTTGGCGCCTCCGCGCCCGGGACAGACGTAATGGAACGGTATGGCTTCAACGTTCCGAACATTGTACAAAAGGCATTGGAACTGCTCCAAAGAGGCAAGGCAGCCGATAATGCTTGAACAGATTCGATCGCAACAGACTTTAGCGTCGTAACGGAGCAAACACCCTGCTCTTCACGGAGGTTTTCAGGAGGAGACCGTTATGGAGGGCTTTGTGGCATTTCGCAGCCGAGAGTGTACAACGACACAGTTGGTTTTTGCAGGGGGGAGTTGTTGGCATTTTGGAAATTAATCACGAATTGGGTGCGTGTCCCCTCGTTGCGTCATCCTCACGAAAGTGGGGATCCATACTGAGTTTCCCTGATTCCCATTTTCGTGGGAATGGCAATTTGTCGCAGTGCCATTGTATGATTTGTTTTGAGCACGCGTATAGATTCCAAAGTAGGCCCCGTCCCTCCATCAGTGAATGAAACAGCTACCGTCACTCAATTGTGAGGGAATGCCCTCATGGGTATTCCCCGTGCGGTTGCCTCTACTTTACTGACACCACCGGGCACGGCGCGTTGAGGATGAGATAACGCGCCGTGGAGCCAAAGAGCATTTTCCCCACTTGCGACACCTTTCTCACACCGACAAAGATTTGATCAATTTCTTTTTCTCTTGCGAATTCAGCGATATCCTCCCCAGGTGACTTGCCGTGCACCAAAAGGTGCGTCTCGCAGTCGATGCCGCTTTCGCTCAAAAGTTTTTTCGCGTAGTCGAGTCCGTCTTCGGCCTGTTCGATGTCCCGTGAGGTTGTTTCCTTGTCGCCAAATAGGGACGTGACGACAAATACCTTTGCATTCAGCGCGAACGCGTGTTTCTTCGCGAGCTTCAGTGCCTCATTTGCCTGAGGCGATCCATCATATGCAACGAGAAACTTCATGACGACCACTCCTTAGGTTGTCCTGAAAGAAAGGCGGGGGGCGGGTCAGACCGCCAAGTATCGTTTCACCACGCCCTCATCTGCCCATATATCTTTTAGTAGGCCTTCGTGCACCACAGCTCCCTTTTCGAGGATGTATCCATAGTCGCACACGTGACGACAGAATCTGAGGTTCTGATCTGCGAGCAAAATTGTGATTCCATGCTGACGGATCTCTTTTATTGTTTCCATGAGTTTCTGAACGACCAGCGGCGCCAATCCTTCAGAGGGTTCATCCAGGAGTATGAGGCTGGGATTCATCATGAGGGCGCGACCAAGACTAAGCATCTTTTTTTCTCCCCCCGAAAAGCTCAAGCCTTTTTGGTTCCGTCTATCTGCCAAGACGGGGAACAGGGTTTCTACCTTCTCCCGAGTCCAATAGCCGGTTCGCTTGCATACCCGACGAGCCAACTCCAAATTTTCTTCGCAGGTGAGATCAGGAAATACTCTGAGGTCATCCGGCATATAGCCTACGCCTTCTTTGGCAATTTGGTACGGTGGCAAGCCCGAGATTTTTTTGCCTTGGAAAACGATGCTCCCGCTTCTTGGGGGCGTCAACCCTATAATAGACCGCAAGGTAGTGGTTTTTCCGGCGCCGTTGCGGCCGAGCAACGCGATGGCCTGGCCTTGTTCGACCCTGAGCGACACATCTTGGAGGACGTGCGAGGTCCCATAAAAGGTGTTTATCCGTTGCAGCTCAAGCATGATCACGCCACCTCCTCGCCGAGGTACACTTCTCTCACCATCTCGTTTTCCTGAACTTCCTCCGGCGTCCCGTCTCCTATGATTTGGCCTCGATGGAGTACGATGACTCGCTCGGACAGTGAGAAGACGACGTCCATGTCGTGCTCGACTATCACAAATGTCACAACGCCATGGTGGGATAGTTCGCGGATATTCTGGAGCATCCTCGTGCGTTCAACGGGATTCATGCCAGCGGTGGGTTCGTCGAGAAAAAGTAGGGTCGGCTTTGCGGCCAATGCGATGGCGACCTCCAACAGCCTCCTGTCGCCGTGGGACAAGGCTGCTGCCGGGATGTGGCTGTATTCAAGGAGCCCTATCTGCGCCAGGATCCTGTTGACTTCCTCTCTGATGAACACGTCTTTTCGCACCGAGCTGAACAACTTCTTGGATTTCTTGTGTACGGCCAGAACGGGGATGGCGATATTTTCAAACAAAGAGAGATTAGTGAAGACGTTGGCAACCTGAAACGATCTACAGACTCCCAGCCGTACCCTTCGATCGATAGGCTCACGGGTGATGTTATGGCCACGGAATAGTATCTCGCCGGAATCAGGTGGAATAAACCCAGTGATCATATTGATAAGGGTTGATTTGCCGGCGCCGTTCGCTCCGATGATTGACGTCAACACGCCTGACGAAAAGGTGATATTCAGGTCCTTGGCAGTGACCACATTCCCGAAGGCCTTGTTCAAGCCTTTTATTTCCAGCAGCGGTATTTCCATATACAGATTCCTCCCAGGATCCTCGTTGGCAGGGGCTCTTTCGCAACGACGTCAGGCTACTTGGCGTACCTGTTGAGATATTGCTGGCTCGCGCCGACTATCCCTCCACGGAACCCGAGAATTATTGCCAGCAAGATCAGCCCGAACCACAGCATCCAGTTGTGGGTGAAGCGCTCGATGATTTCCCGAAGCACGACAAAGACGACGCTTCCTACAAATGGTCCGCTGAACGTCTGTATGCCGCCCATCAGACTTACCAAAACCGGATCTGCGGAATGACTCCAGTGCGCGGCGAATGGCGTGACATTGCTCTCCAAAAGGATGCTCAGGGCGCCGGCAAGACCAGCAAACACCCCTGAAATGACAAACGCCGCAAGCCTGTATCGCTTGACGGGCAATCCAGCAAACTGGCTACGGACGCTGTTTTCACGTATGCCGGCCAGCACAAGGCCGAACGGTGACTGGTACAACCTTTGGATCAACACAAAAGAGAGAACAAAGAAGGCAAGGACCACAAAGAAATACTGGGAATCCTTTCCGATGGGGATTGAAAAGAATCCTAGAGAAATCGAACTCCGCATGATTCCTGATATGCCGTCATCCCCACCGGTAATGTCTCTGAGGTTCCAAAGGAGCGAAAAAACCATCATCCCAAAGGCGAGGGTAAGCATGGCAAAGTAAATCTCCGTGTGGCGGACGCAGAAAAATCCTATGAGCAGCGCGAGCAACGCGGCAGAAAAAACTCCTATGGCAATCGCCAGCAAGGGATGGGGGCTGAGATGATTGGCGGACAAGGCAACTCCGTAGGCCCCCGCTGCGTAGAAGGCGGCGTGGCCAAATGAAAGCAAGCCTGTTCTGCCAAAAATGATATTATAGCCCATGGCAAAAATAGAAAGAATCATGACCCTCATAGTGAGATACAGGAGAAAACGACTGGCGAAGCACCCGATTCCGATGAGCACAAGCAAAAGGACAGCAGCGGCAATGTAGTTCCATTGACGTTTCATCGGTCAGCTCCCGCAAAAAAACCTTGAGGACGCCAGAGCAGGACTGCGCCCATGAGGATAAAAGTGAGGAACATGTCGAGGGTAGGTATAAATCGCGTGCCGAAGGAGTTCAGCAACCCGATAAAGAGAGCGCCGAAAAAAGCGCCTTTCAAACTGCCCAGCCCGCCGATGACCACGACCACAAAGGCATTGATGATAATGCTCTCACCCATACCAGTCGTCAGCAAGCCGACATAAGGGACGGCGAGGGCTCCGCCTAAGGCAGACAACCAGGCGCCAAACATGAACACCGCCGTGAATAAAGCGGGAACCCGAACGCCTATGGCCTCTGCCATCTCTCGATCTGACGTCGAGGCCCTTATGATGCGGCCCCACCATGTCTTCTCAAGCATTCCCCAAAGCCCCAGAGCCACCAGGGGACCAATTGCCATGATGAATAAGTTGTAAACTGGAAAGTTGCGTCCCGCAATGAGCACCGACCCAGAGAGCCCTGGAACCGTAGGAGAGCCGATAGAGCCCGCGCCCCATAAAAGTTTCACCAGTTCGTCAAAGATCAGGACGATGGCGAAGGTCAATAGAAGCTGATACGCTATCTCCAAGTCGTACACTTGCCTGAGAAGATATCGCTCGATAAAATAACCTACGACGCAGACCCCAAGAGGCCCTACGATGACCCCCAGCCAAAAATCTACGCCCATGTATCGAAGACATGTGTAGCAGAGGTACGCCCCCAGCATGTAGAAGCTTCCATGCGCGAAGTTGAGCACCTTCAGCACCCCAAAGATCAAGGTGAGGCCGCTGGCGACCAGCCATATAAACATGCCCGCAGAAAGACCGGCAAGGCACACGTGAACAAGCGACTCGAACATTGCGGCAAAACTCCATTTTGTCAGGCTATGCGAGCTGTTATTCAGCAGCATACGCTGCGACGATGCGCTGCACTTTGACTTCAGGCGCCCGCATCTTGAACGAGCGCCTTTGAGCGCCTGTGGTTACGACTTAAAAGGAGGCTTGCAGGCATCCCCCTCGAACGGCGGCCTGTTAAAACACTCCTTGGCGGGGATAACGATCTGCTTACCCATGATCTTGAAAGGATAATCAGGACTCGCCACGGTCAACCCCCAAGGCACGTCATACATCGCCTGATGATCTTCCTTTCGGAATACGCGTTTGCCGGCCGGGGAATCCAGTTCCATACCCTCCAAAGCCTGAATCACTTGCGCAGTATCTTTCGAGCCGCTGGCTTCGATTGCCTTTTTGAAGGCGTACATGGTGGAGTAAGCGGCCTCGGACACATAGGCTGGATAGTGATTCCATCGTTTCTTGAAGTTTGCCACCCATTCCTTGTTCTTGGCGTCAGCGGGATAGAGGAAGAAGTAGCGGCCTGAAATCCAAAGATTGTCAGGCATCTCGGGGCCGAGGCCTTCGAGCACGTCCATGGCAGCCCCAACCGGCAGCAACACGTGCTTGATATTATCGAACAATCCCGCTTGCTTGGCCTGTTTGATCATGGTGATGAGCTCCCCTGCCCATACGACCGAATAAAGGCCTTCCGGCTTGGCATCCATGATGGTGTTGATGTGGGGCCTGAAATCGGTCGTTCCAAAGGGGGCCCATGATTCGGCCACGAATTTCACCCCTGGTTTGAGCTTCGAAAGCGTATCCTGAAACATTTTCCACGTGGTAAAACCGTATTCGTACTTGGGGTTGATCGTGGCCCAGGTCGTGGCTGGAAGGTCTTTAGCCACGAACGCAGCGGCGTTGCCGTCCTGGTACGTCGGCGTGACCATACGAAAGACCTGCTTGATGCCCTTCTTGAATACCTCGTCTTCGGTGAGTTTTTCCGTCGCGGCGTGCGTGACCATGAGCACTCGGTCCAGTTGCGCGACCACGGGCGCCACCGCCAAGGCTTGACCAGAGGAATCGATCCCTGCCAGGAGGTCTGCTCCCCAGCTATCTACAAAGTAACGGATGTTTTGAATCGCGGCTGGCGCCGCAAGAGTAGAGTCGCGGATTTCCATCTCAAGTTTGTTGCCGGCGATGCCTCCTGCTGCGTTGATTTCCTCCAAGGCCATGAGAGCACCCATTTTGTGGAATTCGCCGTACCCGGCCAAGGTGCCTGAGAGCACCGCCTGGTACCCCACTTTGATGGGTCCTTTGATTTTCGGAGACGCTGCCCATAGACCAACGGGCTTCATGACTCCCGGTCCAAGTGCGGCGGCCGCTGCAGTCACCAGCCCCATCTTGAAAAAATCTCTTCGTTTGATTCCACCCTTGTCCATCTCGGTCCTCCTCTCATTGGGATGCGACTTTTTTTCGTCTACGGCGCTTTCGTGAAAGAGAACGCCCCCTTTCCGACCACTCTTGACCTTCGCCATTCTCATTGAGGAACCCTGACCGCCTTGGAGAGGAGCTGGTTCCTCAAGAAGATACGTCACTACCAGATTGTCCACCCGCCATCCACGAAGATGGTCTGACCTGTTACGAAGTCAGACGCCTTTGACGCGAGAAAGATTACCACGCCAGCGAGTTCATCAGGCTGTCCCCATCTGCCCATCGGCGTGCGTTCGATGATGAAGTTGTAGCGCTCCGGATCATTTCTCAGCGGCGCGACAAGAGGCGTTTCAAAGTACGTGGGACCTATTGCGTTGACCTGGATGTTTTGCTTCGCCCATTCCAATGCCATTACCTTGGTCATCTGAATGATGCCGCCTTTACTGGAGGCATACGCGACCTGAGAAGGGAGGGCAACTGCGCCAAGAATGGACGCCATGTTAATGATTTTGCCTCTGCGCTTGGCCAGCATATGGGGCGCAACCGCCTGGGTCATCAGGAGATACCCCTTTAGATTGGTATCTATGACAAAGTCCCACTCCTCTGGCGTGATTTCCAAGACTGGCTTGCGGACATTGACCCCGGCATTGTTGACCAATATATCGACGCTGCCCAGCGATTTAATAGTGTCCGCAACCGCAGCGTCGATCTCTTCCTTTTTGAGTATATCCATTATCCAATACTGCGCGCGTCCACCAAACCCTCCAATGGTGTTTTTTACCTCGGTCAATCCGGGTACGTCTCTCCCATAGAGGGCAAGGGTCGCGCCGGCCTTTGCCAGGGCTATGGCCATGGCGCGCCCCAGTCCTTTTGACGCGCCGGTGACCAGAGCCACCCGCCCTGACAAATCAAATAGTTCAGCGATCATGCAACGCCTCCGTTATTACCTGCAAACGCGCTGAAAATCATCCTCTTTTGGGAAATGCTTCATTTGTCCCGTAGAGCTCTCCTAAGGAACTTCCCTGTCAAGGTCTTCGGTATTTCAGGGACAAACTCTACCTGTCGAGGATATTTGTATGCGGCCATACGGGCCTTGCAAAAAGATATAATCTGTTCTGGAGCGATGCGCCCTTCAAAGCCTGGCTTGAGGGAAACGAACGCCTTGACTGTCTCTCCTCGGTATTCGTCGGGCACACCGACGACCGCCGCCTCTTTCACGGCCGGATGCTGGTATATGACGTCTTCCACGTCTCTGGGCCAGACCTTGAATCCGGAGACATTGATCAAGTCCTTCTTACGATCCACCACATAAAACCAGCCGTTTTCATCCATTTTGCCCACATCTCCGGTGTACAGCCAGCCGTCTATAATGGTCTGTCGAGTGTCCTCGGGTCTCTGCCAATACCCTGGCACAACCATAGGCCCGCGGTTCACGATCTCGCCCACCTCGCCGGGTTTGAGTTCCCGCACGGGGTCGTCCAAGTCGCAAATCTTGGAGATGGAATTGGGCACGGGAACCCCTACGGACAAGGCGCCGCTTTCCTGATCCACAGGCGCTTTCTTTCCCAGAGGCACAATGTGAGACGGCGATGTGGTCTCTGTCATTCCATAGACATTATGGAGGTACGAGCCGGTCAGCTCCATAAACTGATCGACAAGCGCAGCAGAGACGGGCGCTCCGCCGCTGTAAGGCTTCACAAAACTGGACAAGTCTCTTGTGCGGATGTCAGGGGAGTTCATCCACGCGATATACACGGTGATCGCTGCGACGGTCATGGTCACTCGCCAGCGCTCTATGAGACGCAGCGTTTCACGCGGGTCAAATCGGTAGGCCAGCACCAGGGGGATGCCTGCCAGCGCTGCAACGCCTGCATGGGCAACTTCGCCAGTCACGTGAAAGAGAGGGGCCACTCCCAGCACCACATCGTTGTCGTCTATGCGCATCATGGTCTGATACACACGAGAGCTGAACGCAATGTTGCCGTGTGTGTTCATGGCGCCCTTTGGCCATCCAGTCGTACCAGAGGTATAAGTGAAATAGGCTACGGATTCCGGCGAGCATTGGGCGGGATCGACTCGTTTGTGTTTGTATTCATCCAGAATATTCCTCAGATCTAGACACCCAGGAATGTTTGTTCTTTGGCAGTGAGCGAGGACGTCAGGAACAGGATCACCGGCGTCCAGGAAATCCAACGCAGATGTCGTTACAATTGCCCGGATGTCCGTCTCTTTGAGGAAGGAGAGGTCCAAGTTCTTTGCAATCTCATCCAGAGTGACAAATAGTTTTGCCCCTGAATCAGACGCAAAGTACGTCAGCTCCTTTTCTTTGTACATGGGGTTCACAGGTACGACGATCACGTTACGTTTCCACGCCGCATATACTGTGATAAGGAATTGGGGAACATTCTGAAGGTCCAGAAGGACGCGATCGCCGGGCTGGAGTCCCATGTGCGCAAAAGCTGCAGCAAGGCTGTCAGACCAGTGGTCTAACGCCTGATAGGTAATAGGGGTATCAAAGTAATAAATCGCTGTCTCAGTCGGTTTTGATGCAGCCGTACTGAGAAAATCTCCTATCGCCGTGGCGGAACCCGTCTCGAGATCACCGGGCGCCCAATGGGGATACGATCTCAACCATGGACGGCTTTCATAGTGCGACTCCATCCATTCACCCTCCATCAACTCGGCAAATCGTCCACCACGCCGGCAAGTTTTTTGGCCATCTTCTTCTTCATATCCAACTTTCCGAGGCGACCATACATGACCTTCTGCGTTTGAGGCGATCCCGCGCCGTGCATGGATTCCACCAAGGCCGTTCCGCCAGTCATGTTTTCAATCAAGCGCAAAATCCGCAATCGGTTTTCGGTGGACACGCCCGGCACACCGGCGAGATATTTTTCAATGTATTTTCCAATTTGTTCGTTTCGAAGATCTGCCTCGAAAGGCATCGTCGCCAAGATGCCGCCTGCGACATCGTGGGCAAGACGGCCTATTTCGTACACGTGGCGGGTGACGTTTTGTTTCGTGCAATTGGCCAAAAGCGGATCTGGATAGTAGGCTCCGCTCGGGGTCTTCCGTCCCATGGCGGAGCACGATATGGAGCCGGCGTATATTGTCTCCGTGAGATGCATCATCTCCGCCAACTTGTCTTTGACATGGGAAGCCCCTGCCGAGCCTTGCATCTCTGCAGCGAGGGCTGCGGCCCCAATGACCACGTCGGACACTCCCCCTTTGCAGCCGCCGTAGTTTTGCCTGTGCAGCGTGGCAAAACGCTCCACCAGAATTCCAGAAAAATCGTATTCGCCGCACATGAACACCCTGTCCCACGGTACGAACACGTTGTCAAAGATGATGAGCGTCTCTCCGCCTACAAGCCCGTAGTCCGGGTTCCCCGCATCGATACGCCCGCCGAACTTGCGCTCATCGTTTGTTTGTCTTCCAAATATTTGGATGACGCCGGCCGCGTTCAAGGGCAGGGCGCAGCACAGCGCGTAATCTCTATCCGCCTCCCTCATGGCCTGCGTGGGCATGATGAGAATTTCATGGCTGTTGGCTGCGCCTGTCTGGTGAGCCTTGCTCCCTCTTATCACGACGCCATCCTGTCGTTTTTCCACCACATGGGTGAACAAGTCGGGGTCTGCCTGCTGACTGGGCGGTTTGGAGCGATCCCCCTTGGTGTCCGTCATGCCGCCGACCACCATTTTATTCGTATCCTGAATCATCGTTAAATATTCGATAAATCGCTGGTGGTAGTTGGTGCCGTATCTCTCATCTATGTCATAGGTCGTCATATACGTGGCATTGAGAGCGTCCCACCCCACGCACCGCTGGAAGCAACTTCCCGTCTCATGGGCTATAGCCCGCAGCAGCTGCACTTTCTTGATAAGATCTTCGACGGATTGATGAATGTGGGTGAATCGGCTGATGCGCTTGCCTGTGAGATGACTCACGGCCGTCGCCAAGTCCTCGAATTCGGGCGCAAGGGCCATCTCATACGTCTTCGCCGCCGCGTTTATGTGCGGGATGAAGGCAGGATGCGTCGTAATATCCTGTACTCGCTCGCCGTTATAATACACGACATGCCCCTGTTCTTTCAGGCTCCGGATGTAATCTTCTTTCGTCCTAATCTTCATGCGTTTGTCCTTTCCGAAGAATGCGTTCCACCACAATCTCGGGAGATAATTCGTTGTGTGTGATCACCACAGAGGAGGCAATATCTTGCATTTCATCCACCGGGCATGCTTTGGGGCACCCGCAAACCACCAGCGTCACATCGCCGCGATCCTGATAAAGGCCGATCCAGCTCACTCGTTTCCCGGCGGTATCCTTTATCCGTTCCACGTATTCGACGCGATCGAACGTCGGATCGCAACCTCCACAGAACTTGACTGCGGCCCTCATGATTTTCGACATTTCACCGTGACAGACTAGCTCATCGACCGAGGCGACGCCGTCACCAACTAGGGGGATGGTTCACCCATACAACCTGAGTTTCTTCGTTGCTATTGTTGCGGAAGCGGTGACTGCGCGTTGAATGAAAATAAAAGCAGTCTCCTTCCCTCAACAGATATTTCGCGCCATCTACGGTGAGTTCCAATGAGCCTTTGAGCACGAGGCCAAACTCCTCGCCCGGATGCGAGTAGTCTCCTTCTGAACCGCCCTTTGGCGCGATGGTCGCAAGACGGGCGTCCATCTTCTTATCCGGGGACTGCAGCACGAGGATTTCGATGAGAAGTTTTGACCCGGGGAATGCCACCTTTGCCCTTCTCTCTTTACGGACGATGATATCGCCATCGGCTGGTTCGCCGAACAGGTCAACGATGGTCTTGCCAAGGGCGTCCACGATTTTTTTGAGACGCGAAACGGAAGGGTCGAGCCGTTGATTTTCCACCATGGAGAGATAGGAAGGCGCGCAACCAACTCTCTCAGCCAACTGCTTCAGAGACAGTCCTTGCTGTTTTCGCAAAGTCCTGAGCTTTGATCCAAGCGATTCCATGGCGGTCTTCTTGGCATTCAGTATTTAGGAAAAGATACCCTACGCACTTGAAAAAAGTCAACGTGAATTCCACAATGCATTCGCTCTGGCGCTCCATGACCACGATCTTCCTGTCGCCGGCCGTACTCGTCGCAAAAGCCATTTGGCCACAGGCCGCGCGATGATCGTGACGCCTCTACTCTTGGGGCTGGCGCGTAGTTGCGTGATTCAGGATTCTGAAAGTCAGGCACATATGTCTCCTGCCTCCTGAACCAGCGTGCGCCTTCAACGCCGCGCAAGGCATCAAACGATCGCAACGCCTATGGCTGTCCTGCACAGGCAGTCTTCATAGTCTATTTTTTCGAGGCTTCCAAAGAAGATTTCTTTGACGCGTTCGACGTTGTTCTTCATCGTCTCGGCGATCATGTCCCAGGTGACTGGTGTTTCTGAGTGATGCCAGCAATCGTAATCGGTGCTCATGGCTGCCACCGCGTAACAAATCCCCGCCTCCCTCGCTAACACAACCTCTGGGACAACGGACATGTTGATGACGTCGCCGCCCAGGAGCCGGAACATGCGGCTTTCCGCGCGGGTGGAGAACCTAGGACCTTCGATGGTAATTAATGTTCCTTGCGGGTGATGGACGATGCCTTTCTCCCGAGCGGTTTCAATGAGGATGTCTCGAAGGCGAGCGCAGAAGGGATCTGCCATGGCAATGTGCACTACTTGATCACCTTCATGGAACGTGCTTTTTCTGTGTTTGGTAAAATCAATGAATTGATCTGGAAATACTAGGTGCCCAGGTTCGATTTCCTCTCTGAGGGAACCGCATGCTGTCGTGGCGATGATATGAGTGACCCCTTCTTCCTTCAGCGCCCAGATATTGGCCCTGTAGTTAACGGCAGAAGGCCTTAGTCTGTGCCCTATACCATGTCTAAGCAGAAGAACGACATCGACTCCCCTCGCCTTGCCCAAAATGAGATCAGCGGAGAGCGGTCCGAACGGCGTCCCTTTTTTCACGATCTTGACGTCCGTCAAAAAATCAGGATCATCAAACCCAGAACCACCTATCATCCCAATTTTGATCACTGCAGCGTCCTCGAGGATCCGACTGTAGGTGCACCCGCTGTTGCGATTGTAGGTTCAACAGACGCGATGTGTCAAGGATTCTCCTGGTGTGTGCATTTTCATCCCTCATGGTTTTCGCAGGTCGTCCGTTGAATGATGGCGCGCTTCAACGCGCCACATAGCACCCGGATTCACCCATTTTGCGTACACCGACGCATTTCGCAGTTATTTTGGCTATGAACTGGTCGAGATGGCGAAATCCAGCTTGACATTTCGCAGTGTTATCAAATAGATTTCATGTTAACAGGGAGTATGGTTTTTCTCGCACTGATTTGGTGGGAGGCTTGTTCTGCCCATTCATGACTGGAGTCGTTTAGTTGTAATCGCTGTCGTGGGGATTGCCTTGTGCCTCTCGCAGCAGGTCTTGGCACGGCAAACCGGAGATGCTGAATGTATCTATCTTGGCGTGAAGAGCGGAGATAGGGTGGGCAAGACGTCTGTCGGCCCTGACGGCACCCCGGATGCGGTCTTTGCACTCAGCCTGCAGGCGCGAGGCAGCAGCGCCCGGATTAGTGAGATACAGATCACAGCGTCTGAGCCGCCAGGCGCATGGTCGTCGTCTGAGCAGGCGTCTGGCTTCGGGTTTATTGGGGTTGCATCATCCAAAACCCCGACCTCTCTGATCAACAAGAAGGGCGCCCAGCTTGCTGTTAATCCTCGTACAACGGCCAATCTCCTGCTCTTCGTGAATGACGATGGGCATTTTTCCAGAAAAGACCGGCGTTATCAATTGCGACTCATCTACGCCGACGGAGCAAGTTCTACCATTTCGGTTAAAAACGAAGCAGGCACAGACTCTGCTCAGTCCATCAGAGACGCACTGTTTTCCGTCCGCATGTCCGCGACGCTCAAGGGCATAAGCAACTACGATGCAGTCAATCCCACTAAAAAGATCGGCGGCGATGATAAAGGTGATGGGCTGTTCGTATTGACGGTGGATGCGAAGCAAAGGGAAATCACCGCCATCGAGATCCGAAATGTGGATGGCATAGATGCAGTGTGGGACACCTTGCCGGGCACAAATCATGGGGCTATTGGCGTTGCGCTCGCTTCGGATCCGGTCAGACTCCTGAACAATCGAGACGGCTCGGTCAAAATCCCTGTTCAGGACAGAGTAGAATTAAATCTGTATGTCGCGGACAACGGGAGCATTGCAAAAGGCAACACAAATTTTAGGGTTACTGTGTCTTTCTCGGATGGTGAAATAGCATGGTGCCCGGTTCAGCGGCAGGAGCGAGCCAAGCAGGAGACCGCGGCCGCAACAGAAGAGGCTGGCGCGTCTAAAGTCAATTTTCTTGCCACGTGGCTTGGATACGCCTCTACGGACGCCGTGGGCAAGTATCCTGAAATCAAACCAGACGGCGTCGCGGATGCGCTCTTTGGTTTGGACATCGAAATATCGCCGAGAACCTACATCACTGGAATAGAGATCAACAGCCTCGACGGATCGGTAGGCCATTGGGCGACTGGCGGTGTTGATCCTAGGGCATGGGGTCTGGGGGTCTCGTACCAAACAGCTCCCACTGCGCTCCTCAACAAACCTGACGGCTCCATCCGTATTGCCGTGGACAAGCGCGTGCAGTTTTATTTGTATGCCGCGGATCCGGGAGACCTCGCGACCACGACGGCTACGCTGCGCGTCATCGTCCATCTCGCGGATGGATCCTCCTATCAACAGTTCATCACTCGGTCTCCCTCAACCACGTCCACGGTGGCGCCCCTTGGCGAGGAAGCGCTCAAGGCGCGCGGCATCATCACGTGCGAGTTTAGGGGCTTCATCGCAGACCTCGTCAACACGTCCACCAAACCTGGAAAGGATGGCTATTTGGACGGCACGTTTATCATGAAACTCCAAGTAGCAGACAAGACACTCTCCAAAGTAGAGATTAAAGGTGACGATGGGGTGGTGAGGTGGTCGAGCGAGCCGAAGCCGCCTGCGATGTTCCTCGGTGTGTCTCTCTACCCCAAGATATTCAAATTGGTCAACGAAAAAGGCGGCAGCCTCCATATCTCGGTTCCGGGTAGGCTGACGGTCTATCTCTATGCCTCGGACAACGGTCTTCTGTCTGATCCGAAAAGTCGGCTTCAAGTCACGGCTACGTTCGCTGACAAGACCTCTCTCTCTACCCCTGTGATCAAGTAATACGTCTTTGGGAGGATTCTGGGATGAAAGCGATGGCGCTCGAAGCGACTCGCCCCATAGAAGATCGGCCACTGACGTTGAAAGACGTGGAAGAGCCAATGCCCATAGCGGGTGAGGTCCTCATTAAAATAGGGGCCTGCGGTGTATGCCATACAGACCTCCACACAGTGGAAGGGGATTTGAAACTGCCTGTGCTCCCTTTGATACCTGGGCATCAGGTGGTGGGCAGAGTTGTGGGGAGAGGGCCTGACGCCACCCGATATGCCATCGGCGATCGTGTTGGAGTCACGTGGTTTTTCTCGAGCTGCGGATCATGTCACTTCTGCCTGGAGGGACGGCAGAATCTTTGCGAAAACGCGCAGTTTACTGGGCTGCACAAGAACGGCGGGTATGCGGAGTATATGGTGATACCGGAACGATCGGCTTTTCCTATACCTGATTCGTTTCCTGACGTGGAGGCGACTCCATTGTTGTGCGGAGGAGTTATTGGGTACCGCGCCCTGCGGCTCAGCGGCGTAAAGCCTGGGCAGCGTTTAGGTTTATACGGTTTCGGCAACTCGGCGCATATAGTCATACAGATCGCCGTTGCCATGGGGTGCCACGTTGCCGTCTTCACCCGAAGCCGCAATCATCAGGACCTTGCGAGAGAATTCGGGGCCTATTGGGTCGGCGCGGCCGGAGTGTCGCCGCCAGAGCCAATGGAGGCGTCCATCATCTTTGCTCCAGCCGGCGAACTCGTTCCAACGGCATTGAAAGACCTTGGAAAGGGAGGAGCCCTGACCCTTGCGGGAATCACCATGACCCGAATTCCCGCGTTCGACTACGACCTCATTTATGGAGAACGTATGGTGCGCAGCGTCGCCAATACAACACCTGAGGACGCAGAGGAGTTGTTGAAACTGGCGGAAGCGGCGAAGGTGAAAACGGTAGTCGAGACGTTTCCACTGGACAAGGCCAATGAGGTGCTTCTCATGATGAAGGAAAGCAAACTTAGGGCCGGCGCTGCTCTTGTGATGGACTGAGTAGGGTATCATGCGGCCAATTTGTGAGTGGAACGAGGCACGCCACGATGTAGCAATATTAGGCCCCTCCTGCATCCTGTCACTTATGAAGAGTGTACTGATGGTCATGATGGTTCGGGATCTTGAACCTTCGGTTCCCTCGAAAGCCTGTTGGCCGGCCGGTGTTTTTGCAGAATAACTTTCACAAATGTGTCATTGCGCACGCGGATAGTATCGACAACGGCGACCTAAAGGAGAAAGATACTCCGACCTGTGCGACCGGTTGTCATTTCGAGCGAAGGGAGGAATCGTCGCCCAATCCAAGAATGTCGCAGTCGCAAGGCACCGTCAAAATGACATGTGTGCCGCGGGTCTCTGTCGTACGGGGGTGGCGTCTTCGGAACGAAGAGGCGACTCGTCTGATGGTTGCCGGAACAAGGTTTTTGTCATTGATTAGTGGCGCGCCCGCGCCCCAGAAATACTCGGCGCCTGCCCCTGCCCTCTACAGAAGAAATTATTAATCCCTCCGATATGCCTTCGAGCGGTGGCTCTGTGCAAAATTTGCATGGTGTCATTCTGAGGGTGGCGCCATAAGGCCTTGCACTGTATCCGTACACCAGGTCCAGATCTTTGCTCCCAGATCGAAATCCCCGGTGAGAATCATTTTAATGGTGTAAAAAACTGACAGCACTTCCATGTCTTGACGGCCACCAGACCACAGGAATGTCCCCCAACCGAGCTGGGCCATGGCGTACACGCCGAGAGCGATTTGCCCCAGGGCTAAGTAGCCTACCGCTGCCTGTCCCACCACGCCAAAACCTGCGGCAAGCTGACCAAAGGCAAAAAGCCCGCAAACCGCTTGACCTAGAGAGAAAATGAACCCCACACCGAATTGTGCGATGGCAACAGCGCCAATGGCCAACTGTCCGACGGCTACGATGCCACGAGCCACGCGCACCCGGCCGCGCTCATCCCTCCCAAAGGCAATACACACAAGCGGAAGGCCAAACAAAGTACGCCGGGTTTTCCACTCGAATCCTCGCGTCATTACTGTGTCTTTTTCTCGTCAGGAGGCATGGGGCGATTCCTTTGTCCCCGGCAGTCAGGAGATCATTTGAGGACATTCGATTCACCCTTCAAAGGGCGCCGTAGAACGCGACCGAGTGATGTTGGTGCCTGAGGACGGACTCGAACCGTCACGGGGACAAGCCCCAAGGGATTTTAAGTCCCTTGTGTCTACCCATTCCACCACTCAGGCCGGAAGGAACAGCGTCGGTTTCTTATTACTATAGCAGTTTTATTCTGGCATTCAACTGATCCCTTGATCTCTCTATCAGTGGTGGTGAGGCCGACAATGGCCGCCTGCCATGATATAGACAACCGGTTTGTCCGACGGGTTCGCAAGAAAGAAGGATTGGTTTTCCTTGACGTGCGTCGCATGCCCGCGCTGAAGGATAAATTCGCCTCTGTCGCTGTGAATCTGGAGATCGCCGTCAACAGCGCAGAGGATCTCCTCGTGGCCGTCCCCAGGTTTCACGAGTCTATGCTCCTCGCCTGGCTGCATGATCCCGTAGATCATGTAACACGCATGGGTGTAAAGGTCTTTCATGCCCAAGACATATTCGCCGCCCTGAGCTGCCGCAAACGCTGCGACGTCAAATGTTCTTAACATGCACGCTCTCCTTTGCGCCGTTTCCCCTGGTTCAGTCCTTGGCACACTGTTATAAAGCAGATTTCGAGTTCCCGTGCCGTGCGCCGCAACCTACGTTTTTGACTTGAGCGCCGTGAAAGCTTGTATTGGACTTCTCCAAATTAATCACGAATTGGGTGCGTCCTAAGGCTGTTTCAGCCTCGCTCAAGTAAGGATGGATCGCGACTTGCCACGATTTTCATATTCATGGAAATCACGATCTGACGTATGCCCATTTCGCGTTTTTTTCTTGAGAAAGGTTCTAAATGCGTCAAAGGAATGTGTCAAGCGGACAACGAACCATCGGCGTCGCTTTCGTTGGCTTGGCGTAGGGATTCACCCATGCCCTGTCACTCGAGAATCTGCGCTTGACATGCATGAGGCGCAAGCTTAGTATTGGGTTTCACATATTTCTGATTCACGGCTGTGAGAGGGTCTGCGCTCGGGATAGGAGAGAGCGGCTGACGCAACAGTCGGTATTGGGCCGAACAGAACGGCAACGCAAAAATAGAGAGTATATCCATTGGATGTTTCCAACGGGCGGAGAGCCTGACGGGTGACGATACGGTCGCCGGCCCCGAATGAGGGACGCCAAGGTGGAAGACCTTATCTAATCAGCAAAGGATCCAACATGAAATTCAGCTATTACCCCGGATGTACACTGAAAGGTTCTGCACAGGAACTCGACGAATCTTTCCGTAGCGTGTGCAACAGTCTAGGAGTGACTCTCACCGAGATACCTGACTGGACTTGTTGCGGGGCGTCGTCAGCCCACATGGTGGACGCGTTTCTCGAAGCCGCTTTGCCGGCACGAGATTTGTTGACGGCAGAACGTATGGGCAATGATGTTGTAGCGCCCTGTGCAGGCTGTCACGTGCGGATGAAGGCAGCTTCAAAGAAGATTTTGCAGGACAAGTCCTTGAGCGATCGCTTCCCGTTCAAAGGGGACATAAAAGTCATGTCAGGCATGGACATGCTCGATCTCACTGAGCTGCGGCTGCGTCTCAAGGAAAGAATTGAAAAGCCATTAGAGGGATTGCGGGTAGTCCCGTACTATGGGTGTTTGGCGGTGCGCCCCGTGGATGTTGTCCAACCTGAAGATCCGGAGAATCCGATGCAGTTGGACAGAATTCTTCAGTTATTGGGCGTCGAGGTTGTCAAGTGGCCTTATAAGACTGACTGCTGTGGCGGTTCATTGGCTCTGACGAGGACGGACCTGGTTCTCAAACTTTCTGGCAAGCTGCTCGACATGGCAATGGCGTTAAAGGCCGACGCGATCGTCACACTTTGCCCCATGTGTCAGGCCAACCTCGACACGCGACAGGCAGACCTTTCAAGACAAGCCGGAAAAGTGTACCGGGTTCCCATCATCTTTCTGACCGAACTGATGGGGCTGGCATTACGCGATCAACGGGCGTCGTCATGGTTCGACAAGCATATGGTCTCGCCAAAAGAGGTATTGGCAAGTAAAGGACTCATATAGGCCCTCGCAAACATACGATTAGGGGCTAACCGCAATCATTCGGGCGAATGCCAGCTGTTTTCTGAGATAAAAGGCGAGGATCATTAGCAAGCGAAAAGCAATTCGAAAAAAATGGAGTAATACAGTGCCTGGCACAGGGATAGGGGCAATCATGACGATTGGAGGCGGGATTGGCGGCGTACAAGCTTCGCTGGATCTCGCTGAATCGGGCTTCAGGGTGTATCTTGTAGAAGAGAAACCGTGTATCGGCGGAGTCATGGCGCAGCTGGACAAAACATTTCCTACGAATGACTGTTCTGCATGCATATTCTCGCCGAAACTTCAGACGCTGGCCCAAAATCCGAACATTGAAATTCTAGCGTACAGTAAGATCGAGGCCATAGAGGGCACAGCGGGAAATTATACCGTGACAGTTCGGAAGAAAGCGCGGTACGTGGACCCAGCAAAATGTACGTCGTGCGGTACATGCGCAGAAAAATGCCCTACCAAAGTGCCCAACGAGTACAACTACGGTCATGACATGCGAAAGGCTATCTACAAAGACTATGCGCAGGGAATCCCATCCACGTACACCATAGACACGGCTCATTGCAGGATCTTTCAGGGAAAGAAATGCGGCGTCTGCAAGAAAGTGTGCCCTGCAGGTGCTGTGGATTACGAGCAGAAAGATGAACTTGTGCAATACGATGTTGGTTCAGTGATCTTGGCCCCGGGCTATGAGCTCTATGATACTAATTTTATTTCAGAATTCGGACACGGCCTCATGCCTAATGTCGTCACGAATTTGGAGATGGAGAGGATTCTGAGCGCTTCTGGCCCATTTCAGGGCGTTGTGCAAAGGCCGTCAGATGGAAGGCATCCGCGCAAAATTGCTTGGATTCAATGTGTAGCGTCTCGGGACAGAAGAAAGGGCATGCCGCACTGCAGCTCAGTATGCTGTATGGCGTCTATCAAAGAAGCCGTTATTGCGAAGGAACACGACGCATCGATTGAGCCGACGATCTTTTATATGGATATTCGCGCGTACGGAAAGGATTTTGACAAATATTACGAAAAGGCCAAGAACCAAAGTGGGGTACGCTTTATTCGATCCATGGTGAGCAGGGTCATTGAGGATCCTTTGACTCATGATCTAGAGCTCACGTATCTTAGTGAACACAATGATATTGTGACGGAAAAATTTGACATGGTGGTTTTGGCGGTAGGGATTAGGCCATCGGAGAGTACTCTGAAGACCGCCGAAATACTTGGCGTCCATATTGATGAAAACAATTTCTGCCTTACCAACACGTTTTCGCCCGTAGCCACTTCGCGCGAAGGCATTTTTGTGGCAGGCGCTTTCCAAGCGCCCAAGGACATTCCTCAAACGGTCATGGAGGCCTCTGCAGCAGCCGGAGTGGCCATGCGGATGTTGTCAAACAGCCGGAACACGTTGACGGTTAAGAAGGAGTTGCCCCCAGAGAAAGATGTGTCAGGAATGGCGCCGCGCATCGGTGTATTCGTGTGCAGATGCGGCATAAACATAGCCTCGACGGTAAACGTCACAGAGGTCGTAGAGCGAGTTCGAGAATTGCCTGGGGTCGCGTATGCAACTGAAAATTTGTTTACGTGTTCCCAGGATGCTCAGGTGCTCATAAAGAATGCAATAAAAGAGCATGACCTTAATCGCGTGATCGTGGCGTCTTGCACCCCGAGAACCCACCTCCCTCTTTTTCAAGAAACGGCCCGGGAAACAGGGCTGAACAAATATCTTGTGGAAATGGCCAATATTCGTGAACACTGCTCGTGGGTGCACATGCAGGAAAAAGATCAAGCGACAAGAAAGGCCGTCGATTTAATTCGCATGGCGACGGCGCGAGCGGCCGAATTGGAGCAGGTGCAAGATCAGCGATTGCCGATGAATCAAGATGCATTGGTCATCGGGGGTGGCGTTGCGGGCATGACAGCCGCGATTAACATTGCAGACCAGGGTTTCCGTGTGCACTTGCTCGAAGCCACGGATAAATTGGGAGGCCACGCATGGCGCCTCCACGAGACCGTAAAAGGGGAACGTGTAAAGCCATTTTTAGAAAATCTCATTGAGTCTGTGGAAACAAACGATCGCATCACTGTGCACTACGGGGCTAAAATCACAGATGTCCAGGGGTTCATAGGGAACTTCAAATCCACTGTGTCTCTCAAAAACGCCTCGGAGCCCATTACATTAGAGCATGGCGTTGCAGTTATTGCAGTAGGCGCCACGGAGTGGAAGCCGACGCTATACGGCTATGGCCAGGATCCGCGTATACGTACGCAGCTCGAGCTAGCCGACGCGATCGAGAAAAAAGAGCCGACGGTCCTCGACGCCCAAGTCACCGTCTTCATTCAGTGTGTCGGTTCTCGATGCGACGAACGCCCTTGGTGTAGTAAAGTGTGCTGCAACCACACAGTCAAGGACGCAATAAGGCTTAAAGAGGCACACCCTGAAGGATCGGTATTTGTTCTTTATCGTGACATCCGGACATTTGGGTTAAACGAGCCCTACTACGAAAAGGCAAGGCGTCTAGGGGTAATATTCGCCCGATACGACGCTGCAAATCCCCCCACGATGGAGATAGGGGAAAAGATAACGGTGAAGACTCAAGACCTCGTTCTGGGAGGGGTGATCACGCTGAGGGCCGACAGTGTGGTTCTGGCTGCCGCCATTGTGCCTGGCGAACAAAACAAAGAACTCGCACAGCTATTCAAAATTTCCATTAACGAGGACGGTTATTTTCTTGAAGCGCACATGAAACTTCGGCCGGTCGATTTCGCAACAGATGGAGTTTTTTTGGCCGGATTGGCGCATTATCCTAAGCCATTGGACGAAACTATCGCCCAGGCTGAAGCGGCTGGTTCCCACGCTGCGCAAGTCCTTGCTCGGGGCTACATAGACGCACCTGGCATGGTATCAGTGGTGGACGCTTACATGTGTCGCGGCTGCGGCCGTTGCGTTGACGTTTGTCCTTTTCATGCGCCGGAACTCCGTGAGGTATTTCCTGGCGTCATGAAATCAGAGATTAATCCTGCACTCTGCAAGGGGTGCGGCGCTTGTGGAGTTGCATGCCCGACAGGCGCCGCGCAAGTCAGACACTTCAAGGACGAACAGATTGGGGACATGATAGAGGTGGCGATCGCTTCTTAAGAAAAGTTCGCCAAGTGCTGTGCTGACGTCCTTTGGAGAGCACTCTCGAGGGTCGGTGTGAGGCATTCGCAACGAGCCATGAGAACGGGGAGACAGCTGGAGTTCAGTCTCAGCGTTGTGTGGTCAGGCAACCCCACGGTCTCAATCATCAAAGCGGTTGTTATGGACATTTGGCTTTGAGACAGATCGTTCCTCTGTCATAGGAGTTGTGATGAGTGAAGAATTCAATCCCAGAATCATAGCATTTGCGTGCAACTGGTGTTCCTACGCAGGCGCTGATTTGGCTGGCGTAAGTCGGATGCAATATCCGCCGAGCATCAGGCTCATTCGGCTGATGTGTTCCGGCATGTTGACGCCGTCGTATATCCTCAAAGCCTTTGAAAGAGGAGCAGACGGCGTCCTTGTAACTGGCTGACACCTCGGAGAATGTCATTACCTGGAAGGTAATGAGAAAGCGGTGAAAATTATGGAAAAGACTCGGAAGATCATGAAGCTCCTCGGCATCGAAGATGCGCGACTCCGAAGAGAATGGATTTCTGCGTCTGAGGGTTCCAAGTTTGCCCAAACGGTGCGCGAGTTCACTGAAGAGATTAGGAAGCTCGGCCCTAATCCCCTTGCGAAGAAAGAGAATGCGGCATGACCCTCCAGGAAATTGTACATCACACCCAGGCTTACTACTGTCTTGACTGCGGGATTTGTACGGGGAGCTGCCCCGTTTCCCGGGTGAGTCAAGATTTCTCGCCTCGTCTTATGGTGGAAAAGGTATTGATGGATCAGGAGGAAAATCCGCTCGAAGACGTCAATATATGGTCGTGTTTATCCTGCGGTCAGTGCAGCAGGCGATGTCCTTCACGAATCGATTATCCGGAATTTGTCCGCATGGTGAGGGAAGAAGCCGTGCGTCAAGGCAAGGGGGGAACACCCGCCCATAGGGGGCTGTTCCAGGTCATCATGCGATTGCAAACTCTAGACCTCAAACAAAACAAAACAGAGTGGGGCAGAGACGCGGGTGAAATAGCCGAGTCAGGCGATACATATTTCTTTGTGGGATGCTCGCCCTTCTTTGACGTCGAGTTTCGAGAAGATTGGAATCTGGATGTCATGGCTGGACCGAAGGGAGCTTTGCGCCTTCTTAACGCCGTGGGCATCAAACCGGTGATCCACGATGACGAGAGATGCTGCGGGCACGACCTTCTATGGAATGGGGACAGAGAGAATTTTGCTCGTTTAGCCGAGCGAAATGTGAGTCTCATCAGGGACTTAGGCTGCAAGCGAGTCGTATTCCACTGCCCAGAAGGATACACGACGTTCAAAAAATACTACCCGGAGGCCGTGGGAGACCTGGGCTTCGAAATCGTACATTTTTACGAGCTATTGGATGCTGAACTTCGCGAGGGTCGATTGTCCCTTACGGGCATGAATGGGGGCGTCTCGACGTATCATGATCCCTGCCGGTTGGGACGCCAAGCTGGAATTATGGACGCGCCAAGACACCTCATAAGCGCCATACCCGGCATGGAACTCCGTGAAATGGAGCATAATCGTGAGAACGGGCTGTGCTGCGGAACAAGCGCGTGGATGAACTGTTCCTCGTGTTCCAAAGAGATTCAGAAGATCAGGCTCATGGAGGCAGTCGCCACGGGCGCTGAAAGACTGATTACGGCGTGTCCTAAGTGTCGCGTGCACCTCAATTGCGCCTTGAGGGACATGGATCTCGATCTACAAATTACAGACATCAACGACTTGCTCGCTCAGGTATTGAGCGCCTGAAAGCAACGAGGGAGTCGCAGACTTGCGCGTGGACGAAGTGTTCAAAACGTCGGTTTAGGCGGAGATTGGTCATTATACAAGGAGTGTGACAGATGGCTTCACAAGAAGTGTTGATAATAGGCGGGGGCATAGCGGGGATGCAGGCTGCCCTTGACCTAGGGGAAATGGGGATCCAGGTGCATCTTGTGGAAAAGAACCCGAGCATCGGGGGCAAGATGGCCCAACTGGACAAAACCTTTCCCACCAACGATTGCACGATATGAATTCTCTCGCCTAAGCTGCTGGATGTCGGTCGGCATCCCAAGATAAACGTATTGGCTTACAGCGAGATCACAGACTTTTCGGGAAGCGTGGGAGATTTCCGTGTGAAAGTGCGACAAAAGGCCCGATATGTAGATCCGTCGCGTTGCACCGCTTGTGGCGCATGCGCGGAGAAATGTCCTACGAAGGTACCCAACGAGTTTAATTTTGGGCTGGATATGCGCAAGGCGATTTATAAGGACTATGCGCAGGGAATTCCTTCTGTGTACACCATAGACCCGCAGCATTGCAAAGTGCTTACAGGTGGAAAATGCGGCGTATGCGCCAAAGTCTGCCAGGCCAAAGCCGTTGACTACGAACAGAAGGATTCTGAAATCGAGCTGAACGTGGCCTCAGTGATTGTGTCCACGGGGTATGAGCTGTTCGACGCTACTCAAATCTCGGAATACGGATATGGCAGACTGCCCAACGTGATCAGCTCCTTGGAGATGGAACGCCTCCTGAGCGCTGGCGGTCCGACCAAAGGACATTTGACGAGACCGTCCGTGATACACGGCGAGGCCCGACTGAAGGAATTGCAGAAGCTGATCAAGAAAGCCGAGAAGGCCGAAAATGCTGATGAGTTGGCAGCCTTGAAAAAGGAACAAGAGTGGCTGGAGGACCATGTGCAGCGGTATCATACGGCGAAAAAGCTTG
>CAYRVH010000022.1:29210-34165 GCA_964427855.1 uncultured Syntrophaceae bacterium
TCATCCAGTGCGTAGGATCTCGAGACTTTCGTTTCCACAAATATTGCTCGAGTTACTGCTGCATGCACTCCATCAAGGAAGCCATTATTGCGAGAGAACACGAGCCGGAGACGGTGTCGTACCTCTTTTATATGGACCTGAGAACCGTGGGGAAAGGCTTTGAAGAATACAAAGTGCGTGGGGCGAAGGTATCTGGATTACGATACATTCGGGGTCGGGTCGCCGAGATTCTTCAAGATAAAGATTTGAATCCAGTTGTGTATTACGAAGACACAGAGCAGCGAAAAGTCGTCAGCCTCACCTTAGACATGGTGATTCTTGCGAATGCTTGCTCCGCGCCAAAAGGGATCGTCGCGCTTGCGAGCATGCTGGGGCTCGAGCTCGACGAAAATCATTTTGTGAAGACGCATCCGAACAGACCATTAGACACGAGCGTGCCGGGTATGTTTACGTGCGGATGCGCTCAAGGGCCTTTGGACATTCCAGAGTCCGTGGCCCAGGCAAGCAGCGCCGCTGCGAAAGCCGCTGAAGTGGTCATGACCGGCGGCAGGGCGGTGGCCGTATAATGGAGCGAGAGTCTTGAAAGACATGGGAAAATCAGAGGTGCGTGTAGGCGTGTTCATCTGCGACTGTGGATCGAACATCGCAGGTTACCTGAATATGAAAGAGTTGGTGGAGTATGCCAAGACCCTGCCCAATGTGGCCTTTGTGCAAGAAAACCTTTACACCTGCTCGGAGGGCGGCATCAACGAAATCAAGCAGGCCATCCCACGAGAAAAACTCAACAGGGTGGTTGTCGCGTCCTGTACTCCTCGCACTCACGAACCTTTATTCATGAGCGCTTGTGAAGAGGCGGGGTTGAATCCTTATCTCTTCGAGATGGCCAACATTCGAGATCAGTGCTCTTGGGTGCACATGGGCGTCAGGGAGCAGGGTACCGAAAGAGCTAAGGGCCAAATAGGAATGGCAGTGGCAAAGGCGGCCAGGCTAAGGGAGTTGAGCCGGATCAAGCTTAGTTTGACTCACCGAGCCGTTATTGTCGGCGGCGGTGTTTCCGGCATGTCCGCGGCCATGGCCCTTGGAAACATGGGTTACGAAGTCGATTTGATCGAAAAGACGGATCGGCTGGGTGGACTGCTCAATGAACTCAATCTTATTTTGCCCGCCCACGAACCGCCGCAGAGTCTCATATCTGATCTGACGGAAAGGCTGCACGCCAACCCGAATATCACAATTCACTTGAATTCGAGCCTGAAAGCTGTCGAAGGGTACGTCGGCAACTACATCGCAACGATCTCAGAAAATGGCAGCGACACAAAGATTAAAACTGGCGTTATCGTCGTTGCCATAGGCGCCAAGGTACTGACACCAGAAGGTTTGTATGAATATGACGGAAAGTCGGTTATCACGCATTTGGAGCTGGAGCGCATGCTAGGCCAAGGGCTTATATCGCCGCGCAATGTGGTGATGATCCAGTGCGTTGGTTCTCGATGCAACGAACGGACCTATTGCTCGAGGATCTGCTGCATGACATCCGTCAAGAATGCAGTTCTCCTTAAAGAGGCAGACCCGTCGATCAACGTCACCATACTCTATCGAGACATCCAAATGTACGGGGTTGAAAACGAGGAGCTCTTTCGGAAATCTAAAGAGATGGGAGT
Organism: uncultured Syntrophaceae bacterium; assembly: GCA_964427855.1. Lineage (GTDB taxonomy): Bacteria > Desulfobacterota > Desulfomonilia > Desulfomonilales > Desulfomonilaceae > JAUPKT01. The sequence continues at coordinate 30,872 of CAYRVH010000022.1, forward strand.
CCGTTACGTGACGTATGATCCGGAGAGGCCTCCGGTCGTCTCTGACGGCGTGGTGAGTGTGTACCACCTTCGTATGGGGAAAGAAATTGCCTTGCCTTTTGACTTGGCGGTGCTGTCAACACCCTTGGTGGCGAATGAGGACGCGTCGGAACTCTCCAGTATGCTCAAAGTGCCGGTCAATGAGAACGGCTTCTTCCTGGAGGGTCACGTAAAGCTCAAACCGTTGGATTTTGCGACGGATGGGGTCTATCTTTGCGGCAACGCCCGCTTTCCATCAACCATAAGAGAGGCTATTGCGCAAGGATTAGGGGCGGCAGCACGCGCCGCAGGCGTCCTTTCCAAAGAAGCGCTCTATACAAGCGGCATCGTCGCTGATATCAACGCCGACACCTGCTGCGGATGCTTGGGGTGCATTAAGGTCTGCCCTTATGGCGCCATTAATTATTTCGAAGATAGAGGAATATGTCAGGTGAACAAGGTGCTTTGTAAGGGCTGTGGCGGATGCGCGGCTACATGTCCTTCAGGCAGCGCGCGACTTGATGGTTTCTCAAACGAACAGATTTACGCTCAGATCGAGCAGGCCTTAGCGGGTTGATTGTTGGTTCCCCGGATCCGCAAGCGTGGAACCCTACACAGCATCATTTTACGAAAGCCCATCACTTAAGGACGCAACATGGCAACAGAAAATTTTGAACCCACCATTATCGGTTTTCTCTGCAATTGGTGTGCGTATGCCGGCGCTGACCTCGCCGGAGTGAGTCGACTGCAGTATCCACCTAACATGAGAACTATAAGGACCTTATGCTCGGCGACGGTAGGTCCTCACCAGATATTGAAGGCGTTTCAGAAGGGCGCTGACGGCGTCTTTGTGGGAGGCTGACACATCGGCGATTGTCATTACCTGTATGGTAATTACATGACTTTGAAGCGTGTGGCATTCATGCAGAAGCTGCTTGAGTTTGCAGGGATAGACAGTGAGAGGCTTTGCCTCAAATGGGTTTCCTCAGCGGAAGGTCCCCGTTTTGCCCAAGTGGTGACCGAATTTGTGGAAAAGATTAAGAAGCTCGGCCCTTCTCCCCTCCCTCGGGAGAAGTATGATCACGAGACCTCACGAGGAACTGAGGGCAGCTAGGATGGCTTCGCACGTGAGGTCTTGGAAGACATGGATGGATCTATGATTGATATAGTGAGAAATCACGTAAAGACACTTTTCGATAAAGGGAAAATCAAAGGATTTTTGGCTCTTAGAAGCTTCGAAGGCAATATTGTCCCGCATCTGTATCACGATCCGGAAGAATTGAACAATGGTTTCAGCCTCGGAGATGCACAGCAAGCGGGGGACTCTCGGTACCCGTTGGCTTCAGTGATGATGAGCATCCTCTCTGAAGACCCTGACGCTGCATACGGTATGCTGGTACGAGGATGCGACGACCGCGCCTTGAACGAGCTTTTGCGGTGGAATCAAATCAAGTCCCCTGAACGACTAATTCGGGTTGGCATCGCGTGCCCTTCCGAACTCGCCATGTCCCACGAGTGTCGCCGTCCTTTTCCTGCTGAATGTGTCGCGGGCGATAAAGCGGAACCTGCTTCTTATTTCAAGGTCGAGGAAATACGTGCCAAAGACCTCGCAAGCCGCCTTGAATACTGGCTCAAAGAATTCGATCGCTGCATCAAGTGTTATGGCTGTCGAAACGTATGTCCAGTGTGTTTCTGCAACGTCTGCACCCTGGAGCAGGACACTCTCATCCCCACGGGCGAGTTGCCCCCAGAAAACCCCATGTTTCATCTCACGCGGGCAGTCCACATGGCAGGTCGTTGCATTGATTGCAACCTCTGTACCGAGGCATGCCCTGCAGAGATCCCGCTTAGAACGCTGTATAAGGGCGTGGCGCAGATCATCGAGGAAGAATTCGGATACGTCACAGGCGTGGAAGGCGAGGTAAAATCACCGCTGAACTTCTTAGGGCCCGAACCGGGGCATACATCAGCCAACGACTGACCCTTGCCGCCGGGATTTTTCTTTTGACATTTTCTTTTTATCATTGTAGCAATCTACAACATAGGACAAATCATGATCAAACTACTGCGACAACCTCCTATGCTCATGGAGCGCCACGTTTGATCACAGCGATGTACATTTGGGTCGCTCCACCTCGAAAAGGCCTACAAAACAAGGCACGCAAATAGACGCGTCAAGGAGAGTGTCTTGCTCAGTCTTGGAAACACTTTCTTGGTGTTGATAGATGTGCAGGAAAAGCTGACGGCTGCAATGTGTGATGCAGCCGATCTCGTTGACAATGTCATACGTTTGGTCAAGGGACTCCAGGCGCTGGACGCGCCTATCCTTTATACGGAGCAAAATCCTCATGGACTCGGGCCTACAATTCCCGCCTTGCGCGAGGTGTTAGGCGACTCAAATCCAGTCACCAAACTCAGTTTTAGCTGCTGTGGGGAAGAGGCGTTCCTCCGGCAGTTGCGGCGATTAGAGCGTCGCCAGGCCCTCGTGTGCGGTATCGAGTGCCACGTGTGCGTGTACCAAACGGTCGCGGATCTTGCTGCCATGGGCTACGAGGTCCAGGTGCCGTCTGACTGTGTGTCTTCCCGAACCTTGTACAACAAGGAGGTTGGCCTCCAGAGATGTAGAGACGTGGGAGCCTCTATCACGAGCGTCGAAACAGCGCTCTTTGAGCTACTGGGTCGAGCGGAGGGGGCGGCTTTTAAGAAGATTCTTGCCCTGGTGAGGTAGTTGTTCGCCAGAAACGAGGGATGCAGAGGCGAGCAGGAGCGTATGGGAATGCGTGTGAATTTCCGGCCTACACAGGAACGGATTTCTATGTAACCTTTCTCAAAACCAGACGCGAACAGCGTCATAATTCAGAATAGTCAGCGCCGCGCAAGATTCACATCGAGGAAGGCCAAGATGGTCTTACGCGCTTCCCCGGCGATCACCAAACGTCCAAGCAGACGTGGAAATTTCTGTGTATGTTTGAGATGCCCCATGAGGCTGGAGAGCGGTTCACGTCTTTGGAGACGGTTTCTAACTTGGAGAAAGGAGTGAGACAATGAGAATTCGCAGCAGGCATTTTTTTATGGGGATTGTGCTGGCAACGGTTCTATTGGGAGCGGTTGGAGGGCTTTTGGCTCAGAAGCCCATCATAATTGGAGCTCCGCTCGCAACGGCGTTTCTGTACGGTTGGGATGCAGAGAGAGGCATCAAACTCGCCGTAGATGAAATCAACTCAGCTGGCGGCGTCAAAGTGGGAAATGAAAAAAGGCCTTTTCAAGTAGAGGTCA
>CAYRVH010000022.1:34177-35038 GCA_964427855.1 uncultured Syntrophaceae bacterium
TGACACACGCGATTTAGAGCCTGGGGTGCCGGTAAGCGAAGCGTTGCTGGCAGTGGAAAAGTTGATTCTGGAGAAGAAGGCCGATTTTATTGTAGGAGGTCCAGTCAGATCAGAAGCAGCATTGGCCGCTATGCCGCTGCTCTCGAAACACAAGAAGGTGTCGATACTAACGACCGGCGCGCTTACGCCCAAGTACAACGAAATGATAGCCCAGAGCCCGGACAAGTTCAAATATTGTTTCAGGATCTCCGGCGAGGCCAAATGGATGGTTACAGGGGAGCTGGTGCCCTGTTTGGAGGAGATTGGGAAGAATTTTGGGCTTAACAAGCTGGTGATCATGGTGCAGGACGTCGCTCATGCGCGAGCAGGGGGCGAGCTGTTGGCAAAAATCATGGCAAACAAGGGTTGGACCGTATTGGGCGATCCGGTGGTATTTCCGACGGGAACCACCGATTACTCAATGGCTTTACTCGATGCGAAAAAGAAGGAAGCTCAGGTCATCATTATTTGGATGGACATGCCCGAATCCGCGATACTTCTGAAGCAGTGGCACGATATGAAGGTCCCGGCGCTGCCGTTTGGAGTCATCATCTCAGCCGCAGAACAACCCGGTTTTTGGCAAGCAACAGAAGGTAAGGGTGAATATTGTCTGGCGAACGTAGTCAACGCAGGCAATGTTCCAAGCGACGCGACGCCCTGGACTATGAAATTTTACGACGCGTATACGAAAAAGTATGGCGTTGAACCAGAGGGCTACGGAACATCTTCAAGTTATATGGCTGTGTACGCCCTTAAAGACGCCATAGAGCGGGCGGGCACGCTTGATTCAGATAAGGTAGTCGATGCACTGAAGAACATTGA
>CAYRVH010000022.1:35061-52018 GCA_964427855.1 uncultured Syntrophaceae bacterium
TTGATATACAGGGCGTTTATGGCCGGATCCGATTTGATCCCAAGACAAATCAGGTTATCCCAAGCCTCGACCCTGCAGAAGGCGCAGTGGGCTCAGTCTTTCAATGGCAGGCTGGCAAACGAGTGACCGTGTTTCCGCCTAAGATAGCAACAGGAAAGATCCTGCTACCGCCGTGGATGAAGAAATAGCTGACTTGCGACTCTAGATGATGCTCAGCAGGCTGCACGATTCCTTCCGGAAGCTCAGGCTTTGTTCACGACGGCGACCAGCGCGGACTTTGTGATGACGGCAGCCTGCTGCCATGCCCGACAAGCTTTCCATGCATGAAGGATACCGTCCTTTCGTGATTTTAAGAAAATTCAGAAATTCGGCGTTGCGATGGATATCATTATTTATGGCATTATTAACAGCGTGACGTTAGCCCTGATGTCATTGGGATTTGCGCTCGTGTACGGCGTGAGTCGTTTGCCGAACTTTGCTCACGGGGCCCTGTATGTGCTTACCGGCTACATTACCTGGCTCTTCATGAACAGGGTCGGTTTAGCCTATCCGTTAGCCATCCTCGGAGCATTGATCGTTGCGGGAATCATAGGGGCAGCAATGTATCAATTCGTTCTCATTCGCGTGCGGGGCATGCCTATTTCAGAGATCATAGCCTCGTATGCGATTGGCTTGGCGATTCTTGAGGGTCTGCGCTGGGGGGGCTTGAAAGGGGCGACATTTACCCTGCCGCCGTTCATTGCAGGAAGCGTTGACCTTTTTGGGGTATCGGTGGATTTCCAGAGATTGATTGTCGTGGGTGTTGGGCTGCTCCTGTTCGGCTGCTTCTGGTTGTTCGTAAACCACACCTCTTTGGGGCTGGCCCTCAAAGGCATGGCTCAGGACGAACGGGCGGCCATGACGCTGGGGATAGACTCGGACGCCATGGCGGTGGTGGCCATGGCTATAGGCTCGGCCCTCGCAGGGGTGGCAGGCGTGGTGTTGCTTCCATTGGGAAACATCGTGGTCGAGGCGGGCTACTATGTGTTGATTATGGCGGTGGCCGTATGCATCATCGGCGGACTGGGGAGCTGGACAGGAGCCATACTCGCCGCCTTCATCATTGGTTTTGCGCAAATTCTGACGGTGGTGTACCTCGGAACACACTTTCAGGTGGTAGTGGCCCTTGTGGCAATAATAGCTGCATTGATTCTGCGACCCAGCGGCCTATTTGGAAAACAAAAAGAGCTCGAGGAGCGGGTTTAGATGGCTCAAGAGAAAAAAGACCGCCGCAGGGAGCGACTGGACAGGGGTATTAAAGTTCGCACCGACGGCGTATATGCGATCTCGTCCTGGCTGGAAATCAGTTACCTGGTCATACCGAGGTGCTTTTTCATAGTCGGTTTTCTGTTGCTGCCGATCATCTTCATCCCTTTTCCGTACTGGCAGAAGGTGATTTCCATAATCTGCATTTACGCGTTATTGGCCATCGGATTTGATTTTCTAGCGAATTTCGTGGGCCTGGTTTCACTTGGGGGGGGGTTCTATGTCGGGATTGGAGCATACATAGCCGCAATCCTCAACACCCACTTTGGGCTGCCCTTATTTGTTACCATTCCAGCGGCGACGGTAGGAGGGGCGATTCTGTGCACATTACTTTTCCTGCCGTGCCTTCCCCTGCGCGGAGTCTATTTTGCCATTGTAAGCCTCATGTATCCCCTCCTTGCCGCGCGGGTCATCGAAGCCTTAAACATCTTTGGAGGAACAGACGGACTCCTCGGAGTCGATGGTTTTTCCTCTAAGTGGGTGGAAACTTATGTGCTCATTATTGGTATGCTCGTTGTAGTCTTTGGTCTGCGACGCTTGGTAACGGAAGATGTTGGATTGGTATTCAGAGGCGTAAAAGACAACGATCAGGCGGTGAAAGCTTCCGGCATAAACATCACCACATACAAGGCGTTTGGGGTCTTGATCGCTTCATCGCTCGGTTGTTTCGGCGGCGCCTGTCTGGCTCACATCTACATGTGGGCGGGGCTTTCACAGTTTGCCTTGGATTTTTCCATCATACCCATCGCCGCGACGGTGGTTGGTGGCGGCGGCAGCTTGATCGGTCCAGTCATCGGTTGTTTGATTCTCGTGCCGATATCAGAAATACTTCGGGACTTCGGCACGCTCAGAATCGCTGTATATGCCATTATACTGACGGCTTTCATCGTGTACAAAAGCGAAGGTTTGATGAACTATGTCACAAGGAAATACGAGCAGTTTGAGCGATGGGTCGAAATATAAGGCTCTGTTGTCCAGACTCACGGGTTATTGCACAAAAAGACAGGCAGGTGACGACTGAGACGTACCATGGACGCAGCGAGAGGCGTACAGGTACTACACGGGAGCTGACTCTTGACACAAGAAGCACATAAAAGTGAGCCATTGTTGGCTGTTCGGGACATTACCAAGAGTTTCGGCGGGGTTACGGCTCTGTCGAACGTCAGCTTGGAGGTGTATCCAGGCGAGGTTTTCGGCATCATCGGTCCCAACGGATCGGGTAAGACAACGTTGGTGAACGCCATCACGGGTTTCGTCAAATCCGATAGTGGAAAGGTCGTCTTCAAATCGCGTGACATTACAAACTGGGACCCGCACAAAGTTGCGGATGCAGGACTTACGAGAACCTTTCAGGTCATGCGGCCTTATTATTCGCTGCCGGCATTCAAGAATCTCATTGTACCCCTTTTCTCTCCGAGGGCCCGCCGAACGGGAGGATGGCGTGGGGGAGGTAAAATGGGAAGCAGGGACACGGTCGCAGTTGATATCCTTGAAGAGATAGGCTTTGAAAGAGACTCTTATGTCCCGTACAAAACGGCTGCGTCTCTTCCAACCGGATATTTGAAGCGGTTGGAATTGGCGAGATGTCTCGCGCTGAGACCGGAACTTATCCTATGCGACGAGGTGTTCTCAGGCCTGAGCATGAGTGAAATGGCGAGTATGGTCCCGTTGTTGGAGAAGCTCCAAATGGAGGGCATCACCCTGGTCATGATTGAACACAGGCTGAGAGAACTCTTCCGCCTGGCAACGAGGGTGATGGTGCTGAACTTCGGCTGTAAAATCGCTGAGGGATCGCCTGAGCAAGTGATGGACAATCCAGAAGTAAAGGAGGCGTATTTCGGCTCGGAGGAAGTGTACAGTTATGTTTGAGGTCAACGGATTAATGGTCTTTTATGAAAACATGCTCGCGCTGAACAATGTGAGTTTGAGCTGCGGGAAAAACCAAATAATCGGCGTTTTTGGCGCCAACAGCGCCGGCAAGTCCACGCTTATGTACACGCTGTCCGGCATTATGGAGGACATCAGGCGAAAGGAAGAAATGGCAGGCGGCGAACGCATTACGATCAGGGGTGAGATTCGTTTCAACGGGAAAGATATTGCTGCGTTGAAACCCTCTGTCAGGGCGCGGGAGGGGATCATACTTTGTCCAGAGCGGCGTCGCATTTTTCCGGAAAGTACGGTTTTGGAAAACCTTAAGATAGGGGGCTATCTGGCAACGTCGAGTCAGGCGCGAGAAACCCTTGACTACGTCTTCACTATATTTTCTCCTTTGAAGAGGCTGATAAAGAGACTCGGGGGCTTCTTAAGCGGCGGGGAGCAGCAGATGCTTGCAATTGGCAGGGCGCTGATGGCGCAACCAAAGCTGCTTCTCCTTGACGAACCTCTGCTCGGGCTAAGTCCCGCGATCCAGTACTTGCTTGCAAAATCCATCAAGGACATACGGGATGTCCATCATTGTTGCAGAACAGTACGCTCGACCCATCATGCCCATTATTGATTTTGGCTACATACTTGAAAACGGCGCAGCGGTCGTAGAAGGAACAAAAGAACAACTTATGGACAACCCAGACGTGAAAACAGCTTATTTTGGGACCTGATCATGAACTCAGTCAATGGAAAAGAGTACACATTTACCCGTTTCGACCAAGCCTGCGAGAGATACAAAAAAAACACGGCATTGATCTTTTTGGGCGACAAATTCTCTTATGGAGAGCTCCATGATCTTGTGGAACGGTTCGCAGGCGGCTTGACGGATCTAGGGATCAAAAAAGGAGATCGAATAGTTCTCTATTTGTCCAATTGCATCCAATTGGTCATAGCGTTTCTCGCAGCCCAGAGGATCGGCGCGGTTGTCGTCCTTGTGTCCCCCATCTACACGTCCCACGAGATCCTGTACATGATGAACGATTCAGTGGCAAAGGCGGTCATCTGCCACGACACCAATTTTGGGTACGTAGAAGAGATACGAGGGAAAACAAGCCTGCAACATGTTGTAGTGACGAACTTGCTTGATATGATTTCTTTGCCCAAACGCTTTCTCGCCAGATTGCTCGACAAAGCTCCCCATGGCAATGTTCGATTAAGTGAAGGAACCCACCAATTTAAATCGGTTCTTCAATCTGGTACGAAGCCTTCCAGGGTTGATTTGGACCCTGTGGAGGACCTCTCATACATACTCTACACGGGTGGCACAACGGGTTTTCCCAAAGGAGTTCCGGGGAACCATTGGGGCCATACGTCGTATGTGAATGATATCACCGATGACGTGTTCAAAAATCATCTCAGACATGGCGAAGATACGTACATTGCCATAAATCCATTGTTTCATATCATGGCCCTGGGACTGTTCATGGCAATCGGCCTCAACGCAGGCAACACGACGGTTCTCATGCCGGTGCCCCAAGTGGATTCCATCCTCATGGCGATCCAAAGGTATCAGGTGCGCTGGATGCTGGGGGTGCCTGCGTTGTATCGGATGATCCTCGAGAACGATAGGCAGGATACTTACAATTTGAGTTCACTGCGGTACTGCTATTGTGGGGGCGACGTGCTCCCGAGGGAGGTGCTCTTCCGCTGGAAGGAGAGAGTCGGGGTTCCCATATACCAGGTGTATGGCTCCACAGAGGCGGGACACATTACCTATAGCAGGCCGGATAGAGGCGAACCTTCTCCCATGTCTATCGGCGTACCGTTGCCGAGCAGGCGCACCCTCATCGTTGATCCTGATACACTCGAGCCAGTGCCGACCGGCGAAGTAGGCGAGTTGCTTGTCACCTCCGACCATTCCATGAAAGAATATCTCAACAAACCAGACGAGACGGCTAGATCGTTCGTAGCGATAGGAAATGACATATTCTACCGCACTGGAGACTACGTCACCCAAGGCTCAAATGGGGAGATCATCTATGTCGAACGATCGGCAGACATCCTGAAACACAAGGCTTATCGAGTTTCAGCATCTGAAGTGGAGGCCGTACTCCAAGATCATCCAGTGGTAGTAGGCGCATGCGTCGTGGGAGTTCCGGATCCAAAAGTGGGCGAACGCATAAAAGCCATTGTTGTCTTGAAAGACGACGCTAAAGGGGTTGGCGCAGCAGAGTTGATCAATTGGTGCTCTCAACACTTGGCATCGTACAAGGTACCCTCTTACATCGAATTCCGCGACATGCTCCCCAAGTCAAAAGTCGGGAAATTGCTGCGTCGTGAGATTCGAGATGAAGAGCGCCGCAAGATGACCAAAGGGAAACACGATTAAGCAATTCACTTGGCGTCAAAACAATAACGAGCCCACAGGGATTGACTCGCCGGTGCAGAAGCACCGACGGGTGAATGAGTGATCGCAGATCATGATTCTCTCGCGAGAGGACACCGATAGGAGCTCCCGCAGATGATCACGATTTCAACGGCGACTTCTGTACTCCATCGATCTGGAGCGTGATTGCTGGGCGCCTTCGGCTCATCGTCGTTATAGTGGAACCATTTGCGCGTCATTGGAAGCTGGGCAATCTCCGGATAAATTCCCAAAAAAGCTCACCAGGCTGCAATACTCAACGAAGAGTCAAATCTTTTCTTGGCAATCGCATAATGAGCTTGACTCTGATTGACCATTTTCTTAATCTCAGACGATATTGGCTCACAACAGCCACGTAAGCTCAGATGTATGAAAGGGAATACAGCCGCGGGGTGCGTTAGTCTTGACCCCATGTACCCATCAGAAAGGATTGACCATGTCCGACAAGGAAATATGGAAAGATAAGCTGATCCTCGCCGTGGATGACGAGCCGGATATTCTTGAAACCATCGCCGAGCAGCTCCCAACTGATGTAAACCTCACGTTGCATACGGCCACCAGCTTTGAAAAGGGCCGTCAGTATCTTGTCTCCTATACGTACGACCTCGTGATTCTCGACATAATGGGAGTCCGAGGATTTGATCTGCTGAAGATATCAGTGAGTAGGAACTTCCCTACGGTGATGCTGACTGCCCATGCTTTGACCCCCGAGGCGTTGAAGCAATCGATCGAACTCGGGGCAAGGGCCTACATCCCAAAGGAAAAACTCAATGCCCTCACGCCATTTCTGGAAGACGTACTCAAGCTGAGCTATCAATCGGTCTGGAAAAAGGCTTTGGATCACGTTGCTATCATATTCAACAGGAAGTTCGGCTCAGATTGGCGTGTTTCCGAAAAAGAATTTTGGGAAGAATTTCAGAAGAAGCTCTCCCTGGAGGACGCCGCAATTATCAAGTAGCCCGCGATGCGAGTGAAATTGCTGCGTCGCGCTCCTCGGCAATTTTTATGGGCATGGGACCTGCTCTGTAGCGGTATTTGAAATTTATGTTGGAACAGGTTCGCAGCATCGAATGACCGACTACTGTCGAAGGCCGCGATGGGAGAGTCGGCATCCTGTCATTTGGAGGGAGCAAGGCTCGAACGAGACTGGGACGCCGTGACATTCATGTCATTTCGAAGGAGCTATGCGACTGAGAAATCTTTCTCGCAGGCTCAAGATTTCTCGCTTCGCTCGAAATGTCAGAGGGAACGGCTCCAAATGGCAGAGTGGTCGAAATGAGGACCACGGCATCGAATCCGTGAGTACCTCCGAGGCTCCCCAGAGAGTGAGCGTCACGCCCACGGACCTGATGTCATGCATCGATGTGAGGCGAAATGTAGCGCGCCGATGCGCAGCCCCGAAGCATGGGCTGATCCGCCTGCCTTGATGCTCTTTCCCGAGGAATGACTGAGGGAGTCGCATCAACAAATTGCGAGCTCCTGAGACGGTTGCTCCTCACCAGCGCGCGGAGAAACCCCCAAATTCGCCAGTGGCTTCTCTGCTGGATTGATCTGAGACTGTGACGTCGCGTTCGTCTCCTCTCATAGCAACAAGAACGCAATTGACACCTCATGGGGAATGAGTCGAAACCATCCCGTGCTAGCTTTGGTGAAAACGCAACACTTCATGATGTATTAGTTCCTACAACCGTTCTCAAAAGAAATCTCAAAATGGCCATACGCCACATTGTCATTCCCAGGAAAATGGCATCCAGGAAACTCCCTATGGATGCCTCGTTTCATGAGGATGACGCAGCAGCCCCCACGCCCAATTCGTGATTATTTACGACAATGTCTGCAGTTGGCAAGACACCAGTCGGCATACATTGACAATCAAGAACTTCTGGGTCAGGATTACGCGGTCGTCCTAGGTACCGTTTTGCGACCCGAAGGAGCCTCAAACAAGGCTTCCTGCGCCGTCTCCACTCGGTGGGGAACGAGACTAGCGCCATGAAGCTCTCTAGCATTGGGGAATTCGGATTCATCGACCGTATTGCCCCGCTGGGCTTGATAAGGCCCGGCAAGGTGATACGCGGCATTGGCGACGACTGCGCGGTGGTGAGGCTCGACGATGAAACCTGTCTTCTTGTCACCACAGACCTTCTCATCGAACGCGTCCACTTTTACAGATCCTGGGGACCTGCCCACATACTAGGACGTAAGTCGCTTGCAGTGAATATTTCTGACGTAGCGGCGTGCGGGGGCATGCCTAAGGATGCATTTATCAGTATGGGGATTCCCGCCGACGTCGAAGTGGAATGGCTCGACGATTTCTATGAGGGTCTGGCCGGCCTCGCCCGCGAATACGGCGTCAACATCCTCGGCGGCGACACCACTCGATCATTGGCCGACATGGTCATCAATGTTGCCATTACCGGCACGGTAGCGTGTCACGAGACGCTTTTTCGAGACGCAGCCGAGCCAGGGGACATAATCGCGCTCACTGCGCCCACTGGTCTTTCTGCCGCGGGTTGTGACCTGCTGCTGCGGGGGGAATGCCCGTCGAAACCGTGGGCCGAAGTTTTGAAGGCCGCCCACCTCAATCCTCGGCCCCACGTGGGAGAAGGCAGGTTTCTTGCCACGTCTCACGCCTGTTCCGCAGCCATTGACATATCCGACGGACTGAGCTCCGACCTTAGCCACATCTGCACACGATCCAAGGTGGGAGCATTGATCTTCGAGGACAAGCTGCCCATTCATGACGCGCTGCTAGAAGCCGCCGCCTACTTGGAAAGGGATCCCTTGGAATGGGCGCTTCACGGCGGCGAGGACTACGCGCTGCTTGCGTGCCTGCGCCAGGACGCGTTTCCCTCAATAAAGGCTGCCGCTGCTGAAAAAGGATTCCAACTCATCGGCATTGGGGTGATTGAGGAGGCCGTGGGTATGAGATTGCAGCGAGGAGCTGGCCATGTGGAAGTGTTGACGCCTGGTGGTTGGAATCATTTTGGCGATAGGCGAGAAAAACGCGAGGCGTTTGAAATAAAGCCTTGACATATATAGTTATACATATATAGTAATAATAAGAATCCACGTCCGCTCGGGAGGCTATTATGCATCGCCGTGGAATATCGCGAAGAAAATTTCTCATCGGGTCTGCAGCAGGAGGCGCGTCGCTGGTCGCCGCCTCGTATGTGAACCTCAATTCTTGGGCTACCCCGGCCAAAACAGCCAGCAAGGAAGTAAAGGTCACCCCCACGCTCTGTGACGCCTGCGGTAACTGGTGCGCCATCAAAGTCTATACCAAGGGGGATCGGGTATGGAAGGCCGAGGGCATACCTATTGCCGGCAACAATATGGGTCGCATGTGCGCCAAAGGCCACGGTATGCTCCACGAAGTCTATAATCCGGATCGCATAAGAACCCCCATGAAAAGGGTGGCTTACGGAAAGTTCGAACCAATTTCGTGGCAGCAGGCGTACAAGGAAATTGGTGAGCGCGTAAAGGCGATTGTCGAGAAGTATGGGCCTCAGTCCCTTTTTTGGCTGCAGTACCCCGAGGGCAATGAAGATTTAACCCACAGATTTATGCGGGCCCTTGGGTCTCCCAATGTCTTTTCGCATGGTACTACGTGCTTTTTGCCGAGAAACATCGGTTGGTGGCTCACCACAGGCGAGGCAAAGCCCGAACATGACTTCGAAAATACGCGCTTTGTCCTTTTCATCGGACGAAACCCCGCAGCAGGTCTGCAGCTGAGGCAGGTGCGAGACTTGGCCAGGGCTGCAGAAAAGGGGGCTCGACTTGTCGTCGTGGATCCTCGTTATAGCGAGGCCGCGGTTCTTGGTCGAGAGTGGATACGGATCCGACCGGGGACTGATTTAGCCCTCCTTTTGGCAATGGCTCATGTGATGATCAGGGACGGGATCTACCAAAAGGAGTTCGTAGAAAAAAATACGGAAGGCTTTAATGAGTGGGCTGAAAAGGTAAAACAATACACCCCCGAATGGGCGGAAGCCAAGACCTCCATCCCTAAGGAGGTCATCATAAAACTTACCCATGATATTGCTCGCGAGGCACCGCGCGCTGTTATCCATCGCGGCTATCACGGCGCGATGGGCACGCAATACAAAAACAGCTTACAGCTCGTCCGCGCTGTTGCCTGTGTCAATGGGCTCCTTGGAAATTTCAACCAGCGTGGGGGTCTCTATATCCACCCCAAGGTGAAACTTGGGAAGCTCAATCCGGAGAAGTATCCGGAGCCGCCGCAGCTTGAAGGCCCGATGATAGACGGGAGCACCGATCCTGAGCGATATCCCCTGACTCCTATGGGCATAGGAATTAGCCAAGCCATCCCGGAGCTCGCTATTCAGGGCAAATTAAAGGCGGGCTTTGTGTATCATAACAATCCCCTGAGGACAAACCCCAATCCTGCACGAGTTATCGAAGGATATAAGAAATTGGAGTTGCTTGTCAGCTTTGACTATGTCCCTTCGGAGACAGCATCCGTTGCCCATTATATACTGCCTGAATCCTATTACCTCGAACGAGATGATGTGGTGCACACGAACCACAGTTACAGCTCCAAACAGGTAGCCATTCGACAGCAGGTAGTGAAACCGCTCTACGATACGAAGCCCCTTGCAGACATCTTGATCGAAATTGCTCCTTATCTCGCCATAGGACAGTACTTCAATTTCACCCTCGAGGACTACAACAGGGCTCGTTTAGCCCCGCTGGGCGTAACCCTGGAGCAGTTGAAGAAGGAAGGCGTGATTGACTTGGGTGGAGAATGGACTCCCGGCGAGCCCTCATTTCATACGCCCAGTGGAAAACTGGAAATAGCCTCTTCAATCCTGCAAGATTTGGGTCTGTCGGCCGTGCCGGAATGGGAAGAGCCTCTTGTCATGCCAGATGAAAAGGATCCGCATTCCTTCCGGCTCATACATGGCAAGCAAGCTCATCATACGCACGCGCGGACGATTAACCAGCCATATCTCAAAGAGATCACTATGGCCAATGATTTGGGGAGGATTTGGATGCACCCTGATCGCGCTCGCGCTTTGGGCATTAAAGATGGAGACTGCACCACCATCATCAGTTCGGTGGGTAAAGGGAGGGCTCGGGCCAAACTCACGGAAGGTATCCATCCGGATTGCATCTTTGTGCCGAGTGGGTATGGCGTGTATGCCCGAAAACTCCAGACAGCTTATGGGTACGGGGTATCCTACAATGATTTCCTTCCAACATACTTTGACCCGGTTCTGGGACACATCATGTCCAACGAGATCATCGTGCGTGTCGAGAAGACATGAAACTTCATGAAGTTAACACGGGGAGCCTGAGACCTAACCCATTGATTGAACAGAAGAACATGGCAAACTGACCGATGGACGGAAAGTCGGACAAGAGGTATTGAAGGATCGAACCATGCCGCGTTATGGAATAGCAATCGATACGACCAAATGCATTGGGTGCCACGCGTGTCGAGTGGCCTGCCAAAATCAGAACGAACTCAATTTCAATGAGGCGTTTAATTGGATCAAATCAAAGGACAGGGGCCGTTTTCCGTCCTACGGGGCTGAATTCATCCCTGTCCAGTGTAATCACTGTGAAAACGCTCCTTGTCAGCGAGTCTGTCCCACTGGCGCCACCTACACGACTCCGGAGGGGGTCGTGCTCGTTAATCCGAAGACATGTGTGGGATGCAAGTATTGTATGGAAGCGTGTCCGTACAAAGTTCGGATCATAAAGCACCATGAAGGGATAGTAGAAAAATGCAGATTTTGCATAGAGTTGGTCCGGGAGGGTGGAACCCCTGCCTGCGTTTCCACCTGCCCCACGCAGGTCCGCATCTTTGGGGATCTGGATGATCCAAACAGTGATATTTCGAAGTTCATCGCCCAGCATAGGGCCCAGCCATTGAGGCCTGATTTGGACACCAGGCCGAAGATTTTTTACAAAAGGAGTTAGCCATGGTGGAGAGCGCGTGGGGATGGTTGATTATCGCATATCTATTTCTTGCGGGCGCCGGTTCAGGTGCATTCATCGCCGCTGTCGCATGTGAACTCCTAGCCCCTGATTGGTCTAAGGCGCTTGCGCGAGCCGGGTCATTGGCTGCCGGACCCTTAGTGGCAGTGGGGACTGCCTGCCTGGTGTTGGATCTCGAAGCGGGTTTCTGGGAGCCATGGCGGCAAATATACCTGGTAGGCAATCTGAGAAGCATGATTGCATGGGGGGTTATTATCCTTTCGTGTTTCATCCCACTGGCATTTCTTTACGCCGCAGCCCTCAATGAGATCACCATAATCGGTAAGATAGCAAAGAGATACGTGGTATACATCGAGATAGTGGGCAGCCTTCTTGCCGTGGCCACAGCCACGTACACGGGTGTTCTCATTGCGGTGGTTAACGGGGTGCCGTTCTGGAATACGCCATTGATGCCTGTGCTGTTTCTGGCGTCGGCCATGTCAACTGGTCTGGCAGTCGCCATGATCGGGGCAGCCATTATTGACATTACCACAGTGAAGACCCTCTCTAACTTTGCCTTGGGGCACGTTATCTTCCTCGCGGTGGAAGCGCTGGTATTGATGCTTTTTGTGTTCATGTCGTTGACAAGGTCCACCGAGGCGGCGCTCTCGGCTGGCATCCTCATCTCAGGGATGCTCAGCCCATATTTCTGGGGGCTTGTCGTCATTTTAGGAATTGTAGTGCCTTTCATCTTGAGTATTATTGAATATTATGAATACGGCGAGATGCCCAAATACTTGGTTGTAGGGGCTGACTTGTTAGTACTCGTTGGAGGGATGAGTCTCCGAGCTCTGATCATATTCTCGGGCACTCCTCCACAGATAATCTGAATGCAAAAGTGAGGGTATCCGAACGAGAATCCCAGGAGATAGGTGATCATGTCAGAAAATCCGGAGAATCTGAGCCAACAAAGTGTAGAGATGTCGGCGCCCGAACCCCTCTCCCCTGAAGGAGCGGCCGAAGAAACGCCGATCCAAAAGCCAGCCAACAATCACGCAGCTGACCGAAGAGGACGTATGATCATTGCCGGCCTTCTGGCGACAGTCGTTCTGGCGGTGATTGCCATCCTCGTTGCCGGCATCTTTCAGCTCACCTCTCGATGGTTGATGGTGTGCCCCAAGGACCTGCCTGTGAATGACCCTGCTCCGATTTTATGGCACGAGGTGGTTGCGCAGGAGCCAAAACCGGCAAAACTTGGGGCGTCGGAGAAGGTCGCCTCAGAGGTGGTATTCAAATCCGTTTCAGAGGAGGCCGCGCCTCTTAAGGGAAGTGAGAAGTAGGGAGGTCGTCGTACGTTCGCAAGGCGTAAACAGGGTTTGATGAGAAGTGAGGCAGGACAAAAAATCAAGGTTAGACAGGATGTGTCGCTTCGAGCGGTCGTGGAGGGAATTCGGCTTTATCATTGCGCAATGAAATCATGGGAGAGAAAGGCGGTCTAAGATGAAAGAACCGGAGTATGCGAAAGGGTTTTGGAACCCTTATTTGGCCGGGGTCGCATTGGGGTTGGTGCTTCTCGTCACGTTTTATCTTATGGGAACGGGATTAGGGGCTTCAGGGGCATTTGCCAGGACGGCGGCGGTCATTGCCCATGGCGTCAACCCCCAGTTTGCGGAGAATAACGGCTATTTCAAGGGTTTTTATGGCGCAGGGGCGCCCCATCCCTTTGTTGACTGGGTCGTGGTGCAGGTAGTGGGAGTCTTTGCTGGTGGGTTGGTCGCCGTGATTACGGCGCGCCGATTCCGTATGGGCGTTGGGAGGGGGCCGACGGCAGGCGTTTGGCTCCGTTTGTCCCTGGCGTTCATCGGCGGTATAATCGGCGGTATTGGAACGAGGTTCGCTATGGGCTGTACGTCAGGACAGGCGTTGACCGGCGGCGCCGCGATGGCAGTGGGAAGCTGGGCTTTTATGATGGTCGTGTTTGCGACCGCGTTTATCGCCGCTTATTTTGTGAGGAGGGAATGGTCATGACCGGCCCATTGGCTATGTTGAACGATTTTAGCCTCGCGACGAATTTGTGGATTGCCCTCGTGGTAGGTTTTTTCTTCGGCTTTGTCTTGGAGAGAGCGGGGTTCGGCGACTCGAGGAATTTAACCAACATCTTTTACTTTCGGGATATGCGAGTGCTGCGGGTTATGTTTTCCGCCATCTGCACGGCGATGGTCGGACTCATTGCGCTGAGTTGGATAGGCCTCTTCGACTACAGCATTCTCCTGGAATATTCGCTGCTGAAAACATACCTGTTGCCGCAGGTGGTAGGTGGGATCCTCTTCGGTCTGGGGTTTGTGGTAGGAGGCTATTGCCCAGGGACTGCAGTGGTCGGCCTCGTATCGGGGAAAATTGACAGCTTGGTCTTTCTCGCAGGGATGATCGTGGGCATGTGGATTTTTGCTCTCGGCTTTCCCGTCTGGGGATCATTTTACAAGAGCTTTGACATGGGGAGAATAACCCTTTGGCAGATTTTCGGGACATCCAAAGAAATTATGGCTGGTGCCATACTTGTCATGGCCCTCATAGCCTTTGTGCTTGCGCGGCTCGGAGAAAAATGGCACCCTTATGATAGATGATCTCACGTTTCGAGAGGGGTGGGTCTCAACCTCACCCAGTCTACATAAGGAGGTATCGGATATGCGTAAGATGATTCGGTTGGTGTGTGTTGCAACAGCGCTGTTCGCCTTCGTATTGAGTTCAGTGGCTGTGGCAGCAGAATTCTATGTGGTCAAGGACGCTGCGGGAAAAGTTTCCGTCGTAGATCAGAAACCCGCTGACGCCAAATCCATCGTGAAGGGACCGTTTCCGACCAAAGCAGACGCCGAAAAAGAATTAAAAGCCCAAGGCGCTGCAAAAAAGCCAGTCAAACTTCCCAGCCAGGGCTGCTGAGTCGTAGGTTGCGCGACGGCCAACGGCTTCTTCTATAAACCCGCGCCGTCGCCGCTGCGGCTTACTGCTCACCGAAGCAAGAGAAGCCGCTGCTCAGCTCGGTAAAGATACTCGGCGATGACTTCCCCAGCAGTGGTGGTTTACATGACCAAACGATCTTTCCTCAAGACATTCTTGTTGTTCTGTTCGGGATTAGTATCTCTCGCGATCGCCTGGGGCGCGGGACGATTCGCCGCGTTTGGCTTTGTGGTGAACCGTAAAAGGGAGCTGCCCAAGGAGGCGCTTTCTCGAGTCGCGGAGGGATCGCCTCTGCACGTCGCAGACGCGGGGGTGTGGCTTGTGAAAACCAAAGCCGAGGAATCGGTCACCGTTCTTGACGACAAATGTCCTCATCTTGGCTGCAAGCCTCACTGGAACGCAAGCCGCGAGGTTTTCGAATGTCCTTGCCACGGAAGCGAGTTCGATGCGAAAGGCTTCGTGAAGAAAGGCCCGGCATCAAAGCGAATGCTTGAGTTGTATCTCGAGGAGCAGGACGCGACTACCTATAGAGTTTCAGAGAGGCGATCATCTGGGCAATAAGCGCTCGGCGTCAATGGGAACATTTCCGGTCGCACATACTGGATCATGTGGACATAGGTGGGGCTAGGAGCGCCGGCGTTTCTTGAACAAAGCTTCCCTAAAAAACTTCTTTCTCCATCTGCATCCCCGTTTCGTCGATGAGCGAGTGAGCCGTGTCACATACACATGGTGTCTGGGGGGACTGGCGCTATGGATGTTTGTGATCGAGGTCGCTTCCGGCATCCTTCTCGCCTTGTATTATGTCCCGCACGTATCACAAGCCTATCCTTCAATTCAGTACATCACTCATATTGCACCGTACGGTTTTTTCGTGCGCAACGTGCATTATTGGGCCGGTCAGGCGATGGTCGTTCTCGTGGTGCTGCATACGATCCGTGTTTTTGTCGCCAAGGCGTACGCGTCGCCACGTCAGTGGAATTGGCTCCTAGGACTCGCGCTTCTTGTGATGACGTTCTTTGTGGATTTCTCAGGTTATCTCCTGGTGTGGGATGATAGAGGACTGTGGGCGTGGACCATCGCCGGCAATTTGGCTGCCAGCATCCCTTTCATCGGAGAATCCTTGTCAAGGATTGCTTTGGGGCCGTCAGAACCGCACGATATCACCATAGCAAGGATTTACGCATGGCACGTTCTTGGTTTGCCCGCAGCTATGACGACAGTGATGGCCTGGCATTTCTGGCGGATACGCGCTGACGGCATTACAACGCCTCTGTGATCTTTTGAGACCGAATCTTGCAAAGAATCGAAAGATGGATGATGCTGTACAGGCTCGCACTCGCAGGCGTCTCATAGCAGCGTCGCCACGAAAAGCACATCGGCTTACCCCGGGGTCGATCTCGCGAGGTCGGCCAGAGCATCCAATCAGTCAGGAGCGTAAGAATGGGTGTCATTGATTTTCACATACATCTGGGCAGGCGTGAACATCTTACCAGACACATGACAGAGTACTTGTCCCAGGCGCTTGCGCCCCACGCGCTCGATTTCATGGATGCGCTTTCACCACAGGAGTTCTCTAAGTACTTGAAGGACCAGGGCGTTGACTACGCGGTGATTCTCTCTGAATATTCACCTCGGGTCACCGGGATTATCCCGAGCGAGTTTACGGCAAGTTTTTGCATGGATATTCATGGCCTTATCCCCTTTGGGTCCATCGATGTGGAATCCTCCACGCCTGCTGGCGACCAAGTGCAGCGTTTGGTGGAACAACTCGGTTGTAAAGGGATTAAGCTGCTGCCATCATACGGCCACTATTATCCGAATGATGAGAGACTGCTTTCCGGCTATGAAGCTGCGCAATACTACGGTGTTCCAGTAATGTTTCACACAGGGACTTCCTTGTTCCCCTACACTCGTATTCGCTACGCCCATCCCTTACTTCTTGATGATATCGCAGAAGATTTTCCCATGCTTCCCATCGTGGCATGCCACGCAGGGCGACCCTTCTGGTACAAAGAATCCCAATGGTTGTTAACCCGTCACAAAAATTTGTACATCGATATTTCAGGCATCCCGCCCCAGCAATTGCTTTCAGCCATACCCAAGTTCGAGCGATACTCGGAGAGATTTGTCTTTGGGAGCGACTGGCCTACTGAAGTCGTGTCTATTGCGGATCAGGTTCAAAAAATAAGGAATCTACCTCTGAAAGAGGCCACCCTGTCTGCACTGCTGAGGGATAACGCAGCCCGGTTGCTGGGGCTCGATTAGACCATACATAGCTGTCAGGGTGTTTGGCGCAATTGATGACGTGTGTGCTTCTCTTCGTGGATAACCACTCCATGGCCGTTCGTCCGTCATTCCGAGCAAAACTGAAGCAGTCTCGTCGAAAAATCGGGAGAAAATTGTATTCGAACTTACATTCCGCGCCTTCTGGTAGCTTATCGAGGCGAATTTTATCATAACCCG
>CAYRVH010000023.1:0-1731 GCA_964427855.1 uncultured Syntrophaceae bacterium
TTTTCCTCTTCAGAAAAATCCTCAATCACCTACATGAAATCGTGCGGAATGTAAGGCGATAATGGAATTGGGGATAAATAAAGTTAACAATGGGGAGTACGAAGAGGCGCTAAAACTTTTTGACTCCTGCTGCAAGGCGTCTAAACGTGCTCCCCTTCCCCTCCTCAACCGCGGCAAGATCTTCCTCATCATGGGACAACTCGATAAAGCGGCCGTTGACGTTGAAAAAGCAATCAAATTGGATCCCTCGATACAAGAGGCGCATGTTGTACTTGGTATGATTGATCGATTACGAGGCGATCATGACCGCGCCCTCAAGGAGTTGAACATCGCCGTGGAAATGCTTCCATCTGACACGTCGGCCCTCATGAATCGAGCGCAATTGTTCTTCGACACGGGACGACCAGAGTTCGCTCTCGAGGACCTTTCAAAAATACTGGAGTTTAATCCTCGTATGCTGAGGGCCTTAGAGAATCGAGCGTACGTCTTAGAACAATTGGGTCGCTACGATGACGCAATCAGCGACTTGACAACTATACTTACGTTGCAACCTGACCATCTTGAAGCCATGAAACATCTGGGTTACGTGCATCGACAAAAGGGCGACGTAGAGAGCTCACTTCGCTGGTACAAATATGCAGTGAAACTCGAAACAAACGACGTCGCAAAAAATCGTCTGTTGCAAGAAATTGAGCGATTGCAGACTCAAATTGGTGGCAATTAGTTTTGGCGCTGAGAGGATCAACATAGGATGACGTGGCCCCATGCTGGCGGGAGAGTGTATGAGGCAACCCTACAAGAACGCTGATATACCATGAATGGGGGCAATCAGTATGGTTTAAGAGCCCCGATGATTCCAGGACATTTCCCAACAATTGGTAGTGGTAGTTGATCGCCGTGATGGAGGAAGTTTGTCGCTTTTTGGAATTTCGAACAATTCTCAAAAGAAATCACGAAATGGTCACAAGTCATATTGTTATTCTGATAAAAATGGGAATTCAGGAAACTCACCATGGAGCCCCACTTTCCTGAGAATGACATGGCGGTGCCTGTGCCAAACGAGGGATTCATTTCCCAAGCTCCTGAAAATGTCGGAACTCTTGGCGATTATTCTTCTTGACTAACTAAGGCGCCTTGACTACATTGTCGATGGTTAACCCTGATTCTGCCATGTTGAGCGTGCAGAGAGTACCGATCCAAACCTCGCTCATGGCTGTCTAAGAAAGACAAATGTATCGAGTCGGAACTCAGTATATTGCGGCGTTCTCCTGAATGCTGCATCCGCTGAGGACGAATTATCATGTTCTAAGGAGGACATTCCGTGAAATCATTGGTGTGCCTAAAACAGGTGCCTGACACCGAAACGCAAATCAAGGTGAACCCTCAGGGCACTGGCATTGTAACCGACGGTATTAAATACGTGATCAACCCGTATGATGAGTTCAGCGTTGAGGAGTCACTGCGCCTGAAAGAGAAATTCAAGGCCGGCGACGTCACCATCATATGCATCGGTCCGGAGAGGTCCACCGAGGCAATCCGGACGGCTCTGGCAATGGGAGCCGACAAAGGTATTCACATTTGCGACGATGCGCTCAATCAGGCCGATCCGTACGTTTCAGCCTCAGCCCTGGCTGCAGTCGCTGCTCAATTGACGTACGATGTCATCTTCTGCGGCCACCGCGCTATCGACGACGATTTTGGAGAAACCGGCGCGATGCTCGCTGAATTCTT
>CAYRVH010000023.1:1741-37686 GCA_964427855.1 uncultured Syntrophaceae bacterium
ACATTGGTCACCAAGGTGGATGTTGCACAAGACAAAAAGACAGCCATCGTGGAACGCGATGTGGAAGGTGGCAAGGAGATTGTGGAAGTGACGTTGCCATGCGTGCTCACGTCACAAAAGGGCCTCAATGAACCTCGCTATGCGTCTCTCCCTGGCATCATGAAGGCCAAGAAGAAACCTATCGAAAAGAAAACACTGGCCGATCTCGGAATAGCCGCCGATCCCAAGCTTGAGACTCGTTCCTACAGCATGCCAAAGGAGCGCCAGGCCGGAAAGAAGTTCGAAAATATGGAACCTGCTGACGCGGCAAAACAAGTAGTGCAGGCGCTGAGGTCCGAGGCAAAAGTGATTTGATGGGTGCAGTTCCTAGAAACGGAGGAAACAAAGAAATGTCGAATGTGCTGATATATGGAGAAATTAAGGCCGGAAAACTCAAGAAAACCGCTTTTGAACTTGCCAGTGAAGGTCGTAAAATCGCAGATCAATTGGGTGGACGACTCGAGGCATTACTGGTGGGCAGCGGCGCGTCCCAGTTCGCACCTGATCTGGCAAAGTTCGGAGCAGACGCTGTCTACGTCGTGGATGGTCCTGATTTCGCAGTGTACAACAGCGAGTATTACGCGCAGGCGCTGTGCTATGTGATCAAGGAAAAGAGTCCTTCCATCGTCCTCTTGAGCCATTCTATGCAGGGAAAAGATTTGGCCCCGAGAACTGCCGCTAAACTTGGCGTGGCGGTCATTGCGGATTGCATCTCTTTCACGCTCGACGAGGGGAAATTGGTTGGCAATCGACCGATGTATGCGGGCAAATGTTACGCACAGTGGGTGAGTACGGCGTCGCCGCAGATGGCCACGGCGAGACCCAATGTGTTGGAGACAGTGGAAAATCCACGCGAGGGAGCAGTCGAAGCGATCTCATTCACACCAGACAAGAGTCGCACCACCTATGTCACCAAAGAATTGAATCTGGACACCAGCGGAAAAGTGGATCTCACCGAAGCCGAAATCATCGTCTCAGGCGGACGCGGCATGGGGGGGCCTGACTATTCTCTATTGGAAGAAATGGCCGCCGTACTCGGGCCTACCGCAACTGTCGGGGCGTCGCGTGCTGCAGTTGACGCAGGGTGGAGACCCCACTCTGATCAAGTGGGCCAGACCGGCAAAACCGTTACTCCCAACCTCTACATTGCATGTGGCATATCCGGCTCAATTCAGCATTTGGCTGGCATGGGCTCCTCAAAGGTCATCGTGGCTATAAACAAAGACCCCGAGGCCCCGATCTTTTCCAAAGCTGATTACGGCATCGTCGGAGACCTATTCAAAGTCGTGCCGGAATTTACAAAAGAGTTGAAAGCCCTGCTTGCGGAATAACTGTTTCGTGCTGAATGATGCGCACAAGTACTGGAACGCCACGAGTTCAGGACAAAAAATAGGAGCGAACCTTAAATGAGCGTTCGCGAAAAGCTGTTTGAGCGAACGCTCTTTCCAAGAGAAACATCATCGGCAGGGAAGATGGCCATAACAGAGTGACTCAACAGCTATCTCGTCCCTGCCGGACCATGATACGTTCCGTCATACGATCAGGACAAGCAAGATCGATTCTCACAAAGACTTTGTCTATTGGTCAATTCTGCTTACTGTCAGTTGTGTAAACCGGAATTGACGCATCGCCTTCGATGCCTCGCAATAACACACTGTTTGTTGCTGTCGCTGCGAGCTTTGAAAAGCGACGCGGTCAGTAATTTTGACAATGCGTCTATGTGCTTGCAGCAAGACTCCTGCGTATGGGAGTGCGCCACGAGAGGCAGGAGAATACATTGAGGGTTCTGCTGATCAACGCGAATCTGCGTCATGATCTTTTTGCAGCGGCGCCCATCGGACTATGTTGTGTAGCAAGCGCCGCAAAAGCGGTTGGTCATGATGTGCGCGTGCTTGACCTTTGCTTTGTCGATACCCCATTCAAGAAAATTCAAAGCCTCTGTCGCTCTTTTGCCCCAGAAGTCGTGGGGCTCTCTGTGAGAAACATTGACAATGTCAACATGCTGCACCCAGTCTCTTACGTCCGAGACGCTCAAAGCATAGCGAACTGGATTCGACAGTCCACCGGCGCTCCCTTAGTGCTTGGAGGATCAGGGGCAAGCCTGCTGCCCAGAGAACTCCTCATGGCGCTCAAAGCCGACTATGTTGTTGTCTCCGACGGAGAAGTGAGCTTTGTGAGACTCCTTGACGCACTTTCGAGGGATGAGTACGCCCCAAAGATTCCCGGCGTGGGATATCAAGATAATGGAACATTTGTCCTCACGCCGCCCTGCGTCGGCGCCTTTCCCGCCGCCAGACCCGATGTTGATTCTTGGACTGACTTTTCAGGCTATAATAGGCTCGGCGCGGGCTACAGCATTCAATCTTACAGGGGTTGCTCGCATAGATGTATCTATTGCCTCTACCCTTCAAAACTACAGGGAAACACCATTCGTCGGAGGGATCCCAGGGAGGTCGTAGATGAAATAGAGGAGGTATTTTACAGGCTACGGCCAAAATCGTTCGAGTTTGTGGATTCCCTTTTCAACGAGCCCGCAGATCATTGCTTCTCTATACTCGAAGAAATCCTTCGACGGCCTTGGAAGGCTATTTTTTCTGCCACATCGCTCAGCCCAAAAAATATCAATACACGTTTTTTGTCTCTGTTGTGGCGAGCAGGTTTCAGGTCTTTCCATATATCCCCGGAATCTGCTTCGCCGACAATGATCGCGGGATATGGCAAACCTTTTTGTTACGACGATGTGCGTCACGCCGCCGAAGCCATCTCGGACAGTCTATTTAAGGTGTTGTGGTTTTTTATGATCGGCGGGCCTGGAGAGACGGCTAAGACGCTCGAAGAAACTCTCGATTTTTGCGCCGCTCATCTTCGAAACGACAATAAACGCTGCACCCAGGTCGCCAATGTCATGCTTGGCGTGCGTTTGTATCCCGAAACTCAACTATGGGAAACGGCGAAAAGACAAGGCTTCGTCACGCCTCGCTCTGACTCTTTGGATCAGCTTTGGTATCTGTCCCCAGACCTCGAGATCCCTCACACCATTCACCAATTAGTAAAGGCTGCTCGTTCTATGCCAGAGATCATATCAGGGTTGGATGAACGTTTCATGAGGTTCTCTCGTGTGATGTCAGCCGTTGCCAGCCTTGTCGGCCTGGAGAGCGGCTATTGGTCCCTGATATTCCACGCAAACAGGTGGTTGCGCCGGTCCCTCCTCCCAATCGTTTTCGACATTCAACAAATTATCAATAGCGTTGAGTCACAACTGTCCGCCCGCGGGCGCGTTGACATCTGCAAGAATGATCAATAAGGTGACTAAGATATAAGAATTCCTGAGAAAGAGCGAGGGCTCATCGGTATGGAAGTACAGATCGTTTTCTACAGTATGTACGGACACGTGTACCGTCTTGCCGAAGCAATCGCCGAAGGAGTTGAGGAAGTCGCGCCGAGCGCCTCGCGACTTCTCCAAGTCCAGGAGCTTGTGCCTCAAGAGGTTCTCGAAAAGACAGGGGCAGCCAAAGCAAGAGCGGCATTTGCGCACGTGCCCGTGGCGGTGCCTGAAAATTTGGCCCAAGCTGACGCGATAATCTTCGGGACGCCGACCCGGTTCGGAAACATGTGCGCCCAAATGAAGAACTTTCTTGATCAGACTGGCAGTCTCTGGGCGTCTGGGGCGCTGATTGGGAAGATCGGCAGTGTATTCACTTCGACAGCGACCCAGCACGGAGGCCAGGAGACCACTATCACGAGTTTTCACGTAACTCTGCTTCATCACGGCATGATTGTCGTTGGGGCGCCGTACTCGGAAAAAAGGCTTTTGACAATGGCTGAGATCTCAGGAGGGACTCCGTATGGCGCATCAACCCTCGCAGGTCCCGATGGCTCCCGCCTGCCCACTGAAAACGAGTTGGCAATCGCCAGATTTCAGGGAAAGCACGTCGCCACAATTGCCGCCCGGCTCTCTGCGTGACCTGACCATTGTCGTTGCGGAGAGCAGCCTGCAAGGGGCGCTTCTCGACAACTTTGACAGGAGCTCACAGGATCACAAGAGGCACATGTGAAGCTGATGGAATGAGGCCCCTACCCGTTTGGAAGTCCATTCTTGGCGCGAAGCCTTACCATCAACGCAGTGACCGCCGCCGGTGTAACTCCTGGAATTCTGGTCAGTTGCCCTAGCGACTCCGGTCTCGCAGCACTGAGACGCTCCCTCATCTCCCGGGAAAGGCCGGGGACAGCGCTATAGTCGAGATCAATAGGAATGGACACTCGATCCATTTTTGCAGCTTGAAACGCCTCCCGCCGCTGTCTCTCGATGTAACCCTCGTATTTTACCATGATTTCTAGGGCGCATCGTTCATCTGGGGGCATCGAGGCATCGATGAGTCCTAGGGCAACGAGATCATCTACAGAGATCTCGGGACGTTTGAGGAGCTTGGCGCCGCTCAGCGCCTCCCTGATCTCCCGCCCGCCTTTCATCCGGAGGAGGCCATTGAGTTCCTCTGTTGGTTTCACTCGAACAGCCTCCAAGAGACAGAGATTTTTTTTCAGATTCTCTTCCTTGGCCTCAAGCTCTTCGACGAGATATTTCGATATGAGGCCTAGAGCGTGCCCCTTTTTTAGTAGTCTCGATGCCGCGTTGTCCTCCCGCAGGAGCAGCCGATATTCGGACCTGGCTGTGAACATGCGGTAAGGCTCCTGCACCCCCTTGGTGATCAAATCGTCCACCATGACAGCGAGGTAGGCCTCGGATCGATCGAGGAAAAATGGTGGCAGCCCTTTGATCGCCAAGGTTGCGTTGATCCCCGCCCAGAGCCCCTGAGCTGCAGCCTCCTCATAACCCGATGTCCCGTTGATTTGTCCTGCGAGGTAAAGGCCATGTACGAGCCTGCTTTCCAATGTCCTATGGAGGCTTCTTGGATCGATGAACTCATACTCGATAGCATAGGCTGGTCTCACGATTTCGGCTGATTCCAAACCCGGTACGGACTGGATCAACTCCTGCTGGATTTCGGCAGGCAATGAATTCCCCAGCCCCTTGAGATAAAGCTCAGCAGTGTCCACACTTTCTGGTTCCGCAACGACGAGGTGGCGTGGTCTGTCAGGAAATCTTGCTATCTTATCCTCAAGGGAAGGACAGTATCTGGCAGGTGTACCTTTGATCCTGCCGGAGTAAAGCGACGAACGGAAGAGATGACGGCGGACGATCTCATGAGTGCGTTCTGACGTGTAGGTCCTGAAACATGAGCGCAACGGTCTCGAGGTGCTCTCCGTTCTTAAGGAGAAGGGTCTTATGGTGTCTTCTCCCGGATCTTCCTCCATGACCGAAAGATTCACTGACGACGCCTTCAGCCTCGGGGGAGTTCCAGTCTTGAACCGGCCCATAGGCTGGCCCATCGCCTTTAGTTGCTCTGCGAGTTCGACGGACGCAAACTCCCCTGCCCTTCCTGCGCTGAATGAGATATCGCCTACGTGAATCTGCCCGTTCAAAAAAGTGCCGGTTGCAAGGATTACTGCGTGGGAGGATACGCGCAATCCCGTACGCTCCAGAACCCCTTTGCAACGACCGTGCTCGACGATCAACCCCGAAACCATCTCCTGCCGGATCAAAAGATTGCGCTCTTGTTCCAGGGCTGCTTTCATAGCCCTGGAATACGCGATGCGATCGCACTGCATCCGCGAGCCTTGAACCGCAGGCCCTTTACTCGTGCCGAGACGTTTGTACTGGATGCACGATGCGTCGGCCACTCTACCCATCTCCCCACCAAGCGCATCGATCTCCTTGACGAGGTGCCCTTTACCTAGTCCGCCAATTGAGGGGTTGCACGGCATCAGCCCGATGCTATCCGCATTTAACGTGTAAATTCGAACAGACAATCCCATCCGTGCGCAGCTCAGCGCCGCCTCACATCCCGCATGTCCGGCCCCTACCACGATGACATCAACATCAGGCGTCTTCATGTTTGTTTGCAGGCGCTTCGTCCGCCCTCTCAGACTATTACGATCTTCTTGATGATAGAAACGGCCTCTGCAGGATCATCCACTGCCTGGAACAATTCCAAATCCTCTGGACTAATTGCGGCATGTTTATTGAGCACAGTTTTCCTTATCCAGGCGATCAGATCCTTCCAGTAGTCCCTGTCAAGCATGATCACCGGAAATGGTTTTATTCGATGCGTCTGGATCAGCGTCAGCGCCTCAAAAAGTTCATCTAACGTGCCGAATCCGCCTGGTAGGATGATGTAGGCCACCGCGTATTTCACGAACATAACCTTTCGGACAAAGAAATATCGGAAGGAGAGTTTGATGTTGGTGTACACGTTGGCAGCTTGTTCGCGAGGCAGTTCAATACAGAGTCCTATAGATTTTCCATCCGCCTCCCGCGCCCCGCGGTTCGCGGCCTCCATCACTCCTGGCCCCCCTCCAGTGATGACCGAGAAGCCCGATTGGGCAAGGAGCCTCCCGACTTCCCTGGCCAGTTGGTATACATGGTCTCCCTCCACGCTCCTGGATGAGCCAAAGACTGATACCGCTGGGTACACATCCGCAAGAGCCTCGAATCCGTCTACGAATTCGGAAATAATGCGAAAGATTCTCCAACTTTCCCGAATGCTGAACTGGTCGATCACGTACTGTCGTTCGCTCATAGTGCATTTCCACTAATTCTTCGGAGAAATACGCACAGCGGTTTCCATTTACGTTTGTTCGGGCGCTTGTCGCTGAATCGATATATCTTACGGGGCGCATGAGGGCATGTCAACGGGCAGCGACTTTAAGAATTAGAACAAACGCGCATCGCACTCCTCAAGCGGCGCCGCGTTGATGCGTGGGAGCGTGGTGACTGTTTGTCAGGGCCTGCACACGCATCAGGCCCGAAACGCCCACCAAGAGAATTGCAACAACCGTTGTTTCTCCCAAGGCGTCTTCCTCTGCACGCACCTGTATCACCACAATAAAGGAACAGAAGACGCGGACATACAATGGGATATCGTCAACCGTCGATATTGAGAGTAAAGCCCAAGATCTCTGATGGATCGCTGATCCTCAAGAGATGATATGGCGGAGAATTGAGGACTTCCCCTTCTTTCACTCGATGCATGACGTCCTCCACGTCCTCCACTCGCGGCGATTTCTTCTCTTTGAGATCCTCTAGCTCGGGGATCTTGCGCAATGAGAGAAACACGAAAAGCATATCGCCCGCCTTCTTGGGATCATATAGAAAACCGTTTTTGCCAATAGGGATTTCAACTGCTTCGTGAGGATGGACGCGGCCGGAGTCTCGCATCAAAGGCTGAACAGTTTTGGTCCTTTTCGTCGTTTTCACCGCAGCGGGATAAAGATATTCAAGGCCCTTCGCTCCCTTGCGCAGAACGTAGAGATAGCCATTTACGTTTGACTCAAATCGTAGTTTGTATTCATCACCTTTCTTGAACTCTACGCCAAAGCGCTTGGGCGCACCGAAGTCTTTTTCGCCTTTGGATTTTAACATTATTTCACTACTGACACCGATAATGGGATTCGGCACCACTATTTTTTCGCCCGCTTTGACGGCCGACGGTGAACTCAGATCATTGAATGTCGCCAGCTCAGAGCCTAATGCGGCATCCCCCATAAAGCTCTCTGCTATCGAGTCGAGTGTGTCCCCTTCCTTCACCGTATAGGTAATGGTATCCGGATCGTTGCCGTCTTTCCGCGGCTTTGGCAACTCGCTCCATGGATAGGCCTTGAAGTACTCCCCCTTCATCGTCAAAGGTGGCTTAGTCTCCTCAATAGGCGGGAGCGGCGGGGGTTCATCTTTTTTTTGAAAATATGCACAGCTCGAAACCGTTGCTATGATTACCAAGAGAGGCATTATGAAAAGTCGCTGCTTCATAGACGTCCTCCTCAAAGGCCGTTTCCGTCCTCTATCACCTAACACGTCCTTGGCTGAGAGAGCTCTTTTTTATACCAGGCTCGCTCTGTTCGGAGGTGCCGGGGAGACTCGTATCAAGAGCCCCCTTCCATTTGATCGTCAGGCGTTGAAAAGGGGCTCGAACATTTTCTGGGACGCGAGACAAGGCCGCGCGGGATATTTGTTCGATCGGTGGAATGAGTTTGCTGGCCTTGATCGCCGGCCATTCCGGCGCAGCAAGGATGAGCAGTTGAATCGAGGCTGCAACGAGAAACAGACCGGCTCCAACACCCAGTCCTGCTCCTAGGATGCGATCCAGCCAACCTAGTCTGGTGAAATCAAGGAGCATATCAAGGCCCTTGCGTACCAACACAAATAACGCCTGGACCGCAACGAAAATGATTATCATTGATAAAATGGTGCAAATGTAGGGATCCAGCGAGGAAATTCGGCTCAAGTACGGCTCTACTGTTGCGTGGTACCTGCTTGCTGCCAGGACGCCCAACGCCACGCTGGCCACCGCAGCCAGCGTCCTGGCAAAACCCTTCCAAAGACCAACCAAGAAAGCCAAGACCAACGTAACCGCGACAAACGCGTCGATTAGATTATACGGTTCCAATTGCTCCATGATTGCCCATCAGACAATAAAAAACTCTTCACAGATGCCCTAACGGTTCGAAAAACTTCAAAAGAACCTGTGGCATTTCATATGTCAACGTCCCGTTGTACGCATCACCGAAGGCGCCCTTCTGAATATCTCTCTCGGTGTAGGCCTTTGATGCGTCGCGTCGCCGCACTGGGCACTTCCTTCATGTTGACCAGGACATGCTCGGGGGGTGGAGGGTCCCTACGTGACACCACTCCTCAGCAGATTCTCTAATATGCCAGAGACAATTTGTCAATAAAAATCAAATTGTTTATTTGATTTATTAAAGTATAACTTGGTGTTTTCTATCCGCAGGCGCCCCTTGATGTGGCGACTCAATCATGAAATCTCGCAACTTCGCACACGTTCTTGCAAGCCAGCAGACAGCTATGAAATTAGCAGAAGTGCGATTGTCTTTACATCGCCGGACGCCCGAGCGAGATCCCTCTCACAGTCATCTCACGACACCTCCTCAAGCCTCGATACGTAACTGCCTTTCAGATTGTCTCGCCCCTCAAAAAATGAGATGATACACGCAGGGCGGGTGGAAGCCCCAAGTTTTTTGGCCATTGTCGCCTCGACCCGCTGCCTCGGAATCAATTTAGTTTGTCACAATGTCTGCATGCTTACATGGGGACTCTGTGATCATCTTCAAGTCATTTCTGCGACCCCTCACGATTGCGCCAATACCTTTGGGTTATCGTGGGGAGGGGGATGCGTAGCATGAGTCGATTTAGTCGTGGTGCATTGGTTGTAGCGACGTTGGTTGGATTCGGAGTAGCGGGTACATGGATAATAGGGCAGAATGGATTGGATATTGCCTGGAGCTCATATTTTTATTCCGTGAGGGGGCTCGAAAACGCTTCGGGCTGGACAGCGGGGTCATTTCAACCTTGGAGCTTCTTGTATCGTTATGGCGAGATGCCAGGAATAACATTATTTGCAGCGGCCCTTGTCGCTCTTGGGGCGTCATGGCTGGGTATGGTTCCCCGAACATGGCGGAGACCATGTCTCGTCATTATTTTGAGCATAATGATTGGGCCGGGATTGCTGGTCAACGGCGTACTGAAACCGTGGTGGGGCCGACCTAGGCCTGTTGACGTGGTTCAATTTGGCGGCGCGATGGAGTATCGCGATGTGTGGTCGAGGTCGTCGTGCTGTGCGGGGAAATCCTTCCCCTGCGGGCATTGCGCCATTGGTTTTTCTCTCTCATCGACCGCAGCGTTTACACCGTTGTACCCCGTGATTGGATACGTCGGCTTGACCTTGGGTCTTCTGTACGGTTCCATGTTGAGCACGGCGCGTCTGCTTCAGGGGGGACATTTTGTGACTGACATCCTTTGGAGCTTCGTGATTGTGTATGTCGTCATAGCAGTGCTCTACTATTTCGTTTGCCCTGTTTCAAAAGACTGAGAACACGTTTCCAGCCTTGCAAAAAATCATCATTGTCGAGCAGCCCTGATTCCCGGAAGGCCGTGGCACCATCCTTTGCCAGCGCGAAAATCCGCGCATGTTGGCTGCAAAACGTGAGTGGCCAGCGCACAATGCCTCGCTCCAAGCGACACGAAAACGGGAACGCATCGGCGGAGGAAGTTCCAATCGAGTGTCAGTATTAAGGTGCGAGACTCATAACGCAGGGCGTTGAGAAATGGAACCATTCTTTCGGTGATCGCTGTTTGGGCGCAGCTATTCACTCGACAAAACGGCCGCCTACGGATATAAACATTTTCGGCGCAAAGCTGTTGAAGAACCATGAGACCTTAAAGCCGTGATAGCGAAAGGCGTTTAGGAGTGAAGACGTTCTCCATATTCTTATGGTCAGCATTTTTGCTAGCCGGGATCGCTGAAGCACAAGCACCATTTTATCCTCCGTATCCTTCAGCGCCATATCAAGGCGCCGGTCCCGCAGGTTCTTCTCAGCAGGAAATGGCATCTGAATATGCATTCCGCCCCGACCTCTCCAACCCCGAGTATGGAGCCTGTCTTCAGTTAGAAAAGAACTGGAAGGCGCTTTGGCATCGGTACAGCCAGTACTATCACCAGGTCCGCATGATGCACCCAGGGGACCCCCAGTTCGGTCCTGCAACTCGCTATCTCCAGAATATGAAAATGGAATTGGACGCCGCTTGGAATACATTTCGGAGCAACTGCATCTATTTCCCGAAGGCCCGAAGAGAACGGCAATGATTGGATGTTTGTGATGAATACTGTCAAAGGGGGTCAGTCAAAACATCCGAAGCCCCTCACATCAGAAGATGCGGCCGCTTCGCTTAAGCCCTACAGGGTAGTGCGATCAGTACTCATTTTTGCAGCGATAGGTACGGTCTTGTATGCCGCTGTCGCTCTATCGTCTCACTACGATGCGGTTGTGTCAGCCTTGTTGTCGTTTCCGGCCACGTACCTGGGGATAGTCATTGTCCTGGTAGTATTCGGATGGTTTGTGAGAGGCGTCCGTTTCCACTATTATCTCGGGCAATGCGGAGCTAGGGTACCCCTATTGTATGCAGTAAGCGCGCTCTTGGCAGGCTTTGCCTTGACGGGAACCCCTGGAAAAATTGGGGAAGCGGTGAAAGGGGTTTTTCTCAAAGAGGATTACGAGGTTCCAGTAACCAGAACCGTAGGGATTCTTGTGATGGAAAGGCTTATGGATCTCTGGGGCGTTCTTTTCCTTGGATCGTTTTCGTTTCTCATGTTTACTGGATGGGTGAGCCTTTTCTTGATTTGTGCAGGAATCGTTGTCGGCGCAGCGGTCTTCTTGTGTGTGGAGCAGTTTTATCGACCCGTGTTGGAAAGATTGGCGCATGTTCGCTTCTTTTCTTGGATTGCCCAAAGGCTGTTGGAAACGTTGCTCACAGGTAAGGATCTTTTGACCTGGAGGATTTTTCTTGTTGGGCTTGCCCTCTCAGTTGTTGCGTGGGGCATGGAGTCCATCTGTATGCACCTGATTATGGTTGGTTTACACCTGCCTGGGTCGTTTTTAGAGGCAAATTTTGTCTATTGTTTTTCCACACTACTGGGAGCGATTTCTATGCTGCCTGGCGGCATTGGGGGAGCCGAAGCAGGAATGATAGGCCTCTTGTCTTTCCTGGGTGTATCTTACGGGGCCGCCATTCCAGCCGTCATATTGATACGGCTATCCACCCTTTGGCTGGCGGTATTTGTAGGGTGCATTTTTATGTGGTATTTCCTCATTCGGACATCGCCGGAGAGGCAGAAGTGACTCTCTTTGGCAGGGGCTGCCAGAAACGGCGCGGCAGCGATGTTCACAGAAATGAACGCACGGGCTTGCGCATCAGGAGCTTTGGGGCGCCTTGACTGTTGGAGAAAGAATCTGTAAGCTTAATTAGTTCAAGATCATGAAAAGGTTCTAGACGCTGCTCGTTGGCCGCCATCTTCCAACCTTTCAGGTCGGCGTCGCGAATCGCAGCAAGGCACAACGAGTTGACGAACGCATGAGCGTTCTTGCGTGCAGGGGCAAG
Organism: uncultured Syntrophaceae bacterium; assembly: GCA_964427855.1. Taxonomy (GTDB): domain Bacteria; phylum Desulfobacterota; class Desulfomonilia; order Desulfomonilales; family Desulfomonilaceae; genus JAUPKT01. The sequence goes on from CAYRVH010000023.1 coordinate 13,788, forward strand.
AACAGCGCCCTCATAACGGGCAAGATGAATTCTGAATCATCGCATTTAGGATGATCGTACAACGCATGAGGAGAGGCTGACATGAGCGACCAATATGATGTGGAACTCACTGATGATCACGTAATGCTTAGGGATATGGTGCGCAAATTTGCCGAAAAAGAAATAGCGCCGGTGGTTGATCGTGATGAGAACGAGCACCGCTTCCAACGTGAACTCGTGAGCCAAATGGCAGAGTTGAATCTTTTCGGGTGCCCTATTCCAGAGGAGTATGGGGGCAATGGAATGGGATACTTGGCGCACGCCATCGCGACCGAGGAAATAGGACGCGTATCCGGTTCACTGCGGGTTGCTTTCAATATGCAGACCATGGGGACTTCGTTGTCGATATTGAAATGGGGAAGCGAGGAGCTGAAAAGAAAATACATACCTGCGCTGATGTCCGCCGAGATTCTAGGTTGCTTCGGCATAACCGAGCCCGATGCGGGTTCAGACACGGCTGCAATGACGACCACGGCGGTGCGGGATGGCAACGAATATGTCCTGAATGGTCGCAAAATGTGGATTACCTGGTCGCCAGTCGCGGACATGTCGGTGGTGTTTGCCATGACAGACAAGAAGGCCAAACACAAAGGGATGAGCGCCTTTGTCATGGACATGGACACCCGAGGGGTTTCGACAAAAGCCATCAAAGAAAAACTAGGACTGTGGGCATGTCCGACCGGTGAAATTATTATGGAAGACGTACGAATACCGGTCGGCAACAGGCTTGGCGAAGAGGGAAAAGGATTTGGCTACTTGATGCAGGAACTTATTAGCACCAGATTGACGGCTGCGGCCGGCGCTGTGGGGACATGTCAGGCAGCCCTCGACGAGGCGGTCAAGTATGCAAATGAGAGGAGCCAATTCGGCAAACGCATCGCCGAGTTTCAGATGGTGCAGGAGGTGATTGCCCGCATGGTGGCGGAGACCGAAGCCGCCCGAGCCTTGGTCTGGCGATGCGCAATTCAGAAAGATCACGGCCTGATCAATAATAACAGGGAAACCGTTCTCGCCAAGTTCTACGCCTGTAGAGCTGCGGATGAAGTGCCAAACCTCGCCTTAGAAGTCTTGAGCGCATACGGCTATTCAAATGAATATCCCATAGCTCGCATCTTGCGCGATGGTAAGGTGTACAAGATACTCGAAGGCGCGACGAATATCATGAAGATGATCCTTGCGACCGACGCCCTAGGGATCAAGAAAGCCAATAGGTGACGGAGATCGTGTCCTGGATCACGATGCCTTCTGGACTCGGCAGGCTCGGCAACGCAAAGTCGCTGTTTTAGCAACGCGTCATGGCAATTGATTTTCGAGTGACGCATACCCATGCCGGTACGTCAGCGCGCCTTGGCGTACTCACCCTCTCCCGAGGGGTGCAAATTACCACTCCGGCATTCATGCCCGTGGGGACAAAAGCTGCGGTAAAATCCCTTTCCCCCGAGGAAGTGCGGGGGCTTGGGTACGGAATGATACTCTGCAACGCGTATCACCTGTATCTGAGGCCAGGCCATGACCTGATTCGTCAGCAGGGAGGTCTCCACCGTTTTATGAACTGGGATGGGGGAATATTGACCGACAGCGGGGGATATCAGATCTTCAGTCTCGCTGCCCTGCGAAAAGTCACCGCGGATGGAGTGGAATTTAGATCGCACGTGGATGGGAGCACGCATTTTTTCACTCCGGAGAAAAGCGTCGAGGTTCAGGCATCATTGGGTTGCGATATTGCGGTATGCCTTGACGACGTGGTTGGCTATCCGGTGGAAAAATCCTTGGCGGCCGTTGCGGTGAAACGGACATCGGATTGGGCAAAGCGTTGCGTTGCTGCCCAAAAAAGAGTTGACCCTCCCTTGTTCGGCATAGTACAAGGTTCGACATTCCCAGATCTGAGGATCCAGAGCGCCGAGGCGCTGGTCTCCTTGGAACTGGATGGCTACGCAATAGGGGGATTGAGTGTAGGAGAACCCACGGAAGAGATGCTCCATGTTTTGGAGATAACTGCCCCTCTCCTTCCACGCCATCTGCCGCGTTATCTCATGGGCGTCGGCACACCCTTTGACATACTTGATGCAGTGGCGAGAGGAATAGACTTGTTCGATTGCGTTCTACCTACGCGAAATGCGAGGAACGGGATGCTTTTTACCTCGCACGGGCCTATGAACATAAGGAATGCGCGCTATCGAGAGGATCCGCGACCAGTGGACCCAGAGTGTACGTGTGAATTGTGCAGCAAATACTCACGATCTTACTTGCGACACCTTTTTCAAGAGAAGGAGATCTACGCTCATCGATTGGCAAGCCTTCACAATTTGTCTTTTTACGCCGACAGGATGAGAGACATCCGCAATGCAATATCCGCCGGGACCCTCTCGACGCTTTATGCACGTTTTCAAGCCGAAACGGAGGAACGAGATGATTGACACCGCTTACGCCATGGCCCCGCCCGCCGGCCAAGGTGGGGGAGATATGAATACGCTCGTGAGCTTTCTCCCTATGATTCTGATCTTTGCCATCTTCTACCTGCTGCTGATAAGGCCGCAACAAAAAAAGGCAAAAGAACATAGAACCCTCTTGGAAAATCTCAAGAAGGGCGATTCAGTCATTACCCAGGGAGGGTTGTACGGTAAGATCACTGGCATTCAGGATCAGGTTGTGACCCTGGAAATCGCAGACAACGTGAAGGTGAGGGTTTCCTGGGCGCACATCGCAGGGTTGGCATCCGCCCCTCCCGCACCCGAACAAAGCAGCTAATAAGGATATCAGTCATGATTCAAGACTTGCGGATACGTTTTGGCATTATTGGGATTGTCCTTTTGGTCAGCATATTCTTGGTATATCCTTCTCTGGGGCCTGTTCCCTCATTCTGGAGCAAATATTTGCCTGATAATCCAGTCCGTTTGGGGCTCGACCTCCAGGGCGGCCTACATCTCATATTGGAGGTGGAGGCCGATAAAGCAGTGGAAGCGGTCGTTGATCAGACAGCATCCGAGGCTGCTGCGCTGATGAAGGACGAAAAAATCAGATACTCGGATATTCGACGTGAACCATCAGCCACGATCGAGATCGTGATGAAGGACGCCGAGCAAGCCGCGCTCTTCGACCAGAAGGTGCTGGATAAGCTCCACAACTTCAAGAAAATATCCTCCACGCCTGTTGATCGCGGTATCGAGATCAAGCTCCAGATGGACCCAAAATCACATGAAAGCATCAAACAAAAAGCGGTTCGTCAAGCGGTTGACACCATTCGCAATCGAGTCGATGCATTGGGGGTTGCGGAGCCCGATGTCGCCGTCCACGGAACCGACCGCATCATTGTGCAACTCCCAGGCCTGAAAGAGGATCTTAATCGGGCCATCGATATCATTAAGCAAACCGCCAGGCTCGAGTTCAAACTCGTGGATGAGAAGGGCGACCTTAATGCCGCGCTCAAAGGGGATGTCCCCGTTGGCGACGAGGTCCTCTACAAGATTGATCGCAATCCCGCTACTGGCGTCGTGACAAAAACGCCTTATCTCATCAAGAAACAAATACTCATGACTGGGGACGTCCTCACCGACGCCAGGGTGCAGCCAGACAAGATGGGTCGAATGATCATCAGCATGGACTTTAACCGACTCGGCGCACAGCAATTTGAGCGTATCACAGGCGAGCACGTTCGTGAACGTCTCGCCATCATTCTTGACAATAGAGTTTACTCTGCTCCCGTGATTAAGGATCGTATATCAGGCGGATCTGCGATCATAGAGGGCATGTTTACGCCGGAAGAGGCTCATGACCTGGCGCTGGTGTTGAGGGCAGGCAGCTTGCCGGCCCCAGTGAAAATACTCGAGAATCGCATGGTCGGCCCTTCATTGGGCGCGGACACGATCCGGCTGGGAAGAAACGCCATCGTACTGGGACTGCTGCTGGTTATTGTTGGCATGTTGATCTATTACAAATGGTCAGGCTTGGTGGCAGATGTCGCATTAGTACTGAATCTCCTGCTTATATTTGCCATCATGGTGTCCCCTGGGTTGCGGGCGACTCTCACGCTCCCGGGCCTCGCCGGTGTGGCTTTGACCATGGGGATGGCCATCGACGCCAACATCCTTATTTTTGAGAGAGTGCGAGAAGAATTGAGGTTGGGAAAATCAGCCAAGGCCGCCCTTGACCTTGGCTATTCCAAGGCGTTTTCAACGATCTTTGACTCGAATTTAACGACCATCCTCTCTGCCTTGCCTTTGATCCAATTTGGCACTGGCCCGATCAAAGGCTTTGCGGTAACGCTCTGTATAGGCTTAATTGTCTCTATGTTTACCGCTCTTTTTGTGACGAGAGCTATATTCGACTACGTCTTCCAAGTGAAGCGTGTCAAATCACTGAGCATCTGATAACGAAGAAGCATGACCCGACGAAAAGATCGTGGGACGTGAAGAACCAATGCACGGCGATGTCTGTAGATGCCACTGAGCTGGTCTCAGCCTCGCGTCACGTCAAGAATCACGTCATTTGAGGTGCGCGAGGCGGTTCACGGCCCCTCGGAGCGAGCACGCAGTTCAGACACAAAGGAAGGATGTAGAAAGTGGAACTCATACCCCCAAACGTAAATATCGATTTCATGGGAAATCGGAAATATGCCTATATCTTTACCGCAGTGATGATCTTTTTGTCTTTACTGTCGATCCCCATAAAGGGGCACGTACAGCTCGGGATAGACTTCAGTGGTGGGACGGTGGTGCAGGTCAAATTCAACAAGCAAGTACACATAGAAGATGTGCGTTCTTCTCTGAAATCTTTGTCCGAAAACCCCATTATTCAAAAATTCGCCATGGGCGAAGAAGAGTACCTCATAAGGATGGAGGTTCCCGAAGAGGCTCATGAGAAGCTTGCAAAAGACGTTCAAGAGGTATTGGACGCAAAATTCGGAAAAGGCTCAAGCGAAATAAGGGGCATCGAAACGGTTGGTCCCAAAGTTGGCCGGGACTTGCGTGAGTCGGCAATGTGGGCGACTGTACTCGCCCTTGCGCTTCTGCTCGTTTACATGGTCTTTCGATTCACCTTTAGCATGGGATTGGGCGCCATCGTCTGCTTAATTCACGATCTCATTATCGTATATGGCTTCTTCGTGTGGACTGGGAAAGAATTCAATCTCACCATATTAGCTGCTATGCTGACCGTGATTGGTTACGATATCAACGACACTATTGTGGTCTGCGACCGGATTCGAGAAAATCTTAAAATAATGAAGAAAAAACCGCTTGGAGATGTCTTGAACGCATCCATCAACCAGACTTTGTCTCGGACGATTTTAACATCTGGGTTCACGCTGCTCGTGGTTGTGTCACTCCTCCTTTTTGGTACAAACGTGTTGCGTGATTTTGCCTGGGCGCTTTTCATCGGCATATTGTTTGGAACCTATTCGTCTATCTTCGTAGCCTCGCCTTTGGTATTGGCGTTGGACAAATACATTCCGGTAAAGCGAGTATGATGATGTTTGCCGGGTTCTGCAGTAGCTGTCGTCTCCAAAACCTCCTCCGGCGCATGGGGGATGATGATCGTCGCTCCGTTCGTCAAAGCTGCTAAACGTCAGCATCATCTGAAGAAACGTCTGGTTCACATGGTCATATTTCCCTTTTGAGACGCCATGAGCCCAATTATTGGTCATGAACATATCTTGGACATGCTCATGCGTACAGCAAGAGAGGGCAACCTTGCACATTCGTACCTGTTTACGGGAATTGAGGGAATAGGCAAGAAGATGGTAGGGATCAGATTTGCCGGCTTGCTCAATTGTCCCTCGCCTTCGGAGGATCCTCAAGGAACTTGCAAAATCTGCAGACGTATTGAAGCGCTGAATCATCCTGATTTTCAGATGTTATCGCCCGATCGAGGCAGCTTGCGGATTGAACAAGTGAGGCAGCTTCAGGGGTTCTTCAACTTTCCGCCTTACGAAGGCCGCTGGCGAATATCGCTCATTGACGATTCCCATCTCTTGACGCGAGCAGCTCAAAATGCATTGCTCAAGACCTTGGAAGAAGCTCCTGTTACCCGTATGGTCATTTTGGTCACGTCAAAGCCACATCTCTTGCTGCCTACGGTACGATCTCGCTGCCGGAGAATCCGTTTCGCTCCGTTGCCATCAGAGGATGTGGCGCGTCTGATCGCGGGAAAAAAGAAAATAAATCGCGACAGAGCAACGATTCTCGCTGCGCTCGCAGGTGGAAGCGTCTCGGAAGCCTTTCGACTGGACACAAAGAGTTTCACGGAATTGCGGTCAAAGGTGCTCAATGCCCTTTCGCAGGCGCAAACTGTTGGATGGTGCAACTTGTTGGCATTGTCTGCTACGATAGCGGAAGATTCTGAGAGCGCACGGGAGACAATAAGAATAATCAGCGCCTGGTTGCGGGATCTTCTTTATCTGAAGTCGATGCCAGGCGATTCTCATGTGACCAACAGGGATTTTATTTCTCTTTTGCGGCCGCAGGCAGACTCTATAGACGCTCCGCAGATTTTGGGTTGTTATGATGAGTGCGTGCGCGCCCTGGAGCTGATCGAATCTGATACGAACGTGAACCGCAATTTGGTCACGGATGTGATGCTTGCTCGTGTCATTCGCATCTTGAGCGGCCGCAACGCGACGGCGTAACGAAGGGCGATGATGTACCATGGCAGGTGAACACAACAATCGAGAAAGCGGCTTGCTGCCCAAAACGTGGTCAAAAAAAGGGGGCAAGCGCCGCCGTAAACCGACTGAGGGGCGATCTGCACCGACCTGTGAGAGCAACGAATCTTTGGACGTTTCAGCGACTGACGTGGGTCGCGAAAGGCATTGTCCCTGTGAAACGTGCGTTCAAGTCGGTCGTTTAAGCGCGCCTCCCGTTTCTCGCCACGCAGAGACAGATGAGCGAGAATACATGGCCTCTGATGGCTCCATGCCCCCAGAGGACGAACTGCTTCCAGACGGCGGCCGTGGTCTGCCGGGTGAAGAGAGGATATCCGTTAATGTGTGCGGCGTCAGGTTTAGTCGCGCCAGTAGAATTTATCACTTTGACACAGGTGGATTGGAGTTGCGTCAGGGCGACTGGGTCATCGTGAAAACCGAAAAAGGGACTGGTCTAGGCCATGTCGTGCTGCCTCCTTTTGACATGGAACTGGAGCCAAGCCAATTGGAAGGCCTCCGGAGGGTGTTGCGCAAAGCGGGCTGCACCGATTTTGATCAACTGGAACGGTGCCGGCAGAGAGAAAAAGAAGCGTTTACTTATTGCCTCGATCGGATCGACGCGCTCGGTTTGCCGATGAAGCTCGTAGCTGTGGAATGTTTCTTTGATTCGTCCAAATACGTATTCTATTTCACCGCGGAGGGTCGTGTCGATTTCAGAGAACTCGTAAAACAGCTTGTCGCTCGATTTCCGGTGCGGATCGAAATGCGGCAGATCGGAGTACGCCACGAGGCCAAGATGATCGGGGGCTTGGGTACGTGCGGTCAAGAGCTTTGTTGTGCCCGTTTTCTTACGGATTTCCGACCGGTGTCTGTCCGAATGGCTAAGACTCAGAACTTGTCCTTGAATCCAACCAAGATCTCTGGCGTGTGCGGAAGACTGATGTGCTGCCTAGGGTACGAACACGACATTTACGAAGAATTCAAGAAGGGCTTACCTAAGATAGGGAAACGAGTAAAGACAGCAAAAGGGGAAGGCGTGGTCATTAAACAGAATCCCCTCACTGAAACCGTCCTGCTGCAAGTGGACGAAGAGACAACCCTGGAAGTCCGGCGTGAAGATGTTGTTGACGGCTTGAATGGTTACTGGGGCTGTGAAAACGATGATTCGGAGATCAACGATTCGTTGGATGACGAAAACCTATTCGAGCCAGAAACCTAGGAGGAGAGGTTTGCCTCGTCCAAGTACCATCTTTGGCCTTTACTTTGTGCTCTGTATGTGCATTCCGCGGAACGCCGCTTATGCCGGTCCGGTGTATGACCGCGTGACAAGTACGGGAGTCGTCCGCCTTGGCGTTCCTTATAATCTTGTTCCTCAAGGGTTCCTTCAAAATGGTCAGTGGGTCGGATTCGAGGTTGATGTGGCCTCTGAGCTGGCCAAGCGCCTGAAGGCGAAACCTCAATTGGTTCGGGTAAACGACAAGACGTGGCGGTCTCTGCTGAGCCAAGGGTTGCTGGACGGCGCATTCTATCGTATTCGTCACACAAGGGCGGTGGAAAAAGAATTCGACCTTTCTGAGGCATTTTTCTACGATGCCCAGCAGGTGCTGGTTTTGAAAGGCAGCTTTCGTTCGGTGCACGACCTCAAGGGGCGCAAACTTGCCGCCATTCAGGGAACCATCTCTGAGAAGCTCGCCATGAGTCTCCTGAAAGCCCTCAAAGATGAACAAGCTGAAGCTCAGGTCGTGTCGTATCCTGACGCGGGCTCGTGCTTTTTGGCGTTGAGCAAGGCCAAGGTGGCCGGTTGGGTTGACTGGGGGCTGACCTTGTTGGAATACGCCTCCCGAAATCAAGGCAAATTTGACCTGATCGACCTCTCTGAGAACCCCCAGGGTATCGCCATGGCCCTTCCGCAAGATGATTCCGCATGGCGCGACGCAGTGAATTTTGCCTTTCAGGACATGGCCCTCGATGGATGCCTTGATAAGATTTATGAGAAATGGTTTGGCGCTCAGACTCCCTACGCGTTTCCTAAAAAGCGTGCTATGGAGATTTGGCCCCATTGAAAAGGACTTGACGAGAAATGATGCGGGCTAACTTTAAGACTACATGAAGAGATGAAACCATGAAGCGGGTGATTCTAGGCACCGCGGGGCACATCGACCACGGCAAGACCGAATTGGTAAAAGCGCTCACCGGCATAGATACTGATCGGCTCAAGGAAGAGAAGCAACGGGGGATAAGCATTGAACTCGGCTTTGCGTTTCTCGATCTTGGCGACGATATTCGCATGGGGATCGTGGACGTGCCTGGACACGAAAAATTTGTTCGCCAGATGGTTGCCGGCGCTGGGGGGATCGATATCGCTGCCCTTGTGATCGCGTTGGACGAAGGGGTCATGCCGCAAACAGTAGAGCATCTGGATATATTGACTCTTCTTGGTATACCTCACGGACTCGTGGTGCTCACAAAGCTTGACCTCGTGGATCAAGAATTGGCCATGTTGGCAGAAGAGGATGCAAAAGATCTTATAAAGGGAACCTTCTTGGACGATGCACCCATGGTAAAGGTATCCTCACGGACAGGAGAGGGTATTGACCGCTTGAAAGAGGTGCTCGCCGATCTGGCCAGAAAAGTAACTGCCAGGCCCGTTCACGGGCTGCTCAGGCTTCCCGTAGATCGAGTGTTTACTCTGAAAGGCCATGGCACCATCGTCGCGGGCACCCTGATATCCGGAACTATTGCAGTAGGCGATGAGATAGAGATTCTTCCTGGAGGATTGAAGACCACAGTACGGTCTCTCGAGTCACACAATCGTTTTGAAGAGAAGGCTTTTCCGGGGGAACGCGTGGCAGTCAATCTCAGAGGCGTTGAGCAGGCCCAAGTGCGGCGGGGAGACGTGCTGACCCACCCCGGTCAATTCAAACCTTCGTACATGATCGACGTCAAATTGACAGCGATCCCTCGAACTACCGGCGGCCTAACGAATCGAAAAAAGGTGAGGCTCCACCATTTTACGTCTGAAGTGGAAGGCGTGGTAGTGTTGCCCGATCTGGACTCGCTGTTGCCGGGCCAACAAACCCTCGCCCAAATCCGCGCAGCCTCGGAGATCGTTGCATCTGTCGGCGATAGGTTTGTCTTGCGCTCTTTGTCGCCCTCCATAACACTCGGCGGCGGCGTCATCTTAAACCCCAGGGGCATGAAACTCAAAGCTCGTACCATCAAGTCTTTCAAAGAGTCATATACGGAAGACGATAGCAGTATTATCAGCTCCCTCATACGGAGCAGCGGCCCGACTGGAATCACGCGGCAGGAACTCCTCGGTTTGTCGGGTCTCTCGGGAAAACGGCTGGATTGGATACTGGAAGGGTTGAAAGCCGAAAATGCAATTCTCAAAGTCGATATCTCTGAAAATCGGTTCGTCCATGGCAATTTTGCGGATCGAATTCGCATGCAAGTTTTGAGGCGCCTCGCTGAGTATCACATTGAGCACCCGCTCAAGCAGGGCATATCCAAACAAGAGCTTCGTACACTCTCGCTAGGATCGGATAAGCTCTTCAAGGCGGTTCTGGAACGCCTTGGACGAGCCGGCGACGTCGTAGTCGATGGAGATGTCGTGCGTTTGTCGTCTCACCAAATCAGACTCAGGGATCAGGAGAAGGACGTCAATGAGAAGCTTCTGAACCTGCTCATGGATGGGGGAAATACTCCCCCCACCCTGAAAGAAATCTTGACCAAGACTGGTTGGGACCAAAAACAGATACGCACCCTTCTCGGCATTTTAGAAAAAGAAAACAAGGTGGTTCGCGTCTCGGAGGAATTGTACTACTCGAGAGAATCCATAGATCGAATCAAGACAAAGCTGAGAGATTTTTTTTCGAAAGAAGCATACTTGACGCCTTCCCGATTTGCCGAGATTACCGGCGCGTCGAGGAAATTCAATATCCCTCTTCTTGAATACCTGGACAAAGAGCGATTTACTGTCCGAGTAGGAGATCAGCGGGTACTCAGAGGCTCAGGAAGCTCAGGTGCTGAAGGCAAACCCGCATAGAATGCGGAAAGGCCCTGAATCCTCTCAAGGCACTCCGCACGCAGCCCTTCGAATCGTTTTGCCGAGGCAGGCGTGTGGTCTTTGAGAAAAGTGAGTAGCGCCCATGTCTGTTGATCGAGACACGCGTACGAACGGTCCAAGAGTGAGAGCAGTTTCTTTTCCGAAAGGCCGACTCGGGTAAGCAGCACAGCGTTGATCTTGCCTCGAACTCTGCGTAGACGCTTTTGCACATTGGTGATCGTTTCGGCCGCAATCTCGGGAGAAAGATGCTCAATCATGACGGCGTCTGAAACGGCGCCCACGAGAAGGAAGGCATCGTTGAGATACGCCGATGAGGTCTCCAGGAATGCGTTCAAATAGACGTTTTGTGTGTCAGCAGCATTTGCCCGTGATGCGACAATCATGCAGACGCAAACTGCTGCACAAAACAGCATCTTCTTGACTTCCATACAGGGCTCTTTCATAAAAGATTTACAGAGATTGGCACTAATGCACGTGCAACCATAGCACGACCATCGGCAAGGAACAACGTTTTTCATGAAAATACTTCTCCACACATGCTGCGCTCCGTGTCTCGTTGCACCGTGGACTGATTTGACTTCGGAAGGCCACGAGGTAACGCCCTTTTTTTACAACCCTAATATACACCCATATTCTGAGTACCTCCGTCGTCTGGATGCTCTCGAATCCTTCACCAAGGAAATGGATATCTCTATCCTGAGAAGTGAGGATGCTCACGAGATAGAAGAATGGTTCCGTCGTGTTACGTTCAGAGAACGCCATCGCTGCGCTGCGTGCTTTGATTTTAGGATCAGAAAGACCATCGAAACAGCGCGAGCGAAAGGGTATGACGCATTCTCCACCACCCTTTTTTACAGTAGATTCCAGAAACACGATTTGCTGAAGGACGTCTGTGAAACCCTGGCAGCGGAAATGGGCGCCTTGCTCCTCTACCGTGACTGGCGAGGTAAGTGGAACGAGGGGGTGAAGCGCTATCGCGCCACGGGGCTGTATCGTCAAAAGTACTGCGGCTGCATTTACAGCGAGAAGGAACGCTTGGCAAAAATTCTCTGACTTTCGAGTTGCATAAGTCTTCTCATAAAGTGTATAAAGGCACATTCCTGAATCCTTTTGCGAAGAGACCCCTTTATGAGAAGCGCATTCTATGGACGCGTGTTGAGGGCCGCGTCGTTGGGTATCGTAGTCGTTGCGTTGTGCTGTGCAGAGGCGCGTGAGGAAGTTTCCGCGAACGACGGTGTGACAGGAACGGCGGCTATCCATCCATGGATGATGGTAGCGTTGACGCCAGATGGTTGCGCCGGGGGGTGCAGAAGACTGCACTCGGTGGTGAGAGAGCTGTCTGGAAATCCTGGAGGACTTATTTATCACTTTAGTCAAGTTACTCTCGACCTCATCGCTGAGATACAGCCTGAATTTATAGTTCTCAGCCCGCAGGGCACGCCGTGGTGCCGCTACACCGGACACAAGGCTGTCGAGCTTCAAAACTTTCTGTGGACATTGGTCGCAGCCGTGGAACAATTGCACGTGCCGGTCCTCGGCGTGTGCGGGGGCCACCAGGCCCTCAGTCTGGCATTTGGCGGCAAAGTTGGACCTATTAGAGCAGGCGAGGATGATTGTATGCCCTACACAAGGGATCGCCAAAGCGGCCCGGTGACCCTGACGCAAACGATTCCGGATCCCATTTTTACCGGAATCCAGGATCAGTTCCGTATCGTACAAAGTCACTACGACGAAGTAAAAGCTTTGCCCACCAATTTCGTACTGCTGGCAGAGGACAAAGTCAGTCCTAATCAGATCATGCGTCATTGCGAACGCCCCGTGTACGGCATACAGGGACACCCTGAATCTTCGCGTGGCAGCGACAGCCCAGGGACGAAGCTGATCCGAAACTTTCTTGACATAGCGGCAAGCTACAACAAGGCTAACAGAGCTTTTTTGGTGGAAAAACCGAGGCTCTTGTCATTTCAGAAAGGCGGACATTGAGGGGCACGATCATATGACCCTCAGTTTCCGGCTGAGACAAGACCAGACCGTGTACTTATTCAAATGAGGAGTGGAGGTAATCCATGACAGATGAAGCTGAGAAGATTCTCGTGGTAGGAGGCGGAATCAGTGGGATGACAGCCGCAATAGAGGCTGCTGAAGCTGGAGCGGATGTCGTCCTCGTGGAAAAGAATCCTTATCTCGGAGGCAGAGTCGCCGGACTCAACCAATATTTCCCGAAATTGTGCCCTCCCTTTTGTGGCTTGGAGATAAACTTTCGAAGGATAAAGCAAAATCCCAAGATAACGTATTACACCATGGCGCGGGTCGAGTCTATTACGGGAAGCCCAGGCAACTATGAGGCCGTTGTGGTGGTGGAGCCCCGATACGTGAATGATAACTGCACGGCCTGCGGCAAGTGCGCTGAAGTGTGCGAAACAGAAATACCCAACCCCGTTAACTTTGGCATTGACAAGGTCAAGGGGGCGTATCTTCCTCATCCGATGGCATTCCCGTTCCGTTACGTGCTGGCCCCAGAGGTCCTGGGAACGCCGGACGCAAAAAGGTGTATGGAGGCATGTCGTTATGGGGCTATAGACCTGGACATGCAGCCCACGACTATCACCCTCAAAGTAGCGGCTGTGGTCTGGGCCACTGGCTGGGATCCGTATGAAGTGGAAAAGGTGGACTATCTGGGCCTTGGGAGGATTCCAGACGTCATGACCAGCCTCATGTTTGAGCGTCTTGCATCGCACAACGGCCCCACGGAGGGCAAATTGCTGCGGCCATCCGACGGGAAAGAGGTGAAGAGCGTCGCATTCATCCAATGCGCCGGTTCCCGGGATGAGAATCACCTGCCTTACTGCTCGGGTGTGTGCTGCCTGGCGTCTCTCAAACAGGCCACCTACCTGAGGGAGAAGGTTCCTGACAGTAAGGCTTACATTTACTATATCGACGTCAGGGCTATGGGCAAGTACGAGGATTTCTACACTCGTGTGCAGCAGGACGAAAATGTTGTGTTGACAAAAAGCAAGATTGCGAGAATCTCTCTGGACAAAGACTCTGGTGGACTGCTGATCGAAGGCGAGGATGTCGGGCAGACGGGCAAGGTGCGACAAGTGGTGGACCTCGCCGTCTTGGCAGTGGGCATGGTCCCCTGCACAGCCAAAGAAAAACCAACCCTGCCTATGGAGTTCGACGATTTTGGCTTCGTCACGTCCTCAGGGGTATCTGGGATCATACCGGCCGGCTGCGTCAAAGCGCCAATGGAAGTGGCTGCTTCTTTGCAAGACGCAATGGCGGCCGCGCTCAAAGCGATTCAGTTAACCGCAGGGAGGTAGTAGTTCAATGGATCAAAAGATTGGCATGTATCTATGCTCAGGATGCGGGATTGGGGACTCTCTCGATCTGGAGGCTCTCAAAACCGTGGCCGAAGAGTTCAATATAGCAAAGTGCGAAATTCACCCTCAGCTCTGTTCCCCCGACGGCGTAAAAGCTCTGCGTAACGATGTGGTATCCGGCGAGGCAAACTGCCTGATTCTGGGCGCCTGTTCAGGTCGCGTCAAGACAGACGAGTTTTCCTTTGATCCCATGACCACTATAGTGGAACGTCTCAATTTCAGGGAGCACGTGACGTGGTGTCAGCCCTCCGGCGCGGAGGACACTCAGATGATGGCCGAAGATTACCTTCGGATGGCCGTTACCAAGGTAGAAAAAACCACCCTTCCCTCCCCTTATGTTGAAGCTACCGAGAAGACGATTCTAGTGATCGGCGGCGGTATATCCGGCCTCCAGGCCGCGCTGGACGCGGCCGCTGCGAAATATCAAGTGGTGTTGATCGAAAAAGAGCCCCAGCTTGGAGGATATCTCGCGCAATGTCATAAGAATACTCCCACCAAGCCGCCGTATCAAGAACTAGAGGATGTGGTAGTTCAAGAGTTGATTGACAAAGCCTCTGCACATCCTGGCATCAAGATCTTGACGAACACGACTATCCAGAAGATCGCCGGCGCTCCAGGGATGTTCGATGTGAGTACGAACAACGGCGAGGGTACCTTTCGGGTCGGCTCCATTGTATTGGCTGCAGGGTGGAAACCGTACGACGCCAATAAACTCGAGCACCTGTCTTACGGAAAATTTCCCGATATCATCACAAACGTGCAAATGGAAGAGATGGCCAAGTCCGGGAAAATTGCATGTCCGTCGGACGGCTCCGCTCCTGGCGTGACCGCGTTTATCCAGTGCGCTGGTTCACGTGATCCAAATCACTTGCCTTATTGCAGCGCGGTGTGCTGCCGAGTCTCCCTTAAGCAGGCCCTGTACGTGAAGGAACAAGACCCAGAAGCAAAGGTGTTTGTTTTTTACAAGGACATGAGGACGCCCGAGCAGCACGAAGAATTTTACAAGAAAGTGCAGAAGGACGGAGTGGTGTTCGTGAAGACCGATACCGCTCAGATCAACATCAGTGAAGGCTCGGAACGAAAACTTTGTATCGAAGCAACCGATGAACTGCTTGGTGAACCCGTCATGGTTGAAGCAGACCTTGTCGTACTCGCTACGGGAATGCAGCCAGCGGTTCTCGACGATCCCATACTGAATCTCGAATATCGGCAGGGTCCAGCCCTGCCGGAATTGAAGTATGGTTTCCCGGATTCCCATTTTGTGTGTTTCCCCTACGAAACGCGGCGCACCGGGATTTACGCGGCAGGCTGCGTGCGACAACCAATGACCGCAACGAGAGCTGGGAGCGACGGCGCGGGCGCTGCACTCAAGGCCATTCAGTGCGTCGAGCTGACTTCGCAAGGGAAGGCTGTTCACCCTCGGGCGGGTGATTTGTCCTACCCGGACTTGTTCATCCAACGCTGCACCCAGTGCAAACGCTGTACAGAAGAATGCCCCTTTGGCATGTACAACGAAGACGTCAAAGGCACCCCGCTGCCGCACCCCACGAGGTGCAGACGCTGCGCTATTTGTATGGGCTCGTGTCCAGAGCGCATCATTTCATTCAACAATTATTCGGTGGACATGATCGGGTCTATGATCAAATCCATCGTCGTGCCGGAAGAGTATGAGGAGAAGCCCCGGATAGTCGGACTCATTTGTGAAAATGATGCATTTCCTGCATTGGATATGGTGGGTATCCATCGATTACAGTACCCGCCTTGGGTGCGTTTTATTGCGCTTCGATGCCTAGGGTCGCTCAATTTGGTCTGGATTGCCGACGCGCTCTCAAAAGGCATTGACGGAATCGTACTGTTCGGCTGCAAGCACGGCGACGACTACCAATGCCATTTCATAAAGGGTAGCGAGCTGGCCAACACCAGGATGGAAAAGATCAAAGAGACCCTTGACAGGCTGGTGTTGGAGTCTGAGAGGATACGGCTGGAGCAGATTTCCATTGACGATTATTACAGAATCCCACAGATTCTTGAGGAGTTCACGGCCAAGCTCGAGGAACTCGGGCCGAACCCATATAAGGGATTCTAACATCATACCGTGTTATCCTAGCCCGTTTGAGTCGGCAGAGGCGCCGGGACGCTCGCCTGGTCAGTGGAAAACTGCTTGCAAGTGACCGGCGTCACACCGAGGAAGGGGGTCGCAGCAGAGAATTCTAAACAAATAAAGGACGAATCATGGAAGCGAGAATACCTTTTTTAGAAGTGAGTGACGCCATCGTCGCCTCCGGCGCTGAAACATTGTATTGGTGTATGCAATGCGGTTTGTGTACCGGGACCTGTCCGTGGCGACTCGTACCTGGCGAGGCGTCCGAACAGTTTAACATCCGGCTGGTGCAACGTATGGGACAGCTCGGACTCGAAGGATTCGAATCCGAGAATTGCCTCTTTGCTTGTACGACCTGTCGGGCATGTGTAGATCGGTGCCCCCGCGGAGTGGATATCATCGGCAACGTGCGAGGTATGAGAAGTATGCTCGCAGAAGTCGGCACGATCCCCCCAAGCCTCAAACCCATAGCAGGAAGCCTCCATTCGCAAGGGAACCCATGGTCTGGGGACCGTTCAAAACGCACGGATTGGGCGAAAGACATCGAGGTCCCTAGATTTTCGGATGACACAGAGTATTTTCTCTTTGTCTGTTGCACGAGTTGCTTCGATATCCGCAGCCAGAAAATAGCACGGGCTGTGGCAAAGGTACTCAAGGCATCGGGTGTCAGTTTCGGGATCATAGGTGAGGAAGAGAGCTGTTGCGGGGAATCGATTCGCAAGATAGGCGACGAGCAACTTTTCCAGAAGCTGGCCCAATCCAATATCGAACTTTTTAATCGCAAGGGTGTCAAGAAAATCATCGTGACCTCGCCCCACTGTCTGTACACGCTGAAAAACGAATATCCTGAATTGGGAGGGGAATGGGAAGTTTATCATTACACCGAAGTTGTTGCAGAGGCCGTGCAAAGCTGCAAGCTGAAGATCAATGCCAATGGAGGCGCCATTGCGTTGCACGATCCGTGCTACCTCGGGCGTCACAACAACATCTACGATCAACCTAGGTCCCTCATCAACTCCCTTGGCGAACTCAAGGAAATGTCTCGATGGGGTAAAAACAGCCTTTGTTGCGGCGGTGGCGGCGGTCGGGTTTGGATGGAAACCAAGGCAGGGGAACGTTTCGCCGAACTACGCATTTCCGAAGCCTTGGAGGCTGGAGCACGCGCACTGGCGACATGCTGCCCCTACTGCGTGACCATGCTTGAAGATTCCTGCAATGTGATGGGGAAACAAAACGAGCTCAGGGTAGTGGACCTCATTGAATTGGTAGCGGAAAACTTGTGATGTGCCTCCCAGCACCAGGTATTTTCCTGGCGCTGGGGATGAATTACTTAGAATACCCGACGACGCGCTGGTTGGACTGGGAAAGGTTTGAGGCTTCACCGTACAACGTGGGCGCACCATTCATATCAAATTGGATGAGAACTGCCTACTGACGCTGCCTGCTGAGCCGATGCTCGATGAACTTGATGGTCATGTTATACGCATGGCCTTTTGGCTCGCAGCCCCAAAGGATGCAGCGGCCTAGTTCAATCGCGCTCAAGGGGCTCTTCCACACGCGCACGGATTCGCCGGCGAGCCGGTCGTTGGCACAAAA
Organism: uncultured Syntrophaceae bacterium; assembly: GCA_964427855.1. Classification (GTDB taxonomy): domain Bacteria; phylum Desulfobacterota; class Desulfomonilia; order Desulfomonilales; family Desulfomonilaceae; genus JAUPKT01. Next base: position 31,613 of record CAYRVH010000023.1, read on the forward strand.
ATGACAAGAACCGTTTTGAAGGGATCTGACGAGTGAAAGGCTGAAATTGATGTCCATCTCGTCGGTCGCAACACCGCCACAACGGCCCTCTCGTGGTAGCGAGGAGCCCTAGGCGACTGAGCAATCTCAGGTCGCATCAATCAAGCGAACAGGTCGCTGACAACTACACCATTGTCTCCAAGCATTGTCTAATCATCGCGTAGAGGCCGTTTAGTCTTGGGCGGCGCCGCAAGGAGATGGTCCTTTGCGTAATCCTGGAATTCCCGGTAGCTATCCGGGGTGCCGATGTCAAAAAAAGCCCCCTCCTGGACAGAACCCGCCAATTGCCGCTGATCCGCCAAATCAGGAAAAACTTCATTTTCCATGGAAAAAGGTCGACCGCTGGGCAGATTTCTGATCGCCTCCAAAGATAGCAAGGTCACGCCGGCGTTGATAAGGCCTGGTCCCTCAAGATGATCTGCCTTTTCCTCAAACCGCACAACCATCCCCTTGCCATCTACGAGGACAGAGCCATACCTGGAAGCGTCCCAGACTTCTGTCAATGACAGGGTAGCCGCTAGGCGTTTCCTATGGTGCTGTGAGAGGAGAACTGCCATATCCACGTCAAAAAAAGTGTCGCCATTGACAAGCAACGTCGGGTCAGTAGCAAAATGCGCAGCGTATTTGACCGCGCCGCCGGTCCCCAAAGGAACCTGCTCGCGAGAGATCCATACGCGCGGTTTTGTCCATGAGCGAAAGTGCGCCTCGATCCATTCTGACTGATACCCGGTGAGCAGAACGATCTCGTCCACCCCTTTATCACAAAGGCTTTGTACGAGTATCTCGAGAAACGGCTTTCCGTGTACCAGCGCCATTGGTTTCGGTCTGTCCGAAACCACGGATCGCAGACGTGTGCCTAGTCCGCCAGCGAGAATGAAAGCCCTTATAGACATCCTCCCTCCTCGGATTACCCAGACCTTTTCACCCAGCACCATATCGATGCGCGCAGTGCACCGCCATGGAACGCACTGCCTGTGAGCTGTTTCGTCCTGATTCCCGAACTGAGGTGTAGCTTCCTGAGAGACGAGGTGAACAGGCGCCGCAAAGGCAGCATACAAACATCCGGCAACTGGGGCGCCACCGGGTTGTTCCGAGCGCCTCTCTCGCTCTCATCGTGTCGCAAAGAGGCCGCTTGCCCAATCATGCGACACAATCTCTTCTTCGAGCGCAAGCCCGCGGGCGAGAAAGCGTCGGGATACTGCACTCCACATATTCGCCGAGACTCCGGATATCACGAGGCGCTTTAACGAAAGGCTGGCCAAATGGACGCAGTGAGTCCTCAGTGTGGTTGCATCCAAATTGGCGGCGACCACGTCAGCTCGCACCTTTATGGAATCCACGGACGCGCATGCAAACACAACGCGATCCACAATTGCGTTCAGATTGGCATTTTTCACTGCCGACGCAACCGCCTTCGGATCGCTGTCCACGGCCACGATGGCGCGAGCCCCTAAATGGAGGGCTGCAAAGCCGAGAATGCCGGAACCGCATCCGACGTCGAGCATCGTCCATTGCTCCGGCAAGACGCCGAGTCGTTCCACAGCCCGCTCCAGAAGCACAATGCACGACTGCGTGGTCTCATGAGTTCCTGTGCCAAAGGCCTCTGCAGGCTCGATGACGATGACGCGTCGCCCCGTCGGACCGGGGGCAAGCCAAGGGGGCGTAATGAGGAACTTTTGACCGACAGTCACTGGTGTAAAATAGTCTTTCCAGGCCACTGCCCAGTTTTCATCGGGTACGTGGCTCACAGATACCACCGCATTCCCAGCCTCCGGAAGGATGTCTTGAAGGCTGCATAGAAATTGAGGCAAGCCAGCGGAAAGACCTTCCTCCTGTTCCTTGGGAACATAGGCCGTGACCCCTACTGCGCCAGTATCCTTGTCTTCGAGGACTACACCCTTGGCCCCTCGCTCGAAAAAAAAATCCGCCACGGCTTCCTGCAACTCAGGTCCGACAATGACTTCGAAACGAGTCCAAATGTTGCTTGTTTTCACAAAGGGCCTCGCACAACTCCGAAGGCGATAGCCAACAGAAATCCTTCATCGAGCAACACGCGTTTCTCGTGATTCTAATACTCGATACGCACATGCACCAGGGGGCTTCGCAATGGCGTGACGGACTGCCAGCCCTAGCCCGACAACGCCACCTCGCCTGCAGTGGTGGCCAGCGTATAATGGCACGTTTTCGCGGGGATGTGAACGAGGTGATGTTGGGAGGCGGATATAATCGGCAATCAAAGTGTGCCAAATGGCGCTTTCATGCCGATTGCCAGGCTACTCCGCAGATTTCATGCAGCGCTCCGCCTCATCATTGGCCTTCCTGAAAAGCGCGCGGAATTTGTTCTCCAGGGCTCGGTTCTGATCATATTGGGCAAAGAGATTTTCCATGGCCATTATCGTACCCTGATTCTTAGGAAGTTTCGCCATGGACTCTATCTGCATCTGGATGGAACGAGCTATGTTTTTGTGGTATGTGGAGCGCGCTTCGTAGGAGCGTGCAGCGCTGACGAGTTCTTGGCATACTCCTAGGTACATCGATCTATCACATGCGGCTGGCGAGGCGGCGGCCATAAAGAGCACGATCAGAGCGCAAAGAGAAAAAAGAGTGGGCTTGCGATCCATAGGAGTTCCCCTCGATTTTTTTGTTACCCTATAGCAGAATCTGGAAAAAATATCAACTTTTTTGGTGTAGTAATAACATCTTATGCATGACATATTATAAATAACTTTATATTTTGAGCATTGCCGCCGATTGCTTCACTTCGTGCAAAATTGTATAAGCAAATAAGGATGTCTTTTGACCTCAGAGAATTGTGTATGGAGGCCACTTTGAAGGAACCTTTTCGGACGATCGAATGGGTGGGCGGTCGGGTGAGGTTGTTGGATCAGACCCTTTTGCCATTGAGGGAAGAATACCGAGAAATCGCCTCGGTGGAAGATATGTGCGATGCCATTCGACGGCTGGTGGTGCGAGGAGCGCCTGCCATAGGAGTGGCTGCGGCCATGGGGATAGCCCTTGGGGTGCAAGAAGCTCCCGAGGACGATGCCGCGCGATTTGCAGATAGGTTTGAAGAGGTGTGTCAACGCATTTGCGGCACAAGGCCTACCGCAGTAAATCTCTTTTGGGCGGCAGCGCGGATGAGATCTGTGTTTCAACGGGGGGTGTCAGGCAACCTCTCGGAGCTCAAGCGGATGTTGGTGGAAGAGGCGTGTCGAATGGAGCGGGAGGACAGGGAGCTGTGCGAACGGATTGGCGCGCAAGGAGAGCAGCTGCTTGAAGACGGCGAAACGGTGTTGACGCATTGCAATGCGGGAGGGTTGGCCACAGCCGGCTATGGCACGGCCTTGGGAGTGATTAGGGCCGCAGTGGAACGAGGAAAAGAGATCCAGGTGGTGGCTGACGAAACGAGGCCATTGAATCAAGGTGCCCGAATTACATGCTGGGAGCTCCAGAAGCTGGGCATCCCAGTGACCCTGATTCCGGACAATACGGCCGGTGTGTTGATGCGCCGTGGGGAAATCCACAAAGTGGTGGTGGGCGCAGACCGGATTGCGGCAAATGGCGACACGGCGAACAAGATCGGGACGTATTCCGTGGCGGTGTTAGCTCACTACCACAAGATACCCTTCTATGTGGCCGCTCCGCTTTCCACCATCGATCGCTCGCTGCAAAGCGGCGCAGAGATTCCCATTGAAGAGCGGAATTCGGATGAGGTCACTCACATCGGCGGTGTCAGGATTGCGCCTGAGGGCGTACAAGTAAGGAACATGGCGTTTGACGTCACTCCTCACCACCTGATTACGGGAATCATCACGGAATATGGAATCGCAGCTGCGCCTTATCAGGATGCATTTGAGGATTTTTTTCTTCGTCTGGCGGGGAAGGACGTTGCTCCATGAATCTGAAGTTGCACGAGGAAGAAACCGGCAAGATTATCGACCGGGTAGAAGTTTACGATGAAGACTCTCGGAAATGCCTTGGGCGGGCTGACGCAGCGCAGGTCTTTCAGGGGCTCACGTGTCGAAATCTGACTCTGGACACGGATCTCTACGAATTGACAATGTCCGCAGGTTATAGCTTGCTGGGAAAAGCTCACCAGCGTGCCTGTTTCGATCTCTATTTTCGACAGCCGCCAGACAATGGAGCATTCTGCATATTTGCCGGCCTGGAGAGCGTGGTGGATTACATTACTAACATCGGCTTTTTCCCTGATGATATTGACTACTTGGCAAGCCTTGGCACATTCAGCAAAGAGACCCTCTCTGCCCTCTCTCAGGGTGTCCGATTTTCAGGAGACCTGTGGGCCGTGCCGGAAGGATCGGTGGTGTTTCCCCATGAACCGCTCATTCGCGTGATTGGCCCTATACCGGAGGCGCAACTCATCGAGACCACAATGCTGGCCTTGGTAGGGCACCAAACGCTTATTGCCACAAAGGCTGCTCGGATGTGCCTCGCCACCAAAGGAGCCCCAGTAGTAGATTTTGGCACCCGCCGCGCCCATGGCGTTCAGGCAGCCCTCTATGGCGCCAGGGCTGCATACATCGGCGGATGTTCCGGGACATCAAACGTGCGCGCAGGAAAGCTGTTCGGCATCCCGGTGAGAGGAACCCATGCCCATAGTTGGGTGGAGAGTTTCGACAATGAACTTGAAGCATTCGACAGTTTCTCTCAAGTATTCCCTAAAAACTGCGTCTTATTAGTCGATACTTATGATACGCTCACTGGTGTGAAAAACGCCATAACCGTCGCGAAGCGCATGGAAGAGTCTGGGCAGCGCCTCATGGGCATCCGCATCGACAGCGGTGACCTCGCATATTACAGCAAGGCGGCCCGTCAGCTCTTGAACGAGGCAGGGCTCGACTATGTCAAAATCCTTGCGAGCAGCGACCTCGACGAGTGGATTATCGAGAGCTTGAGAGATCAGGGGGCGGAAATAGATATTTGGTGCGTGGGGACGCGGCTTATGACGTCGTATCAGACTCCCGCCTTGAGCGTCGTGTACAAGCTCATGGCAGCAGATAGAGGAGACGGAGTCCTCATCCCCAAGATAAAGATATCGCAGAATCCAAACAAAGTGACCAATCCAGGGGTGAAAAAAATCGTTCGCTTCTACAATGGGAAAGATAGAATGATGGGGGATCTCCTGGCTGAAGTCGATGAACCGCTGCCGGTAGGCAAAGCGGTGACCGCTCATCACCCCATGTATGATTACATGAAAAAGACGTACAAGCCTCCGTATCGAGCGTCTGAACTCATGGTTCCCATATTCTTGCAAGGCAAGTTGGTGTATCAGGCGCCTTCCATAGAGGAGATACGGCTGCGAGCACGGCAGGAAATCGAGTCCTTGGAGCCGGAATACAAGCGACTGACTAATCCTCATATCTATAAGGTGTCTCTCAGCGACAGGTTGTACAAGATCAAGAAGTCTCTCTTGACGTTCCACCAGAAAGGCGCCAAGCGGAAACAAGTGTGAAGAGCGATGGAGGCTCGATCGTAGTCTGGCTCTGGATCGCTTCGTAGCGGAACCTGACACACTAATTCGGCGATGCCAACCGCACCCGCACGTTCTTCGCGCCGACGAAATCGGCGCTCGGTATAAAATGACGGGATAACTTAGGGATCGACCTCTCTCTCGACACTCGGTCCTCTTCTCGTTATAGGCGAGCCGATAGAAAAAAATTCCTTGGAGCCAAAATCCCCTGTTTTTTTTCTCGACACGACATTCCCCAATAATTGAAGGGGGAGCTGATTTATGGAACGAGTGGGGGAGCTTGTCGCTTTTTGGAATGTGGAACTGCGCTCAAAAGAAATCACGAGATGGCCATACGTCAGATTGTCATCATCATGAAGAGGAATCAAGGAGACTCACTATGGACCCCGCGTTCGCGAGGTATATATAACCTTTCTCAAAAGAAATCGCGAAATGGTCAGACGTGACGATGTCATTCCCACGAAAATGGGAATGCAGGAAACGCAGTATGGATCCCCACTTTTGTGAGGATGACGCAATGAGCGTACACGGCCCCAATTCGTGA